>CAVUHI010000001.1:0-85992 GCA_963741295.1 Candidatus Bathyarchaeota archaeon
GCGACTATTCACGAATACCAAGGTGGATTTGTGGCTGTCAATTAATTCGAGTAATCTGCGGATTCGTGCGGCTGCTTCAGGCGCAGTTTCCAATTTTAGCCGCTAATTCATAGTCTTTTTCGGTTGGCGTAGTGTATTCAACGCGGTAACGGTAGTTCTTGGTTAAAATTGCTTGCACGATAGCAATGTCTCGGTTGGTTCCAGCGATGAAACGCGCCACCTCCTCAGGGTTGCCAACAGTTGCGGACAAGCCAATTCTCTGAAACTCCCTCTCCGTTGCCTCGACAACCCTTTCAAGCGCCACAGTTAGCTGGGCACCCCGTTTGCTCTCTGCCAAATCATGCACCTCATCGATGATTACATATTGTACGCTGCCGAGGTGGCGGCGCATTTGAGAACCTGGCAAAATCGCCTGCAGGGTTTCAGGTGTGGTGACTAGAATTTGGGGGGGTTTGAGAGCTTGTTTTCGGCGAATCTTCATCTCGGTATCGCCGTGGCGAACCTCAATTGTTATGTCGAGTTGTTCGCTCCAAAACGTTAACCGTTTAAACATGTCACGATTCAACGCGCGGAGAGGCGTGATATAAATGACTTGGATGCCCTTCTGCTCTAGGTTTTTTTGTTCAACCAGTTTTGAAAATATTGGGAGCAAAACGGCTTCAGTTTTACCGGTGCCCGTTGGCGCAATCAAAAGCACATTCTTGCCCTCCAAAATCGGCGGAAATGCTAAAGTTTGGGGCAACGTGGGCTCGGTGAATCCAAGCGATGCCAAAGCTTTGCGAACGGGTTTGGCGAGTAAATCGAAAACAGAACCGGCGCTTTGGGCTTGCATTTTCTTCTGCTAAGGTTACCAGTGAACGTTTGCTTTAACTCTTTACTGTAAACAAAGCAAAATTACTCAGATTTTTGGACACTTTAGATACCAAACACTGCTTGGAAAAGTGGCGAACAACTTTTCATTAGAAGTCCCATACTTAATCTTGGGGCGGGAGTTGGCGATAAAATAGTTATTTCGAAAGCTTCTCGAATGCCGACGAGTCAGTTTTATTGGATTTACCTGCTGGAAGTTGTGGTTGGGTGCTTTGAATAACTGGAGAGGAGTCTGAAAGGATGGAGACCGAATCTTTGTATTAACAGTAAGGACTAAGAAAAATATAAAGCGTAATTATTCGAGGTAGATTGCTGGTTGATAGGGCATCGCCATCGTTGCGCGGTTTTTGGGGTCAAAGCGTTCTTGGTCGTCTTCGCTGTAAACAGATACTTCTGCGTTGAAGCGTTCGCTCAAAAAGCCAACTGCACCTGCCAAAATCAGTCTGCTCATTCACCGCCTTGATTTTCTGCATGTTAGCTTTGCGTTCGCCTGAAACTTTCGTTAAAGCCTTAATCACTCGTGGAACCAACCCTGCAATATCTTTCATGTGCGGTTTTAGGTCTTTGTCAGCGGCAAATTCCTTCATTAACTCGTTGATTTTTGCTTCGCCAGCAAGGTTTTATCTAAGATTTTAAGGTAAACCTGCCATTTCCAAGGTGCAGCAGTGTAGAAGCATATGCGTTTGGGCGTTATTTTCGTGGCTTTTAGGATGTTTGATGGTGTCGGTCATTAAGTCGGTTATCAGGTTTTCCTGTTCTTCTGCAGCAACATCAATTTTGGCTGCGTCAAACTTTGGCCACTCTGCAGTGCTGATGAAGCCTTCCTCGCCAGTTTGGCTCCAAAGTTCCTCGCAGATGAAACGGCGCAAAAGGCGCAAGCATCTTTAAGCCAAACTTTAACTGCTTCACCCAACGCTTTGGCTTCGGTGTTGCCTTTTCGTTGGATGTACCAGCGCAAATCATTCCAAGTCTCAAACAAAGCCACTTGCAGGGCAGTTCGGGTTTTAAGCTCATCTAAGCTTGCGGTGACTTCTTTTATTCGGCATTGAAGCTTGCTTTGCAGCCACCGCTCCAGCGATGTTTCTTCATCTTTTTTGGCGGAAGCAATTATTGCGCTTGCAAAACCCATTAAGCCTTCAAACTTTGCTTTGTAAGTCGCTTACGTTTTCTGCTCGCCAATCTGGGTCATCCATGCCTTCAGCGCCCAACAGCAAACCGCAACGGGTCGCGTCTGCACCGTACTTTTCGACGGCGCCTTTCATGGTGATGAAGTTGCCTTTGCTCTTGTGCATTCCTTGCCTTCAACCATGAGCATGCCGTTGACGCTGATGGCTTTAGGCCAATGTTCGGGCGGGAAAAGCGCGGCATGGTGGAAGATGCAGAAGGACAGGTGGTTTGGTACGAGTTCTTTGGCTGAGTTTCGCAGGTCAAATGGGTACCAGTACAGGAATTCGTGCTCGCATTGAATCAAGCAATTCAGCTTTAATTCCGACTGCGTTTGCAGAGTTCTGTTGCGTTGCCTTTGCCGTAGAAAATGTAATCGAAAACTTCAGGCGTCAGCGATTCAGGTTTAATGTTGTTTTGTTTTATGTGTTTGTTTATGGTGTAGAACGCCATGTAGACTGTGGAGTCGCTGAGGGTTTCGATTATCCAGCCTTTACCCCATGGCAGAGGGGTTCCAAAGCCTGTGGTTCTTGCGCAAGCCCATTCGCGAAGCCAATCGATAACTGTGTTGAACCATGGCTTGGCGGAATCAGGGTAAATCTGTCATTTGAGCGACGGCTGCTTGGGCTTGCTCTTTCCACTGTGGGTCAGAATAGTTCAGGAACCATTGGTCAGAGAGAATTTTTACTATGCATTGGGTCATGCAGCGGCAAACAACGGGCTCCGACAAATCATACATGCTGTCGGCGACGCCCATCTGCTTGAAATCAGCAATCAGAATGTCTTTGACTTCACGAACGGATTTGCCAGCGTAAGGTCCACAGCTCGCCTTTAGTACTCCGCCGTGAAACTCTTTTTTGTAGAGTTCTTTAGTTGCTTGGTCTGCTTTGGGGTCATTTTGGTCTTTTATGCCCATTTTCTCGACGATTTCAACTGCTGGAAACTCGCCGAAGCCTTCAACTTTGATGATGGAGATGGGTTTAATCTGCTTAACAACTTCGGGGTCCACGCCAAACTGCGCAAGAACCTCGGGTTTCTGCTGCAAATCCCTAACGCCAAATAATCGTAAGGTGCATGTGCGGGCACACTGTAAACTACGCCCGTGGCGGTTTTGGGGTCAACAAACCATCCTGGCAAAATTGGAAACTTGAGTTTTGTGACTGGGTTTTCGAAGGTTTTGCCGATAAGTTCTTTGCCTTGGAAACTGCGTTTTACATCGACTTTTCTTTCTTGTTCTTTGAGTTTCTCTGCGGCTTCCTGGCTGATTATCCAGCTTTCGCCGTTAACGGTGGCTTCCACGTAGGTGGCGTCAGGGTTTATCCACATGTTTGTTATGCCGTAGATGGTTTCAGGACGGAAAGTGGCAGCTGGCAGAATGGTACCGTTTGTCGAGTTTGTATTTTATTAGTGTGTATTCTTCGGGGGTGACGCCTTCGCCGCTTTGGCGGTCATGGTCGCCTGTGGGGCTTTTATCTTTGGGGCACCAAACCACTGGGTGCGTGCCGCGTGTGACGTAGCCTTTTTCTTTGAGGTTCTTGTATTGCCACTCAATAAATTTTTGGAAAGTCGGAATCACCGTGGTGAATTCTCGTCGCCAATCCACGGAGAAACCGATGCTTTTGACGGCTAAGCGTCCTTCATCAGTATAGTATTGAGCCATGTAGAGTGGGTCAACGAATTTTTTAAGTTCTGCTTCAGGCACGCCGTCGACTTCGCGCAGGACTCGGATGAATTCTTGGTCGCCTCTAGCCACGCGTTGGCTGGCTCCAAGCAGCGGTTGCCCCGTCCAGTGCCAAGCCCAAGGCCAAAGCACATTGTAACCCTGCATCCGCTTAAACCGAGCATAAGCGTCAACTCGGGAAGCCGTGAAAGTGTGCCCAACATGCAAAGGACCATTCATGTACGGAAAAGGAAAAGTAACCATTACTTTCTGTCTTTTCGGGTCAGGGTCTGCTTCGAAAACATGTGCTGCTTCCCATTTGGCTTGCCATTTCTGCTCGAATTGCTTGGTTTGGCTCATGAAACCTTCTGATTAAAGATTTAGCTATTAAGAGTTTTGCTTGATTTGCTGGCTACATTTTGGGTTTGAAAATAAAGAAAACCTAAAAAGACAAATATCCAGACATAATTAACGGTAAGCGACCTATATGTCAACTGATGAAGAGCTAGTGGAGCAAGTAAACGTTATTTTGGCTGAACGTGCCAAAAAAGCTTTAGAATTGTCAAGACAAGCAGTTCTAAAAGAACAAATAAAATATGCACCTCTGTGGGAGGCATTAGAATATTTTATGGAGGAAATTTGTTATGATACTTCGCATCCAACGCTTCTCTCTTTAGCATGTGAAGCCGTTGGAGGAAATCCGGAAGCAACTGCTGAAGTTGGAGCTGCCATAGTGTTGCTTGCTGGAGCAGCAGACATTCATGATGATATAATAGACCAGTCGGATAACAAACAATCAAAGCCAACTGTTTATGGTAAATTTGGGAAAGATATGGCAATTATAGTGGCCGACATCTTATGGATTAAAGGTGTGCAAAAGCTAAACGCGTCTTGTGAACAATATCCTATGGAAAAGAAACGGTTAATTCTTAGATTGGTTGAACAAGCCTTTTTTGATTTGGGCAGTGCTGAAGCAAAAGAAGTGCACATGCGAGGCAACATCGATTTGGACCCAAATGAGTACCTAGAAAATATAAGGGAAAAAATTGCGATAGGTACAGTTTCCGCTCAAATAGGAGCCATAATCGGAAACGGAACATCTCAACAGATTGAAGCTTTGAGGCAATATGGAAAAACTCTTGCACTCTTGATGACTATTAGGGAAGACTTCATAAACATGTTTGAACCCGAAGAACTTACAAACAGGTTCAAGAATGAATGTTTACCGCTTCCTATTTTGTACGCTTTCCAAGATGTTTCTTTAAAGCTGAAACTCCTTGAATTTCTAAAACGGGATATCCTATGTGAAGCTGAATTCGAGAAAATGTTAGAGCAAGTTTACAATGCTCCAGGTGTCAAAAATCTAAGCAAATACATGCAATCCTTGGTGAAAGAAGCAACTCACAATCTTAATTACGTAAAAGGAAATCAAGACACATTCATTCAGCTTCTAAAGTTCTCACTACAGGGCTTACCTGTATAAAAAAAAGGTCAAAAAATAAATAGATGAAGTTTACATCCACCAACTTCTAATAGGCCTGATTGGTTTGTTCGTCTCCTTTCCTCCTGTATTTATGTTGGACGCATATTCTTTAAAAAGTTTGCGGTAACTTGATTACTCAAGATATTGTTTTTGGCTACATAACGCTTATTTTAGATACTTAAAGTAGTAGCCATAATGGATTTCTTGTAATAGAAAAGTGTCAAAAAATGAATTTAAACGAAAACGTACCCCATAAAAAGCAGATTGCTTTACAAAGCGTATTCTTAGTTTTAAATACAATTATCTATTATTTTCTTGCCACAATTATTTTTCAAGATATTTTATCCAACCTTAGCTTGAATTTCTTACAAGTTCAGTTAATGTGGGTTATTCAATTTGGAACATTAGCAATCAGCCTCATAGTTGGGGCAATGCTCATGAAAAAAATTAAGCGCAGAAAACTATTTACTCTTTGGACCATAATCGGTGTGTTCTCTCCAGCACCCTTACTGGCATTAAATTTTGCTCCGACAGCTATAGCTATGTTGTTCGCCATCCTTTTTGCCCTTTCCACCGGATTGGGAATGCCAAATTGCATGGAATATTTTAAACGATCAACAGATAATGGAAACCGCGGGCGATATGCTGGATTAATTTTACTTTTGGGGGGTGTGGGACTTTTTTCGTTGCGTTTGGCAGGTAGCGCATTTGAAATAGCTATTTTTGTACTTATTATCTGGAGATTAGCAGGTCTTTTTGGAGTATTTCTAGTTAAACCGTTCAAAGATAGCGTCGAGAAAAGTAACAATGTTTCATATGGTGAGGTATTCAGTCAAAGGGCTTTCATTTTATACTTAATCCCTTGGCTGCTGTTCTCTCTGGTAGATTATTTGAGCATACCCGTTCAGGTTACGATCCTTGGGCAATCCACAGTTACATTCTTACAGATTATCGAAAATATTATCAGCGGAGTATGCGCTTTAGCGGCAGGTTTCCTGATTGATCGCTTTGGAAGGAAACAAGCGGCTATAGGCGGATTTGCTTTGCTTGGACTCAGCTACGCCGTCTTAGGTCTCTATCCCAACGAATTAACCAGTTGGTATGTTTATACTGTCTTTGACGGAATAACTTGGGGAATACTGGGTGTTTTATTCGTATTCGTTATTTGGGGAGAAATTAACCAACACTCCTCATCCGACAAATATTATGCAATAGGCATATTGCCCTTTTTCTTCTCAAGATTTCTAGGACTTGTTTTGACCAACTACCTTTCAGTAAGTATTACTTCTTCGTATGCCCTTTTTTCTTTTATCGCCTTCTTCTTATTCTTAGCCGTATTGCCGCTGGTTTATGCGCCTGAAACTCTGCCCGAAAAACTCATGAAAGACAGAGATCTCAAAAGCTATGTAGAAAATGCGAAGAAACGAGCACAAAAAAAACCTGATAAAACTCCCAAAACTGAAAAACTGCCAGAAACACAAGTAAACGAAGAGTTGGAAGGAACCAAAAATAGCAAAGAATACGATACAGCTAAGAAATTGGCGGAAAAATACTATTAAACCGGAATACCATACATTGCACGCATGTTCTTCCACGTGATACTTACCAGCGACTGCAACCTGCAATGCAAATATTGTTTTGGCGAGAGCCTCGACGACTTTGACGAAGACTTCGGTGACGACATAGAAATAGAATACAACTTGCCCCGCAAACTCAACTACGATTTGGATTTACTCAAAGAATTCTGCCGCAAAGACCCCGAATGCGTTTTAACTTTCTACGGCGGCGAACCTTTACTTGGGGTAGATAAACTGCGACAAATTATGGATGTTGTAGAGCCTAAATATTTTATGATCCAAACAAACGGTTTGCTCTTGGATAAGTTGGAGCCAAAATATGTAAACCGCTTCCACACCATCCTGGTTTCCATAGATGGCCAGGAGGATTTAACGGATTTTTACCGTGGAAAAGGAACCTTCCGAAAAGTCGTCAATAACCTAAAACTAATCAAGAAAAACGGTTTCAAAGGAGAATTAATTGCCCGCATGACTATAATGGAGCAAACCGAACTCAACAAACAGGTCCGGTGGCTCCTTGATAATAATGAGTTTTCTTTTTCGTCGATTCATTGGCAGCTTAACGCGGGTTTCTGGGGAAACGATTACCACAGACGCAACTTTGAGGAATGGACCAAAACCAGCTACATACCTGGCGTTCGGGAACTTGCACATTTTTGGGTTGACCAAATGCAGGATAAAGGTGTGGTGTTGAAGCTTTATCCTTTGTTAGGAATTGCGGAGTCGCTGCTGCATGAAGAAAAAAATACGTTGATGCGTTGCGGGGGCGGCTGGATAAACTATGCTATCCAAACCGACGGCTACATCTTGCCTTGCCCAACCATGTGGGGCATGAAAAAATACTATCTTGGACACATAAAAGACGCAGACCCACTTAAACTAAAAAAGCTCTTTGTTAACGAAAAACCGTGCAGCCAATGCTCTATCCTCGGTTTATGTGGCGGCAGATGTCTATACACCAACATCACAAAGCGTTGGACAGATGAGGCTTACAGCAAAGTCTGCCACACAGTCCAGCAACTCATTGAAACTGTGAAAGAAGAAATTCCAAGAATCCGGGAATTAATCCGAATGGGAAAGGTTACAATCCAAGATTTCGATTACTTGAAGTACAATGGATGCGAAATTATACCGTAGCGTTTAGAATTATCCATTATAGCAATTCCTTGTCCTGAACTGTTTATTTCCTCAATTTCAGTATGATGCTCGAAGTCAATTTCCATCAGTTTTATTGTACGGTCAGGGTTCAATTCTTCGAGTATAAAATTAAACAAGAATCAGATCAACCGAGTATTACATTCATTGAAATTATTGAAGCTCTATAAATTGAAGGCGTCCATGATTTTTTCCAAAACAACTCAAAACTCTGATAAACAATCTACCCACCGGACCTAAACCTCCAACCATTCCACGCAAGTTCTCTATATCGTTACGGCTTATAGATCTAACCAACAAGACCGAGGGGACTAAAACGATCATAAAGATTGCTGTGCCTAAGACGAGTTCAACTAAACTAGAAAAATCTAAAGATTGAAATTGCTCCAAAGGTCACAGCTGCAGCAATTGATGAGGCGACTAGAATCTTTGCAGAGGACAGCCAATCAACTGAGACACCATAAGTTTTTCTGACAAATAGAAGCCCCCAAATTAAGCTCGGCAATCCAGCGATTAAAGAAGTCACGATTAAGCCCAGAACACCAAAATAAATAATCCCAACATAGCCAACAGGGAAACCGACACATATGGTCAAAATTGACATTTTCAAAATAAAACTTGTGTTTCCCTGGCCACTCAGAAGACCGCCAATGCTCAGTGAGCCGAAGGTAGTGAAAAGATATTGAAATGCAAGTAACGCCAAGAAAAGCGGGGCTGCACTGTAAGTACCTCCGAATAAAGTAGACACGGCAGGTACGGCTAAACACATAACTAACGTGTCATAGGTACAACAAACAACGAAGCGTACTTAACTGAGAACTGAAAAACGCTTCGCAACGTATCTTTGTCTTTTATGGGATGTAACTTGGAGAAAGCTGGGAAAACCATTGCAGTAATTGGTAGGGCAAAGAAGGATATGAGAACGACAAAGTTATTTGCAATGCCATAGCTTCCGATTATGGTGTTGTCTGTGGAGTAGTGGATTGGCAACAGGAAAGAGTAGAAATGCGGCAATAGACTTGATAGGATTGCGGCAAAAGACAGAGGCAAAGCATAAGTCAACATAGTAGTCAAATACGCCTTGATTTGCAGGGTGTGTCCATTGAACTTAGGCAAACCTGCAGTAAAGTTTCCAGATTAGAGCGATCCCGATTAATCCCCCGATAAAAGTGCTAATTACGAAGCCGGTGGTTGCGCCGGAAGCACCTAAGCCTAAGAGCACAAGAACAACTATTAGAGCGGTTTTAAAGATGCTATGGAAAACGAGCATTATACTGTTTAGTTCCATTTTTTCAAAACCCGTAAATGCGGCGGTAGCTGCTGTCATTATTGCGCCTGCAAGAATTGAGAATGAGGCGATTTCGATGAGAGGTGCAATGTTAGGTCGGTTATAAAGGCTGGTTGCCAAAAAACCAGCAAACGCAAACGAGATTAAAGAGAGAACTATGCCTAATATAACTTCGAAGAGTATGCCTGTGAGAAATATGCTTCTGATTTCTGCGATTCTATCTTCAGCACGGTATTGAGCGGTGAATTTTACCATGGCGGAGTTTATTCCCCAGTCCCTAAATGTAACGATGAGCGACGGCGCAGCCAATACGATGGTGTATAGTCCGTATTGGTCGGAGCCTAAAAGCCTGGCGATGAATATGGTGCCAACGGCTGAGATCACTGTGGAAAGTACTAAGCCCCATAGATAGTGAAAACTACCTCTCGTCGAGGTCTTGGCTATGTCTGAAGCTTTATTCACCCAGTTGCACCAACAATAATTTGAAACATGTTAAAAGACGAAACATTTATCGATTCTTATGAAATTGCTAGAAAACTGCGATTCTTACTCCCTCCACTTCTATGTATCTATAAATCCAAGCGCCTTAATTTAGGTCAATTTGTTTTGCCTTCCACTGATTGCCAAATACTGGCGCTTAAAGAAAAGAGGAAGATTATCCACGAAGAATTGTGACATTACCAATGAAAACGAGTATGAAATTATACCATAACGAGACTTTTTTTACTAAATATATAAGGAGTACAGGCAAATAATTAATACGAACCCAATTATGGTGACTTTGCCATGGCATCTTTAACCCGTAGCGTGAAAGTCCTTGTAGTTGCAAGCTTACTCTCGTTAATGGTGTATGTGGCCTACATTCTGAACGGCAGCTTTACGATTCTTTTCGGCTACTTTGCGAATGTACTTCAAGATGTTAGCTACGTTAGAATGACGGGGCCTGTCTTCTGGTTGGGCTTCGTCCAGTTGGGAGGACGGTTTATTGCGGGTATTCTTGGTTTAGCAGTGGCATATCTTCTGTGGGCTAAAGGAAAAACCTTTCTTAGAGTAAAAAATCTTATTGCACTATCACTGTTTTTGGAAGGTCTGTATTTTCTTCTTTGGATTCCATCAGTTTGGTTCCTGTTAAGACCCGGCTTTGTTAATAATTTGCCTCTTGCAATCAATTATGTCCTGCAGATTTTGTTTACAGTGCCGTTTCTCTGGGCGTTGGTTTTCAAAGTGGCAATGTACCGAGAAAGTAGCCAAAAACCCGTTTTATTAAAGTTCGTTGCCGTTGCGTTTGTTGGCTATGTGGCAGCGTTAGCAGTGAATGAGGTTTCCAGATGGACTAGGATGATTTCCGCCGAAACGTCAAAGTTTCTTTTCGAAGGGATTAATGCAGTTGGATTTTTGAACGCTATTTCAATCATGCCTCTCGCTGTGGTTTTGGCAATTGTATGGGCTGTTAGACTATTTCAACAAAAAGAATGTTTTGCTACGATTTGGCTGGGTGCATCTTTAACGGTAGTGGGGCTGAATTACGTGATTTACGTTATCTATTCGTACTTAGCAAATTCACTCAACAGTTTACCATTGGTTGACGTTTGGACAATACCTCTGTTAGGTTTAGGCATAGCTTTAATGGTTAACTCAAGAAAAACTAATTCCTAAACGCTTCGCCACTTGTTTAGCATACTGCATAAGAATATAAGATTAATTTTATCTAAAGCAAAAAACTTTGGGATTTTTTTGTTTTTTGGAGCACCTTTCTAATGATTTACTAAAAAAGAAAAATTAAGAATTTTTACCAACCAGAGGTTGCGTCGTCTCCTGTTTGCTCTAAAGCCTTCTTTTCTTCTTCGCTGACATCAGAAGGAATATCAACTTGGTGTTTGCCTTCCTCGATTATTTCTCGTTTCTTCTTTTTCTGCTGGATTGTGAATTCTCCTTTCTTGTTTTTTTCTGGAAAGATTGTCACCTCCTACAAATCAAAAACTAAAATTTGGTCTATTTCTAAATCTATATTCATCTATAGAGTACTAAAAGATCTCGTATTAATCTGCGTGACTGTGTAAAAGCAACAGCAAACCTTCAAGCACACCAATAACTGTGAACATCTAACCATACTTGATACTCGTAAAACATCAAAATGACCCGAATCCACGAAAATAATCCTGTTGGACAGGTGAGTTTCTTGTTTTTTGAGGGGAAAACTATAAACGACCATGCAGTGTTTAGAGTTTCAAAGGCGCCAATACATAATGAAATGTCAATCATGCTCACAGGAAACACTTCTTCCATTCCGTTGCCCCCATTGCGGTGGCCAATTCTGCGGTGCACACCGTTTACCAGAGAACCACGCATGCCCAAAAATCGACGCTGCCCGCTCACAAAGACAAGGGCAAGTAATAAAGCCAAATCCTATAATTCATACAATTACAGTTATGTTTTTGGTCAGCAACCCTTCAAACGCAATTATCGGGTCAACTTCAGCCAAAAAGAAGTCAAACATATCGCGATTGCAGCGTTGCTTGTCGTTGGCATTGGCTTTTCCATCGGGTTATATGGAAATTTTTTCGGTGGTTTCTCCCTGGCTTGGACATGGGAAGTGATGGCTGGTTTCGCTGTTATCATGACATCGTCTTTTTTGATTCATGAAATAGCCCATAAAATAATTGCTCAAAAGAAGGGCATGTGGGCTGAATTCCGCTTAACAACTTGGGGTGCAGTCTTAACGTTTGCTTCTGTTTTTTTACCATTTAAGATGATTTCTCCAGGTGCTATGATGATTGGCGGTTCAGTTCCAAGCGGCGAAGACATGGTTAAAATATCCATCGCTGGACCTATAACCAACCTAATCTTCTCCAGTGCACTTCTCGGATGCGCATTTACTTGCCATCATTCCAATTCAGTTGCTTTTATGCTGTTTTTTGCTGCTTACATCAACGCTTTCATGGCGGTCTTCAACCTGATTCCTTTCGGAATTTTGGATGGATATAAAATTTTCAGCTTCAACAAGAAAATTTGGGCTTTAGCGTTTCAGTTGCTGCAAGCTTTATCTATAGTAACCTATACTGCAAGCTTTCGGTTACTGATTCTAAAGAAATAGAGTGTTTTATGCTCCTCTTTCGAAGAGCAAATAATGATTAACAGCGTAATTCCAATGCTCCACCCATTCGAGCGGTACTATACAAGTTCAGTCGCCAACCTTGCTGTTCCCATTCCATAATTGCTTTGCCAACATCGTCATGAGGGCTGACTAAGACGCATCTCCAATCGTTTATTCGTGTCACATCTCATTTGCTTGAGCGAACCAGTAAAAATTAAGGCGTATGTTAAAAAAGAAATTAGAAATAAAAATTAAAAATAATTAAAAAATTAGATGAGTTCGATTGTGACGTGGACTTCTTCTGGAACCCGAATACGCATGATTCTGCGCATGACACGTTCTTCAGAGTCAATGTCAATTAATCGTTTGTGAATGCGCATTTCCCATCGGTCCCATGTTGCTGTGCCTTCTCCTGATGGACCTTTAAGAACTGGAACACGCAAACGTTTGGTTGGTAGTGGTACTGGACCGTTCATTTTTACGCCTGTTTTTGAGGCAATGCTTTTGAGTTCTCCACATACCTCTTCTAATTTACTGTAATCTGTACTTGTGAGGCGGATTCGTGCTTTTCTGACCATTCTTTGATGTCAAATCCCGTTTTGTTGCAAACCATAGACACAATAGCCAAACATAAAAGCCTATCGACCAACAAAAACAAAGGTTACACCCAAAATCAAACGTTGATTTAACAAAATTGGGCTCGAAAATGTTAGTGTTCATAAAATAGAAAGTCTGTTTACTGATGGTTGATTCTTCGATATTCTTTTCTTGATTGTTTCATGCTGCTGGGGTGTGAAAAGTTCTTCTTCGCAATCTGGGCACCTAAGCGCCTTAACATTATGCAGAATGACGCCATCTACTTCCAAGTCAAACTCAACTTCAATGTATTCAACGCAGCAGGATGGGCAAAGCAGGGCGTCTGCTTTAGTGCCACTTGGTTTACTGGGTGAATTTTTTTCCAAGCTCTTCTGCCCAAGCCTCAACCTTAGATAAATCGACCGTGTCAAAAATCGTTTTTCCAAGAATACTCATTCTTCCGCCGAAAGCCTCCTAACTCACTGGCTTAATGTTGGGGTATTTGGTTAAGGTGTTTTCAGCAAACTTGGCTTTCGCTTTCTCATATGTTTCAGGACTGCCCGCTTGACCAGCCGAAACAAAAAAAGCCACTTTTTTGCCGGTAAAATCGTTTTCAAGACACTTCAACGCCTTACCGTAGACTTTGCCTGCCCTAACTCCGCCGCCAACAACGATGTTTTGGTATTGGGTGCAATCTGAAACGTTCTGCTTGCCAAATCAACCAAATCTACTTCCAATTGAAACTTCGAACGCAAAACATCAGCTATTTTTCGTGCTGACTCCTCAGTGGCTCCACTCTTAGATTCATACGCCACTAAGGTTTTGTTTACTCATATTCTCATGTGCTTCCCACGAGATTCTTCTGCTGAGGCTACTTTTGCTCCGCAATTATTGCAGAAAACCGCGCCAGAGACATTTTTGGTTCCGCAGCTTGAGCATACAACTGTTCCTTGAGAGTTGGAGGCGGTTTTTTGTTGCACGTTCTGCGCTCACTTTCTTAAATGCCGCTTGAGTTTCTCTTGCGGCCATAGTGAATGCTTTTTCAAGCTCGATTCCCACTTGATAAAAGGCATCCCGTAACTCGTCTGCGGGATACATGACTTTTGAAGTTTTGCCTCTTGGGGTTTTTGTTCCACATTTAGGACAGAAATAATGCGTCATCATCTAATTTCTTCGCCACAGTTAGAGCAGTAAGCCATCTTTTTCACCAGTAAATATGCATTTGTATACTAGGAATTTAAGCCTTTACAGAAACTAAATTTAAGGAAAAAAAAGAAAAATTGCTGACGCTAATCTACGAGTTTTCCTCTGGCGTCCTCAATTAGCTTTACCGTTTGTAGACGCCATGGCTCAAAACCTTCAGGCGACGTTGGATAGGTGTTGTAGTGTGCACGTAGACCCTTCATCATTGTAACCGTTAAGCGTAGTCTGTTGAGGAAGCCAACTCTGCGTAAGCCCCTGAAGACACGTTTTGCCGTTTCGGTGATGTTTAGGTGGAAGTCGTCGCCCATGCCTGCTTTGAGTACGTCGTCTTCGGTCATCAGTTTCTCGTTCATGCCGTAATTGAGGTCTTCATCGCTGCATGATAGCAAAAACATCTTGAAGATGTCGAGGGTGCCTTGTTTTTTGCCGTAGGTTTCGATGTATTTTTTGTTGTAGCCCCAGAGTGCTTCTTTGGTGGGTTCGCCCTTTGAGAGTGCATCTGCGATTTGTTGTCCTGCAAAGTAGCCGCTGAGCATTGAGGGACCAATGCCACCACCGTGAATTGGATTAACAAGAGAAGCGGCGTCGCCAACAAGCATGACTCCGTTGGAAACCATGTTGTCCAACGGCCTGCGGACTGGATCGAACCATGACCCAGCAGTCAAAACCAACGAGCCTTCAAAGACTGGTTTCTTAAATGCAGTGTTATAGAGTTGAGTTTTTGGATTTGGATATTTTCCTCGCATGCATATTCCTAAGCCGACGTTTACACGTGCACCGCCTTTGGGGAAAATCCATATGTAGCCGCCTGGCGATGCGGTTTGGTTTAAGTAGATTTCGCAGAAATTGGTGTTTTCGTTTTCTTGTTTTAGTTGTCGGATTTCTCGATAGCAGGCTTCCACGTCTTCGTTGGCTACGTCGCGGTCGATTCCCATTTCCAGTGGGAGTTGTTTGCGTACCATGCCAAAGTAACCACTGGCGTCAACCACGACTTTGCTACGCATCTCAGAGACTTTGCCGGTAACCATGTTTTTCGCGGTTATGCCAACAACTGCGCCTTTTTCGATGATCGGTGAACGGAAGTTAATGTTATCCTGGAGAATTGCACCTTTGTCAGTGGCTTTTTTCAGAAGCCATTGACCAAACAGCCGCCTGTTGAGTAGGTAACCGATGAAGTCTTTGTCTGCAATCGTGAAGACGGTGTTTTCGTCTGGTGAGAAGATTTTTATTCCGTCAATTTTGGCTTCAAGTTCGCCGCCCATGGGCTTCTCGAGCCCTAGTGTCTTTAGGTGGTGTTCGCCTAGGGCGTCGCCGCAGATTTTTTCTCCGATTTCTTCACGCGGCTTTTTATCTATTAAGCATACTTTTAATCCTTTTTCAGCGATGGTTTTTGCTGCCAGGCAACCCGCTGTTCCTGCGCCTACAACTATGGCGTCATATTTTTCCATGCGATTTATCCTCTGGTCAACTTTACTTTGTATACCTTGTTGTATATGTAAAGCTTAATAAATTATGAAGTAAGCAAAACCACACCGAGTGTAAAGCAAATGAGTGCCCCATTGACTTTGAGTGCTGAATTCCGCAAACTCGTTGAAGCCCAAATGGACAAAGTCCTAAAAGGCATTGAAGGAACTTTCAACGAAATCATAGAAAAACAAAAAATCACCCCAACCGAACTCAAAGACGAGCTTAAAAGCCTCGAGGAAAGATTCAACTTTCTTTTTCAGAAATGGAGCCTCGAAATCCTATATTCCCTAATGCTTAAGGATTCTATCGGGTTTGGAGAAATAAAGAAAATATTAACTGTGAACTCCAGAACGCTCTCAGATAAGCTCAAGATGCTACAGAAACACGGTTATATTACACGAAACGTCACTGCTGGACCACCCTTGCGAGTGGAGTACACACTGACACCGAAAGGAAAAAACACTGTGCTTTTGGCTTTGCCCTTGTTGTACTACTCCAGTTCCGCTTAACTATTGTTTCAACTGGGTTTTCCGAAACATTTGCGGCAAGCTAGTGGATTCTTTAACGGTTTCAAAAACCATGCAAGTCAGCGTCTTATCTAACCCTTTTATCAACCGTAATTTGTCAACGACAAATTTGCCTACTGCTTCCACATTTTCTCCACGCAACTTAACCAACAAATCCCAATCGCCAGTGATGATGTGGACTTCTTGGACTTCGGGGAACTTTGCGATTTCTTCAGCGACTTGTCTTTGGGAAATTGGGGTTTCATCTTGGTTTTTTGCGCTGTAAGAAACTGATGCTAGGATGAAGGCTGCTGTGCCGAGGTTGAGTTTTTCTGGGTTGAGGATGGCGCGGTATTGTTTGATTATGCCCATTTCTTCCATGCGTTTGGTTTTGGCGAAGACGGTGGTGATTGGAGTATTGATTTTTTTGGCGATTTGATTAGCAGTTAGTTTGCTGTTTTGTTGGATGAGTGTTAAGATGGCAAGGTCTTTTTCATCTAGTTTAGCGCTCATATGTAAATATTACATGTTTCAAGTATAAAAACGTGTATTTATTGTAAATTATCCATGTTTTATTGTATAAAATTTATTACTTGCCCTTTACAGTGTACATCAAAACAAATTCACAGTGACCTAAATGCCAAAACAAGAATTAATGGAAATGCCCAAACCGTTAGACCAACTAACGGCAATGGAAATAGAAAGAAAAGCCTGCATAGGCAAAGTCATGACTTACACACTAAAAAGCCTCTCAACAACTTTTGTTAACAAAGGCTTCCAATGGCTCCTGCCCGTGGCACTGAGCCAAAGCACTGACCCCCTCTGGCCCGACCCTGGTGCATCAATCGAGAAACGCATCGAAGTAGACATATACGGCAAACCAGTCCGTACAACAGCCAGCATGATTATCCACAAACTCGTAGCAGCCTCAACAGCCTACCCCAAACTCTTCATCCTTTCACCAAACATCCGGATTGAGAAAGCGGAACGCGCCAAAACAGGAAGACACATCTACGAATTCACACAACTCGACTTTGAAGCCCGAGATGCAACCTCAAAAGAGATTTTTGGTTTAGTTGAAGAAGCCATCGGCACCCTCGTGAAAGACTTAAAGAAAGATATGAAAGGCGAATTAACCACTCTATGCCGCTGCGACACTCTCAAAGCACCCAAGGCCCCATTCAAAATCTACGACCGTGTAGACCTTGAAGCCAAATATGGCGCAGATTGGGAAGCAGGCATATCTGAAGAAACAAAGGAACCTGTTTGGGTAACCAACATTCCAAGAGAATTCTATGATTTCGAAGACTTCAAGACGGGCAAATGGGACAACTATGACCTGTTTCTACCACAATTTGGTGAAGTCCTCTCTGGAGCTAAACGCGAGTACGAATACACTAAAATCCTAAAGAAGATTGAGCGTGACCAAGTTAAGAAAGAAAACTATGCATTATTGCTCAAGATGGCGAAGGAAGGCAGACTAAAACCAACCGCTGGCGGAGGCATAGGCATGGAACGTTTAGTCGGATGGCTTGCAGGCGTCAAACACATCGGTGAATGCCAACCGTTCCCACGTGTCCCCGGCACAGTACATGAACTCTAAGGAAAGACACACAATGAATCCGTACCTAGAAGCATTACAAGCCAAACTTAGCCCAGCAGATTTCCAGAAACTCAGTGCAATCGACAACCCCATCGTCCACGAATTCATCGCCAAAGAAAGCGACCTCTGCCACCCTGAAAAAATCTTCATCTGCAGCGACTCCGCCGAGGACATAGCGTTTGTGCGTAAACAAGCAATCGCAACTGGTGAAGAGCAAGCAATCCTCACTATTCCAGGTCATACTGTTCACTTTGACGGTGAACAAGACCAAGGCCGAGACCGCCAAGCCACTAAATACCTCGTTCCCAAAGGCCTCACACTGAGCAAAGCACTCAACCAGATGGATCGCCAAGAAGGACTCCTTGAAGTTATGGCGTTGCTCCGCGGCTCAATGGTTGGCAAAACCATGATTGTGCGATTCATCGCCCTTGGACCAGCGGATTCGATTTTCACCATTCTGGGTTTACAATGCACAGATTCCTGGTATGTTGCCCACTCAGAATCATTGCTCTACCGACCTGGCTACGAGCAGTTCGTAAAAGCAGGAACAAAAAGTGATTTCCTCCGCGTTCTACACTCAGCTGGAAAACTCAACAGCGACATGGTCAGTGTTGACTACGGCAAAAAACGCATCTACATCGACCACATGGACAACACAATTTATAGCGTCAACACTCAATACGCAGGCAACTCAGTAGGCTTCAAAAAACTTGCTTTTCGCTTAGCAATTCGCAAAGCCAGCAGTGAAGGTTGGCTAGCAGAACACATGCTGCTCATGGGCGTGTTTGGTCCAGGTGGACGCAAAACCTACTTTGCAGGAGCTTTCCCAAGTGCTTGCGGAAAAACCTCAACTGCCATGCTTTCGGGCGAAACCATACTTGGAGACGACATTGCTTACATCCGTGACATCGACAGTGCTGCGCGCGCGGTGAACGTTGAATCAGGCATATTCGGTATCATCCAAGACGTTAACCCCAAAGACGACGCATTAATCTGGAAAGTGCTAACTAATCCAGGCGAAATCATCTTCTCAAACATCCTTGTAAAAGACGGCAAACCTTACTGGCTGGGCATGGGACAGGAACTGCCCAAAGATGGGTGCAACTACAGCGGAACATGGTATGACGGCAAAAAAGACGAAACAGGCAACGACGTTCCAGCAGCAAACAAAAATCGCGCGTTATGCAGTAGCGCTTAAAGCACTCGAAAACGTTGACCCAGAACTGGATAATCCCAACGGTGTCGAACTTGGCGGCATAATGTACGGCGGACGCGACGTCAAAGCTTACGTGCCTGTTCAGCAAAGCTTCAGCTGGGACCACGGCATAGTCGCATACGGTGCCTCGCTGGAAACAGAAACCACGTTCGCAACCATCGGCAAAGAAGGCGTACCAGAAATCAACATGATGAGCATCCAAGATTTTATCAGCATTCCGATGGGCAAAAACGTCCACAACAACTTGGACTTCGGAAGAAAACTCAAAAAACAACCAATAGTCTTCGGCGTCAACTATTTCCTTAAAGAAGCCGGCACGGGCAAATACCTCAACAGCCCACAAGACAAACACGTTTGGATCAAATGGATGGAACTGCGAGTCCATAACGAAGTCGGCGCATTAAAAACACCAACAGGATACATACCGAAGTACGATGATCTCAAAAAACTATTCAAATCGGTCTTAGGTAAAAACTACGCAAAAGAAGACTACATCAAACAATTCACCATACGCGTCCCCGAAAACCTAGCAAAGATCGAGCGCGTCCAAAGATTCTATCAAGAAAATGTCACTGACACCCCACTGGAAATGTTCGGCATACTCTACCTACAACGCCAACGCTTACTCGAAGCCAAAGAGATGTACGGCGATTATATCTCGCCCGAAAACTTTGAAAAAGAAGCAGAGAGTTAATTGCAAAGATGGCGAATAAAACAAACTTTTTTCCCCTTTCTTGCGTCATCCTTTTAAATGAATGTGACATAACTGAATTAAAAATTCATAATTGTTAATAAATAAAAACAGTCATGAAAATTCAAAGAAAAGAGTGATAGAAAATGATGATGAAAAAGCTGGACAAAAAAACCTTGACGTACAAAATAAACATGGCCACTGTTGAAGAAGATGGTTCGTTCCAGTGTCCCAAATGCGGACTCTCGATATCACCTGATGACGAATCGGAAGAGAACTATCAAATCTTGGAAACAAAAATCGTCAACGACGAACTATCGGAGTTAATGATTAGCTGCAACAAATGCAGAAGTACCATAAAAGTTACTGGTTTCCAGTAGACTTAGAAAATTAAACCGTTCGACCAATTCTTTAGTTAATTTTTATTTGTTGGCGAAAGCTTGGAAATTTTTTGAATTAGATAGCGTTGGTAGGGTAGCGCAGAGTGTTCTTTACATTGAGTTCTGGAGTTAAAGTTGAAAGAAAAAAAAATCGTGGTTTAAAAAAATTGTCATTTTTCTTCTTCTAATCGACAGCGGTCTTTCAACAAAAACATGAGACTTCAGAAGCCTGCGATCTCTCCTGTCTTTTGTTAGAAGAAGAAAAACGGCTTTTTCCAACGGGAAAGTTTTCCTTCTTCTTTCAAAGACCATTTACTCTGCATTTTTCTATCTGAGAGAAGAAGACACCACACCATCACTTCTTCTTTCAGAATATTCTGCTGACTCTAACAGCAACTGTCTTTCCCGCTCAGTTAATCCAAGAAAACCAAAAGTTTCTGCTGATTTACTCTGAAAGTCAAGTTGTCAACAGCAGTCAAGGCAAATATTTTATTCTATCCTCAAACAGTATTTGTTTGGGATTAGAATGCTTGTTGAAACTTTTACTGTGGGCATGTTGTCAGCGAACTGCTACGTCGCGAGTTGTCCAGACACAAAAGAAGCCATCATAATTGACCCGGGGCTTGACTTTCCTTCCGAAGCTCAACCAATCTTTGAGTACATAGAGGAAGCCCAGTTGAAAGTCAAATTCATCGTTGACACTCATGGCCACTCAGATCACGTGAAAGGCAACATTGTTTTCCAAGAAAAATACAACGTTCCCATCTATATTCATCCCTTAGATGCCCATTTCATCGAAGGAGCAGAAAAAGGCAAGCTCCAAGCCAACGTTATGATAAATGAAGGCACTTTTCTCCAATGCGGAGGCGAAACCCTCAAAGTCATTCATACACCCGGACACACTCCTGGCAGCATTTGCCTTGTGGGCGAACACCTCATTTTCACGGGAGACACATTGTTTGCAGGGGGCATTGGCAGAACTGATTTTCCAGGTGGCTCAATGAGCGATATGGCAGCTTCTTTAGAGAAACTGACCCATTTCCCCGATTACTTACTGTTGTATCCTGGGCATGGGGAAACTTCTATGCTTGGAGAAGAAAAAAGAACAAACCCATTCCTGAATAACAAAAGCGAAAAGATGCTATTTTAATTATAAGTTGGGTGGGTTTTGACTGATTTCCTGTAGAGCCCTCAACCGTTTAATTATGTTAGGGTGGGTAGAGAATATCTCAGCGAACTTGTCAACCGACGAGGGCTGTTTGCCAAGGGTTTCTCGTAGCAGGTCTTCTTTGTTTGTTATGCGGTTTGAGTTTAGTTCTGCATAGTCTGCAGTTGCGCGATCGGGGTCAGCAATGAAGAGAGCTTTGTAAGAACTGTTGCTTTTCTTCTCATTCTTGTTTGGTTTGCCAACGCGTTTGCTCTCTTGCACGATGGTTACTAAACCTGTGGAGAGTTTCTGAGCACCATTTTCAACGATTAATGCGCTGTGCCTGTCGGCGTAGTATTCGCGTAGGCGGCTTAGATAGAGTGTAAATAGGGTGAGGACCCATGAGAAAGCCATGAATGCGATGCCGAATAACGCGTTGTTTCCGCCGCCTCCGTTTTTGCGGTCCGTGTTACCGCCGCCGAACATGCCTGAAAGCATCATGGAATAACCTATATAGTAGAACAATGCGGGCAGGAAAGAAACAACCATCATAACTTGAACGTCACGGTGTTTTAGGTGACCTAGTTCATGGCCTATTACGGCTTCGACTTCTCCACTGTCCAGGTTCTGGAGGAGTCCTTGGGTGACGGCGACACGGCTTCCAGTTAAGGGTGAGCCATATGCGAAGGCGTTTGGCAGTGGGATTTGGGAAAGCATGAGTTTTGGGGCTGAAATTCCACTTTTTCGGCTCAAATCGGAAACCATCTGATGGACTTGGAGGTTTTCATTCTGAGGCATTTCTTTTACTTTGTAGATCCAGCCGACAAGGTACGGTGACAACAGCCACTGTCCGACGTTAAGGACTACGACTAAAGCGCCTACAGTGATTAAATTGAAGTATCCTACCCAAAGGAGCACCGCTGAGAAAACCAAGGTTGTTAAACCAAAAATGGCGGCGAGTGTAGCAACCATCGAAAAGCGAAGCTTCCAAGCATTCATGCATCGGTCACCGTTCACCAAACGTCTCAAGGACGCTTATAACTTTTATGCGCTAACGCTAACGATCCATCCTTTAAATGACTCGCCAGAAAATCATTTCGCTTCAACAATTAAGATGAGGCGCGGCGATTGAGAGCTGAATTTTCCATTTTCGTAATCGCCATAAACTTCCTTAACTTCAAAACCAGCGCTTTTCAACATGCCCTCAAGCTCAGTGCGCTCGTACAAACGAACTTTATGTTCAAAAGTAGATAGCTGACAGTTTAACTTGTCTTGAATAATCCACAAATCGCATAACCAATCGCCCTCGGGGCTAACGGTCCTTTTTTGTCGTAGGAAAAAGCGAGGGTATTCTTTCTGTTTGTCAGGCTGGTTTTTGTCTTTGTATTTTTGGGTTAGTTCTTGACGGTTAAAAACATCGATGACGAAAACGCTTCGTTTTCCAAGCACCCTTTTTATTTCAACCAAACTAACCATATCCTCCTCTTCCGTAGGCAAATACCCAAAGCTCGTGTCTACGCTTATGGCAGCTGCAAATGCTTCAGCCTTAAACGGCAAAAATCGCATATCTCCCCTGACCAATTGGGTTTCTTTGGAATGTTGCTTGGCGATTCTAAGAAGGTTCAATGAAACATCTAACCCCACCATGTGATGCCCTTGTTGGCTTAGAGGAATTATATGCCGCCCCGTTCCACAAGCAACATCCAAAACAATCATGTTGGGTTCAAGGTGTTTTTTTAGGAATTTCACTTGCTTTTCCGTTTGGTTTTGATCCGCCATTTCAGCCCAGTAAACGCCCATTTCATCAAAAACGTTCATGCTGCCGTTTCCGCCTTACCAGCAAAAATGCCAAAATTCCAAGCGCAATTATAATTGCAAGGATAATGGCTGCAATGTATTCAGGGTTTGTTGAAGTTCGAGTTGGTGAAGTTGTAGTGGTTGGCGAAGATGTGGAGATTGATGGAGGGGGCGATGGACTTTGGGAAGGTGCTGTTAATGGAGTTAGGGTTGAGCCTGCCGCTATAGTGTAGTCTTGTGTAGGGGCAGCTGAGTTTGGCGAAGTTAGAAATGGCTCATAAGTAACGTTGCCCAGGGCAGAGTCATTTTTGCTGTCGTAGATGGTTTGGTTGATAAATTCGGTGTCGTTTGTTCCCCACCAGTTGTTGGTGGCATCAACATTTCCAGTTAACGAATAATTGTCGAATTCGCCTGACGCAAAATTGTATTGACTACTGTTTTGAATGTTGTTATAGCTGCAATTGGTTCCAAGGACACCATAACTGTTATTGAAGATGGTATTTTCAGTGATAATGCCTCCTAAGACGCCGTATTGATTTTTAGCAATTAGGTTTCCCTGGATTATACTTGGAGGGTTTGCCTGAATTCCATAAGTGTTGTTAGAAACGACATTTTCCATGATTGTAGCTTTATTACCGTTTCCGTATGGATTCGGTACTTGAGCATCTTCTGAGTTTACAAGAATTCCCGCTGTTGAACATCCAGAAATGATGTTTAGCAAAATTGTTGCTCGGGAGGACCATCCATAAAGAGTTGGGTTGAGGTCTGATTTCATGTTTATGCCGATTTGTGATGCTGTAATTTCGTTGTTCTTGATTGTAGTTTCAATTAAGCCTACGGAGGATGATGGAGCTATGTTTATTGCCGTATCCATACTGGTAATTGTATTGCTGGAAACGGTCGATGTCCCACTTGAAATAGTAATGCTCCCTTGAATGAAATTATTTGAAACTATGCAGTTTCCAACAAGGTTTAGGCTTCCAGTTATGTTATTGTTTTGTGCTGAAGCAAATGGGGCAACGTCACCCAATACGTTATTGTTTAGAATTGTGTTCGCGCTTACGTCACCGATTATGGTGCTGCCTGAAATAACGTCGCCGCTGACCTCTCCATTTATGTCACTAAAGGATATGATGCCTGACATACCATTCACGGGGGCTGTAATTGTGCATTGATTTATTTTTGTAGTATTATCGATAGATAGTGTTGTAGCGTTAAGAATTCCATTCTGAATTATGCAGCCGGAACCTGTTTGTTTATTGTAGCCGTTGCAGTCTGATGTGAAGCTAAGAGCGCCTAAATTGAATTGCACAGGATTATTGATAGTGCCTATTGCGACTAAAGTGCCGTTAACTTCAAAGTCGTAGCTTCCCAGGTCCACTATTACTCCAGGCTCAATTGTTAAGGTTACGCCTTGATTGACAAAAACATCGTTCGTGAGGATATATGGGTTGCCTGAAGGCGCCCAAGTTATGTCTTGACTTATTGCGCCATTCACGTTTGTGGAACCCTGCACTAAATCAATCTGCGTAGAACCAACTAGCATCAATCCAATGACCATTACAGCTATCAGAGAAGCGCCAAAAAATGAGTACTTACTCATAATGCTCAACTAGCAGGGTTACATTAAAATTTATTGAATCTTGTCAACTTCATATTATTTTGGAAAAAGGGCAATGTTTTGGCGCATGCGATTTCAGTAAGTGATTTCGAGCCGCTTAAATATTCAACCAATCATTTCTAAGTCATTGGAGAACCATGCGTTGACCGATAAACAAGAGTGGCAGCACCTCTATATGCTCCTAAAACTCGCCGAAATGGGCGCATACAAGCGAACAGCTAAAATCTCAACCGAATACCTGGCGAAGAAACTCGGGATTTCCCAGCAAACCGCATCACGCTACCTAATAGACCTCGAGCGTAAAGGCTGGTTACAACGCAACATATCTCCTGAAGGCAGCTTAATCAAAATTGAAGAGCAAGGAATCAGGGAGCTACAGAAGTTATATTTGGGACTTAAGGTTTTGATGGAGAAATCTTACCCGCCCTCTGTAACTTTGGAAGGCACTGTTTTTACAGGGTTAGGTGAAGGCGCATACTATATTGGAAAAGAATCCTATCGAAATCAAATCATTGAAAAACTAGGTTTTGAACCATACCCAGGCACGCTTAACCTTAAATTATCATCAGATTATGACATCAAAACCCGCATGGAGCTGGATGGATACCCGGCAATTGAAGTGAAAGGCTTCCAAAACCAGGACCGAACCTTCGGGCTGGTGAAATGTTACCCAGCGGTAATCGGCAATGAAGTGAAAGGAGCATTAGTCACAGCCCTGCGCAGCCACTATGACACTTCCGTGCTGGAGATAATTGCGCCCGTTTGCCTACGAAAGGCTTTGTGCCTAAAAGACGGCAACAAAGTCAAAGTTGAAGTTTACACTCAAAGTAGCTAAAAAGGTAAATTAGACTGCCTGTACCTGAATTCGGTTTTCTCATTTTTGTTTTTGCGTCTCGAGGCTATCAAATAACCAGCTACTAAACCAAAGATCAGCCCACCTAAGTGTGCCAAGATATTTACGCCTGGTTCCACGTTGATGAAGAACAAAAAGAAGGCGAAAACCAGGGCTCCTAGAATGGACTGTCTCACAGAGCGCCGGTCATAAATTACGCACGCGCCAAAAAGTGCGAAGATTGCGCCTGAAGCTCCAATACCCGCGACATCAAGTGGTCCAAACCCGAGATACAGGAGGTTGCCTGCTAAGCCGCCGAGAAGATAGATACCAAGGAATTCGGGCAATGAGAACATTTCTTCTCCTCGTAACCCAAAGATTAGAAGGAAAAGCATGTTTCCGACTAGATGGAATATTGAAGCATGGATAAACATTGATGTGAGCAGTTGGTAGTATGCGCCTCCATACAAAACTAAACCGTTGACTTGCCCCCATTGTGCGTAGATGGTACTGCTTGTTTGAATAGCGTCTCCGCCAATTATTGCGCCTACAATGTATATGGCTACGTTTAACGCGATTAGAATGTATGTTGGCTTGTACTTCTCGCATCCCATAAGCTTGCAACCAATCATTTGGAAAGTTTGTCTATTATTTTCTGTTTAATCTTGGAAGAACTATCTAAAGCATTCTCCGCAAACTTAGCGATTTTCACGACTTTTACGAGCAGTTTATGCTTTGCAATGTATGATTGGACTGCAGTTTCCATATCGGTCTGATCGTAGCCTAAAGCGATTATATCTGGCTTGACTTTTCCAATAACCTCACCGATATCAAAGTCCGCGTAACCCAGAACTGCTTGGTCAACAACCTTTAAAGACTCCACGAGCGCACGCCGCTGATCCTCAGACATTATGGGTTTTCTGCCCTTCATCTTTTCCACGGTACTATCACGGGCTATGACAACTATGAGTTTAGAGTTTTCTCCTCCTACGTTTTTAGCTTCTTCCAGAAACCGTACGTGACCCAGATGCAGCAGGTCAAAGACGCCTGAGGCTAAGACAACTTTTCTTTTTGGTTTGTTGGCCATTCGAAGTTCACTGCGCCGATTAATCTTAATGCGTCAAGTAGCCCTTCACAGTAAGCTACCGAAGTTAAGCTGGTTTCAAGGTTGCCCTGCGTCTTATAATACTTTGCATCCTCCAAATAATCCATCGCATAACTCAAAACAGAAGCTATCACTTCCACAGATATGCCTATGGTAGTTTTGTTCTTAGTAAGTTCGATGAATACTTTTTCAGCCATAGAAATATACTTTGAAGTAAGTGCCTCTAAACTCATTTCACAAGTCTCCTAAACTCTGCTGGTGCACCTGCAAAAGCAATTAATGAATCAACCTCCATAAAATGCAACTCGCCAGGGATAATGAGGCTGTAGGGTGGTTCTCCAAAATCAAAATGCGCTATGTCTTTTATGAAGTCGGCTTTTAGAACGGGGTTATCGCTGCCTGCTCTTGCGATTCCAACCGCAACGGTATCTGGAGTTATTACGCCGTTTTTCTTTTTCTGCTCAACCTCTCTCAGAAGCGTTATGGCTTGGTTAATGGTTAAGTACTGGTTTTCCTTAGCTTTCAAATCTAAAAGGCAAAGCGTGTGTAACCCGATTTTTTTGTTTTGGGCGATAACGTTGTAAGGGGTTTCTGAAAAATTTTCGGGGAAGGGCACTGTGACGGTTTTTCCAAACTTGTAATTGTGTAATCCAGATAGGCTTATGATTGCGGACATGATGGATATGCCATGTACTATGCGGGTTTTTATTCCCTGTTTTTCTGCGTCAATCCGCAGGGTAACATGGGTTGTTGCGATGAAGGGGTCGCCCGGAACCAAAAATACTGCTTTGCCTACTTTGGCGGCTTGCAATATTAGTGTTCCATTTTCGTCTTCAAGTGTTTGCCTTGTAACCACTTGGACTTTTTTGCCGCATAACGCTTCAAACCGTTGCAGGCTAAAGTCAGGCATGCGGCTAGTGTAGTTTTCCATAAAAACTGTGTCTGCCGATTTGGTTTCCTCTAGACCCTTGACGCTTATGCCTTTTTCATCGTTTAATCCTAAGCCTATGAAGACAAGTTCATTCAAAGTGAGCCCTGATGGAATAAGTAAGTGCTTAAAATTTAAAGCTATTTTTCTTTAATATCGCCGCTTTCGACCAAAATGTTGTAGTAATACTTGCATGTTCCTGAAGAAAGCCCGTGGCGCGAGCAAAATATTGTGAGAAGTTCCTCTATGGATTGGTTTGGGGGTTTGTCTTTAACCATTTGTCTTAACTCTTGGATTTTGTGTTTGTCTAGTTTTTCGCTCATATGCATCTACCTCTCAAAACGTTTACACTATCATTGTTTCGCTTGTTCAAAACCCTTTTGCTGACAAGTTCTTAGGCTGGAACATTCAACCAAACATTTATATGATTTATGTCAACAAGAAACCATGGAATTTAGCGGCATAGCGAAAGGAAACAACCAATGAAGCCCATTGAAAGCCTAATCAGGGATAACGTTAAGAATCTAAAGCCCTGTGTACACGGTGCAGAAGTTTTAGGTGCCGCAGAAGAAAGTGGACTCTTGTCGAAGGACATTTTGGATTTCAGCTCTAGTGTGAACCCGCTGGGTCCATCAAAAAAAGCGCTTGACGCAGCAAAGGCCGCCTTCAGCCTAATTGCAGCTTACCCCGACTCAAACTCCAACGAGCTACGACAAGTCATTAGCTAGCCACTATGGAATTAACAAAGGCAATATAGTTGTTGGGAACGGTTCCACCGAACTAATGTACTTGTTCGCAGAGGTCTTCCTCAAAGAAGGCGACAAGGTAGTAATGTCGGCACCAACTTTCGGCGAATACGAAAGCGCTGTCCGCAAAATTGGGATAACCTCAAAATTCGTGAAATTAAATAAAGCCTTCAACATCGATGCAGAGGCCTTCAAACGTGAGATGAATGATGCAAAAGTGGTTTTTCTCTGCAATCCAAATAACCCAACTAGTAAACTCATCCCCCAAGAAACGCTTACAGATATCATTGAAACAGCCCTAAAACAAAACACTCTTGTTTTCCTCGATGAAGATTTTTTAGAGTTTGTTGAAGACGAAAAGAATCTGACAATGATTGGCAGAATCAAGCAGTATCCCAACCTTTTCATTCTGCGGTCTTTCACTAAGATTTATGGGTTAACGGGTCTACGTGTTGGGTATGGCATCGCCAACGAAGAGATCATCAGCGTACTCTCTTGTGCAAAGATTCCCTGGAATGTTAACTGTTTAGCTCAGGCAGCTGCAGTTGCCGCACTAAAAGATGAAGAACATCTGCGGGTGACGCGAGAACTTATCAAAAAAGAGAAGGCGTTGTTGCTAAGTGATTTAAGTAAATTTGGTTCCTTCAAGTTTTCTCCTCCTGACGCTAATTTCTTTTTCATTGATATTCGCAAATCTGGCTTAACTGCAGCTCAAATAAAAAGCAGTGTGCTCAAGCAGGGTATTCTAATCCGCGATTGCACCTCTTTTGAAGGACTAGATGAATTTCATATTCGGGTTGCCGTTAAGACGCATGTGGAGAATGAGAGGTTGATTGAAGCTTTCAAACGGACAGTAAAGGCAGTTTGATTCGTCGCCATGTTTACGCTTAACCCCTCATTGCTCTTGGATTCCGTCTTGATTTTTGCCTTAGCTTTCTTGATTGACATGGTCTTCGGTGAATACCCTGACAGGATTCACCCGACAATCGGCATAGGCAAACTCATTACCTATCTAAAACCCAAAACAAGACATCCAAATTCACGAGTTGAGAAAGCAAACGGCGTCTTAATGGCGCTAATAATCATGCTCATAGTTGCGCTTCCAGTTTTTCTGTTGCTGTTCTGGCTAAGAACATTGCCCTATGGCGAAATATTCTACATAATCGTCGGCGCAATTTTGTTCAAAGCCACATTTGCCATCCGAGGCATGGGGCAATATACCCTTCCCATCGCAAAAGCACTCAAACAAAATGATTTGGCCGAGGCACGAAGATGGTTACCCTACATCGTTAGGCGTGACCCAAACAGCCTTAATGAGCGACAGATTATTTCTGCAGCAGTAGAATCAATCGCCGAAAGCACTACTGACGGCATAACGGCACCTTTCTTCTTTTACGCGTTGTTCGGGGTTCCAGGAGCTTTTGCCTATCGAGTAATTAACACTTTAGATTCGATGGTTGGCTACAAGAACGCAGAATTCAGAAACATCGGCTGGTTCTCCGCAAAAATGGATACAATAACCAACTATATTCCCGCACGTGTTACAGCTTATTTGATGGTTGCCGCAGCATTTGTTCTGCGTCAAGATTGGCGAGAATCATATCGCATTCTGCAACGCGACAAACACAAAACCGCAAGCCCAAACGCAGGCTTCACAATCTCCGCAATGGCAGGAGCCCTAAACACCCAGCTTGAAAAACAAGGTTACTACACGTTGGGGGATGACCATGGAATTTCACATGAACACATTACGAAGGCTCTACGGATTATGACTGTGACCGCTGCCCTATTCGGCTTGGTTGTGGTTGTGCCTTTTTTGGCTTTGAGAATTTACTTCTTCGGGCTTTGATTTCTCCGGATTTCAAATAGGAGTTCATCAAGTAATCTATAAAGAGTAGATCGTATCGGTGTTTTCAGCACTCATTAGCACGTTAGAAAAAGATCAACTTTGTCCAAGGAAAAAGACATAACAGAAAACATGCAAAAACGCTTTAAAACAAGCCAGACTAACTAACACATCATAAAGGGGAGTTTGGGAGCCTTGCCAGTTTGAAGCCGTTTAGCTTTGTCCACGCCGCAGACTTGCATTTGGGGTATTCGCAATATGGCTTAGAAGCGCGAAGGCAAGACTTCGACAACGCATTCAAAGAACTCGTCGACAAAACAATTGAACTCAAACCTGACTTTATGATAATCGCCGGTGACCTTTTTCACCAGGCAAGACCATCCAACCACACCCTCGAGAACACCATACGGAGCTTCAAACGGCTCAAAGATGCAGGCATCACTGTTCTAACGGTTGATGGATCACATGATTCCGCCCCAAACACCATAACAAGCACCATCCTCTATCCACTTGACAGCGCAGGCTTAATTATCCATCTGCCTAGGCATCAAGGTGCATGCTGGAGCAAGCCGGATTGCTGCTACGTCTATGGCATCCCCACCTACCATAACAGGCATAAAACGCAAGAGGCGCTGCCAAAGTTCATGGAGGAAAACCAGCCAACCCCCAAAGCAGGAGTAGCCAACATCTTTGTTTTTCATGGTGCTTTGGATATACCGAGCCTCAAGGGTCCTTTTGAAGCAGAAATCTTGCCTGAGGAGTTGCCAAGCGGTTTTTGCTATTACGCTGCTGGGCATGTACATGAAAGATACCTTGGCAAGTTTAAGGAAGGGATTTTGGTTTACAGCGGCTGCACGGAAACGGTTAGTTACGGCGAAGCCAAGTACCCGAAAGGCTTCTACCACGTGAAGGTAGACGAGAAGGGCCAGGTTCAACCTGAATTAATTGAGTTGTGTTCACCGCGCAGATTCGTCATCATCGAGCAAGATTTCTCAGGAATGTCCTCAGCTAAAATCACCGAATTAGCCACTCAATTGGTAAAAGATGCAGAAGCTGAGGGCGCAGTGATAATTCCAGTTCTCAAAGGAACACTACCACCTGAAGCAAGCCGCACAGAAATCGACATATCAAAAATTCGAAATGCAGCTTCAAAAGCCCTTCTTGTTCACCCAATTGTTCTGCTTAAGGAAACGGCGGTTGCAGATGAAATCGTACGTTCCATCTTCGAAAGCGGCTTCAAAGACTTGAAAACAAAGGGCTTTGAGTATTTTGTTGAAATCTTTTCGGCACGTTACGGCAAAGAGGAAGCTGAAAGAATTGCCAAAGCCGCCCTGGGCTTAATTGAGCCTTTAACCCGCAAACAAGACGATAAAGTCAAGCAAACCATCGAGGAGCTGACGAAATGAAGATTGAGATTGTTCAGCTTGAGAACATTCGCAGTCACGTTAAATCCACTGTGCCCTTCACGCATGGATTTAACTGTGTAGTTGGCGGTGTAGGCTGCGGTAAATCCAGCGTCATGTACGCAGTGGATTTCGCCTTGTTTGGGGATTCGATTGGCAGAAGTTTTGAGTATTTGCTCCGGGAAGGTTCTGACTATGCCAAGGTTACAATGCAGTTCACCCACAATGGCAGCACATACAAACTTACTAGGGGATTAAAGAGGAAGGGCAAAAGCATCAACCAAGACTTTGAAGCCCTCAAACTCTATGAGGACGAAAAACTCGTGGCAAGCATGAAAACCGACGCTATCGCTGAACAATTAAAAGCCATCACGGGTTTGGATAAAGACCTTTACCGGGAAATCGTCTGGTTTAGGCAAGAGCACCTCAAAGAGCTGTTGGATTCTGCACCGCGTGAGAGACAAAGGCGCCTCGATGACTTGTTCGGTCTGTCAGATTACGAAGTGGCGTGGAGCAATATAGCCCAGTACCAACGTGACTACGACACTGAGAAGCGGGTTTATGAGAAAGACCCTGACGTTATGGGCTTAGAAAAACTCAGCAACGACTACAACAGGGCAAGCGAAGAATTTACTTTTTTAGAGATGGATTTAGAGACAGCAACTCAGAAGCTGGCAGTTGCCAAAAGAGCGTTGGACGAAGCAAATGCTGAACTCAAGCAGCTTGAAGAGAAGAAACTCGCGGTAGAAGAGCTTAAGCGCAAAGAAGCACGTCTAAACGCAAACATAACCAACATGACAACAACGTTGGCTTCTCTCAATCAACGCTTAGAAGACAAAAAAACAATCGTGGATAACTTGCAGCAGCGCAAAAGCTCGCTGGATTCTCAGAAGAAGCTGTGTATAGTTAAGCTTGAGCAAGCAGGATTACCCGTCAATCAGCCTATGGAACAGTTGGGTTCTTGTTTAGCAGGATTTGATGATAAAATCAGCAGTTTGAAAGCTGAGCAGGAAGCCACTTCCAGAAGTATGCAGACAGACCAGAAACGAGTGGGGCAGTTGTCGCAGGAAGATATGTGTCCGCTTTGCATTCAGCCCTTAACTGGGGAATACAAGACAGGGCTACTGCAAAGGATAAAGCAGGAAAACATTGAACGGGAAAAAACGATTAACCATCTTCGACTTGAAGTTGTAACTTTACAGAAAACCAAATCCACAGCGTCAGAGGCATTTTCGAGTTTGCAAACCTGCATCGCTCGCGATACAGATTTGAATTCAAGGTTAGGGGAAGAAGAAAACAACCTTGCCAGCCTCATATCTGAATTGGCTGAGAAACAGAAGATTGAAGTGGATTTGCAGTCGCAGTTAGAGGCTGTGCAGTTTGAAATTGGCAAATTCAACCTTTCTGACGTTGAAGAAGCCCGTGCTCGGAGAGAACATGCACTCAAGCATTGTTATGCAATAGAATCAGATTTGCGAACCAAGGAGAACCGCAAAAAAGACATCGCCCAACGTTTAGACGACACAAAAGAACGCATAAACCTTGCCCAAGAAAAAATGGAGCGCATGGAGAAAATCCGCAAAACAGTCGAAATGCTCGGTGCAATCCGCGACGCCTACCGCAGCATCCAGCCGAAACTGAGAAGCGAGTTTGTTAAGGTTCTGCGCAATTTTGTTCAGCAAGTGCTTGATAGCTTAGTTTGCGGCGAAACCCCAATGCTTAACGTAATTATCGACGAGACTTACACGCCGTATGTGAAGAGCGAAACTGGTGTGGACCGCGAAGTCTGTAACCTCTCAGGCGGAGAACGTACGCTTTTGGCGTTTGCCTATCGTCTAGGCTTGGGGCAACTGATTATGCAGTCGAGGACGGGTCATGGTTTGAGTTTGCTAATGCTTGATGAACCTACCGAGAATTTGGGAAGTGAAGATGGCAGCATTGAGCGTTTAGCTGAAGCGATTAGCCGATTCAAAGCTATCGAACAAATAATCGCTGTCACCCACAGTGAAGCATTTGCGGCAAAAGCTGACCATGTTATTACTCTTGAAAAAGAGTCTGGAGTCAGCAGAATTTCAATCGAAAGATAATGTTTTTCATGTATCATTTTTAGGCGGTTTAGCGCTTTCTGGACAAACCTTATATCTAATTTCAATCCAAAGAGAAACCAGAAAAAATCGGTGATTCAATGAATAAAAAAACTATGTATCTTATCGTTGCGGTTTTAGTGATTGTGATTATAGTTGCAGGCGCAGCTGCCTATGTTTTGATGAATAATGGAGGCGGCGGAACGACAAATCCGACAACTACACCCTCACCAACACCTGCCCCATCTGTTGTGGGCGCGAGTACATTGCAATTCAAAGTTAACGAAACCACCAGTGGACAACTAGTAAGTTACAACTTTGCAGCTAAAAACGTAAACACTACAACGGAAGTGCTGAGAATGGACATATTGGGCGGCAGTGCAGGCAATTACAGCTACATTGTAAACCTTGGTACTCAAAAATCCGACTTCAAGATTAATGATGGCGCATGGACTACAAGTAACTTCAATACTGATTCGTCTTATATTGTAGCGTTTGCTGACTACCAAACTGCCCTAATCAACTGGACTGGCCAAACAAGTTATTCATACTCTGCCCCAAGCGGTGCATCGATCGTCATCTACGATATCCAAGTGAACCCTACACTCAGCGACTCGCTTTTTGCAACCAGTTAAATTAACCGCATAAATGTTGGTCTATCCCCAACACATTCCCTTTTTTTGATTTTTGCCAAAGTAAACGATAAGTTTTCTGTTTGTATGGTTCTAATGCAGTTTCTGGAAATGTGGGTGAATAATGGTTTGACTAACTTGAGTTCGTATTCAACCCTGAAAGTCGCTAAATTAAAGCATACACGATAATGACTATACCAAATACGATGCTTGCGGAACCTGTGAGAGCTTGAATTATCTTGTGCACTCGCTCAAGGTTCGATGATGTGTACGCCATAACGGACCCCACTAAACAAGCAATACCCATCATGCCCAAGATTACGCCGACGCCGAAGAGAAGAATAAAGACCGCTCCAACCTCAACTGAATTAACCGTTGAGAGGGTTACTAACATTAGGGCGGCGCTACCTCCTAATCCCTGCACAGCACCTGTGAGGGCTGATTTGTGCAGATGAGAGTGCCCGTGGTTATCGTTGGTGTGGTCGTGTGGATGTGTATTCGGATGCGTGTGTGGGTGGGTATGGCTGTGTTCATGGATAATCTGGTTAGAGCGAACTCGTTGGATAATTAACGGTCTAAGGACCAATGTACCCAGAATTATAAGCAGAACTCCGGCTGCCACGTCGAAAATTTTAAGGACCGTTGGATGAATAACGACGCTGAAGGCAAGCACCAGCAACCCAACTACCAATAGTACCGCCGAGTGCCCAATTCCCCAGACTGTGGCGGAGGTGATGGATTTGCGTAGGCTTTTGTTGTTGCATAAGAGGGTGGATACTGCGACAACATGGTCCGGGTCAAGGGAATGTGCTAAGCCTAACCCAATGGCTGTTAGAAGAATAAAGATTATCGACAGATCCATAGCTCCGCATACTATTTGATGAAATAGTAATACCTTTCGATACTAAAATGAAAAACTACCTAACAATCAGGAGTGACCAACGCGAGCTTTCTCGAAAACCGCCCGCAAAACACATTTTGTATAGGGACCTAATTGCGCTTCATCTTCAGGCTTTCCTTTGTTCAAGACAAATTCGGCAGGATCAAGCGAGGAGCATTTCGTCGCCGACAGAACAATCTCTTGAAACGAAAGCTGATTCACCGCGTCAGCGGCTTTTTTAGGAAGCAACCCTTTCGCTAAATCTTCATCAAGCCTCAAAGCAGCAAGCACAAGTAAAGCAACCTTTCTATCACTCAGAATCGATTCAAGCTGTTTTTTTAGTTTCTCGTATTCGGGGCTTTTACTCGTTACCTTTCCATCACTGACCTGAGACACAATAGTTTCAAGTGACAAACATCTATCGGCCAACCTATCAACAAGCGGTCGATTCGGCGCAATATCCTCCTGTTTGAAAATAGCAGTCTTCACGCCCTCCCTAACAGATTTCCCAATCAACTCACCAATAAGTGTGAAGGTTCCAGCGTACTGTATGGGTTCTCCTTTTTTGGTACAAGCTACTGCGACACTATCTGTCAATGTTCCAGTTGCAAGGTCGCCTGAGAACCTACTTCTAATATCTAACTCTCGAATAGCCACTGTTTTTGCTTCAGTGACAGTTTTTACTACTTCGACCATGCTGCCGTCAGTTAAATTTCCATCAACAACAACTATGATGTTTATGGTGCCGATTTTTTGGAGTTGACTTTTTGAAGCGGCGGGTTCGCCGGCCGTAACTGCAACGGTTGCGCCAGCTGTTACAAAAATCGCTAAAGTCGCATCATCATATTTTTTAGTCGATGCCACGACATTCTTCATTTTGGCAGCGGTCATCAATCCAACGATTTGGTCCTTTGGAAGTTGCAACTGGTTTGCAGTGTTGATTAGAAAGTTTTCTGGACCCATCCAATGCATGTCGTGCATGTCTTTGCCGGAGCCTTCGGGGACCTGAACGTTAATTATTCCACTTGCCCCAACCAAACCGCCATTCAAAAGAGCGGAACTGAGAACCCTGAGCGGTTTTTTTGACCATATAATTAAAGTTTGGTTTTTGACTTCAGCAGTTATGTTCGCGATTCCTGTATCCAATTTCATTGGGTAGCCAGCTTTTAATTTTGATGGAAGGTGAAGTTTTGATTATTTAAGGCTTAAGCTTAAGGTTAATCTATTAAGAGCAAAGCGAAGGTTTCAGGATTCTTATCAAAAGGCAATGTGAATTTTATGCCCGCTTTTTCCGCCGTTGCTTTAACGTTAACTCCGACGCCCTCCTCAGAATATCGCTTCATCGTTGGATGGATGCAGACGCCTTTTTCCACATTGCACTTTTCACATAACTGACATGCCCCGGATACCAAGCCAGCAGCAAGTAAATATCCTTCTTTTGCAGCGGATTTTTCGAGGTCATGAACAATGTTGAGCAACTTCTTCATTTCGTCTTTCCAGCCAGACCAAAATTGCTCCACTTTTACCTTCATCTCTGCTGGAATCGAGGGGTCATCAGCTTTAGATAGATACTTTATGAGTTCGGAATCTCCCTCGACTTGCGTTTTAAATTTCATAAACATGGCATAATGATATTCGTTGACGATTTTTCGGAATTCTTCAGGCGTTGGAGCGTGTGGGGGGCACGCGAGGGTTTTGCCGTATTTTTCGCATCCAAGTTGACATTTGAAAACTACACGGTCTTCGATGATGATTTTTTTTACTGGAATTATTTTTGTGTCTGCTGCGCCTAATTCATAAGCGCGTTTTTTTAGGAAATCAAATGATTCGCTCTTGTCGGCTTTTACCATTTTCATTTGCCTCTTAATTCTTTCCAAACGCGGCAGGTCGATAGACGCATGCGGGGTCTTGGTTTAAACTGTCCTTGCTAAAGATGTAAGCTCGAGCACGGCAACCGCCACAGATAATTTTGAATTCGCAGACGCCACATTTGCCTTTGAGGTTGTTGCGGTCTGCTAACTGTCTTTAATTTTTCAGATTTTGGCATGCGGTCCATGATTTGCTGGATGCTGTCGGTTCGTATATTACCGAATTCCAAGCCTAATGGGGCGCAGGCGTAGGCTTTTCCATCCTCAAGAATTTCCAGCCACTCGCATTTTTTGAGGTTATCACACATACTACAGGTGCTTCTTAGCTCGCGTGTGGGTTCTTTCGTTTTTAGGATGCGGTTGTTGAACATTTCGTAGGGTACGATGAGGATTTTGTCTCCAACTTTTTTGTTGAGTTCGTAGATTTCGTTGAGTTGGTCTTCTCTTTGCTGTGCGTTGGTTCTAATGGTCCAAGAATTTTGAACTGATTTTCCACGTCGATTGGCTGCGGAATCAATGATGCAAGATGGAAACTTCGGGCACCCAACGTCATTGCAAGTTTAACTAAGTCCGTGACTTGGTTGGCAACGTATTTGGTGTTAATGACACTTATGGCGAATGGAATACCGAATTCTCTGCATAAAGTAACAGCATTAACGCTATCCTCAAAAGCTCCTTCCCCACGCAGTTTAGCATCAACTTCCTGAAGCCCCGCAAAACATATGATAGCCTTACAGTTTGCGTCAGCGAGCTCTTTTGCAATTTTAGCGGTAAAATGCCAACCAGTAACTTTCACATAAGGCGACAAATTCAATTCAGCGACTAGCGGATGATTTCTATGAAGTCTTCGCGCATCAGCGGCTCTCCCGTCCAGCCAGCGCCAGAAATGAAAAGGTTATCAACTCCAAAATCCGCGACTTTCTTTAGCATAGCCTTTGCTTCAGCTGTGGTTAATTCGTTAGGTAAGGGTTTTCCGTCACCAAGAGAAAAAGCGTGCTTAACAGGATAAGCTCGTGTGCATGACCAGATGAAATGGTCAAGTTTATTGCCACGTTTCTCGGCTCCGAAAGGTTGTTTATCATTTTCTTTTGGATGCCAATTAAGTTGTCTCCTTTTGGTCAATAGTTTGGTGATTGGTTTAGGTTCTATCTTTGATGTGCCCTGGAATTTCCGTTTGTACGTTTCACAATTCCATCTTGGCATGGGTTGCGTTAACAAGTGTCGGCAGTTCGGAAGGGTGATTGATGAATATGGCACCTGCTTTCTTTAGTTCCGCCATCAGGGCAGTTGCTTTTCCATCTGTGAAATCGCGACTTTCAATAGGCACTTCATCGATCACATAAGTTCTGATGCCCCGTTTAACAGCGTCAAGCGCCGTCTCCAAATTAGAGAGGTTACCATAACCAAACGGAACTGAAGTTACCACGATAATGGCAGCTTTATTTATCATTTCTAAAGTTTCTATTTAGATTGTTCAGTTATGGGTGAAAAAGGAGCCTCGCTTACCGTTGGAATTTTCAGAAGCTCAGTCGTCTCGTAGTCAGTGTCTAGCATGTTGAGTACGCCAGCTGTCACTTCGTAGCCCTCATCCACCAGACGCCTTCATCACAACTGTTCCTGTTCCTGCTCCTGCAATCAGGTGAATGGCGCAGTTTCGTGGCGCAGAAGGCTTCTGAGGAGTACAGAGGAATGACAAAAAGAGAATTCGTGACCAGACTTTTCTTGACGATTGCGTCAACTGGAAAACAGTCTCTTATGTTTTCACTTGTCAAAACATTTTCCACAGGTCCAGCGGCAAAAATTTTTGCGCCTTTAAGAAGAAGATTGAGCTGCAATAGCGTGCTGCCAGGTTTAAGTCGTGAATAACTTCTAAAACAATCAAGCGTTCTTTGACGCATAATTCCTTAATAAGATCCATGATTTCAAGTTGGTTAATCATGTCCAAATGCGTCAGAGGTTCATCCAGCAACAGAACTTTTGGTTCTTGAGCTAATGCACGGGCGATGACTACACGTTGTTTTTCTCCACCGCTTAACTCGTTTATGGGTCTGTCCGCAAGATGCCAAGTGTTGGTTCGATTCATCGCTTTTCGACAATGGTCATGTCTGTTTCTGATTCCATTTGGAACCGCTTCATATGTGGGTTGCGACCCATCAACACTATGTCAAGGCGCTAAAGCTAAAGCCTATGTTACTTTCTTGTGGGACAATGGCCATTTGTTTGGCTAAGATCTACGCTTTTCAAGCTATAAATGTCGGATTTATCGAGAATGTATGGTTCCTTTGTAGGGTTTGAGGGTTCGGCTAATGCTTTTTAGCAGGGTTGTTTTTCCTGAACCGTTGGGTCCAATGATACCTACGAAGTCGCCTTCGTTAACTGGTAAAGTTGACATTTTCCAGTATCTTCACTGAACCATAGCGGCATTCAACTCCATCCACGCTAAGTACTACCATGTTCCATCAGCCATCCTAAAGTGAGTAACTTGTTTTTCTTTTCCTAAGCAGATAGATAAAGAATGGGGTTCCAGCTAAAGCAGTTATGACTCCGACTGGCAGCTCTGATGCTCCAGTTGCAACACGAGCAAGAGAATCACAGAGAATTAGGAAAATGGCTCCAACAATTGCGGATGTAGGCAAGAAGAATTCGGTGATCAGGTCCAATGACAAGTCGTGTCATGTGAGGAATAATTAGCCCAACAAACCCGATGACTCCGCTGATTGATACAACGGCGCCTGTTATTAAAGAACTTATGAGCAGAAGAATTTGCCGCACCCTTTCAGTGTTAACGCCTAAATGTTGCGCTGTATCATCACCCATAGAGAGCATGTTAAGATCTTTAGTAAAGAAATATGCAAGAACAATCCCAATCAAGACAAATGGAAAAACAGCGTAAATGTCCAACCAAGTAATGTTTGAAAATCCACCTGCTATCCAAGCAACAATACCTATAAGAGCCTTACCAGAACGTAGCTCAAATACTGTTTGAAGTGCCAAAATGAATATGTTTACAACGATACCTGAGAGCAGAAGTGTAGTTATCGGCACCTTGTTTCCAACACGTGACATAAAGTAAACAAGGAAAACTGTTAAAACAGCACCTATGAAAGCAATTATCTGAAATATTCCAAGTCCAAGAAAAGTTAGGGCAAGGGAGCCAGCATAAATCGCAGTTAAAGTGTAGCCCAAAGATGCCCCAGCTGAAGCACCCAAAAGGTAGGAATCAGCCATCGGGTTTCTAAAGACGCCTTGGTACATGACACCAGCGGCTGCTAAACCTGCTCCTACAATAGCACCTGCTAGAATTCGCGGGAGACGGATTTGGAGAATTATAGCTTGATTAACGGTTGACACTGATGAAGAGTTTATTGAGCCGTTAAGAAAAGGAATTTGCTTGCCCAATATTGTAAGAATATCTGAGAAATTGATCGGTGCATAACCTATGTTTAAACAAAGAATTATCGCAGCAATGAGCGCAACTATCAAAGCTAATAAGATCAGTTTCCATCTTGAAGGGCGCTTCGAATATTTACTCTCTACTTTGTCCGCCGTCATATCTTAACACAAAAAAGATTAAGGTGGAAGTGGAGTTAAAAAGGTCTGGGTAGAAAGCTTGGGCAGCAACTGCAATGTTTTCGGCGATTCTGGGACCTGCTTCAGCAAATAGATCTCCGTCGACGACGATTATTCGATTGTTTTGAATTGCACTAATCGAACTCCAGCCTGGTCTTTCTTTCACCTGCGCCACACTTCCATAGAACGGTTTGTCTCCTGGGTTTGCCATGTCGGTTGGTAGCATTATAACATCAGGGTTCTTTTGAACAATTGTCTCTGAGCTGACGGTAGGATATTGCTGTGTTTCGTTTTCAAAGATGTTTATTCCTCCGGCTTTTGCGATTACATCATTGATGAACGATGTTGAACCTGCCGACATTAATGGGTCGGGATACCAGACCTCATAGTAAACCAGCGGCTTAGTCTCATTCGCGGCTGCTATCTTCGCTTCTATGGTATCAATTTTATTGTTTATGGAATTCACTAATGTTGTTGCGTTTTGGTCTGCTCCTGTTGCTTTGCCAACCATTGTGATATCTTTGAGCACTCCATTAACATCGTTGGGATTTAGGACCAATACTTTGTAGCCTAAGCTTCTAAGTGTAACAACGTCAGGATCATTGATGGGTGTGGCGAGAATTAGGTCTGGGTGCAATGAAGCAATGGCTTCTTTGTTAGGTGTGGAAAAGCCTCCAACACTTGTCATGTTGCCTGCGGCTATCCAAGCGGTGAAATTGTAGGGGAGGTGGTCGTAATCGGTTACACCTACAACTTTGTCGCCCACGCCTACGGCGAAAAGGATTTGAGTGTTACTTGGAGCTAGCGAAATGATTTTTTGAGGAACTGAGGTGAAATTGGTTGTGTATCCTTCGTCATCTATAACTGATAAAGTTTTGAGAATTTGTTTTGTTTGAACCTGCATTGTTGTTGGTGTAAATGAAAGCGCCAGAAACGATTACGACGATTATTAATACTGCGGCAATAGAAATTGTAACTTTTTTGTTCATTTTTTCCTTTAAACCCCTTATATCTGGATGGATTATCCAGCCCAATATATAAACTTTGACACAAAAATCAACAAAGGATCAAACCTCAAAAAGTTGATGCCGCATTTGAACTGTTGTTGTATCGATACAGCCACTTACGTTTAAGAATGCAATCGTCAACCAATAAAGATAGTTTTATCGATCGTTTTTTGATTCTTGAGGAGGTGGATTTATGGAAACAGCAGAAAAAGCCGGTAAAGTAAAGTTTACTTTTGAAATGGAACTAAACAAGCCAGTGATGGATCTAGTTAGGCAAGACATTGACATGATGATGGATTTAGCTGCGCAGGGCGCTGACATCTGGAGAAAGAACATGGGAGAAAGAAGAAAGATGGGCCACGGCATGGGCATGATGATGCATGGTCAAGAATAAGCTCTCGAGCTTAAAGGTAATCCATGCTAAACGGCGGTTCATCCGCTACCGAAGCAATAATTTGCTCGGCAAATTCCTCTTGTTCTTTTTCGCCAGTGACAGCTATCCAGCATCCGCCTTCTGCACCGCAAACTCCTCCAGCGGCAATTAACTCCACGGTGGCTGCAGTCAGAGCCGTCAGGGCATCTATTTCCGTGAACACTTCTCCATTAACTGGCAGCAAACGATATCCTCCTGTGCCAGGGGCATTAAGTTTATCAGCTAACTCATTTAGATCGCCGTTTACACGTTTCTCTAAACCAACAGGAATGATTAATCTAACTCTACGACCAACCACTGCAGGTAATGCTAATCCGATGGTTCCTGCTTTGGGGTGACCAATCAAAATAGCAGCTTGCTTACGTGTTAAATCCAGCGCGTTTGCTCCTTTCACGATAACATCTCCTTCTTTTAGAGAGTCAATTACGTCAGCGATTGTTTTTCCTCTTTGCCAGACACCCTTAGTTATCACGACGTCGCCAGGAAATTTGCTTTCATCCGCTAGCCTGCCTTCCTCGGACACCTTTTTGGATGGCGGCAATGTTAAACCCCGGAAAAAGTGTTTTCTTGAGAAATCATCGGCTATTTTGTGGATTTTGAGGATTTCTTCAGCTACATAACCATTTGTTGTTCCAGCAACAATTACCACGGTCCCATTTCTAAGTGCTTTTGTGATTGCTGGGTGAGTTGCTAAGGTTCTGGCGATTAAACGTTTTCCTGCTTGGGGAGTTAGAAGAAATTGTTTCATTTAACCTCATCTTGATTCATTAAAACATATAATAGTCAATAAAAGTTTTGTACAGATAACTCACTTCTTAGAAAACCCAAAGTTTCTTCGGTTGGATAGAACAGCTTTAAATGCAAGCACGCCTTAGAATGGAAGGTTTAATGGTGAGTATTTTGGCTCAAAAAGTTCATGGAAGAATAACTAATTACCGCACTGGGATTAGAGAACAAACATCTCAAGAATGTTTAATTGAATTTGAAAACGTTACCTCAGTTGCCCTTGCAAGTAAACTAATCGGACAAAAGGTTACATGGCAGAATGGAACAAAAAAGCTTGTGGGAAAAGTTAGGGGTCCGCATGGAAAGAACGGCATGGTTAGAGTAAGGTTTGTACGTGGCGTTCCAGGACAAGCAATCGGTTCAGTCGTTGAACTAAGCTAGCTAAAAAACTGTTTAGTTTTCTTTAAAAAAAACTGTTTTTATAATTCGCCTTCGTCGGGACCTTCATAGACGTATTCGATTATTTCGATTTTTCCATCTCTAATCAGAACTTGGTAGTCTGCTTCGCATATTGGACATGCAACGATTTCGCCGTCTTTTAGTCCCTCGCGTCTGAAGGTGTTTCCACAGTCAGTGCATTTTAGGATCATGTTTTGTTCTCTTACTCCATTTTGAGGTAGTTGTGGCTTCTTAGCCAGTCAGATTGGTTTTTGCGGTAACGCCAAAATATGTCGCCCCTAGTGTCGGACTGAAAATCCCAAGGCGAAACTAGAACGACATCGCCTTCACGAATCCAAACACGCCTTTTTAGTTTGCCGCGAACTCTACACATTCGTTCTTTGCCATCTTGACATTTAACCGTGATTCTTTCGGCACCGAGCATCTTGACTGCCACACCCAACACATCGTTTGAGGAAGGTAGAACCATGCTGTCGAGGCTGCCCTCGTTTGTAATTTTTCGTTTACCCATTTTTTTACACCTATTTGGCTTACGCCAACTAATAATCAGAATAGTTTTGAGAAAAAGCAATAAGTGGTCTAACTCTTCCTCTAAAGAATTCTAACCTTAACCACTATGGGATGTAGCAGGTATATTAGGTTAGCTTACTCAAATTGTTTTTTTTACATGATTTTAAGACATTTTTCAAAAATAAATTTTAAAAAGACCCAATATTCAAAAATCACCTTGAATTTTTTCTGTTTTCCAAAAAAGTCTTTTATTATCCATTCCTTTATAAGCACGCAGCGACACTCAAGGGTGAAGAGTTTCTTTTATCCTCTTGGATAACCTGATTGAATAACGGATCCTTTTCAAAAAAACAAATGAGAGGTAAATAGCTTTGTGTATGTTAAGAGCAGGTTTAGTTAAAAATTGCCGCAGATGTAAATCATCAGTCCGACTAAATTGTGTCCTAAGGAAGAAGTCTGGAAAGAAGAATTACACCGACAACAAGAAACGAACCGGTTCAGAATAAAAACCAAATTCATTCAAAATAACGAGTTTTTTCTCGTTCCTTAGATTTTATTTTTAGAATTCTTAAATTTTTAATATCAAACTTTATTTTAAAGTCCATCTTTCGTTGGATAGCACAATTTTTAGAAGATAATAAAAATAAAAAAAGAAAATTATTAAAGATTTTAAAGATATTTAGCTAAAAGCTTAGTATCTTCGTGGTGGTCTTCGTTTTGAGTAGCACTCTCGGCAGTAAACTGGCCTTGTACCGTCTGGCTTGAAAGGAACATCACATTCTTTTCCGCAGTCAGCGCAAGTTGCCTTGTGCATCTCTTTGTTATTATACATTCGCTATTTCAACTCCTACTACTTTGGCTGTGCAAAAGTCTCTTCCGCACAGTAACATCTAACTAATGTTCGATGCTTATAAATTGAGTGCTTCAATAATAACAATTAAAACTTTAGGAAAAACGTTTCACACACTTAGATTCCAATTTAAGCCTGAGTAAAGGACTTTTCGGGGAGAAAAGTTGTTTAGACTAAACTGCTTAATTCCCGATTTCCATCGTCAACCTAATATAGTTAACATTGTATTATTAGGTAAATACTCGGGTAATTGAGAAAAAGTGTGAAATGGCATCCCTGCATTTGCTTTTTCTCTTAACTTTGACTATAATTTGAGAGGGGTAATTTGAGACAGAAAAAATCAACATTAGGCGAGCATCTTGCGCTTCTTTCAGTGAAATACAACATTTATCCTAACGAAGTTTTTCAAGCTTTGATTTCTGCAAGAAACAATGAGAAAGCAGTCTGCGGAAACCTGACAGTTGAATACCGCGGCAAAGTGAAAGGCGAAACAATTTTTCTAATAACAAAAGATAGCGCGGTTGTTGCACAGTTCCGAGTTGGCGAAGAATTTCTTCTCAGAAAAGATAACCCCTTCGAAAGTTGGATGAGTACCGACAAAATACGCAAGAAAATTGCTAAGCAAAACACTGAATCTATCTACACTTCAATCCATGATTTGAGGGCAGGTATGAAACGAGTTAATTTGAAAGCGGAAGTCATAGAGATTCCTAAACCCGCCCAAGTTCACACCCAATTCGGCAATACAGTCATGGTAGTCAACGCATTGGTTGGAGATGACACTGGAAAAACCAAACTCTGCCTCTGGGAAGGACAAATAGGCACCATCGCAGTCGGTAACAACATTGAATTAAGGAATGCTCAGGTGTGCGTTTTTAGGGGCGAAAGACAACTTCGGCTTGGGAAGAACGGTGTTCTTAACGTGTTGTCAAGTCTCAGCTGAAAGCGCAAAGCAGCAATTAGCAACTGCGGCAGTTAGATAAAAAATAAATTTTTTTTAAAAAAAACTAATATTTTTTATTTCTGTTATTTCCAGTCGGTTCTACGTCTGGACCAAGCTTGCTCTTTGTTAGAATCAGCGCTTGAACCTTTATGTTCAGTGCCCCTTGGTGTGCTGTGTTTAGCTAAGCATTCTCGACAGTAAACTGGTTTTCCAGCTGTTGGTTTAAAGGGGACAGTGGCGGATTTGCCGCAATCACTACATTTAATTTCGGTTACATTTGTTCTTTGAGACATTAAATTACTCCATATTATTGTGAAAATTCGGAAAAAGTTCCTATTTTTCGAGTATTTAAAGGTGGAAGTTTGACTTAAACTTTTCCATTAACTTATCAACCAAAGAAACTAGAAAAACAAAGCCCCGCAAAAATGCATAAAGCTATATGTGAAAGCTTCACTAAACGATTTTGGAACAAAAATAAATAACTGCATAAAAGAAAACATCGGTTGACCCTAAGCTCCTACAAGAAAGCTAACTAAGCCTCCTATCTTAAAAACAACTAAACAACACCCAAAACTAAGAAGAAATGTTTGGTAATCTTTGAAGCTCACTAAAGACAATCGTGCACTCAATTTTTTTCCAAATTCATCTTATGGTGAAATTCTGTGGTGGATGTGAATCTCGATTTAACAGCACCAAGGTTTAATCTGTTTGCTCCAATCTACCAACATTAAACAAAAGATTTTCCCAGCCTTTGTTGGAGTTTTAGGAAGACGGTTTTTATAGATGTATGAAGTATTTGGTGGGGTAAGAGAGAAGAGGGAATAGTGTTAATTGACCCTTATTGTTGATGATGCGGGCAGCGGCGATTTACTGTACGGAGTTGTAGTTGGCGCGTATCATGAGCCGACGGACGAATTCAAATATGACTTAATCGACGTCAGGTTCTACCAAGACATTTTTCGCGAAAAAGAGTACCTACAAGAATCCAGCCGCGTCGTCTCCAAGCTTGTTTCGAAGTTTAATCTGGCTCCTGAAGAGGAAATTCACATTTGCCAAGGCTGCATCTTCGACGTTGCCGCCGAGGAACTCCAAAAAGTCTACGGAGAAAGCCGCGTTAAACGTATCCGTGTCGTCGGTGAAACGCAACGGCTCGTAGAAATCGCATATCTGGATGAAATCCGCAACTTAGGCTATGAACCACTTGCGGAGCGCGAAGAGAAACGGGGCAAAAGTTTCTTCCATATGATGCGTTGGCTAAAAAACAACCCAGAAATGTTACAGTACGCAAAAACCGGTTGGCCACGCCTAAAGAACTATCAAATGTTCAAGCAGTTCCAAGCCTCACAAGCCTTCAAAGCCGTGTGCAGCGAATGCGGAGCCGAATGTGAAGTACCCTTCAAACCCAAAACAGACAAACCCGTGTACTGCCAGAAATGCTGGTTAAACCATAAACCTCAACGTAAAGGAAACGCAGTAAAACACTAAACTTTGGTATAAAACATGAATGTAATCTTCAGTTTCAATTCAGATTGGTATGTCCTCCTGTTCGGGTTCTTAGCAGCCTGGGCTTTCTTGATGGTTATTCGCGGTAAAGGAATAGCGAAACACGAGCTTAAACAGCAGGTGTTCCTAGCGTTCGGAGGAATGATTTCACTGGCGCTCATGGAATTCTTCGCCGTGTCGACAGGACTCTGGAATTACACTCCCGGTAACTGGCCCGTGATATTGTGGCCCACTTACTTCGTCGCCATCCTCTTTGGTTACCAACTGCTCCGTAGCGTTGAAAGCATATTCCCTCACCGACCCGTCATCTAGTTTTTGGGCTTGAATGCTTAAATACCGATTTACCAACTTTTTTAGTGGTAGTGTTTTAGTTTGGCTTCTAACATTAAACAAGTTACTCACGAGGTTGTTTGGGCAGGTAAACCCTGGATTGCTCCAGCAGCCATCGTTCGAACCGTTACCGTCATCGTGCTCGCGATTCTTTTTCTATCACTTGAATTCTACTCTGGCGGAGCCGCGTTGAGTCTGATTGGATTGTCAGTTTGGGCTTGGACAATTCTGCTGTTTACCATAATTTGGCTCATCAGCATGCTTGATCTCCTAGTTTTTCGCGCCTCAAATAACTATATTCTAAGACAGGATGGATTAGAAGTCAAGCGCGGCATATTGCGGCTGAATTCATTTGTGGTTACGCCGTCGGGTTTCGGCGACTTACTCGTGTTCCAATCTATCGGGGGCAGAATCTTCGGTTATGGCGACTTAACGGTTAACTCGCAGGGGGAAAGAGAAACCAGACTGAGGCTTGTTCGCCACCCCTACAACGTAGCAGACACGATGCGTGACATAATGGGTAAACCCATCGTCCGCATAGAAGGCCACGTCTAACACATTGAGTTTTATTCGATGCCTGCAGAGAACCGGCTGCATCACATCCCACTGTTCCGAGAGTTTGCGTTTGGTGTGTAATTGTTTAAGGTTGAAACTATGGAGATACATTAAGGCTTCATTTGTTTACAATTATATCTTTAGCTGCAAGCAAATGCTCAACTTATTTATTTGTTGTTAGACAACTGAACATATTTTCATAAATGTTATGAACATTTCTTAAAACCCTTTAAATCCCATCCAGCACACACAAAAATCAGAGCAAAACAAATGCGGTGGATATGGTATGCTGGATTTAGCAACTCAAGAATTGTGCTGTGAAGGCATGTTTACCTTGCCCTTCATATTCATGGGCACCCCAGCCCCGGCTTCAGTTCAAGCCAAGAGCAGTAAACAAGGTGAACTTGCATGAACAGAACCATTATCTTGGATTGCCAAACCAAAACCGCCATTCCCTGCTCCGAAGACCGCATCGCCTATAAAACCTGCAGCGCTCACACCCAAAAAGGGTAGCGGCGTATACATGGGCATGTTACATAGCCTTATAAGAGAAAAACACCCATGCACCATGTCTCAGGAGGAGGCGAAAAAAAAGTGTTGAGTAGAGACTGCGACGGCTGTACACTTCTGCACATGTGCAGTGAAAGATACAGACGAGTCAGCAAAGACGAGAAAGTTTACTGTCCAGATGGAACCGCACACCTAGTAGACCAAAATTAAACCCCAACTTTTCCTAATTTTTATTGTTTTATGGGGCAAAAGCAGAAATGCAAGCGTATCGCAATATCGTTTTGATTGGTGATTGTGTGGATAAAGCCGATTTCTTGATGTGGAACCGCAAGTACGATAAGGCGTTTGGTTGGCAGGCGCAACGGGAGCGGGAACTCGGCGCAAAATTCCGAAAAAACAAATCCTTGACCTGCAAGGATTTAGCTGCAATTGTTGAATGGAAATTCAAGGGCGATGAAGAAAAGAAAGCGCGAAGCTTGGAGTTGGTAGCTCGCAATGACGAAGCCACGGTCAGTCGATTAACAAGCCAAGCGTTGAGCATTCCGGGTTGCGAAGATGGCTACCGCATGAACTGCCTTACTCTGCTCGAAGGAGTCAGCCCCATCCTCGCCAGCATCATCCTTACATTCTTTGACCCTAAAACCTACTGCATCCTCGATGCCCACACTTGGAAAGCACTGTTAGGCAATGTACCCCCAAACATGCAAACCACCCAAAACTACCTCGTCCTACTTGCCGTCATCAGAAAAACCGCAGCCAAACAAAAACTGGATGTTAGGATAATCGACAAAGCATTTTTCAAAAAAGCCCTCGACGAATCCAAGTAGAATGAAGAGATAATCAATTCTCGCCTAGTTCAGATTCGACGCAGTTTTTTCGATAAGTTATTAAGCGTGATTTAGCCCCAACTAGATTCGTCGTAAGGTTGGGAGTTTGAGGAAAAAACGCATCATTCTGGCTATTGCCGCTATCTTGGTTTTGGCTTCTGTGAGTTTAGTTGCTGCAGATGAAGCAGGCATCTTCACTATAAACATTTTCAACAGCCCCAACAGCCAACTAACTACCAACATTTCAAACAGCACCATAGAGGGACATACAAATTACAACAACAGCCAAGCGGTCGAAAACATAACTTTAGCCAACTCCACACTGACCCTTAATGTAAACGGCCAAAACATCACAATAACCGACCAAGGCGACAACCTAACAATTAATTCACCCAACCAAACCCCAATACCTGAACCAACAGGAAATCCCACACCTACTGGAACACCAACGCCCACTTCAACGGCAACAGCAACTCCAGCTCCGACGGTAACGCCAACTGGCACTCCAGCACCTGCTCTTTTGAGTGTAACCTTCATCAGTTATAGCCCAAACCATAGCCCTATCGGAAATGGAACCCAATACGACTTTAATGTAACCGTGAACGTTCCAACAAGCCTAAACTACCCTTGGGGAAAAAACGTAACCCATGACAAGTTGGGCCAAGCGCTAGTCCCCTTAGCCACCAAATACAACTTAGTTACCCGCAATAGCAGCGGTTTCACGACCGCCGCATGGCAAAATATGGTAGTAGTCGACGGCGAAAACACCTTCAGCCTATGGAGCATTTCGCCCCTAACAACAGACCAAATACAATCCCTAACCACAGACCTCTACGATGCCTTTTCCATATCAATGACATAGAGATTTTTTGTAAAATTAAAGTCGTAGCTTAAGATTCAAATTCATCCTGCCGAATCATCAACAAAGCACTCTACAAAATGTACCCGACAAATCCAGCTAACCTGTATCTTTTTTTATAACGCAAAATAGAAAAGAAAGAAACCCCGTAATAGTCGTAGTCACAGCCATGAAGACCATAAAAGAAATAACCGCAACACTGGAAACGCTAAAACCCACGCTGAAAGAGCGGTTTAAAGTGAAAACCATCGGTATCTTTGGCTCTTACGTTCGCGGAGAACAAAGAAAGCAGAGCGACATTGATGTGCTCGTTGAATTTGAGGAGCCGGTGGGATTGTTCGAATTTATGGATTTAGAAATTTATCTCTCAGAAGTGCTAAGCATCAAAGTTGACTTAGTTTCCAAAAAAGCGCTCAAAACGCACATCGGCAAACGTATCCTTGAGGAAGTAGTCATAGTATGAAAACCCGCGACTTCATGGATTATCTTCAGGATATTTTGGTCGCTGTAAACGATATAGATTCATTCGTGGGCAACATGACCTATGACGAATTTATTAAAGATAGAAAAACCCTCAATGCCGTTGTCAGAAGCATCGAAATCATCGGCGAAGCATCCAAAAACATCCCAGACCCAATAAAGGAAAAATACAAAGAACTCCCTTGGAAACAGATGGCTGGAATGAGAGACAAACTAATCCACGGCTACTTTGGAATAGACACCGAAACCATCTACAAAGCCGCCCAAACTAACATCCCACAATTAAAAGCCCCAATCAAAAAAATGCTAAAAGAACAAGAAAAACAATAAAGCAAAATCGCCGCCCAGCCTGAACCATCGACAAAGCACCCTACAAAAAAGCCAGTTGAAACAAAACAAACTAAGCTTAAGAACGCCGAGTTAATTAAAAATAGCCACCAAAAATATCCATTGTTAGCTTAACATCCTGATTGTCAAGTTATTTGAAAAACAATTCTTTAATCCTCTCAAGTGCTTCCTCGCTTAATGGGTTTTTTGCATAACTATTTGTTACTATGTTTCCTACTCTATGAAAGTTGCCATCTTTTCCTAAATTCGCTTTATAACATATCACCATGCTCAGAATATCGGTGTTTTTTTCGATATCATGAACGGCATCATCTTTTCTAGATACTTTTTGTCCAACAACTTCTTTAGTTTCCTTATTAAGAAAAAATGTAATTTGCTCTGTTCCTAACAAGGCGTCCTCAATAAAATCGTCGCTTATTTCCGAACGTCCAATGTCCACAACAATAATCCAAGGGGTATCTCGTAGTGCGGTCACATCCTTGAAATGGTGCCTCAATTCATCAAGTAATTTTCCTCTCGATCTATTTTTGATCTGCAATACTTTCCCATTCAAGTATTTTAACGGCTTAAATTTGTCTGGGCTGATCACTTCGACATAAATTTCGGGATCAAGCCCTATTTTCAAGTCAAGCTTTTTTCCATTAAGTTCAGGCCCAATGTCTACGGTATAATTTTCAATGAAGGAAGAGATTACTTCTATTTCACTCAAGGTATCCAAAAATTGTCTATCGTTTTTCAACCCATTTCTTAGATCTTTCACTTTATGAGCCTTTGAAATGATAGTCGATAACATATTATCAACATATCTCAAGAATGCCAAAGGCGTAATCATCCACCGAATTTTCAGAGAAAGAATGCTGCGCTTGAACTCATTATTTTCAGATTTAAATGCGTTTATTGTCTCGTTAAACTTAGCTTCATTTATTTCAGACGATAGATTAAGTAGTAATGGGTGTGTTTTGTTATCCTTCTCTTCCATCGACTCAAACCATTTCATACCCAAAAATTCTCGGATGTTTGGATATTGCTCAAGATTTTTCATTATGATTTCGAAATCGAGGCTTTTGGGGTCATTTTCTAATTCCTTAATTATACATATACACTGAAAGAGTTTCTCTGGCTCTTTTTCCATTATTGGCTTTAAATCGATATTTTTCTTCGCAGAAATTTCCTGTAAAAATGAATAATAGGCATCTATGATTACAAGATTTTCCTTATGGGGTGGATATATGTTTGTGAGCACCTTTTTCATTGTTTCCAGTGCTGTTTTCTCAAATACTTTATCGTTAGACCACCAAGTTCTGATCGAAGCCAACAATTGCAAATAGTTTTTTCCGCTAATTAAAGAAAGAATTTCTGGAATCAAAAATGGCAGGAGGCGTTTATCGTCTTTTTCGCCTATCCACGAAACCACTTCGGCGACGCATATTTCAAAATGGCGTTTCCCAATTTCAGCGATCGCATAATCAATGTCGTGTACAACTGAATACTTTCCATTTAATATCCAATTTTTTATTATTCTCAAAGATAATTCTGGAAAATTTGGCCCTTTCCTTGCTAAGGCCAACACAACTCTTGACAAAACATTTTTGTCTTCATCATTACCACAAATGCTTAGTATCTCCACCGCGTCTTGGTCTTTCAAGTAATCTCGTATTCCAACTGTTTCTGCAAGCATAAACCTCAAGCGGCTATTACCTTTTTTAGCTAAGCAAAGAAGGCGTTTATTACAGTGGTCATAACTAAATCGGCTAAACTCCAAATATGCATGGGCTGCTTCAATCGTAAGTACAGAATCCGGTTGTTCAGAAGAATATTTATCCAGTAACTTGAAAATTTCCTCACTTTTAAGTAACTTATCAGAGCCAAAGAAGGCTACTCTCAAAGTCTTAATACTGTCAGCGTTTAGAGAGGGGTTTTGACTTTTAAGATCTTCTTGGACATACTCAAAAACTCTGTCAAATTGCTTCTTGCCAGCACCTCCCAATAGGAAGCTAGAATATGGTAACAGGTCTGAGTCTTCTTTCATTTGTTTATACAAGCAGATTCCAAATTCTGGGTCTTGTTCACCGATGTTTATCAGCCCCGTGGTGAACATTCCTTGAGCTAAGTCGTTTTTTATTTTTAGAATTATTTTTTTGACAAGTGATAAGAAATTTGCAGTTCTCGCTATCTCTGGAATTTTTCTACCGATGAATTCCAGCCAACGAAAAATATAATTATCATCAGCAAAATAGTTAATGACCTCGAATAATTCATCGCTGTTTAGATTGTACTTAGATAGGTAACTATCAACCTCATCCGCTTTCCAATATTGGGCACCTTTGCTAAGTTCAAGTTTTATTTCTTCAATTTTGCTCTTTTCCGTCTGGGTTACCCGTTCTTCCATGAGGCATAATATCCTTATAAGTCTTGCAAGCGGTCTTTCAAAATTTACCAATTCGTAAATTGGGGAATTGGTGAATTTCGCGAGTATTTATATTCCAGACTATCTCAGTATTTTTTCGAGGAAAGAAGGGATGAAGGAAGTATTCATTCAGGTTAAAAGTTAAATTACTGCCTCACTTGAACAACAGTTTTCAGACCCTCTCACTTTTTTAATAAGTTTTATATGATTCTGTTGTCCTCAATTATAGTTTCAAGGGAGTCTCCAATGGACGAATTTTCCCGTAGCCAGTCCTCAGATTCTACGCCTAATAATATTCACATGAATACTGAAGAGAAACTTAGAGCAAGCGAAGAACGTTATCACTCCCTGTTCTCAAACATGATTGATGGTTTTGCTTTCTGCAAAATGATCTTTGACGACAAAAACAACCCGGTTGACTTTGTTTACTTGGAAATCAACGACGCTTTTATGCGGATAACTGGATTGAAGAGAGAGCTTGTTGTCGGGAAAAAAGTTACAAATGCCATTCCAGGAATCAAAGAAGCCAACCCTGAACTGTTTGAGATCTACGGAAGAGTTGCCCTTTCCTGCAGAGAAGAAAAATTTGAAGTATTTTTGAACCCGTTAAACATGTGGCTATCCATATCTGTTTACTGTCCGCAAAAAGGCTATTTCGCTGCTATCTTTGAAGATATAACAAAACGCAAACAGATTCAGGAGGCATTGGAGAAAAGCGAGAAGCGCCTTAACCGAAGCCAAGAGATAGCGCATCTGGGCAGCTGGGAACTCGACTTGAAAAATAACAAATTGACTTGGTCAGATGAGGTTTACCGCATTTTCGGGTTAAAGCCCCAAGAATTTGGCGCAACCTACGAAGCCTTCCTCAGCTACATTCACCCAGATGACAGGGCTGCGGTAGATGCCGCTTATTCTGGTTCACTCAAGCAAGGAAAGGATTCCTATGAGATTGAGCATCGAGTAATCAAAAAGCATACTGACGAAATAAGGGTTGTTCACGAAAAATGTAACCATATCCGAGATGAATCAGGCAAAATTGTACGATCGGTGGGTATGGTCCATGACATTACTGAGCAAAAGAGAGTGGAACAGGAAGTTTGGCAGGCAAAACAAGCTTGGGAACGCACTTTTGACAGTGTCCCAGATTTTATAGCGGTTTTGGATAATAATTTCAGGATTGTGCGAGCTAATCGGGCTATGGCTCAACAGTTGGGAGTAACTAAAGAGAATGCCGTCGGGTTGTTATGTTATGAATGTGTTCATGGATTAGATGGTCCGCCAGATTTTTGTCCCCATGCGCAAACAGTAAATGATGGCAAAGAGCACAAGACAGAAGTCTATGAACCTCGTCTTGGAGGAGACTTTTTAGTAAGTACAACTCCACTTAGAGATGACAAAGGAAAACTCGTTGGCACAGTTCATGTAGCCAGAAACATCACTGAACGAAAAAAGGCAGAAGCATCCCTTAGTAATCTTAATCGCCACCTAAGGGCAATCAGCAACAGCAATGAAGCGCTCATGCATGCGATCGATGAAGGCAATTTAACTCAAGATGTCTGCAAAATAATCGTCCATGACTGCGGCTACGCACTCGTTTGGGTAGGAATGGCCGAACACGACAAAAACAAAACTGTCCGCCCAATAGCTTATGCAGGCTTCGATAAAGAATACATTGACCAACTCAACATAACATGGGCCGATAAACCGCGTGGACGAGGACCAACAGGAACTGCTATTCGCACTGGAAAACCCTACATTTGCAGAAACATTAATTTGGATCCAAAATTTGAACCGTGGCGAGAACAAGCTACAAAAAGAAAATACACTGCTTCACTTGTCTTGCCGCTTTCCTCGTTTGAAGGCAAAACCTTTGGCGCCCTAAACATCTACAGCCAAGAAAAAGACCCCTTCACCGATGAAGAAAGCAAACTGCTAACAGAATTAGCCAACGACTTTGCGTACGGCATCGAAATGCTTAGGCTTCGAAAAGAAAAAGATGAGGCAGCGGTTCAATTGGAAAAATATGCTAACCAGATGGAGGAGCTTGCCAATGAACGGGCACGACAGCTCAGCCAAGCAGAACGGTTGATTACTATTGGTCAAACGGCAGGTATGGTTGGACATGACATCCGTAACCCCTTACAAGCTATCGTTGGCGAACTGTACTTAGTAAAAGACGAGATAAACGCAATCAGTAATGTAGACTCCAAAAAGAGTTTAGAGGAAAGTTGTGCCTTCATCGAACAAAACCTGTTTTATATAGACAAAATCGTTGCAGACTTGCAGGATTACACTAAACCGTTGAAGCCTAACTGGGAAAAAATCAAAGTTGAAAAAGCCATTGAAGAAGCATTGCTCATCGTTGCCATCCCAAACAGCCTGAAAGTAGATATCGCAATCGAAGAGGACTTTCCACAGTTTACTGCTGACTTTTCCATGCTAAAGCGTGCCCTCATCAACCTAATCCAGAATGCCGTGCAAGCCATGCCTAAAGGAGGAAAATTAAAAATTAAAGCTAAATGCGAAAACAACCAAGCATACATAAGTATTCACGATACTGGCGAAGGCATTCCAGTTGAGGTTCAAGACAAACTGTTCACTCCCCTATTTACTACAAAATCTAAGGGTCAAGGCTTCGGTTTAGCTGTCGTTAAGCGATTGGTTGAGGCTCAAGATGGAAAAATAACTTTTAGTAGCAAACAGGGAAAAGGCACAACCTTCAACATCCAAATCCCTATAAAATAATTTAAAAAATAAAACTAAGTAGCGGTGGACCACTGCGGTTTGACGTCCAGAATCCGTCTGAAGCCTCCAAACCCTACACTCTTACCCGCACCCCCTTGAGCGCATAACGTCCAAACTTAGGTTGCTCTCTCCCGAGCCTAGCCAGGTTCGCCTGCTAAACGACGAAGTAACTTCCCTACGGAAGCCACCCATCGACCGCCAGCCCCAAAGGACGGATAGTCACTGGTTCGGAAATGGAAGTTCAAGCGGCCACTGACGCCTCATCCGCAGATGTTAGCCCGTCATGTAGAGGATTTACGGTACAATGGACCCCTAACCCACCGCCTAAGATCCACCGCCGAAACATAGATGGATTAATCGTACTTTAAAACTTTCCCAGTGGCGATAGACAGTTTCAAGCTAATTCGACTTTCGTGTTCCTGTTTTGAGGGCTTGAGCGGTAGTTTGGAGCTCTTTTAGCATGTTTGGGCTGTTTTTTTGGACGATGTTTATGAAAGCGCTGCCAACAATGGCTGCATCCGCTCCTGCCCCAATTACTCGTTTGACATGATCGGGTTTTGATATTCCGAAGCCAACTGCCAACGGAATCTTTCCTGCCGTAAATGGTTGAATGCGTTTGATAAGCTGCACCGTTGAATCTGCGACATCAGATTGGGCGCCGGTTACCCCGAAACGCGAAACTAAATAGAGGAAACCTGATGACGCATCAACGATTTTGGTTAGACGTTCGTTTGAGGTGGCTGGGGAAGCAAGGAAAACTGTGTCCAAGCTATGTGTTGTCGCAGCTTTTCGGTAGTCATCTGCTTCTTCCACGGGTAAGTCAGGAACGATGAAGCCGTCAACTTTGTGGTTTTTAGCAGAAGCCATGAACCTGTCAAGCCCCAGATGGAATATAGGGTTATAGTAGGTCATTATCACGATAGGCACGTCATTTTGGATTTTGATTTGTTTGGCTATTTTCAACACTTTCATGGGTGTTGTGCCAGAGTTTAGAGCGCGTACGCTTGCAGCTTGAATGGTAGGTCCATCCGCGATAGGGTCAGAAAACGGCAATCCCAACTCAAGGATGTCTACTCCACCACGGATTAGGGCATCAGCTATTCGTGGCGTGATTTCAGGGTTTGGATCTCCAGCCATGATGTAGCCGATGAGTAAGCCATTTCCTTCTGCTTCTTTTTTCTGGAAGGTTTCTTTGATTTTACTCATATTTTCGCCCCGATGTAATTTGCGATTGTTTCAACGTCTTTGTCCCCGCGACCAGACAGTGTGATTACAATTGACTGGGTTTTCTTCATCTTTGGTGCCAATTTCATAGCGAACGCAAGGGCATGCGAGGATTCTAACGCGGGTAAAATCCCCTCCTCCCGTGACAGCGTCAGGAAAGCATCCACTGCTTCTTTATCTGTGGCAGAAGTGTACTGTGCACGTTTGGAGATTTTTAGGAATGAATGTTCAGGTCCGACGCCTGGGTAATCTAAGCCTGCTGAGACGCTGTGAGTGTTTTGGATTTGCCCGTTACTATCTTGGAGAACATACGTAAACATGCCGTGGAAAACGCCTTCTGAGCCTGCAGCTAATGTGGCTGCATGTTTGCCTGTTTCTATACCTTCGCCTGCTGCTTCAACACCATAGAGACCGACTTCTGTATCGTCTTCGAAGGGGTAAAACGTGCCCATGGCGTTGCTTCCTCCGCCAACGCAAGCCACTAACGCATCAGGTAGTTTGCCTTCTTTAGTCTGAAATTGGGTTTTGATTTCTTTTCCTATGATACTTTGGAAATCCCTCACCATCATAGGGTACGGATGAGGACCCATAGTTGACCCAATCAAGTAATAGGTGCATTCAAGGTTGGTTACCCAATCGCGGAAAGCTTCGTTTATGGAGTCCTTAAGCGTTTTTGTGCCCGATTCAACGGGATGAACCTCAGCGTTCAAGAGTTTCATGCGGAACACGTTGAGGCGTTGTCGTTCGCAGTCTTCAGTGCCCATGAACACAACGGCCTTCAAGCCTAAAGCAGCGCATGCTATGGCTGTGGCTACGCCGTGTTGTCCTGCGCCCGTCTCAGCGATGATGCGTGTTTTGCCCATACGTTTAGCTAGGAGAGCTTGACCGAGTGTGTTGTTAATTTTGTGTGCTCCACCGTGCGCTAGGTCCTCGCGTTTGAGATAGATTTTTGCTCCTCCCAATTTACGCGTCAAATTCTCAGCGAGGTAGAGTGGCGTGGGTCGCCCAACAAAGTCAGCCAAATAATAGTCCAGTTCTTTTTGGAAAGTTGGGTCTTTTCTTGCTTTATTGTATGCTTGTTCGAGCTCGTTTACAGCTTCCATGAGGATTTCGGGGACAAATCGCCCGCCGTATTTGCCGTATTTCCCATCAACCGGGTAGTCGCTTAGTTTCATGCCTGTACAAACTCCTTGACTTTTCCTTCAATGTTTTCAGTTAACATTATACTCGATCCAATGAGGAAAGCCTTCGCACCTGTTTCCCGTAGAAAACGCAGGTCTTCGGGTGTTTTGATTCCGCTTTCACTCACCACAACTTTGCCGCAATTACCATTTTTTTTGAGGATATCTCTTGTAGTGTTTAAGTCGATTTTTAGGGTTCCGAGATTTCGGTTATTTATCCCGATTAGGTCAGCGTCTGTTTCAACTGCCGCTTGAAATTCTTCTGGGGTGTGGGTTTCAAGCAAAACCTCGAGTCCCTTTGAATGGGCAAACGCTACAGTTTTGTCCATGGTCATTTCACTGCAGCCCTTGTCAAAAAGCCCTTGAATTAGCAAAACCGCGTCTGCGCCAATCTGTGCAGCAACTTCGATTTGTTCCGCAACGATGATGATATCTTTCATCAATATGGGCAGGTTAATTACTTCTCTTGCTTGAATTAGTGCGGACAAGGAGCCGTGGAAGTGTTTGGGCTCGGTTAAAACTGAAATGCCGACGGCGCCGCCTTTTTCCATGGCGTGAGCAATTTCTTTGGGGTTCACTTGGCTTCGGATCGTGCCAAGAGAGGGGGAGGCTGCTTTAATCTCTGTTATCACCGGGTTAGCTTTGCATTGCAAGATTGCGTTTTTTAGGCTAACTTTCGGTTTGTTCGTGGACGCCATGGTTTTGTAGTATCCGCTGTCAATTGTTTTCGTCGCATCCATGGCTAACGTGTCTAAGAAATCAATCATATTTTGTTTCCAGCTCCTCAAGTCTTTGTAAGCTGCCATTTGATATTTTAATTAATTCTTTTAGTTTGTTGTATGCGGCTCCGCTCGCGATGGATTTTCGCGCTAATTCCATGCTTTCTGCAAAGTTTTCTGCTTTGCCGCCAACGATTATTCCTGCAGCACTGTTAACTAGGACAATCTCCGCTTTCGCATCATCAACGGTTTTGCCGCTTAAGATTTTATAGAGAATTTCAGCACTCTCTTCGGATGAAGATGACTGCAAATCAGCAATCGACGCAGTTTTTACTCCAAAATTGCTGGGAACCAACTCCAGTTTCGCCACGTTGCCCTTCTTTAAGTGGGCGATGACAGTTTTGCCTACAGTTGAAATCTCATCGAGCCCATCAAGCCCATGAACCACCATCGCTTCAAGGCAACCCAACTTCTCCAATGTAAAAGCCATAGGAACCACCAGTTTTGAGTCATAGACTCCAAGCAGTTGGGCATTGGCACATGCAGGGTTTGTTATGGGTCCGAGGATATTGAAAACGGTTCGGATGCCGATCTCGCGTCTGGTTTCGCCAGCATACTTCATGGCTGGATGAAACGTTGGAGCAAACATGAAGCCTATCCCGATTTTTTCTATGATTCCTTCAACGGTTTTAGGTTCCAAGTTTATGTTTAAGCCCAGTTTTTCGAGCACATCTGCGCTGCCGCTTTTGCTTGTAACTGCCCTGTTTCCATGTTTAGCGACCGAGACCCCAGCGCCTGCAATAACAAACGCCGATGCCGTGCTCACGTTGAAGGTTTTTATTTTATCTCCGCCCGTGCCGCATGTATCCACTAAGCGTCCATGCACGTTAGGGTGAATTTGACAACTACTGTTCTTCATTATCGAAGCGAATGCTATTAGTTCCTCAACCGATTCGCCCTTCATACGCAAAGCGGTTAGAAAAGCGGCGGTTTGAGCGTTTGTGGCTTTTCCGGACATAACTTCTTGCATGATTTGGCCTGATTCTTCAGACGTTAAGTTTTTGGCTTCGATGAGTTTTTGGATGCCTTCCCGGATCATTGTTTATTCTCCAGGAAGTTTTTGATAATGAGTTTGCCGTCTTCACAAAGGATGGATTCAGGGTGGAATTGGACACCATAGATCGGGTACTTGACGTGGCGGATGCCCATGATTTCTCCGTCCTCGACAGATTCTGCGGTGATTTGTAGGCAGTCTGGGATGGATTCTCGTTCGCCTGCGAGCGAATGGTATCTAGTTGCACAGAGGGGGTTGCGGACTCCTCTGAAGATTGCTTTTTGGTTGTGTTTAATAGTGCAGGTTTTGCCGTGCATGAGTTTTTTAGCGTGGACGACTTTGCCGCCGTATGTATGGATGATTCCTTGGTGTCCAAGACAAACACCCAAGGTCGGTATGGTTGGGCTTAGCGTTTGCAGGATTGCTTTGCAGACGCCAAAGAACTTGTCGTCCTCGGGGTTGCCAGGTCCAGGCGAAATCACGATGCGGTCAGGCTTGAGGTCTGCAGCTTCTTTGAGGGTGATTTGGTCGTTTCGGTAAACCACGGTTTCCGCGCCAAGTTCCCCTATGTATTGGACAAGGTTATAGACGAATGAATCATAGTTGTCTATTACGAGGACTTTCATGGTTTCTTATCTCCTGTGGCATGTTCAAGCGCTTTCATGAGCGCCTTGGCTTTGTGGTCAGTTTCAAACCATTCTTTCTCTGACACTGAATCAGCGACAATGCCCGCACCCGCTTGAATGTAAGCTTGGTTATCTTCAGCGAATAGGGTGCGTATTGTTATGGCGAAATCTGCGTTGCCGTTGCAACTGAAATACCCAACTGCACCAGCATAAGGTCCACGGCGAGACGGCTCAAGTTCCTCAATTATCTCCATGGCACGGACTTTAGGTGCGCCCGAAACAGTCCCTGCAGGAAACACTGCCTTTAATGCATCAAAACTCTCTAAGCCATCCTTCAAGTCGCCTATAACTTGAGAAACGATATGTTGCACGTGGCTGAACTGGTGGACCTGCATAAACTCGGGAACCGAGACACTTCCATACTTACTGATTCTGCCAATGTCATTTCTTGCTAAATCTACGAGCATTACGTGTTCGGCGCGTTCTTTTTGGTCTTTTAACAGTTCTTTACCAAGGCGCAAGTTTTCTTTTGGGTCTGCGGTAGCGGCTGTTGTCCCTGCAATCGGAAAAGTTATAACTTTTCGGTTGTCGATGCGAACGAGCATTTCGGGGCTGGCGCCGACAATTTGGCGTTTGTCAGATTTGTAGTAGAACATGTAGGGTGAGGGGTTGATTTGGCGTAGGCTTTTGTAGAAGGTTAGGAGGCTGCCGTTGTATTGGAATTGGAAGCGTTTGGAGAGGACAACTTGAAATATGTCTCCAGCGGTGACGTACTGTTTGGCTTTCTCGACTGCTTTCTCAAAATCCTCTTTTGTTGTGTTGACCGTTGGCTGAGTGTATGTGAATGGTACTTCTTCTGCTGCTGGCTCATCAAGCAATGCCTGGATTTCTTTTAGTCGGTTTTCTCTTCTAAAGTAATAGTAAGCTTGATTGATGGTGTGGTCAAAAACGATGCCGTCCTCAAAAATGCCCATCTCCAAATCAGGAAACTCGATGTCATCGGGTTTTTGATTGGGCAGTTTCTCGATGTACCTTATGGCATCATAGGAAATGTACCCTAATGCGCCGCCGACAAAACGGAAATCCACCATGTCGTTTGCGTAGGGTAGCAATTGCTCTTTTATGAGTTTGAAGGGATCGCTGGTTTGCTGGGTGGTGGTTTGGTTGGTTTTCTGGTTTGTTATCGTGACTGTGCCGTTTTTGGCTGATATGGTGATTTTTGGGTCAAACCCTAAGAAGGAGTATTGGGCGAGTTTTTGGGGGCCTTCGATTGATTCTAAAAGGTAGGCGGTTTTGTATTTTTGGTGGAGTTTTGAAAATATTTCTATGGGTTGGCTGGTGTAGTTGAATTTAACGTAATTTAGGGGGTTGACTGTGATTTGGGTTTGTGTTGATGCTTTGCCAAAGGCGATTCCCCATTTTGTCATGCTTCCTTGTGGTTCAGAAGTATACTGAAATGTTTTATTTAAGGCTTACCAGTACAAAAGTGTACTCGGGATAATGGGTAATGAATATATGCTTTGCGAACCAACCAAAACGAAGAAGGTCTTAATCTTGGAATAGCAAAAGAAGGGAGAAGATCTAGAAACGGCTCTTATAATGTACAGTGATTTTTTCTTGCATCATTCAACGTTCCTCTTTTTTCCGTTAAATTCAGACGAGTTAGACTCTATTTTTTGAATTCCCTTTAAAAATCCACTGAACACCAAATTTATCAAAAAACTGTCCATATGTTCCGAATGGCATTTCATGCAAATCTTGAAACGATTCTTTTTTTGCTCCTACCGCAAGCTGGTCAAACACGTTTTTCAATTCCTCATATGCTTCTCCGATAACAAATATACTAAACATATTACCCAGAATCGGCTCAAGTGCTGGGGATGCCATCCAATCTGAAGCAGAAATTTCGATAGCGCCACTAAACAAATGAGCATTGATTATTCTGCCATGCTTTTCTGGCGGAAACTGGTCCTTCATAGGAGTATCGCCAAGCTTAGTAAGAGTTAAGTCGCCTCCAAGAGACTTTTGATAAAAAGTCATTGCCTCAGCACAATTTCCATCAAATAAAAGAAACGGAATACAACGCAACATTATTTTCACTCATTTATTTATTAGATTAATTATTTTAAAAAGTTATGACTTAGCTCACCGCTTTCTTCACGAGTGCGCCGATCTTTGCCTCTTCGGCGACAGTCAATTTCTTGAGCGCAAAAGCGACTGGCCACATGTTGCCTTCGTCAAGGTTCGCCTCGTGTTGGAAGCCGAACGTTGCGTACCTCGTTTTGAATTTCTCCGCGCTTTGGAAGAAGCAAACGATTTTGCCGTCCTTGGCATACGCGGGCATCCCATACCAGGTTTTCGGCAAGAGACCTGGTGCCGTAGCTTTGATGATATCATGGAGTCGCTCGGCTATGGCTCTATCCTGCCCCGACATCGCGGCGATCGCCGTGAGCACTGCGCTTTCCCCGTCCGCCTCCTGCTTAGGGGTGTTTTTTTCTTCTTGGCTTTGTTGCTTTTTTTGCATAATAATTCCTTCTTTGAGGCTACCGTCATCTTAAATTAAAGAGTTTGTGATTGTGACTGAACAATTACACGAGTATTGTTTTTCAATTTTTTTCTCGGAGTTGCTTATAAAATTCGCCTTTGCTATCCAGCTTATAATTATGTATTAGTGTTTCTAGCTTGCAAGAGACGCTTTTGTTATGGTTCTAGTACTGGCCGCAAAATCTATTGATTGTATGAGGGATGTTCTCAAATCAGATGTTTCAATATTCAAGGCTCCGAACGTCATTTGAGCACTTCACCCATCCAATCCAAATAGACCTTTGAACCCTCAACAATCGGAATCGCCAAAACCTCAGGAACCTCATAACTATGCAACCCCTTCAAACGCTCCGCCAACTCCCCAAACAAATCCCGCCGAGACTTCATAACCACCAAACACTCCTCTGCCCGATCAATCTTACCTGACCAAAAAAAGAAAGAGGTAACTGGGTTAATGATATTGGCGCAGGCAATTAGTCGTTCATTTAGAAGTGCTTGGGAGATTTTTTCTGCTTCCGCCTTATTTGCGGTTGTAACAAAAACCATGATGTATTCGGTATTCATGAAGTATCCCAGTTAACTTGTGGATTTTGAGAAATAAAAACTTGCCATTTAACAACAAAGCGCATTAACACATTTAAATTTCCCAATTCCCTAGTATCAGCATAACAACGAGGCGAAGTTTCTTGAAGGAAGAACAAATCAGAATTCTAAAAACCATGAACGAAGCCACCAACCGCATGGACATAACCATGTTTGCACAAGCCGTAAACCTAAACCCAAACCAAGCTATAGCAGGAGTGCAGGAGCTTGCCAAGGAAGGGTTTTTGCGCAAAGTAGGCGGCGGATTCGGTTTAACGGAAAAAGGCAAAAATGCGCATAAAAATATTTATGCAAGTTCCAGCGAGTCGGTTTTAACTTTTACGTTGATATTGGAAAGCCACTGGGTTTTACAGCGTTGTCGATAGAGGAGTTTTACAGGTTCATCAAGCAGGTCACTACGGATTCGCTGGAATTTCATCTTTATCGAGGCGATTTTGAGAATTGGCTAAAAGAAGTTGTAAGGATGAGGAGTTGGCGAAGACTTTTGGAGCTTTAAAGACTGAGGAGTTGAAGGGCGAGGACCTCCGAAAAGCACTCCTAAAAGCCATGGATGCCAAATACGGCGTTGGAGAATTACTTTAGTTTTTGCGTTTTTCATGTTGAGTTTTTTCCACCAATCAGGAACTTTAGCGTTTTCTGCCATATCCCAGAAGTCATAAGTCTTAATGTCTAAAACTGGTGTCCCATCGTAAGCATCCAAACCTCTAACCGTTAAAACGTTGCCTTCAACTTTAACCAGTTCAACCAACGTTAACCCAATAGGATTTGGACGCAGCATAGTTCTGGCTACAAAAACACCCACTAAGGGCATATCATTCTGCCTCTTGGATGAACTTTCAAAGTTTTCTGTTGCTCATCCGTGACTTGGTTTAGATAGAACAGCACAAACAAATGTGAAAAGCCAGAGATGCCGCTTAAACCCTCAACCAAATCGTCACGAAGAACAATCTGTGACAATAACGCTTTATCTTTGACTTCTTCGCCTTTGGCAGTGGTTTTAACGTAACCTATGGGGTTTAGAACAATTTTTTCTTGAAAAGACATCGTTACTCCTCATTGTTTGAGTGAGCTGTGAAAATATTTAAAGCTTCGATAATTAGGACATTTTGCCTCTCTGATAAAGATACCCATCTAATAATAGGTTTATCTGTGATTGTTGCAACCGCTGTTTCAAAATGCAGTTGCAGCAGCAGCAACAGCAGCAACTTCTCTATCAGGTTTGTCGTTTTAAGCATTGCATTTCAGCAAGATATTATTCTCAGGTTAACCAAGTCTATATTATGTTGCGTGTTGGTCATCGTGGCGCCAGAGCCTATGCACCCGAGAATACTTTGGCAAGTTTTAAGAAAGCCATAGAAATCGGCGTGGATGCAGTCGAGTTGGATGTTAGAAAAACCAAAGACAACCAACTTGTCGTGATTCATGATGCGGATGTTAAGCGGACAACTGACGGCGAAGGCTTAGTCAGCGAACTCACCCTTGCACAAATCAAGAGTTTTTCTGCTGAGGGCGGCGAGAAGATTCCGACTTTGGATGAAGCGCTGGATTTTTTGGACAAGAAAGTGAAAGTTTTAATTGAGTTAAAGGAAGCGGGCATTGAGGAACAAGTGCTTTCGATAGTTCATGCAAGGGAGCCTTGAGAAAAACGTTGTAATCACTTCTTTTCTTGAAGAAGCCCTAAAAAAAGTTAGAGAACTAAACAAAAGCGTTGAGACAGGTTTGATTTATGCAAAACACAGCAACCCAGTTAAAGCAGCTTTAGAACTCAAAGCAAACTACCTAATTGCGCTGTACAGATTTACCCATACAGCCACAGTCCAAAAAGCCCATGAAAACGGCTTAAAAATCATCGTTTGGACCATAAACACCCCAGAAGAAGCCCAAGAATACGCCAAAAAAGGCGTGGATGGCATAGCCAGCGACAAACCAGACATACTAAAAGGCATCAATACATAGTTACCTGTGCTTTTAGAATCTGCTCTATCCGCTCTACATCCTCTTGGCTCTCATTGTTTAAAGGTGTCAACTGGATTTCATCAGCTGACTTAACTCCAAAACCCAGCTCCGCAGCCCTTTTCAGTTGATCTTGCTCAAAAACGTCAGCTTCGCCCACTTTTCCTTTTGCACCATACATTTTTAGAATCGCAACGCCAACGGCGTCAATGGCTACTCGGTCTTTGCTTGCAAGCAAAAGGTTTGGCTCAACTTCTTTGCCCTTTTCTGGACCGCCCGTAACGAACGCTTTTATGCCATCCATCAAGACAAAGTCGAGATTGTAGTGGCTGTTTATTTCAGCAATCATCTGCCGCTGAAAAGGTGAACCATGCAGTTCCCACATGTAATCGTACATGCCGCCAGGAACTTTTTTGGCAACTAACCCCACAGAGTTTTTCAGGGACATAGTGAAGTGGCCGCCGAAACGGTGGGTTTTGAGGCAACAGGTTTGCACGATTTTGTCGGCGTCATGGAAAACCTTTGCCATGTAGAAGCCATTTAGCCAGTGGGTTTTGTCGCGTTCAAATTTAATCCAGCCGTCTTTACCGATGTCATCTAAAACAATTGCGTTAAAACCCAGTTTCCTCTGATAGTCCTAAGACGCCCATTTGCTCAAGCACCTGCTGGGTGTCGCCCATGCCGCTGCGTTCAGCCAACGTTATCCCGCCTGCACCAGCGCCTTTCAGGGTTTCCACTATGGCTCGCAGAGTGTCCAGATGGGTTGAAGCGGGAAACGGGTCAGCACTGTTAAAATTAGCTTTAAGCGCCACTTGCTTCCCAGAATAATCAGTCTAAATCAAACTTTTTGAGAAGCGCAGGGACGCCTGTTGCGCGGTCAGTTGTTTTTAGAACAAAAACTTCACCCAAAGAATCAGCCATAAAACATCGCCACAAAAACTAAAGCGCTGCTTTTTATTTAGTCTTCACTGCATCAGGCTGCAACAACAAAACCGCAAGCTCTATATTACTCAATGAAGCCCTTTTTCAAACCATGCGGGTCCGTAGCTCAGTCAGGCTAGAGCATCGGACTCTTAATCCGAGGGTCGCGGGTTCAATTCCCGTCGGACCCGCCATCTTCACCTTAGTAATTATTTGGGTATCTACTTCTGTTTTGGTTGTCATTTTTTGAGTTCCTCTAAAAGTTCTATATCTTCTTTGGATTGGTATGTGTATTTTAGCGTCTCGTTGTAACCTTGAGCTTGTATGATTTTCTTTTTGTTTTTATCAAGTTTTTGTGTTAGCCATTTTGTAACGATTTTGGTAATTCCATTTTGTTCTGGTTCTTATCTTCTTCTCCGACACAACCAAAACGTTTCCAAGAATCGCATCACCATAAGAAGACACCACGAAAGAAACGATTCTAACTTTGTTCACGATGCTTTCATCTTTCAACCTCAAAAGAATATTTCCTGGAGGTTTGAAAAAGCCTCCTAGCCTTCCAAAATCCTTATCGTTGGTAATAGTAACTCGATGCTCTTTGACTGCTAACCTCAGGATCTTCTCATCTTCAGCTCCTTTCATGCATTCGATGACCGAGACCGAGTCATATTTCAACTCTTTTAACTTCTGCGAAACCAAAATACCTGTACAATCGTGTACTAGAAAATTTCAAGTTACCTAACTCAAGTAGCTGTGATCGGATAAGCTTCTTCTTCATCGGCAAGTTTGGCAGCGTAGAGTAAGACAGCGGAAATATCTTCTCTGCAAAGATGCGGATAGTCTTTTAGGATTTCCTCCAAGGACAACCACTGAGCCATTAGCCTTAGGATTTGCTCAACAGTTACTCGCGTACCCTTCACAACTGGTTTGCCGCCCATAATTTTTGGGTTAACAGCAATCCGCTCCAGTGGGTCTTGGTTATTTTTCATTGAGGTACCTTCAAGTCAATTAATGGGGTTCCAATTAATAAAATATGACGATAACCCCGGGATCGTCAAAGAAGCAACAAACGTAGTAGCAGCGCCCGCAACTGTGCCAGCCAAAACGATCAGGGCTTCCTTATTCTCAGATACCTCTATCTCATCAACCAAACAAATCACCTCCAAGAAGCATTAAACAGGAAAAATCGGATCGAAAACAAAATTCAAGAGTTTGCTAAAGAGCAGCAGCTCAGCGTGCCAATAAAAAAGAAGCAATCGATCAATAACTGCTAAAAAAAGCAAAAATAGTGATATTAACTATGAATATTTGCGTTTGTTTCTATAGATTCATAGACTTATGCCCAAGACACCGGCTGCCACTACCAATGCAATAACTAATGTCATCAGAAAAGGCTCTGACTGTGGTGGTTCGGGACCAGTATTAATGGTTGGATAAGGTGTTAGAGTGGGCATTCCTAGGATACCAAAGTTAGGAATCTCAAAATCTGTTATCGGGTTGAGCAAGGGATGGTAGTCAACGCTTCGGTTAGTTACCCAAGATACCTAGTCCACATAAGGGGTATCCCAGATCCCAGAAGCATCCACTTCAGTGGCATTAGGGTAGGCAGATGTATAATTACTTCAATAGTTTCTATCCACAAAAGGTGCATCAGCTAAGTCAACAAGCGTTCCACTGTTGAAGAAGTTATTTTCCGTAATTACATCAAGCCCACCGTGGTTATAGTCAACGAAAACTCGAGCGTTAACGAAACTGTTATGTTTTACTATGTTGCCTCCTCCACTACCGCCTAGAATATGTATACCGGCGCTCTCGAAGCGGTTCCCGATAAAGCTGTTGTTGTTTGAGGGAGTGTATATGCCTTCTAGGAAATTGTAAATTCTCAGATTCTTCACCACAACGTTGCCATAAGCATTGAAGGTTTGATCATGTCCCACCAGATTTATCGCTCTCACATTTACCGCCTGATTGCCTTCAAAAGTGTGCCCTGCTCCGTCAATTGTAATTCCTGCTCTTTGAACTGTTATGGTGCCAAAAATATCTACTACAAACGTGTAGATGGTCCCATTTCTTTAAGCCAAACAAAATCAGTGTCTGGTTCAATGCTTCCATCCGGCTTGATTGTTAGGTTGAGTGGTTCTTGCGCTTTAACTGGTAATGAGATGATTGAAAGAGAAACTATGAGGCAGACTGTAACTAAAACAATGAAGGCTTGCATGGCTTATCAGAAACAGTCATGAAGTTTTCGCCTTATAGGCATTTTCGTCAAGAATCCTTGACTAAGCACTACATGGAAACGAGCATTATTCGTCAAACTTCCTTGACTAACATTGTTGGCGCTTTTGAGCATTTTTTGTTTTGCTGTTAATTTTAGTGTTGCAATATACTAGGGAGACTATTTACAAGAAGATTGAGCGGTTAGGTTTAGAAGTAGTAGACGAAGAGGTGCACAACCTTTCGACTACTACTTCTCTTGAGTTGCCCGAAGAGTTGTGAAGACACCTTTACTTTTACTGTACCCCTACTATTTGGTGAGGTCGTTTGCACATTCATTCTAAATGAGACTTAACGGAATGTTTGATTCTGGGAACGTTACCCGTTCAAGGTTAAATGCCTTGCACAAGATCGAGCGAGCTCAAGCAGATTCAGACTTTGCTCTCCAAGTAGGCGTTAAGATTAAATTTTAATCTTTTTTTTTCTCTCTCTCTCTCTCTCTCTCAAACGCAAACGTAAATGACTACGAACTAACCTTCACACATACACACGCTCCCGCCCACAGCTACATAATGTCAACCAGTCACACTGAAACTCTCTCTAACTGTCTGTTAATCTGTCAATCACTCTGTCAGTGACACAAAGAAATTACTTAGCAGTTGTTCAATGTTTATGCTTCTTGAAGTAAACCAATGAAACAGAAGCAACAGCTAACAAAAATATCACACCTAAGAATGATAACTCTGGAACAGAAGGTGTTGGGGTTGAATTAGCAGATGAAGTGGGAGTTGGATTCATCTCGTATACAGATATAGGAAAACTTCTTCCTGTGTGACCATTGCCATCATTTACATAAATTACTATATCAAAGCCAGCCTCACTCATACTTATAAACCATTCCAACCGCCTTCAGTAAATGCACCTGACATTGATGGGCTGATTGTACCTTTACTTGCACTAAAGCTAACAGAACCTGTAAAATTTCTGTCCCAATAACCATTAGCATAAAGTGCAAACAGTCCTACTTCAAAGGTTCTCCCCAAAGTGACATTGCATGGAACCAGAACACTAAAACCCCCAACTCCAGGGTCCTCTGAAACTGACAGTTCAGTTGTTTGAGGAAATGAAGGTGTAATGGTTACATTTGATGTAGATTGAATAGTGGTAACCGTAATAGCCATACTATGGTGGTGAAGGGAATTAGCATCTACTATCTCAACTGCTTGTATCCCAATCAATACTGAGACTGCAAACACTAAAGCACCGAGAGCATATTTTGCTTTCATGGCTTATCCTTTCTTCTCTTAAAGTAAACCAACGAAACTATAGCAATAGCAACTATGAGGATTATGGAGACTATTGCTATTTGGACTATTGTACTCAATATGCTGGCATTAGGTATAATTTGATTTGATGGAGTTGATGTAGGCATAGGGGTGCTTTGGGCTTTAATGGTAAATGTCACTGAATTGGAAGAGTTCATGTGAAGTGTTCTAGAGCCTGAAGGTGAATCCCAATATGAGGCTTGTGCAAGAACAGTTATGTTGTGAATACCTTCTCCCAACTGAGGTAAAGCAACTGACCCTTGTATTTGTGCAATGTATGGGTCCCATGAATCGTTGGCTGAAATTTGATATTCCAGTACGCTGCTATTCTCTCCATCCAAACTGTAAGTAACAAAATAGTTAATATCAAAATTATACCAAGCTGTGAAATTTACGGCAATGCTAAGGTTGGTGCCTTTTTGGTATTCTATGTTCTGAGGCTCTAATATGTTAATTTCAGAAGTAAATGGATAGCTGCTTTTGAACAGGGAAGAACTGCAAGACATAAGGTTGTCATAACAACCAAGGTAACAAATGCTATTCTTCTCTTTTCCACCAATTTGCTATTGGTTGTTGTTGCCAACAGTTTCTTTGGCATTTGATGTTCCTGTTATATTATGTGAATAGGTTTGCTTAAGTGGTTTTTTGTCAAACTTCCTTGTCTGAGATTTGTCAAGGTTTATTGACTGACGAGTGATAATAGAACACCCAACCGTGAGAAAAGGTTATTTATAAAATTTCTAAGAAGGGGTCTGTTTTGTTTCTTTACTCCTTAGAAGCATTATTACAAAAAGAGCATTAACTATTAAGGAAAACAAAAGAACAAAAAATGGGTCATTACGATAAGGCTCAGCTAATCCTCTCTGGGTAAGAAAAGAAACATAAAAGATGCCGACATTTACGATAGGTCGACCATCACTTGCAAGAAGTAATATTTGGCTGGACAAAAAGAAAAATACGCTCATTGCAACATTGAAGACAATAATTATTGCTGTAAAAACTTTTGTCAGAGCTGTCACTTCAAATTCAAGTAATTTCGCTAAACGCTATTTGTTTTGACCTTGCTTAAAAAATTATGCAGACTAAGAAGGGGTCTGTTTTGTTTCTTTACTTCTTTGAAGCACAAAGATGAAAAATATGTTAATCGCAAGAATGACGCAGAACAATACGAAAGGGACGTTCCAAAGTGGGGAAATTGCCATTTGAATTTGGGTAGTGCCAGGAATTCGGTAGGGATAGATTAGAATTGGAGTCCAATTTGCTGCAATGTTCCATTTTGCCCACTTATCTACCTCAGCCCAAATCCAATAACTAGAAATAACATAAAGCAAACCCAACAAGACGTTAACCGATACCATTCTCACATGTTTTGGCTGCAAGGTGGGAATACCTATGCTTCTATTTGTTTTGACTATGCTTAAAAGATTTTAGAATCTGTTTGATGTTAAAGGATTCCGTTTTTTGCCTCACGTCTTTTTCAATGCTTACTCTTCTTCTAAAGTAAACCAATACTGTTGAAGCAACAGCTATAATCACAATCACAGAAGCTATAGCTAAGATAGGCACCGAATAAGTTGAAAGGTCTGCAGTTGTAGTTGAAGAAGGCATTATTGAAGGACTTGGTTGCTGCTGTTCTACTGTGAAATAAACGATATCTGTAACTATGTTTGGGTATTTGTAAACGTGCAGCCCATTGGAAATACCATTTGTATCTATGGCGGTGTTGTCAAATTTTTCTCCTTTAGCGTAGGTGAAAGATAACAAAGTGATATTCAACGAATGGCTGCCTGTGCTTGTATCATTTAGGGGGAGGATATATCTATCTTGGTTAAGGTCGTTATATTGATAACGTTTGATGAGATTTCCATCTAAATTCACTTGAATAGAATCAAGCTCACCGATATAGTGAATTTCCGAGGGAGTTAATGGATGATAGTGAGCATCCCAGGACTCTGGTATCGTCACGCTAAAGTTGACATCAACGTTATATTTGTAGTTTGAATGGTTTTGCGGTGTCTCGATCGCCAAAATGGGGCTTTCTTGGTTTGGCTTATATGGCCAAGGAACAGGATTAGCATCTGCCACCTCAACCGCTTGTATAACCATCAATATTGAGACTGCAAACACTACAGCAAATACAGCATATCTTCTTTTCATAGTTTACCCTTTCTTCTCCTAAAGTAAACCAATGAGATAGAAGCAAAAGCCACTATAACAATCACAACAGCAAGTATGATGTAGACTATAGGCGGATTCAACTCAACGGGCAATGTGGGACCTGCCTTAATTGTAGGCATACTTTGGCTTGGAGTTGGAGTTGGGTCAAGAGAGTTTGGAACTGCAGGAGAGGGGGAAGTTGGTTCTTGAGTTATGTCCCGTGTCAGGATTATTTGTGAGGTTGCTGTTCCCAAGGAAATGTATTCCTCAGTGTACCTTCGATTAAACCAGGCAGAGTTATAATAGCCATAATTGACCTCAACAATGTAAGTGCCACTTGATAAGCTTGGGAGATTTAATAGTTCAGCTGTTCCTCTGAGAATGTACTGTACATAGGGGTCATATGCATAGTCATCCGATATGGTAGTATTACTAACTATGGAAAGGGCATTTACCTCAAAAGATTTTGAGTCTAAAACGATAAAGCAGTGGCTATCTGTGAGGTTAGAACCTGTTGCCCAATAATAGTTAGTTTTTATGGTAAAGGAAAGTTGGGTGGAATAAGCTGGGCTATCAATAGTGACTATTGCATACTTTGGCTTTTGCCCAAACATTCCTACAGGATTAGCATCTACTACCTCAACACATAGTGTGCTAACAGTTGATGCTAAGATTGTTGCTAAGATGATTGTTGTTGCCAAGATTTTTTTTGGCATATAAATTACCTAATTATTCTATGAGAATAGATTTGCTTAATAGCTTTTTTGTCAAACTTCCTTGTCTGGGATTTGTCAAGGTTTCTTGTCTAATTCAGTTTTAGATTTATGCTTCTTAAAATAAACCAGTGAGATTGATGCAACAGCAACTATTGCAATTACAATAGCTATCAAAATTAGATTTGTTTGATTTAGCAAATAATCAGAGCCAGTACCTATTCCGCCTTGGGTTGGGGTTGGTTGCTCTATGGTAAAGTAAACTATGTCAGAAACAACTATATGGGGTATTGGTAAATTACTTGCTGAACGGAGACACCATTGATGATGTATTCCTCAATAATGCCGGAGGGAATGGAGGAGTTGCCGTAAATTGGTTCTCGATAGTAAGTGTATGATTGAACGGTTACGTTCAGTGAATGTTGTCCGGGCGAGGTCTGGTTTAGTTTAACAGAGTAACTTGAACCGGAAATGTATATTCTGCTGTAATCGGTCAGATTTCCATTTATTAGTTTTCCATCTAGGTATTGATTTACTGAGGCTATTTTACCCAAATAATACCATTCAAACATGTGTTGGATTTTATTCCAAGAGGCAGGCGCAGTAACTGTAAAATTAAAGCTAACAGTACTGTCGTTATATGTTGTGTAGTTTTGTGGGGTTTTAATTGTCAGAGTAGGTTTTTCTTGGTTTGGAGTAGACGGCCAAGGAACAGGATTAGCCTTTGCTGCCTCAATTGTTTGCACCACAATCAATATTGAAACTGCAAACACTACAGCTAATAAAGCATATCTACTATTCATGGCTTCTTTTTCCTTCTTCTAAAGTAAAATAGAACACCTAATCCTATGATAACTGCAATAGATATTATGACTAAAGTGTAGCTTTGTTGAATAGCAACAAGTTTTTCTTGGAAAGCTCTGTTAGGGTTTATTGTTGGAGAATTTGAAGGAGATACACTTGGTAATAATGAAGGAACTGGAGTTATGTTTGGTGTGGGATTTGTCGGCATTGCAGAAGCATTTACATAGAATCTAACTGTAGCAGAGCCTACTGTTATATTGTGCCAACCCTCATCTAAGAAAGACAAAACTATGCTAGCTTCTAGAGTAACCTCAGTATATGGATCGTAATTATTGCTGGTTATCTTTTGCTGTTTAACAATTTCTAATTGACTGATTTTTTGGGGAGTACCCAAGTCAATTGTGTAGTAGTAAGACCTTGCAATCGTAACTGCGTTCCTTACTAAGGCAATTTTAAGGGAAACAGGGTTTGTGTAGTGGTTGTTGTTTTGTGGTGATTGAATACTAAATATTTCATAATATGGTTTCATGTTCATTGGGTTGGCAACTACTATCTCAACACCTATTGTGCTAACGACTGATGCTAAGATTGTTGATAGGATGATTGTTGTTGCCAAGAGTTTCTTTGGCATCTAATGACCTATTATGATATGAGAATAAGTTTGCTTAAGAGGTTTTTGCAGGTGCTATGTTACCGCTTGCTGAATTTTTGTTTTCTCATACTTTAGGATTTGGTACTGAGGAAATGGTTGGGGTTAGGCATCCAGATTTCGAAAAGATTCACGCTGCATTCTTACAACACTACAGCAGGAACCTTCAACTCGGCGAAGAGTCAAAGTTTTGTTTTCTTGCTTGCTCATACTCAACTGATTTGTGATTCGCTCAGTTTGCAAAATATTCATAGAATCAAAATGTCTTAAAACAAAACCAATATTTGCGTGGCAATTCCCGTCAGACCCGCCAAAATTCACCCTTCATTTCCACTTCGTCAGTATCTCTTCTCGTTTGAAAGTAGATTTGCTCAAGAAGAATAGAACTATGTCAGCGACCAAAACAATACCCGAGAAGATCAGAAGGTTGGCGATACTGAAAGGAAAAATTCCTTCTGCTCCTGCAAATAAGACAACAACGAATGGAATAAACATGAGGCCCGCGATCTGGTTTGCACCTCGAACGTCGTTTACCCGTGATGATGCAATCACCGCTACTTCAATGCTTAGAATTGCTGCAAGAGGAGCGAGAAGCAGCAGCATAACTGCTGCGTTCCAGTTGGGAAAATAATAGTAGCCTAATCCCCCATTGTATAATATGTAGTCGGTTGCGGCCATGAAGATTGATGCGCCTATCCAAGTCGATAGAATGGGAGGTATGAATGATGCGATGCTTTTTCCGAGAAGGATATCGCCGTCAGTTGTCGGGGTTGCAAGCAACGGTTCTAATGTCTTTTCAACTTTTTCGCCTACTATACTGTACGCTGCAATTGTGCTGGGAAGAACAGTTGCTAAAACGACGAAGATGTAAATGATGGATTCGGCACCTACCGATATTGTCGTGGGGATTCCAGAGGCTATTTGATCTTTGATGACGATTGAGAAAGCAATTGCGATGAGAAGGGGGAGCCCAACAGTATAGAAGATGATGCTTTTCTTTCTGCTGATCACTTTTAATTCTTTGCGAGCTATCTTCCAGGGCATCCAGGTGGTCATTGAATATTCTCCTTCACTAGTTTTAGGTAAGCGTCTTCTAGCGAGCTGCTTGTCACTGTAACGGTTTCGATGCGTCCTCCCGCTGCGATGATTGCGTTTATAATTTCAGGATTTTCTTCTTGTGGATTCACGATATCGATTGTAAGCTGGTTGCCCTCTTTGACTATATTCTTTAGCTGGAGTTTCTTCAGCGAATCGAGAATCGTTTCATTCACTTGTCTTAACTGAATCACTGTTTTTCTTCCGTGGACAGACCGTTCGAGTTCTTGAGGAGTCCCCACTGCCATGAGCTTGGTATTCAAGATACCAATCCTATCGCAGACCCGTTGCGCCTCATAGAGGTTGTGAGTGTTTAGAAAAATAGTCTTCTTCTCTTTCTTCAATTCAAGGATGAATTCTCTCACCGTTTTCGCGGACTCTGGGTCTAGATTCGCAGTCGGCTCGTCCATGAAAATTATCTCAGGATCATGAATCAAGGCACGTGCTATCGCAAGCTTCTGTTTCATCCCCTTTGAGAACGCCCCGGCTAGAACATTTCTCTTCTCCCAGAGCCCAAGCAACTTGAGGAAGTATTCGTTGCTTTCTTTCTTTTGGGAGTCGGTCAGCCTGTACAGTGTTCCGTAGTAGTCTAGGTTCTCGTAGGCGGTGAGGGATTCGTACAGCCCAACATTGTCTGGGACGAGCCCAATGATCTTTCGGATCTTCAGAGCATCTTCGGGCCGGCCGATTTCATAATCACCAATTCGGGCGGTGCCGCTTGTCTTAGATATCAGGCAACAGAGCATTCTAACAGTGGTGGTCTTTCCCGCTCCGTTAGGTCCAAGAAAACCAAAAATTTCGCCCTGATTTACCCTGAAAGTCAAGTTGTCAACCGCAGTCAGCTCCCCGAACTTCCTTGTAAGGTTCTCAGTCTCAATCATGACAAGCCGCTACCAATCAGCTTCGTTCCCATAAATAAGCACAGGGGAACCTATATAGTCAGCCACATCAACGCCAACTAATGCTGCATATCAGTAACATACCCCTGCATTTGGTCAATTTTGCTAAATAATGGAAGAACACCTATGTGAAGTCTACCTATTTGACTCTTCCCTCAATTCTTCCTCTCGCATTCTCAATCATTCCTTCATAGTTGACGACAAAGGCAAACACCTATCCGCCCACACCAAAGAGGCAATATGGCAACGCATTCAACCCTTCATCAATCAACAACACGTCCACAATTAAGGGACAGTTCTTCACGGTGAAATACTTCTAAGGTTGATCATAAAACAGGCTGCTTATTCTTAAGCACCGAAAAACAAACCACCAACAACTTTCTAAGCAGCCGCAACTCTAGGAGTTTTCTTACCTCTCCTACCTGCTAAGCAACGGTACGACCGGCTAATCCAAGTATCATATTTGCTAACATGTGTAGAAGCACATTCCATCATGATTCAACGCAGCCATCTACTGCCCTCTTTAGTTATGTTTCCATGACGAACCATGCCTCCTGATTGATAAGTGGAAGGCACCAACCCAGCATAGCTACAAAGCTTCTCAGCAAACGGAAAACGACCGATATCGCCAATTTCACTCTTAACAAGAAGTGCAGAGTAATAGCCAATCCCCGGAACAGTCATCAACAGCCCAACATCTTCATCACCTTTGGCTTCCCTCTTAAGCTCATTAGATAACAGTCTGATTTCTTCACTTAAACCGTCGATAAGTCTGATATAAGATTCAACCGGAGTCAAATTGAGACCATGAAGCCAAATCAACCCAGCCTTAGTCCACAATCCATGATCATCAGGCCACTTCAACCCTTGATAGGTTAGATAGCTCTTGATTTTCACTCGCAGTTTGACTCTTTCTCTAACTAGGAAAGCTCTTCTGCGAACCTTCTCTCTCAAAGCACTTGTATCTTCATCTGGGACATAAGATAGGGGCAACCAATCCATCCTAAGCAACTGCGCAATAGCTTTAGAATCTACTTTATCGCTTTTAATTTTAGCCTCAGCAATTAACTTAGTCTTCCTAGGATGGGAAACTACCGCATCAAAACCTTCTTTCTTCAATTGTCGATAAAGAGGTGCAACTGCAGTGGAGGATTCCATGGCGACTTTTCCAACCTTGAACCGCGACAGGTAAGAAGCTACTTTCTCATTCTCCATTCTTGTTTGATCCACTATTTTTCCTTCAGAGTTCAAAATAGTCGCATAAGTGCTATCCTTATGCACATCCAACCCACAAACCAAGGCGCTCATAGTATGGCGTGAGCGCCCACGGCGTATAACACTTCCCATACCATCAACAACAATTGAAAATGCAGTGTTGTTGTTCTTCTCTTAAGTTGCAGAGTTAAGTTGAAAGAAGAAAAAATCATTGAAAAATTGTCAATTTTTTCTTTTTCTAACCGATAGCAGTCATGCAACAAAACAGAGGCAACAGATACTCTGAAAGAAGAAGAAAAGACGGTGGCGCCACTTTCTTCTTCTTCTCTCAGTTAGAAAGGTGCAGAGTAAATAGTCTTCGAAAGAAGAAGAAGGACAACACTTTCCCCATAGGAAAGAACTGTTTTTTTTCTTTACAAAAAAGAAAGAGCGATCGCAGCTTTTCTACAGTCTACGGGGTTTCTGGAATGGTTGACTTTTTGGTTGGTCAGGGTTTGGTTTGGTTTCTGCTGTTAGGAGCTGTTTTAGGCGCAAGGCTAGTACGTCGCGGTCGTTGGGTTGCTGATGTGTCCATTGTTCACGGTATTCTCGGAATTGCTGCCCTGTGATTTTGCCCTTTGTTTGCAGATCGCTAAGTAGCTTTACGAACGCTCTTAGTTCCAATTGTTCGTTGGTTACTACGTTTATGGTTTTTCCTTCTCCTGACGGGTTGGTTGTGGGTTTTTCGCTATCTGGAGGCGGATAAGTATTGTATAGGAAAACCGCAAAATACAAGGCATCCCAAGCTCGAGTTAACGTTAAACTGTTTTTTGCTTTTAACAACTCATTGGTATAGTATTCATATTCTTGTCCAATTGAAAAAAATTTCGTTTGTCCGCTGGGGACATCAGCTATTCGGTTAACAAAATGCCTCAGGTGTTGATTATTAAAAATCGGCAATACCGTTCCACTTTCATAATTGAAACAGAATATGATTTCTTTACCAAGCTGTTTGTCTTGCCCTAATCCACCTATCCTTTCCCAGAGAGCATCAACTTTTTGGGCTAAAGACTTTCGAGTGTCCACCGCAGCACGCAACAGGTTTTTGAACTCCCCGATCTGTAGTCGGGCGTTTCGGTAAACGTTGGAGCTGTTAAACGTGGAGCGACCAAGAGGCTTAAGGGAACCTTCTAAAAGACAGAAGAATTCGCCGACTTCATCAGGATTTATCTTGAAGAGTTTTTCTGGATCCAAATATTCTATTGAGCGAAGATTTTCGGTGAAAGGATATTTTTGCCTAAATTCTTTAAGTAATGCAAGCGCTCTATCGACTTCTGTACGGGTTACCTTGACTCTGTCGTATGCAGTTGCTTTTTCGAGCATTGAGTTACTTTGGGACATTTTTAACCATAGCAATATGATTAATTGAACTAATAAGAATTACAATAATATCGTCTAGAATCTCTTCACTTTGTTTTCATCTTGCAAATAGATACAGCATTTTATGGGATATAGCCAATGCTTGAAGGCCAATTTCTGATAAATATTATAAATATCTATAAGAAATCATAGAGGGGTACTTCCTTGACAGTCAAGTCGTTAATCATAATCGGTGCAGGTCTAGCTGGTCTAGCTACGGGCTGCTACGGACAGATGAACGGTTACAAAACTAAAATTTTTGAGATGCAAGACAAACCCGGCGGTGTATGCGTCTCATGGAAACGCAAAAGCTACGCATTCGATTATGCAGTGCACAACGTTTTTGGTGTGACGCCGAACTCCGTTAACAATCATATGTGGCAGGAACTGGGCGCTCTTAAAGGCTTAGGAGTGCATAGTTTCCAAGAATTTGTTCAAGTGGAAGACCCGAGTGGCAAAGTCTTAACTGTTCACACAGACCTTGACAAACTTCGAGAGCACCTAAAATCTCTCTCGCCAGCTGACGAGAAACTCGTAAAAGAATTCATTAAAGCAGCTAAACGGTTTAGTGGGTATGACTTGTTTGCCGCCATGTCTGGTGGCATGGGAACCAAGTTAAAGATGCTTCCTCTGATGGGCACGTTGATAAAGTACAGCAAAATAACTCTCAAAGACTACGCCGAAAAATTCTCCGATCCATTTCTGCGCAAAGCATTCTCCACCATTCAATACGACCTCCCAGAAGCACCTGTGGTAATTGCCCTGATCTTCTTAGCAACACTAAACAACAGGGACGGAGGATGGCCAATAGGAGGCTCTATGGCGCTCTCAAGAAACATTGAACAACGCTATATAGAACTTGGAGGAGAAGTAGCTTACAACTCAAAAGTCAAAAAGATAATCGTAAAAGACAACGCCGCCTTCGGTGTTATGCTTGAAGACGGCAGTGAACATTTCGGAGACATAATAGTTTCTGCAGCGGACGGCTACTCCACGATTTATAGCATGCTGAATGGAAAATACCAAAATCAAACAATTAGTGCCTACTACAAGGCTTATCCGAAGACGCAGCCTTTCGGGCTTGAAGTCTGGTATGGAGTTGCCAAGGAATTTTTAAACGAACCACATGCTATAGTGCTCTTCCTTGACAAACCCATAACCATAGAAGATGCGGTAAGAGACAGGCTTAACATAGAAGTTTTCAACTTTGACCCTTCATTGGCGCCAGAAGGCAAAACAGTCGTTAAGGTAGTGATGGATTCCAACTATGACTATTGGAAGTCCTTATCCGTTGATGGGGAGAGATACCGAGCTGAAAAACAAAAAGTAACAGAATTAATAGCAGAACAACTTGAAAAACGGTTTCCAGGATTCCAAAGCCTAATGGAAGCTACAGACGTAGTTACACCAATTTCTGCTGAGCATTGGACGGGAACGTTCCGCGGATGCCAAGCATATGGCGCCCCAAAAGAATACGCTAAAGAAGTTGCTAAAAAAGGCGTCAGCAAAACTCTACCAGGGCTACAAAATTTCTACATGGTGGGGCAATGGGCAGGTGGCACAATCGGGTTAAACACCGTTTGCTTGATGGGACGCAACCTCATTCGAGACATATGCAAAGAAGACAACAAAAAATTTCATACAACAACCCAAACCTAAATCCAAAAAAAGCATATTAATCTTGGCGATTGTTGATTTCCGATTAAAGCATGAAAAAGCAAGTGTTCATTTCAGGTCCTATCATAGGCATGGAAAAACAGCAGAACTACCGAGAGGCAATCACCGAAGTCTGCGCCAAATTGGGTTTTGATGTTATTGACCCCTGGAAAAGAGAAAGGGTCATCTACAATGGAACCGAGGAATGCTGGTGGGATAAGGTTCCAGTCTTTGATTTTGTTCAACGTGACCTAGATGATGCTGACCGATGCGATATCATGGTGGTTTACTTGCCTATACTTTCGGCGGGTGCGTGCATGGAAATGTTCTACGCCAAACGCAAAGGCAAACACGTGATTGTGGTGTCGGAGCTGAAATGCCTCAGCCCCTGGATAGTTTTCCATTCAGATGCAATAGTAAAAAGTTTCAGCCAACTAGAAGAAGCGCTTAAAAAGTTTCTTTAAGCTTTGGTTGGCTTGAATTCTTCTCGGATTTTCATCTGCCGTCTCTTGCGGTTGTACCCAAGCGCAAAGTCGTGGGCTGCATCACGGATTTTTCTAATCAAGAGCATCATTTTGCTGTTCTTGTCAAAGTTCCTCGGTGCAGATTCGTCGGGCAAATAGATTTCTTCACGCTCTTTAGCTAAGCCGATGAGTGGAAGTTGAAGCCCAAGGGTTTGTAAGGAAGCTTTTGCGGCGCTGACTTGTCCTGGTCCGCCATCAATCAATATTAGGTCAGGCATCGGAGTTTTCTCTTCACTTAACCGTTTATACCGCCTCAACACGACCTCGTGAACAGAGGCAAAATCATCTTGCCCCACAAAGGTTTTGATCTTGAATTTGCGGTAGTTTTTCTTGTCGGGCTTGGCGTCTTTGAAGCTGACCATACCTGAAACTACATGTTCGGTTCCCAAGTTGGATATGTCAAAGCACTCAATTACATGAGGCAGCACGGGGAGGTTGAGGTTATTCTGCAAATCAACCAAAGCGCTATCAACCTCTAAGCCTGATTCCAAGTTTTTCTCGGCCAACCGCACAAGCCCCAACTTATCGGCACGCCTTGGAATCGTTAGCGAAACTGGCGCAACCCGCTTAGCTGAAAGAAACTCTTCCAAAGCTTTTTTCTCCTCCACACCCTGCCAACAGGGCTTGTTTAGCAAGATTTCCCTGGGAATAGGGTTCGAGGTATAATATGCTTTCAAAAATTCTTGTTCAATTTGGGGCTGCACATCTACACTGAATTCTTTCTTACCCAAAAGAACGCCTCTACGCATGCCCATCTGAACAGCCAACATTTTCTCGCCTACCTGTCTAAACACCAGTACGTCTTGATCGAAGCGGCGTTCTTTATCGACGATTTGATGTTCCGTGACGAGTCTTATGGAGAGGATTTGGTTGCGGAGTTCAAGTGCGGTCTCATATTGCAGAGCTTGGGAGGCGGATTGCATTTGGGTTTTCAGTTGTTCGATTGTTTGTTGATAGTTTCCACCAAGGAAGCTGCGTGCTTGCCGTACTTGTTCGGCGTATTGTTCTGCTGTAGCTTTGCCGATGCATGGAGCGGTGCAAAGATGGATGTGGTAGTTTAGGCAGGCGCGTTTGGGCATGGTTTTGCAGGTGCGCAGTTTAAACACTTTAACAACTAAGCGTTGTAGGTCTTGGCGTGTGAAGCCGTCGGTGTAAGGTCCAAAAGATTCCAGTTTCCGCGAAACCTTGCGGCTGGTAAGTATCCTTGGATAGGTTTCTCTTGTCAGTGAGATGTATGCGAAGGTTTTGGCGTCTTTGAGGTTAACATTGTACTTGGGTGTATGTTGCTTGATGAGTTTGTTTTCTAAGAGGAGTGCTTCAACTTCGGTGTTGACGATAACCCAGTCAATCTGGCGAATATGCAACACAAGCTGCCGAGTCTTGAGTGGGTGGTCGTTGCTTGAAAAATAACTCTTAACCCTAGAGCGCAAACTTTTGGCTTTGCCCACGTAAATGATTTCCCCTTGCTCGTCGCGGTAGAGATAGACGCCGGGGTCAGTGGGTATATCGCTGCTTTTGAAGTCTTGTGGATCATTAATTTGGATCATGCAGGCTGTTTCACTGCCAAAACATGTTCTTCTGGCTTGAGGTTAAGTATTTTTTGTAAAAACAGTCCTGTGTATGAGATGTTGTTTTTTGAGACTTCTTCAGGTGTTCCCTGAGCGAGCAATTCGCCGCCTGCAGCTCCTCCTTCAGGACCTAAATCGATGAGGTAATCGCAGCTTTTGATGACGTCGAGATTGTGTTCGATGATGTAGACAGTGTTGCCGTTGTCTACCAGCCGATTGAGCACTTTGATGAGGCGTTTTGTGTCGTCGAAGTGTAGCCCGGTGGTTGGTTCGTCTAGCATGTAAACGGTGTGCCCTGATTTGTGCTTGCTGAGTTCCCGTGTAATTTTGATGCGTTGGCTCTCACCGCCAGATAGCGTGGTTGAGCTTTGCCCCAGCTTTATGTAACCTAACCCAACTTCGAGAAGCGTTTCAAGTTTGCGTGAAACCCTCGGAGTATTCTCGAAGAATTTAGCGGCTTCCTCAACCGTCATATCCAAAACTTCGGCGATGTTCTTGCCCTTGTAGAGAACACTTAAGGTTTCTTTATTGTAGCGTTTGCCCTTGCACTCGCTGCATTGCACGTAAACAGCGGGGAGGAAGTTCATTTCTATGCGCAGGACTCCATCGCCTTGGCAGGTTTCGCATCTACCTCCTCTTACGTTGAAACTGAAGCGCCCTTCTTTGTAGCCGCGTGTTTTAGCTTCTTTGGTCGAAGCAAAAATGCGCCGTATCTCATCGAAAAGCTTGGTGTATGTTGCAGGGTTACTTCTGGGAGTACGTCCTATCGGGTCTTGATCAATCACTATTACGTTACGCACAACCGACGGAACACCCAACGTCTCATGTTTCCCAATTTTATCAACTTGCTCCCCAAACATTTTCCTTAGGGCAGGAATAACCGTCAAGTTCATCAATGTGCTCTTGCCTGAACCCGAAACCCCAGTAATTCCGCAAAGTACACCCAATGGCAACTGCAGGCTGAGGTTTTTGAGGTTGTTTTCATGGGCGCCCTTAACGGTGATGTAGCTGACTGGTTGGCGCCTCTGTGTTGGTACTTCAATTTTGAGTTCGCCTGAAAGATACTTTCCTGTGAGACTGCGAGGATTCTTCATTACTTCTTGAGGGCTACCTTCCGCAACGATATGCCCACCGTGGATGCCTGCACCTGGTCCCATGTCAACGATGTAGTCGGCATGCCGCATCGTCTCTTCATCGTGTTCAACAACGATTAGGGTGTTACCTAAATCTCGCAGACGCTGCAGGGTACTGATGAGTTTGGCGTTGTCTCGCTGGTGTAAGCCTATGCTGGGTTCGTCGAGGATGTAGAGGACGCCCATGAGGTTGCTGCCAATCTGAGTGGCTAATCGAATACGTTGGGCTTCTCCGCCTGAAAGTGTCTTGGCGGCGCGGGACAACGAAAGGTAACCTAAACCAACATTCTTAAGAAAACCGAGTCTTTCGTTGATTTCCTTAAGCACTTGCTTAGCTATGAACAATTCAGTTACGTTTAACTTAGGTGGCAAGTTATGGAAGAAGTCAACGGATTCTTCAATCGAGAGGTCTGTGACATCAATTATGCTTTTGTCCAAAACTTTTACTGCCAAAACTACTGGTTGGAGTTTTTTGCCTTTGCATGTTCCGCATGGTCTAGAAGTCATGTATTTTTCGATGTCTTCTTTGCGCCATTCACTTTCAGTCTGCCGATACAGCCGCATGGTTTGTGGGATGATGCCTTCCCAGCCCTCACGCATCCACATGCTGGCGCCATTTGACCAGCTGCCGTTGATGGGTTCTTTATCGCCGTATAGAAGAACTTGAAGTTGCTGTTCAGTGAAATCCTTGATCGGTGTGAAGACATTGAAACCGTATTTTTTGCCCACTGTTGCTATTTGCTGGGCTCGCCAACTAAGTTCCATGGTGCCTTTGTAAACCGCCAACGCCCCATCCATGATGGAAAGACTCGTATCAGGAATCACTTTATCAGCAGTGACCTCGGTGATTTCTCCTAAGCCATGGCATGTCGGACAAGCACCAAAGGGCGAGTTAAAGCTAAACATTCTAGGTTCAAGGCTTTCAAAGACGATTTCGGGGTGGTTTGGGCAGGCTCCGAAAGTGCTGTACATAATTTCGTCAGCGAAGCGTTCCAGTTCCTTTTTCTTTTCACCTTCAGCCTTTTGAGCGTCAATGATTATCATGGTTCCTTTGCCCACTTGAAGCGCCTGCTCAACAGCTTCGGAAATCCGTGAACGCTCCTCATCGACTATTGGCACTGTATCGATGACTGCTTCAATCCAGTGTTTTTCGTACCGAACCAGTTTAACCTCTTCTTTGATAGTGTCGGATTCGTAGATTTTTTGGTCAGCGCGGATTTTAGTGTACCCTTGTTTTTTGAGATCTTCAAAAACTTGTTCGTGGGTGCCTTTTATGCCGCGGATGACTGGAGCTAAGAATGTGAGGGTTTTTCCTTTTTCAGCCATCACTAGGCTGGTGATGTTCTCCGCGCTTTGCGGATGAATGGAACTACCGCACTTGGGACAATGATGAACGCCAATTCGCGCAAATAGTAGCCTGAGGTAATCGTAGATTTCGGTAACTGTCCCAACAGTTGAGCGGGGATTTTTGCTTGTGCTCTTCTGCTCAATCGAAATTGCCGGTGAGAGCCCTTCAATCGAATCCACATCGGGCTTATCCATTAAACCCAAAAACTGCCTGGCGTAGGCGCTTAGGCTTTCAACGTACCTACGTTGACCTTCAGCGTAAATTGTGTCGAAGGCTAACGTGGATTTTCCTGACCCTGAAAGTCCAGTTATAACTATGAACTTGTTTCGGGGCAACTCTAAATCTATGTTCTTTAGGTTGTGTTCCCGCGCACCTTTAATCGAAATATTATCTCGCATAAACTAAATTCCTATTTTGATTCATTTTGTAAGAGGTTATTCAGGAAGATTAGAACCTTTTTGCCCTAAATCTTTAATTTTCTGGCGTAACCGCTCCATTTTCCATCTTCCTATCCAGCGCTTTGTTAAGCTCAGCAATCTCATCTCTAAGCTCGATAGCACGTTCAAAGTCCAACTTCTCAGCTGA
>CAVUHI010000002.1:0-144917 GCA_963741295.1 Candidatus Bathyarchaeota archaeon
GCCAGCTACAAGCACTATAATGCATGTTAGGTCGTCAGATTGTGCTTGAGTTGCAACAAGATTCTGGTTATTCTGATTCACTATTTGCAGAATCATACAAGGTTGAATCATCGGCGGAAGCTGTACTGTTGTCTTGAGCTCTACCTAAGGGGGAATTGTCGTCTGTTGCTGTCGGTACTGTTCGTCTTGAGCAGTATACAAAGTTGGATTTTCACCAATTAATTCACTGCTGGCCTCGGTTGGAGTTTGATCTGGGATTCGAGTTGAGTCAAGTTGTGCACCTACACTTGAGGTTACCGTTGCAGATAACAAAAATAAAGTCAATATTGTAACGGTCAAAAATTTTTTTCTATTTGATTGTAATTTATTTTCCATTTTTAACCACTCATGAATCTATATGGGAGAATAATTGAATTTAGCACCATGCATTAGAACACACAATCATAATTTTTGGAACAGGATGTTGTAAGCAGTAGAACAGACAGGTGTTCTCATCGAGTCTTTGGGGTTAAATCTTAATTTTCCCTATTTCTTATATCTGTTTTTTAATACTGAGCAATCGCGGATGAATTAAATCCTTTAGCTATAAGCCATACTGCTAAAACCATTTGATTCACGGCACCAGTAAGATGCAAATAGACGAGGGTTGAGGGCGAAACATAGCTTAACAGAGGAAAAAGGCAGATGCTAAAAACAACGTGGCTCCAACAAGACCCCAACCTGATAACCATCGAGAGATGAGTTTTGATTTATACAACAAATAATAAAATATCAGAGAACCTATACTAAAAACGATAGGTGCAACCATACCGCATCCCCAATTAACGTATTGCAGTGGACCGCCAACGAACCCAATAGCCATACTTAATTTATATTTTTTTAAGATTGGATACATCAAAATTGGCATAACAACAACTACAATAGCCAAAGTAAATTCAAAGGGTGTTCCCATCACTCCTTGGTTTTGGTTTATTGAAATATCAGCCGGATTATCTGATGTATCTATAAGTAAACCAGCTACAATTGCAGTGATGAATAATAATCCTAAAATTATCGCGATCTTTCTGTTTAAATCATTTTTTACCACAGTTTCTTTGCAACCTGATTTTTCCAAAGACAGATATATTCAGCATATCCAACGCCATAAGCTGCACACGTTTTTAGTTTTTGTTATTATGCTATACAGTTATGACTACGTTTCCCTTTTTGTGCCCCGCTTCAACATACCGGTGTGCCTCGACAATTTGCTCCTAGGGATACGTCTATCTATGACTGCTTTTAGTTTTCCCGCCTCAATAAGTCCCTTAAGTGACATGACAAATCACTGGCTCCATTTTCAAAGATTCCGCCAAGTGGAAAGAAAAACGCCTTTTTTTCTCAAGTGACCCTTTGACGTGGGAGCGAGATATTTTGCCTACTGCATCAAAAATGACATCATAAGTTCTGAGAGTTTTTGGTGAAATCTTCCCTGGTGTAATCAATCACCTTATCCGCTCCTAAAGATTTGACTAACTCCAAATTATGCGGTGCTACATACTCCAGTGACTTCTGCTCCATAATTTTTAGCAAGCTGCACAGCATAAGTTCCAACGCTTCCAGATGCACCAAAAATAAGGATTTTCTGTCCTTTCTGGATGTTTGCTTTTCTCATAAAAATCAACGCTGTAATTCCCCCAACAGGAACAGCAGCAGCTTCCTCAAAAGTCAAATTTACAGGTTTCTTTGCGACCTGATAACTATTTTTCCCATAACGTCTGCATCTGGAAGACAAATATACTCGGCATAACCACTGCCAAAACCGGTTGCCGAAAAGACTTCGTCCCCTACCTTAAATTTTTTTACACTTTTACCAATTGTTTCGATTATCCCAGATATTTCCATCCCTAAGGACTTATTTTTTGGGCCCGTTAAACCTAAAGCTAACTGTGCAGGGAGCCAGAAATGGGCTGGGACTTTGAAGCCTCGCATTCTTATGCTCCTGCCGTTACAGTTGTGGCGTGTATTTTTATCAGTACTTCATTGTCTTTTGGAATGGGTTTTTCTATTTCTTTGATGTGAAGAACCTCTGGGGAGCCATATTTTTCGTATATTGCTGCTTTCATTTTCATATTAATCCACTTCCAAGATTATTGTGAAATGCGTACTGAGGTATTGGCGTCTCTTTTGGTTTTGATGGCTAATATTATCGTTAATATGCTGAACATAAACATCAGCAGCGTGGCCCACCAATTTGCAATTGGGTCATGTAAGCCCGGCTCGGTAGTTTGACTTAAAGACGCGATTGTGAATACCGACTGTAAAACAATGAAGACGGCATCTAGACCTATTATTGCTATAAGTCCAAATCTTTTGCCAAATAGGAAAAGAGTTGCGAAAACACCAATCAAGCCATATATCACAAGGACGGTCACCGCGCTGCCAACATCATTAAAGCGGTATTGATTTTTCCCATTAAATATCCGCCAAAAAGCATGCGAAAAAGCAGTGTTGCAACTAAAGCTTTACTGCTCCATGTGAGTTCCACCATATACCTCCTTCTCTGTTTTTGACGCACTCATTTTATCATGATTGCTCAGACTTTGGCTGACTAGGAAGGATTGCTGAAGAGTTGAATCCTTTACCTATAAACCATGCTGCTATACCCATTTCTTGCAAAAATAATGCAGCAAATAAAATGCTTGGATCTGTCAGGTCGAACATGCCTATCATGATTCCTGGCAAATATATTAGGCCTCCAATAAATCCCCAACCTTATAAGCCATCGAGGAATTAGTTTTGATTTATACAACACATAATTGAGGATCAAAGCACTCAAGACAAAAGGAAAGTCCAACAGAAGACTGTTCCAATCAAGTTCAGCTAATAATAAAGATCCTGAAGTCTCAAAATAGGAAACAACCGGAGCCGTTGCGCTCACAAATTCGCGACTTAATGACAATATTGACAATAGGGCTATTATACATCCAGCATAGAAAAAGCCCTCAAAAATCCTGGCGGCAACGTACCCAAGAGATAAACTTTCACTATGTTTTTTTAAGATTGGATAAATCATAATTGAATGCTAACAATTGAGGCGATTGCAACTAACCATATGAGCACTGCTATCAACACTTGGTTTTCATTTGCAGAAACAACAGTAAGATAATTTGGATCATATATTGACCCAATAAAAACAGAGCTCACCAAAGTTGAAACTGTCGCAATTATGAATAATACGCCCACAATTATTGCAGTTTTTCTATTTGAATCCATTTTGACCCCTTTCTGCAAATTAGCGCTTATCCGGTTGTTTTCTTTTTAAAGTTTGTCATATAGACGAAGCAACGTTTGCCATAGACTTAAGTGCGCTGCCTTGTCCTGATATTAAGCTTGAAGAATGTTGGTGATATCGCTTTATCTGGTCTTCCAAGGTTTTAAGATGCTTCTCTGTTCAGGATCAGGCGACGAGTTCCTTCTTTCATACTTTATTATCCTCATCGCAAATCGCACATAATCCGTAATTTGTGGCTAATATTTTAAAATAACCTCAAATTAAGGTTATTTGGTGCCGAGGGCTAGCTTGATAACTTCGTTTAAACCGTCGTAACAACATTATCCAAAAAAACTGGGCGGGTCGGGCAGGATTTGAACCCAATTGAGACAGTGTGAAAAGTCTCTTTCTTTGCTTGCTATTTACCGTTAACCTTAAATCTAGACTAGCTTTAGAACAACAGAAAGAGCTGAAAAGCCATCAGCCGAGTCTAAAAAAAGTTTACGCAAGCAGCACCAAAAACCGAAAATCGTTACGCAGTCAGTCAATAGTCCTGATTTCACAGGTTGATGCTGAAAGCTCTTCCGTTACATTCAATGATTTCCAAAGAATTAATAAGGCTTTAAATGTTTTAACACTTGTAATTTTATAATGAAAAAGCAATTGCATACAATTTTTTTTTTTTTTGGCTTGATCTGAAGAGAATTATGTTCAGAACAAAATTTTTCGCGGAAATTGATGTCACCGACAATTGTAACCTCAGGTGCAAACACTGTTATCATTTTCACGGTAAGGAAGACCTAAAAAAGCAAGAGCTGCAAATTTCTTTTTGGGAAAAAAGATTTAAAAATCTTTTTAGTTCAGGAATAAGGTCAGTTTTGCTGGTAGGAGGCGAACCCGCGCTTAGGCAGGACGTTTTAATGCTTGCTGACAAAATATTCCCTATGGTCTACGTTATAACAAACGGAACAATCAGGATACCTAAAAAATTTAATCACAGATTATTTGTTTCATTAGACGGGTTACAAAAAACAAACGACTCGATGAGAGGAAATGACGTTTTTCTTAAAGTAATTAGAAACTATTCAGAAGATAAACGCGTTATCATTAATATGACACCACAAAAGACAACTATACTGAGCTTGAAGATGTTACAAGAATTGCAGAAAAAAACGGTTTCGAAGGCGTAGTTTGCAATATTTGTGCGGGTGGAACCGACCGCGGTTCCTCCATGGTCGTAAGGAAAAAAGAAAGAGACGCTCTAATAGCAGAAATGAAGAAAGTTAAAGCATTATCTCCCAAGCATTTTCTAATGACAAAAGCGATGATGAAATGGTATGAATTTCCAGACCATCGAGACTCATGTTCATGGCGAAATGAAGTCCTTCATTTTGACGTTTCATGGAACAAAATAAGGTGCTTTGGGAAAAATCCAGACTGTTCAAACTGCGGTTGTTTTGCAGGGTCCTTTCAATCTCCCTTGAAAATGATGAGTGATCTGAGAATAATGATTAAGATAGGGGTATATCCATAGGTATTTCTTTTCTATTCTTTTAGGATTTGAACCTCAAAAAAATCAAGTCTCTATGATTCTGCGCCCAATAGGGGTTGGAACTTTTTAATAATTTTACGACTTTTTCAAATCTTTCAGTAAGATTTAAACGCTCTTCGGGAATGCCTGGACCCGAAAAATTATTTATAGACAAAATAAATTAAATTTAGCCCGCTCTACGCTAATGCACTCCATATCAAGTAGATTGTTTTATGTTAATGGTGGTGCCGAGGGCTAGATTGGCACCGTCGTTTAAGCCGTCGTTACAACATTATCCAAAAAACAGAGTGGGTCGGGCGGGATTTGAATCCGGAGCCTAAGTAGCGTCCTGAAAGAACTCTTTTGATCCAATAGCCTCTTAGGATTTTCGAGATTTTAGTTTTTGTAGATTCCATGCCAAGGCAACTGTTCCGACAGCGGTAAAAAGCCTAAAAGTGTTCCATAGTTTTTTGGCTGTTAAATTCCCTGAGAACACCAAAGCTACTCTCTCAATGATATGTGAATTGTCTGGTTCACTTAGCCACTTCAAATCTACATCGAGATTTATGGTGGCGTCATCTTGTCTTCCTCTTATGATGCGTATGTATTCAACAGTTGTTTTAGTTGTTTTGAAGATGAAGCTAGCTGGGTGTCATCTAAGCTTAGGGTGCATTGGATTTTTTGTGGACCCAATATTTTGAGGAAACGGGTCATTTCTAAGACTTCGTGGACTCCGACTGTTCGGGTGTATTCTTCCACCCGCGGGTCCATGTAAGCTTCAAGAAATGTTTTTATGTGTTTTTCAAAGTTGTCTTTTTGCAGTTCTGTTCCGTTATTAGCCATGAAGCCAAGGTTGTTATTCTTTCGTGAGCAAAATCCAATATCGACTTTTTTTGTTTGGTTCGTGTTTGAGAGATTTTTTCGTGGTCGATGAATGTGTCCATGTTCCAGAATTTTGCCATGCAGTATGTTGCCATTTCTCGATTTTCTCTTTTGATAGGTGCTTGGTGGTGTATACGGAGTGCATTTCGTCAAAGTTGTCCCAGTTGGTCTCGAAGATTAGGCCTTGGTCATCATTTCTTTGTAGAAGTCTGTACCTGGAAACGGCGTTGCGATGCCAAAGGCGGCTCCTGTTAAACCAATTTCTTTTGCGTAAGTTGGAAAAGTTTTGATTTCCTCTTCTGTTTGGTCAGGTAATCCTATAACGAATGTTCCTCCTGCTCTGCCGCCGTTTTCACGTATGTTCCTAACTGCTTCACCGTGAACCCTGGTTGTGACGCCTTTCTTTGTTGACTTTAAGTCTTTGGCGTTTGGGCTTTCGATGCCCATTTCAAACCTGCGTATGCCCACTTGGCACATTTTCTTTACAATTTGTGGGTGGGTTGCCATGGCGTCTGCTCTGACTAAAGCGCAGAACTCCATGTTTAAATCGTGCTCCATCAACAGGTCGCAGAGGCGGTCGACTTGTTTTGGGTTGCCCATAAAGTTTGGGTCAGCAAACATTACGTTTACAGGTTTTCTTTTGTGAAATTCCGACATTTCTAAGATCTCTTTCACTACGTTCTCGGTGATCGGGTTCTTAGGCAGCCTTGGCTCATGCTTGGTTCGCAGCAGAAACTGCAAAGTCCATTGCAGCCCCTATACATTGCTATTACGTCGCAATCTGTTACCCGGTCTTGGCTTTTGTAGGGGTATTGCCTCAGGTATCTGGCTGGAAAAGGAAGTGTGTCTAGGTCTTCAATTTTGTTCCTTGGGCGTTATGGATTATTTTTCCGTTCTCTCTATAGGAGAGCCCCGAGACGTTCTCAAAAGAGCCGGTTTCTACGATCTCTTTCATCGTGGCTTCGCCTTCTCCACGAACAACCCCGTTGATTTGCGGGGGGCGAGCATCACGTCTGGAACACTTGTCGGGTGGTATCCGCCCACGACTGATGTATATTGTTATGTTTGGCAATCTTTGCAATCCGCAACCTTGGTTGTGTTCGGTCGCAGACAATGTGATGCCGATAAGGTCGGGGTTGTAAATGTTGATGATGTCTTGGAATTTTCTGTTATCCAGTTCCATGTCAACTATGTGAACTTGATCCACAGCGTCTTTGATGTAGCTGCAATATACTCTAAACCGGTAGGTATCAAATCGAAAGAAAAACTCAATCCTTTTCTTCCTGAAGGCTTGACAAGCAAGATCTTCTTAAATGCCAAATGGGACACCAAAGTTAAACCAACCACTACAACAGCTACACATAAAAATTAATCACCTTACTATGCATAGTTAGGTATGAGAATGCTCTGAAAATCCGAAAATAGTCAATGGCCACCTATATTCAGTAGTGTCTACTCAAAACTACGGTAATTTAAATGAATATAGAATTTACTTGATGGGGCTGTTCGCCCCCTGAACCCTAATCAGACCGTGTAAAAACTTGGAATTACAACAGAATAATATTTGACCTTCAAGCTCTTCTATAGCCGATTGTTGCTTTTATTTTGCCTTTTTTCATGCCTGCATTAAAGCCATTAACACGCCAACTCCAAGGAGGTTAATGGACCTTCTCATGTTATAAGCCAGCATTGTAAATCCCACTTCCCCTCTGACCTTCCTAAGACCCTTCAAAAGCAACTAACCCTGATTAAAAGCCCGCTTCATCGTCCCAAACGGATGCTCAACCAACGTCCTTCGCAAGCGACATTTCTCTTTACCTTCAGGGTGCTGCTCGGGCGATTAAGTCTAAGCAGAGTTTTGAGTGGGCTAATTTTCTTTTGCAGTTTGTCAAAGAAGACAAAGACGCTTTCTACAACAAATTTGAGGCCTTGTTCCCAGTTGAATAATTGAGTTATAAAAGTGTTGAATCAATGCTGATTTTTGTTGATCGCCCTTTATGTTCTTTCATTCGATGTAATCTAAGTTGTTCAGGGTCTGATAGGGACGAGCTGCAAATTGGGCACTTAAAGGTTTGAAAAATCATGTTCACAAATCCAGAATATAGATTTGTTTTTGCTCTTATTATTGATTTAAATTTTTTTTACTATTATGATCATCCAATTGTTTTATTCTCAGGCTCAGGATAACTTTTGACAGGCATATTAATGATGAATTTTGTTCCTTTGTCCTTAATTGATTCAACCTTGATTGTTCCTCCATGAACTTCAACGATTCGTTTGCATATGGCTAAACCAAAACCCATCCCCTGAGCTTTAGTTGTGAACAAAGGCGTGAAGAGCTTGGGCAAAACCTCTGCAGGGATGCCCTTACCAGTGTCAGAGAAAGCAATCTCTACAAAGTTACTTCGTTGGCAATTTGTAATTTCAAGTCTCCCATTCTCAGGTGTAGCATCAATTGCATTCTGGAGAAGGTTTACGAAAACTCGAATCATCTTGTCAGCATCAACCCAAATACAAGCCTCTTCATCAACGTGGTTTATAATTTGTATTCGATCAGGAACTTGAATCATCCGAGCAGCTTCATCCACAAGAGGGCGTGCAGCGTATTTTATGAGTTTTAGATTCATCTCTCTTGAGTAGTCCAGCAAATCGTTGATAATTTTGTTTGAGTGGTCTATGGCTTTGTCGATGATTTCAAGCGTTTCTTTAGCTTGAGCTTCGGAAATTGTTGAACCTTTCTTTTTCAAGATATAGACACCATTTTTTATGCCGGCTAACGGATTGCGCAGATCATGCCCAATCATTCCAGCTAATTCGCCAATAGCTGCCAAACGTTCAGCCTTGACAAGTCGCTCATTAGCATCTTTCAACTGGGCAGTTCTCAAATCAACCATGTTCTTCAAGTGTTCTGAATACTGTTTTACTTTGGACTCCAAAACCTTTCGGACCTCTTCAGCTTTTTTACGTTCAGTGATGTCTTCGAGTTCAGCAACGAAAAGGTTGGGTTTGCCATTTTGGTCTAATACCGCGTTAACCATGATTTTGCCATCTATCACAGTTCCATCTTTCCTAACATACTGCTTCTCCAGCGAAAAAGATGCTATCCTACCCTTCTCCAAATCAAACATTTTTAGTGAGCTTTCTTTGATGCCTTTTGGAAGGGTTACGTCTTTGAAGGTTAGTTTTCGTAATTCTTCTTCACTGTATCCTAATATTTTGCAGAACGATTCATTTGCGCTTAAGAAGCATTTGTCGACACCTGAAGTAGCAATACCAATTGGCGCATAATCAACTATTGCTTTTGACCTTTTCTCGCTTTCTATTAATTCTTCCTCGGCTTTCTTGCGTTCTGAAATATCCAGACCAACAACCGAAATATAGAGTAATTTCCCGTTCTCATCTGCGATGGGTGAAAAAATACGTATCCCGTAATGAATCTGGAAGTCTTTATCAATAAATTCCACCTCATCATGAACGATTTTACCCACCTGGCAATTCTGTATTGCTAACTTTGTTTTTTCTGCAACCTCTGAAAACTGACCCCACCAGGCTGCCTCCCAAAAAGGTTTTCCCAGAGATGCCTCTGCCAATGGGCCATGAACCGTGTAGCACAATTCGTTCATTTCAAGTACGATGCCATTTATGTCCAAGATGAGTGCAAATTGAAAAGATTTATCAAATATTGCTCTGAACCGTTTTTCTTTGCCGCTAAGCGCATCCTCTGCTTTTTTGCTTTCTGTTATGTCTCTTATTATAGTTATAATCGCGTAGGGTTGATGGCGTATATTATAGATTAGAGTAGATCTTGCATGCCTGTACGCCCAAGAACCATTAAAATTTCTAATACGATACTCAGAAGTCAAATAGCCCGTTTGGAAAAGCTCACTGATTTTCTGCTTGAGAAGGGGCACATCGTCAGGATGCAGCTTCATTAATTCCTCAATTTTTGCTTCGTCGCCTTCTTCAAAACCCAAACTCTTGAAGTGAGAACGGTTCCGATAAATATTTTTGCCCCTCAGATCAGTGAGCAATATAGCATCATCCGCGTTTTCAACCAACGCACGATACTTAGCCTCAGAATCCGCAAGTGCTTCTTCAGCTTTTTTGCGTCCAGTGATGGGAACTGCAAGCTCTAAGGCAGCCACAATTTTTCCAGTTCCATCCTTTATCGGCCTCGCCGTAAGTTCAAGCCAGCCTGGACCTCCCTTAGTATCTTTGAAGCAGTGTTCACGAACATCAATTTCTTTGCCGTTCTCAAAAATCTCTCTTACCCCGCAATCAGGGCATACCTCATTGAGGTTGCGAAATGCCAAATAACATTTTTTGGATTCTAATTCGCCAAAGTGATGTTTCGACATATTGTTAGTCCACAATATTTTGTAATTCTTATCAACCAGAAAAAGTCCCGCACCAATGTTCTCCGTAACAGTTTCAAGTTTATCTCGTTCCAGCTGAAGTTCAAGTTCCTTTTGCTTACGTTCAGTTATGTCTGTGCACGCACCAAAAAGCCGAAGACTCCCAGGGTTTTCGCTATCCTCATTGACTATTGCATTAACTTTGAGCCATTGCGTTGAGCCATTCTTATTTGTGATCTTTAGCTCAAACATGCTTTTTTGTCCCAGTCTTAAGTTTGTGATTTTCTCTTCGAAAATTGGAAAATCTTTGGGTTGAACAGCAAATTTCCAGCATCCTTTTTCTTGGATCTCTTTAGCTGAGTAGCCAAAAATCTTTTCACATTGCTCCGAAATCCAGTCAACGAAAAACGGCTCTTCACCCTTTTTGATGCAGGAAAATGTCATGTCTGCAGTAATACCTGAAATGATTCGATGTTTCTCCTCACTTCTGCGCAAAGCTTCCTCAGCTTTTTTTCTCTCAGTGATATTTCGAACCACAACAGTAACTGAATTTTTTGTTCCAGCATCGTCTGTTTTAGGTGAAAGTCTGGCATTGAACCATGTTTTCTCGCTGTTAATTTCCTGATAGTAATCAAATTCTTGAATCTCTCCAGTATCTTCTATTCTTTTCATTGCAGCTTGACACAATTCAGCGAATTGTGTTGGCAGTATGCCCAGAAAATGTTTTCCAACAAATTCCTCTGGTGCGGTGTATAGCCTCTTATTGTCTGAAGGCTGATGATAGTTTTTGAAGATTCCATCGAAGCCCAAAACAAAGACTAAATCATCCATTGAATCAATTAGGGAACGGAAGCTCTCTTCACTCTCGTGTAACTCCTCTTCTGCTTTCTTGCGTTCGGTGATATCTATTGCAGCTCCTCTTAACCCGACCATCTTGTTTTTGAAGAAGCGAGGAGTTGCAATTACAAGTGCAGGAAAATTAGTTCCGTCTTTTCGCACGAACGTGTACTCAGTAGGAACATAGCTTCCTCCGGCTAGTAACCTTTGAATACTTTTCATTGCTCTTTCTCTATCTTCAGGAACCATGAACTGTAAAATATTCAACCCTGCTTCAAGCTCATCCTGGGAATAGCCAGAAAGTCTAGGAGCACCTTCATTAGCAAACATTACTTTTCCATTTATGTCCGTCTCAAAAACAATGTCTGGTAAACAATTTGCCAGTTCTCGGTACCTCGCCTCACTTTCAGCCAGAATATCCCCCGCCTTCTTGTTTTCACTAACATCCAAAAACATGCCCAATACTGCAGGCTGATCATCATAATCAATTTGATTAGAGAGCGCACTCAGCCAAATTATTGAGCCATCCTTTCGCACTGCACGAAACTCAAAGCACGCCTCCGCCGTTTCGCCCCGCAAACGGTTTTCCATACGCTTAAAGAAAACAAACCTATCCTCCTGATGAACCAAGCCCAAAATTCCTTCAGGTGAAAGGGAAAGCAGTTCTTGAGGAGAATAACCTAAGATTTGCCCCATTGCTTCATTAGCAAAAACTAGCCGAAGTGGAGCTGATTTGGTGACTAGTATGCCCTGAAGTGATTTCTCCACCAGCATACGATACTTTGACTCTGACGCAACTAGCAGTTTTCTTGATTTCTTGCGTTCTACTGTCTTGTTTACGGCATCTGCCAATTCGCAGTAGACAGTTTCTGGAGAACCGTTTTTGTTAATGTATCTGTCAGCCCCGAAATTCAAGGCTTTAACTGCCACATCTTCTCTGCCTTTTCCAGTGAATAAGATAAATGGAATTTGATTGTTCTGGTCTCTGAGTTCTTTCAAGAATTCTAATCCGTTTTTCTGAGGCATTTCGTAGTCCGAAACTATTGCATCATATGGTTGTTGTTCCATTTTTTTGAAGGCTTCATCAACGGAGGTTACATTTTCAATCTCAAAGTTGTTCTCCATTAAGAGTATTTGTTTCGATACTTCAAGCAGACCCACATCATCATCAACATGCAAAATGTGAAGGTTATCTTTTTTTCCAAGAGCTGACGAGTTGATCAATATAAGCGCATTTGTCTCAGTTGTTTGAGGTTTTGCTTCTTGGCGAGCATTTCCTTTGCTCATAAATCAGAGAGGTAAGTGCAATGACTATAAGTGTTATGAATTTTCAAACATGAACCATAAACCTTACTCAGACTCATTAAAAAAGTCAGATAGAATTTGTACTCACAAACAAGATCGTTCAAGTTCTGTTTGAGGATGTTTGAAGCATATAGCCTCAAAGCGTAGTACTACATATTTGCTCTTGATCTTTTCTGTTTTGTTTCTTCTTTGTCTATATTCTCTAACACACGGTTGGAAAGTGTTATGTTTACTAGGCGTTTGCGAATTGGAGCTTGAGCTGAGCCTCTATCGGTTTCAAACCCTGAATAGTTCAAGTCTCTATGGACTTAGCCTCAGAGAAGAATCACTCCTTGTAACTTGTAGCAGCCTAAACCACTCTGCCCAAATCATAAATCCCAATATGTATCATTGGGTACCAGCTCCCAAAAAGGGTTGGAACTTTTTTAATAATTTATGACTTTTTCGAATCTTGCTGTAAGATTTAAACGCTCTATGGGAATGCCTGGCCCGACAAATTATTTATAGACAAAATAAATTAAATTCAGCCCGCTCTACGCTAACGCACTTCATATCATGTAGATTCTTTTATGTTAATTGGTGGTGCCGAGGGCAGGGTTTGAACATGCGACGACTCGGTCTTCAGCCGAGCGCTCTCCCAGGCTGAGCTACCTCGGCACATATCCTGGGATACCACATCAAACATGAAACGAGGTGTTTTAAAGTTTTCTGATACGCCTCTTCGGTTAGATGCCCAGTAACGCAAAGTGGTTCATTATAATGTAGCCGACTAATGCACTGCTTAAGAAACATGCAAAAACCAAAAAGCCATCATGCTTGTGCTCTTCAAACTGATCGTGTTCACGCATTTAAGATTCCCTTTAATTATTGTCTAAGCGTCTGTTAAGTAAAGGTTTTATGAAGGAAACCTATGTATTCACAATCCCCAGATAGGGGCCGTTAGTCTAGCTGGCTAGGACGTCGCCCTCACGCGGCGAAGATCACCGGTTCAAATCCGGTACGGCCCACCAATCAACCCTTAAATCCTTATTAGGCGCGGAAGAGAAATATTTTTAGTGAACTTTTATGCATCGTAAAGCAATATTTGCATTAGCGGGCGTTTTTCTAATTGTGGCGTTAGTTGTACCTCCAGTCCTTTTAATAATGGAATCTGACCATGACTTAGACAACTACATCAATTCTCAGCAGAACCCCAACGGGTTACAAACAAACGGCAACATCACGATAACGGATGAGAGGAATGAAAATTTCCAAACATATTCATATGCAGCAATCATCGAAGTTGTTTTCGTTGTCCTATTTGCGATCACATTGTTCTACGGAATAAATCATACGCACCCTAAACATTAGACAGCAAAACAAGCTTTCAGCTTGTTTTCAACAAGTAGCCTATTTGTCAAGCATGCGCTAATTTGAAGTAGTGCAAACACAATCACAAATTTATAAAAGCAGTTAGCTCGCAGATGCTTATAGACCAGAACCTTTTGTTAGGAGGTGCAATTTATGCCTGAAACATCCATTAACATCACTGAGAAGCTACAACAAATTGAAAAAACCGCCCAAGACTATAAAGAAGCAATCGTTAAAGAATTCAAAGACCTGGACGTCGAAGTTAAAGATTGGAACTTCTCAGTTGGAAAAGCCGAAAAAGAATACGTCGTTGAAGTAAACCTTAAGCTTGGCATCCGCTCAAAAAAAGCTTAAAATAACGTCAGGTTAAACCTGAACCCCCTTTCTTTCAAAATTTTTAATTAACTGATTGTTTGGTTCCAATAGTAAATTTTGCTGTAATTTCCCGTAGCAACCGGAAACGCTGGATCATCGTACACTATATCCAATTTCAAACCGTATCTGTTAAGAAGCAGCTGTGTAGCATTCCAAATTATTGGCGATTTGTTGTCTGGACCCCAAAAACCCCAAATCCTGTCGTCAACCCTGCGTAAGCCAAAGCCGTAATCTTTCGGCAAAACAAACGCTGCCTCAGCATGAATGGAGTTCGGTGAGGTTTTGATGACCACTTGGTTCCAGAAGTTCTGGAGCGCTTGGAAATGTGCATCAGTCATTGCTCCTCCATATGAGTCAATTTTGGTTACATTTGAGTAATTGAAGAGTATGATGTATTTTGCTCCAGTATTGTAGGATGTTACCATTTGGTTGTAGATGTTGCTTGGTGTATCAAGATACGGTGGCTGCGAATATTTCCAAGTGATGATTGTACCCCACGTTTTGTTCTGCAAAGTTGCTGCTCCACGAACTTGGGATATTTGTTGCTCGATACTGCTGTTCCAGCCTAATTGTGCCAAAATAGTTTGATACTCGCCAACGTAGTCGTACCAGTAAAGTGCATAATCCGAAGTCAAATAAGTTAGGTTATACTGTTTCAGGCTGGTGACACCGCGGTTTTGAGTGAGCATGAAATTGAACCAGGTTGCTTCAAGAGTGTAATTGTCTGGGGTGATACCAGTTTGCTGCGCATCCTGTATTTTCTGATAAATATATTTTGTGTAAATCGACGAATTCCAATGTAGATTGTTATTGTTCAAATTAGTTTCCTGAAAGTATCGGGTCCAGTTATAATCTAATTCGATTCCCGCCGGTTCGTCATCATAGTAAATACTCAAAAACTTGTCGCCGTACCTGTACCGTGATTCGTTTAAAAACTGAACTTTTCCAAGCCATTGTTGCGGTGTCCAAGTGCCCAAATTTATGATGAGATACAAACCTGAGTTAACTGCGTAATCACTGATTTCTCTTGCCAGAGTCAGATTATCGCTTATGGGACTTATTCCGCAATCCAAAACAAAGACATTGGTATAACTTTTTACCCTGTCAATCAGCAAATAAGCTTGGGTTGTTGTGTTGCCGCAGAAAGCAACGCCTACGTAAACGGAGTCTTTTCCCCCATTGCTGTTGCTTTGCGTGTATGCGAAAAGTAGCGACACGGTTGCTGTAAGGATGATTATGATTAGGATAAGCGAGAGGATATGGATTCTTTTCAATCGCTTATTTCTCCGTGGAGTTAAGCATGTTTAGCGTAACTTTCCTTTCCGTAATTATGCATCTTTATTGGATATAAAAGTTGCAATTAAATGGAATTGTTATTGCAGTACATCTTCAGCACCAAAACAGATAAAAACGTGGCTTTGCATCATCACATCGAACTAACCAAGAAGGATAAACACATGCCATCTGAAATTACTGATGTTGAAAAATTCGTGGCCATGAGCGCCAAAGCAAAACAATGCCAAGTCAAAAGGCTCAAGGACACCGTAAAATTGAAGCTTCGCACACCCAGTCAACTCTATACTTTAAAGATTGAGCCGCTGAGAGCAGACGAAATCATAAAAAGGCTGCAGTGCGAAATTAAAGAAGAAGAAAAAGAATAATCAGTTTTTTTACTATTTTTTGTTCTTTGTTCCTTATTTTAAGCCTACAATTTTCTTTGAGCTGTTTTGCTATATTCCTTTGTTTCCGAACTTGTTGTAATAGGCAAAATCTTCAATGTCGCGACGTACCCTCAGATACTTGGATGCCCCAGTTGGATAACCTAAACGGCAGGAATAGGCAATCTTTAGCTGTTCAGGAATCCCTAAAATCTTTTTAAGTTCTTTTTCCACTGGCGGCGCTGCGAAAGCACTCAGAATCTGCAAACTAATGCCCAGTGATTGAGCCATAAGCCACATGTTCTCCATCACACAGCCAAGACTAATGAATCCCAAAACGTCACCTTCAGAAGCAGGTGCTCTCTTTTGAGGGTCATAAACCACAATTAGAAGACATGGACTACCCCTGATGGATTGAGTCAATGGCATGGGCTCGCTTTTTCGGGCAACTTCAGCCATTTTCGACGGATCAACCCATGCTGGCGGAAACATCGCTCCCAAAATTCCAGTCTTCTTTTTGAGCAATTCTTCCTTGGAGAATGAAAGCTGCTCATAATTTTCCCTGAGAAATACCTCTGAAATGCGGGATTTAACGTTTCCAATGATTTCTAAAATCTCTTTGTCGTCAACGACGATTACATCAAAGTTTTGCATGTTATGCGCTGTTGGCGCCCATCGTCCAGCATCCAAGATTTGCCGCAAATCTTCTTTGGACACCTTTTGATTCGGGTCAAAGGGAACTCGAGCTGATTGTCTTTCTTGAATTATTCGTTGAACTTCATTCATTTTGAATCATCTCCCATTTTTAATACTGCCCTAAAATGAACCTTCGCCGTCATCATCCGATCAAACGCAACAGACGCTTGTTCGAGAGGGAAAACCTCAACCATCGGAATAACATGAGTGAGAACGCTAAAGTTCAATGTATCTGCAGTGTTACCTCCCACCCAACCGCTAACGGACCGAACCGCACGCATCAGTTGAGTTGGAGAAATCTGCATAGGCTCATTAACGAAGGTAACGATGATTAATTGTCCATTACGAGCAAGCCCTTCAACGAGGTCTGCAATGGCTTTGCTGTTAGGTGCAGTGCAGAATATCGCTTTTGCACCGCCAAGTTTCATTAGTTCCTCGCTAGGATTGGAGGTTTCTGCATCAATGTAGTATTTTGCGCCGAGCTTGCGTGCTAATTCTTCTTTATCTTTGCCTCGGGAAACGACAGCGGTCTTCATACCCAGTCTTATTGCGAACTGCAAAGCGAGATGCCCTAAGCCGCCTAATCCTTGAATAGCCACTAAGTCGCCGCCCTTTGCCGCGCTGCTCTTTATTGCTCCCAAAGTGGTTGCGCCAGCACACAGAAGCGGAGCAGCTTCCACAGAAGATAATTCCTCAGGAATGGGTGTTAAGACATCCATACGGGCAACCATGTACTCGGCATATCCGCCATCCGTTGAAATGCCCGTTGCCAAGGGACTCTCACAAGACCAGTAATCACCTTTTAGACAGGACCTGCACTTTTTGCAGTGTCCGCCACGCCAACCAACGCCGACGCGTTGCCCAACTTTCCAATAATGCGATTCAGAACCCAACTTGGCAATCGTACCAACAACTTCATGTCCAGGAGTTCTTGGATATTGAAGTCCAGGGAAGCCTCCGTACTTGACGATGGCGTCGCCATGGCATATTCCGCAGGCTTCAACTTTTAACAGAACCTCGTGTTCTTGTGGTTCTGGAACATCTTTTTGCACCAGAACAAATTCGCCGCCTGGATGATTAACCTGGATTGCTTTCATTAATGTCATAAAAATTACCTATTGAGCCTAACCGATTCTGAATATTTAAACATGCTTTTCTCCTTAAACCACCGTTTTGTATACAAAAGCATCTCCCAACACACTTTTTGCCAACCCTTGCTCTCGAGCCGCTTAAAACATCAAAGATTGCTAAAAAAATTACGAAAAATTCGAAATCGAGCGAACTATATATAATCATACATTTCATTTGGCACTCAAGAGCAGCCAAAATTAGATCTTCCTAAATTCGCAAGGCAGCATTAAAGAAAAGCAGTCGACCCTGATGAAAAATTAGGCCAACCTTGTCTAAATGAATCTTCGAATCGGACCATTAAGGCTCTTAAGTAGAAAAAATAGTATCAAACAGCTATACAATTATGTTTTTTGCTTACATGCATTAAGACAACCGCTGGCTTAGATGTTCCTTTGGCTCTAAAATCTTTCCAGCGGAACCTTTGGGTATCTTGATACCCTCTGCACAGCGTTTAGGCCATCTTTTTAGTCAAGGTTTACTGATTAATTGACCTGCCTGCGTCTATCTGAACCAAAGTTTTACTCCTCAGGAACGTGAGTAGCGTTTTGCTGTACGAAAAACAATCGAATATACATTTTTTACATTAAAAAGTTAAAAAAGCACCTGTGCAATCGAATGATGTTTGTCATAACTGTTTATTTATCCATTCACACCTCCTTTTTTTCTTGTAAGATTAGCGAAGATTAACGAAATTTTATTGATCAAGCAGAAAACTCGAAAAAATGGGGAAGACTATTTCAGAAAGCCCAAACTATAGATTTTAAACCGAAGTAAAAAAAAGGTGCCGAAGATGGTTTGGGGAAAGTGCCGAAGGTTACAGGGAGTTTCAAAAGTGTGTTTTGGGGATGCTTTTGTATACCGTTTCCACTCAGCCTCCTCCTCGCGATCAACCCAATCATTGATCGACATAATTTTTGCGCTCTTTCGTTCAACTTTTTGGAGAACAGCTTATGAGTGTTGAGAGGAACCTGTTAATTTCAATCCTAAAATTGACCAAAGAAGGATCAGTTTTAGTTGAAAATGTCAATAAAGAGGCCAGGATACCCTCTACTGTTGCGTTGGAGTTGCTGGAAAAACTGCAAAACGAAGACCTGCTTTATCTAAACAACGGCATTATAGAATTGGAAAGTAGCAGCAGAATCAAATTAGCAGTTAAAGCAGTATCTCAAGGTGCAGTCATCGAACATATTAGTGACCTACTCTGCTGGCAAGAGTTTGAAGAAATCGCCGCCATAGCTCTTAAAAACAACGGATACGCAGTGAAAAATAACGTCAGGTTCAAACATGAAACCAAAAGATGGGAAATAGATGTGGTGGGCTGCAAAAAACCACTGGTTGTCTGCATAGATTGCAAACATTGGCAGCGTGCAATTTCGCCGTCAGCTTTGAGGCGAATTGTTGATTTGCAATCGCAGAGAACTCATGCCCTAGCGGATTCTTTGCCCAATCTTAAATTAAACTTTGAATGTGCTACGTGGGAAAAAGCCAAATTTATCCCAACCGTGCTCTCGCTTATCCCCAGCGCCTACAAATTCTACGACAACGTGCCAGTGGTACCCGTTCTGCAGTTCCAAGATTTCATACGCCAACTGCCGGCCTATATCGGGGAGTTAAAGTTTTTTCCTAAAACCTTCAAAACGCTTAAGCCATGACTTTTAAGATTGAGGTTTTGACAAATCTAAATGATGAAAAGGTTAGAGATGAACATTAGAATTAAGGTGGAAGTACCCAGGGCAATTTCACTAATAGTGACACCTTTAACAAAGTGATTAATAATTAAAATCACCAAATCGTAATCACACCAAACGAAATCCCTACAAGAAAACTGGAAAAAAGCACAATTGAATATTACCGGTTTGCTAAACGGCAAAAGAAACAGAGAAAAGCAGCACTAAAGGAGGCTTGTTCGCAGTTTCTTGCGCAGCAAATAATTGATTGGAAGTCCAGATTACTCATTTTGACCGACCAATTTGCCGTCGTCTAAGCAGAAACTGGTCTGCTAACTCTTTGATAAGTTGCAACATTGAAAAACAAAACATATGGTTACATCGGAAATCCGCAAGGATATACTCTTCTTTTTCTGCTAAATCTCGATCGGCAACGATTTTTTCCTTTAATAGGATTGTCAAAACCGTTTATAATATTAAGAAGGTGGTTTTCCTGACCCTAAAGGACCTCATATCACGACGAATTTTGCCTGTGAAATCCTTTTTGTGTCTTTTTAAACTGTAATTTTGATGTTGCCCAATTCGTAAGTCTTTTCTAAGGTCTACGTAGAAACCTTTAGTCAGCTATCTTGTTCATTAAAGTTTACCTACATTTTCTGATTAAGCGTCGGTTGTTTTAAGGTAATAAGTTTGTGGTACGTTTACTTGGCTCTCTACTGCTGATAGCTTGTGTCGATGTTGAGGTTTCCTCTATCGCGCTTTAGGATTCTAACCTTGTCTGGGAGCTTGTTTTTTTCCCAGTCTGTCCAGCTGATTTCTTTGAACAGCCACCGTTTGCCCAGATGCGCTGCGACTACAGCGTGTTTGTTTTCGTTGTCTGATGGTATTAATTCGTCAAGGAAACGGAAGAGCTTGTCGATCTGAATTCTTGGGAAGTATGCATAGTAGGTGGCGTTTTTTACTTCGAAAGCGTACATATGTTTGCCTTTGCGTGCCATGACGTCAGGCAAGGGATTGAGGCTTGGGTTGCTTACGGGGACGCGGACAGCGTTGTAGCCTTTTTTCTGCAGGAGTTTGACTAAGACGGTTTCGCTATAGAATCCTCTTTTGCGCCAACGCCTAAGTCTGATGCGGTCAATTTCAGTAGTCAACGACTGTCCCTTTCTTGCATATATCTATTGAAGCTATTGAGATAAAAAAATTGTTCCCTAAGAGATCTGAAAAGTGTGTTTTGGGGATGCTTTTGTATCCGACAACTTTCGAAGGTGAGGTCAGAGACTGCTGGTGAATATAAATATTTTATGTATTACCACTACAACCAAAATCACCAATGATGTATCTTGCAACATTCACCACTTGAAAATAATGGCCGTTTAGACTACCATAAGCACTTGAAAAGCCATCGTTGACCTGAAAGAGAGCCCAAAACAATGTTATCTTACAGACCAAAAACATGAACAAGACGCTCTGCAAAAAACAGAAACGCACAGAATAGCAAAAATCAATCGCAGAAAAAAAAGCAAAAACTGGCTCAGTCCCCAACTGGAAACAAGCCTGAAAAAAGATTTCGTTCAAAGTTACTTACAAAAGCCAAAAGATGACAAAAAAATCATGATTGCTCCAGAACAGATTTTTTGCCTAGAATTAGCAAAGTTTGCATTTCTAGTAAAAAACGTCGTTTTTCCTCGAAGGCTCTCCGAAAAAATGGGCTTCGGCTTCGCATGGAGATTTTCGGAGGTACTTATATGAGGCTCCGGTAATGTCCATGCCAGTTGCTTTGGGGCTAAGTGATTAAGCCTTAATTGAAGGTATTTCATTATTTTAGGCTTAAATTGAGCGATTAAATTATGGTTTCCATAGAAAAAAATCAGTGTTTTTTGCATTAACAGCATTTCGGAGCGAAACAACTACAATAACATAAGTTTAATCTAAAAAAAGCTCAAATATAGGTTATTTAGATAAAAAACGTTTAACGGCAGCCCGTAAATTTTGTGGCAGAAATTTTTTCTGATTTGTGTCAAAATTGCTTCTTTTTCTCTAATTTTCCTACTCTCCCAACAGTATTTAGGCGACCTAGCCTTTTGTCTTGCAAACTGAAAAACGCAATAGAGCAAACAAAGGCCAAGCGTTTAATGCTTTTTTACAAACCTCATGGAGCTGTTTTGAAAAAATCTTTGGCTCTGTAGCTTTTTTTTCTAAGTTATTATCCCAAATTTCCAGTTTTGTTTCGTGACATACTTCTGCCGCACTGAAAGTACTGAAAAGAAAAATAAGCTCACCAACTCTCACTTGAGCCTTACAAATGGCTTTTTCTAACCACTTTCTTTTGAGAACTGGAAACTTTTTTTGGTGCAGAGTTTGAGTTTTTAATGGCTGCTAAGTTAGCGGAATTTCTCTTTGACAATAAAATCGTTGCTAGAGTTAGACCTCAGTTGAGTGAGGCGAGTGTTTGATGTTTTGTGTTTCAAGGATAAAGTTAAGTTGTTGCCAGGTCAGGGCGGCATCATTTTTAGATTCTTTTTGAGCAAGACTGCATGGGTTATACTGGCCTAATCTACGCAATTTTGTAGTGGTTTTTTTGAAAAAATAACCATCAGTGTTATCGGTGAAAATTATGTTGTTTGCAAAACGTCTACACTAAGAATAACCGACTTTACTTGAAACATTGAGCTGAAGATCAACCAAACTTTTCCAAATTAAAAGAAAAGACTTCTTCATTTGATAGCGTCTTTAGAAGAACTATGAAATTCGGTATGGTGATAGCAAGGATCAGTGGTTGAATTAACTTTTTGATTTACAGGGAAAAAAAATAATTGAAAATTCAAAGTTTTTGTATACAAAAGCATCACCCAAACACAGTTTTTCCTTTAAGTTCTGAAAACTTTTTCAGAAATAAACCGATACAAACCCTGAGGATAGATCCAATGTCAAATTTCAAAGTAGTCAACAAAACAACCAAGTTCTCCACACAAGGAGAAATCGACTTTATAGATTTATCAGAAAAGGTCCAAAAAGAAGTCTTCGATTCAGGAATCAGAAACGGCATCGTTCACGTTTTTTCTCCACACGCGACCGGCATTTTGGTTCTAACAGAAAACGATGATGCCCTCCTCGAAGACATCAAGGTTTTTCTTGAAGAATTGGCGCCAAAACGTGGGCGGTATCAGCATCCGTCAAATGCGCACTCGCATTTGCGATCGATGCTACTTCCTCCGGACAAGACGCTACCGATACTTGAGTGGAAGGTTGAGTTCGGGACTTGGCAGTCACTGCTTTTTATTGAAACCGACGTTTATCCAAGGGAAAGAACATTTATTATCCAAGTTATGGGCGAGACATAAAATTTTGTTTGCCTGGCAATTTGAAATCCATAATTGTTAAGATTTTGGATTTCGTTCTTCGGATAGACAAAAATTCTAATGAAACATGAAAATTTAACAATTTAATGCTAAATACCCAAGGCTGAATAGACTTTTTTTATTATTTGTTGTAAAAAGCGCATGATCGAAATGAATTCGCGACTGAAACCAGAAACAAAATAACGAAACAAATTGCCAACAGCAGCCTTACAGCCTAAAAACCAAAAATAAAGGTTCATAAAATCAGGCAAAACTAATGAAAACGCTAAACTTTTAGCCTAAAATCCGTTTTCTGCAAACAATCTTAGCGAAATTCAAACCCCAAAAGCCTTGCGCATACTGCTGTCCACTTGTTAAAGGTAATTCAAATTCATTTTATAGCAGAATTCATCTTTGAGAGGCAAAAAAAGGTGAGAAGATATTGGATGTTCACTTTGCAGTTTTTCCTTCAACTTCCCGACTGCATGACTATATAAGGTTCGGTTAAATTCGGAAAAACTTAGCCTTTCCGCTCCGTCCGAATCCGCTTTGCTGATCCTTTAGGCCGCATGCGCGCTTTCTTCTTAACTTCAGCTTTCTGCGAAGGCTTCTCCTCCAACGCATCTGGCTGCATTTCCTCTATGGGTAAAACATCAACAGCTTCGGAAAAATCTTCAATAGTTGCCTGTTGTGCTCCATTTTGTTGCATCGTTTCTATAGCTCTATCCACGTCGCCTGGTTCAACATTAATTCCTAAGGTTGCATCCATGAGAACGACTATTTCAAAGCCAAGTTTGCGAGCATCAACAACGGTGTTCACAACGCAGTAATCGGTTGCTAATCCACCGACAAAAAGTCGTTTAACGCCCAGCGTTCTTAAGTCGTGTTCGAGGCTTGTGCTGTCAAAAGCTGAGTAAGCTTCTCGTTCAGGGTTTGTACCTTTGGAAATAATGATTGTGTGGGGTGGGTAGTTTAAGGTCAGGGCTAAATTTTGCTCCAGCTGTTTCTTGCACACAATGTGGTGGCCATGGACCACCCTGTGCTTTAAAAGAAATATGGTTTTGGGGGTGCCAATCTCGTGAGGCTAAAACATGCCCTTTAGCTTCCACAAAACGTTGTATGTAATCGTTCAGGACTGGTATAATTTCGTCGCCGTCGTCGATGGCAAGGCACCGCCAGGCAAAAAATCTTTTTGGATGTCGGTGATTAAAAGGGCATCAGAGTTTTTTATAACATAGTTTTTACTCAAACAAGTCACCATTTTTAAAATCATAGTTTCTTTAGAAGTTATGCTAAAACTAAATTAAGTTAAAGTGAAGGTATGGATAAACTTTTTTGCCATTTGTTTTTGCTGTCATGGAAAGGTAATTAAGCTTCATGAGACTATTGTTGATGGTGAAAAAATTGGCAATTTTAGCGTATGTTCTCTTTAAAGTGGCTTCAGGAACCGAAAGAGAGGTTGCCCAAAAACTAACCGAATTCAAGCGAAGTTAAGTGAAGCAGACATTGTTTTCGGTGAATATGATGTAATTGCAAGCTTGACGATTGATAGATTTGGAAAAGCTGGAAGAGTTCGTTTCAGAAAGCATAAGAAACGTTCCAAACGTGCTCGTTACTTCAACGATGATTATTTCAAGAGAGTACAAGGGAAAGAATATTAAACCAAAAACTAAGTAATTTTTTTAAATTTTAAAGTTCAGATTTTAGGACTTCAGGACCAATTTTTAGCGATTAGCGTTTTTTTCGATTGGAGACAGGGTTCTTCGTTAGTGTGGTGGATGCACAATAAACTCCTCTATGGCAAATTATAGTTAATTCAGTTATTTTGACATTTATAATCGTGGATAGTTTTAACTCTTTAGTGTAAAAAATTTACATTCGATAGTTTTTCGCTTAACAACAAAGGGATTGCTCGTCCTAAAAGGTTAACTTGTCCAACAAGTTGAAAGAAAGACTTAACATAAAAAGCAAAACGCTCTTCTTGAGAAGAAATAAGGCTACTAAAAAAAATTTTACGCTGAAAAAATGGTGAAAATCATGCAAACAACAGATTTTACCTTACTCCGTTACCTGCGTTAAGTGCTTGAAATGGATCTTGCGACCAGTTTCTCAGAAAACCTATATTCAATCGAACTAAGCCAAAGTTTTTTTTCCGTTTACCGATTATTTTTGGAACTGAAAGCAAAAATTGAAACTATCTCTTGTGCATAACTGTGAGATTCTTTATTTTAGCTTAGATTGCAATCTATGAATATATAAGGTTCGTTGAACTTCTATTCTTTTCCAATTTTTTAGCGGCCAGAACGGGTTTGAACTTTTTTCTTTGTTTGGGAGATGCTTTTGTATACATCCAAGGATATGCTTATCTTTAAACCAAACCATAACAGTAATCAGGCGTCAATATGCAAACAAAGAACAAAACCCCCAGCATTACAAGCCGCGAAATGCGTGCCTTGGAAGTCAACTCACAATACTTCGGTGTCAGCCTACTTCAGTTGATGGAGAACGCTGGACGCAGCGTAGCCCAAGAAACCATCACACGTTTCCAAAAAAACAAGAAAGCTACGGTTTTTTGCGGATTAGGTGGAAATGGCGGCGACGGATTCGTTGCAGCTAGGCATCTTTTAGCTGAGAATTTTGAGGTTACTGTAGTTTTAGTTGGAAGAAGTCGAGACATTAGCCATGAAGCTGCACTTAGCAACTGGGGTATTCTTGAATCTCTTCGGGATAAAATCACTTTGATAGAAGTTTCTGATAGTTCAATTATTCCCAAGGTGGATGCAGGTATAATCATCGACGCTTTGCTTGGAACCGGAACAAAAGGAAAGCTGAAACCACCAATAGCACAAGTAGTCAACTACATCAACTCGTTGAATGGCTTCAAGATTGCAGTCGATGTTCCTACAGGTATTGATTCAGACACAGGCGAAGTGTTAGACACTGCTGTAAAAGCTGATTTAACCATAACCTTCCACAAGGCAAAGCTGGGGCTGGATAGGGCCAAAAAATATATTGGCGAACTCGAAGTGGTCGACATTGGTTTACCATTTGAGCTGGAACGGTTTGCTGGTCCAGGCGACGTGTCGCTCGTCACTAAAAAGCGCAATCCATCAGCTCACAAGGGAGACTTTGGACGTTTACTCGTTATTGGCGGAAGCGAAGTTTACTCTGGCGCTCCTACATTGGTTTCCTTAGGCGCCATGCGTACAGGAGTTGATATTGTTTATCTTGCTGCTCCAACAAAAACGGCTGTAGCCATTTCTTCAATGTCCCCCGATTTGATTACTTTAAAGCTTGAAGGAGAAAACCTTAACGCGGCAAACATTGGAGCAATCAAACCTTATTTAGGCATGGTTGACGCAGTTGCCTTGGGACCAGGGCTGGGCTTGAATCCCGAAACCGTGAAGTTTGTGAAAGCATGTGTGGAAGAGGTTGAGAAAGCCAAGAAACCGTTGCTTTTGGACGCTGACGGTCTGAAAGCTTTTGCAAAATTCAAGCGGCCACTTAAGGTTCCACTGGTATTAACGCCCCATGTAGGCGAATACGAAATACTTACGGGAGAAGCATTGCCTGAAAAACAGGATGAACGTATCTTGGCTATACAGAAAACTGCCAAAAAACTCAACGCCACCATCCTCGTTAAGGGTAAAGTTGACATCATATGCGATGCAAACCGTTCAAAATTGAATTTCACGGGTAATCCGGGGATGACCGTTGGAGGAACAGGAGATGTTCTCACGGGAATCGTTGGGGGTTTGATGGCTCAGAATGGTGATCCTTTTGAGGCGGCTGTCGCCGGTGCCTTTGTGAACGGTGCTGCAGGCGACTTTGTTGCAGATGAAATTGGCTTTCATATGATGGCAACGGATATTATTGATTGGATACCTCATGTGTTTGAGGATCCGATGAGTCATTTGAAGGTGCGCAAGCAAAATGGAAGCTGACTCAGAACAACCAAAGTCAGACTTACCTGTTAGAATAACCATTTACCACGCTGCCCAAGATGACCCAAAAAAAAACACTGCATTACGGCTTAAACGTCGAGGACTTGCCCGTATAGTTACAAGTACAAGGTTCTTGCCTAAGCGAGCCATAGTGCTAAACCCTTTTGGCGAAATCGCGTTTTCTCCTGCAGATAAGGAGAGACTTGAGCAGTTTGGGGTAGCGGCTTTAGATTGCAGTTGGGAACATGCCCAGAAAGTTATGGAAAAACAAGTTAAAGGAACCAGCCGATGCTTACCGATCCTGATTGCGGGCAACCCGGTGAATTATGGGAAGTTAACCAAACTGACAACTGTCGAAGCAATTGCAGCAGCCTTATACATTGCGGGTTTCAAGAAAGAAGCTGAGGATATTTTGTTAATTTTTCCTTGGGGACATACATTTTTCGAGTTAAACCAAACGTTACTTGAAAATTATGTAACTGCTAAGGATAGCGCTGAAATTGTAGAAATGCAAACTCGACTTTTGAAGCCCAAAACACGAGAGCCAAGTAAAAATGTGTTTGAGTAATCCGTTTAGGTGAGCAACCGTCAAGAGCATATTTAGATTTTAATATGCTACTATTGCAGGTCTTCATTAAGAGTTTTCTTCGTTTCAAATGCTAATAAAGAATGTGAAGCCTTATTGCCGACCACGCGAACTTGAAAAATGGATGGGAGGCTTGAAGCTTGGAGTTTATCACTGACTTCTATGTGTTCTTAGCTTCAGTCCTGTTAATTTCGCTTTCAGGAGTTCTTATGCCTGGACCACTTTTTGCAGTCACGATAAAGAAGGCATCCAAAAGTAAAACAGCAGGCGCCTTGATAGCGGTTGGCCACGGGATCGTAGAGTTTCCCTTAATGTTTCTAATTTTTTTCGTATTAAGCCAATTTACAATTCCGAGCATTGTGCAAGTTGCGGTGGGTTTGGTTGGAGGTTTCTTCATGGTTTTTATGGGAATCCAAGCATTTCGAAACAGGCACAAACAGGAAGAAGCAAAAGTAGATTTAAGACGAGATTCTGTGCTTGCTGGAGCATGGACAACAGCGGCTAACGCAGGCTTTATCCTGTGGTGGTTAACCATTGGCACTACCCTTATTTTGAATGCTAAACTGTTTGGACTTGCAGGGTTCTCAGTTTTTGCTGGGGTTCATTGGCTCACTGATTTCGTTTGGTACACTGTCGTTGCAATGTTGATTTTTAAGTCGCAGCGGTTCTGGACTGACCGCATTCACAGCGGAATTGCTCTTTTTTGTGTTGCTGTATTCATCGGTTTTGGAGCTTACTTTATGGGTTCAGCGTTGTGGTCTTTGCTTGCATAGTTAAATAGCCAGCCGAAGTAAATTGTATTCATGGAATTTAAAGTTGGAAACGCTACCGTTGAACTAATCAAAGGCGACATAACAGACGTAGAAGCTGATGCAATCGTGAACGCTGCTAACTCGACGCTGCTTGGAGGCGGCGGAGTAGATGGAGCCATTCACAGTAAGGGCGGAACAAAAATCCTTGAAGAATGCAAACTCATAAGAAAAACTGAATGGCCCGATGGATTACCCACAGGCAAAGCGGTGATGACTTCAGGCGGCAACCTAAAAGCCAAATATGTAATCCACACCGTTGGGCCTGTTTGGCTGGGAGGATTTCATATAGAAGCTGAACTTTTGAAACAGGCATACCGCAATACCCTAAAACTCGCGGCTTCTAAGGGTCTTAAAACCATAGCGTTTCCTTCCATTAGCACAGGAGCATATGGTTATCCAGTTGAAGAAGCTAGTAGCGTTGCATTAGCCACGGTTAAATCATTTTTGGAAAAAGAAGACAAGCTCGAAAGAGTTACGTTTGTACTTTTTTCAGACAGAGTTTATGAGGTTTACCTAAAAAAGGCTGAATCCATTTTTCTGTAGCTACCGCTATCTTCAATTTATTAGAAAAAAAATGCTGTGCAAGCAGCCTTATGGAATGACTGAGACTTTTTCCGCTTCTGTAATTGATGCGACGGGAATATCCAGTTGCTCTTGAACAACATGAAGTATGGCGTCTTCGCTGGGTCCATCGAATATGAAGGATACTCTGCTTTCTGTTACGCAGCAGTAGCAAGCCGTCAATTCGATGCCTTTGATTTTTCCTTTCGCGAACATCTTAACTGCTCCTTCTGCACATGCTTTGGGTTCTTTTCCAGATTTTAATATGGCTGAATTAACTAAATAGCTAGGCAAAAATTCACGTCCTTACTACTAAGTTGTTTGAGGGATTTTATAAAGTATTCTGGATTTGAATTATCTTCGGGAAAGAATTGATGTTCAAGATAAGCAATAACGTATTCGTAAAGAAGTAAAAATTTTTTATTCTAAAAATTGTGTTATCTGAAATCAGATTTCATTTTAATAAATAAAAATGATTTTCCCAAAATACACAGTTTTACAGAAAAATGATTGTTGTTTAGACTAATGTTAGAGTTAATGTTGATTTGACGCTGCTTAGGTTTTTTATCTGCCTGAGCGTTATCTCGCGAAGATGATCAAAAGATTCACCGCTGACCTTGGCAACGAGATCGTATGCACCATGAGCGAGATAAACCTCTTTTACTTCCCTAATTTTCCTTAATTCTTCAAGCGCCATATCGCCGGCATCAGATTCGGTAGTAATAAAAACAAAAGCGCTACGTTTAGGTTTCTCAAAAATATCTTCTTCTGAATATTCATTACCTACTTGCGTTTCCGTATCTACAAAAATACTTTCCAAAAACTCCACCTCAAAAACTGCTTAGATTAATCTATCTCAAGATAAGTATTAAAGGTGCGTTACTGTGATGCCACTACAACAAAAAATAGAAAAAGATTGATTGAGCGGCTTATCCGTTTGTAGTTTTCAAGTTTATCAACGAGAAGATTTCGTGTTTATCGCCGAGGTATTTTCTGCCGTCTAAGTAGCCCAGTTCGATGAGAAAACCCAAACCAATAACTTTGCCACCAAGCTTTTCAACCAATTCAACGTTAGCTTTGGCTGTTCCACCGGTAGCAAGCAAATCGTCGATGATTAAGACATTCTGTCCTTTTTCGATGGCATCTTCATGTATCTCGGTTGTGTCGCATTCGTACTCTTTCTTGTAGGCTAATTCCACACACTTGTAGGGAAGTTTGCCTTTTTTGCGGACAGGAACAAACCCTACACCCAATTCATAAGCCAAAGGAGCACCAACCATGAATCCTCTGGCTTCATTGGAGACAATGATGTCGATTTTTTTGCCTCGGTAATGATCGGCGAGTTTTTTTATGCATTCCTTAAAGCAGGCTGGGTCTTTGAGGAGCGGGGTGATGTCCCAGAAGACGACACCTTTGAACTCGGGGATTCTACGGATTTTACTTTTCAAATCGATGGTTTTATCGGTTTTTATCATGTTTTTTCCTCTTATGCAAATGCGCTCTTTAACGCTTGATTGCAGTTGCAAGTACATTCTGCTGGGGTTTTTGCAATGGTTTGCGCGATTATTTGTTTAACGTTTTCGATGCCAGTTCGCATGATATTTATGATATCATCAACGCATACGGCATGATCCTTCCAGCAATCATAATCGGTAACAGTGCTGATGTTGGTGTAACATATTTCGGCTTCTCTTGCCAAAACAACTTCAGGAACCATCGTCATGCCAATTATATCAGCGCCCCACTTCTGGTACATCCGCGACTCCGCTTTAGTGGAGAAACGTGGACCTTCAATGCAGACGTAAGTGCCAATTTCATGCAACTTGATTTTAAGGTTCTTCGTCGCGTCGATGACGGCTTTGTGAAGTTGGGGGCACATGGGTTCCGCAACGGAAATGTGGCAGACGCGTGCTTCAGAGAGCGTATAGAAGGATTGTTCTCGTCTGGTGGTGCGGTCGATGAATTGGTCGGCGAAAACGATGTCGCCAGGAGCATAATCCTCGCGTAATGAACCAACTGTGGAAGCCGCCAAAATCCGTTTGACGCCTAGCCGTTTAAGGGCAAAAATGTTAGCCCGCACATTGATGTCTGTTGGTCGAATTGTATGCAGTTTTCCATGCCGGGGCAAAAACGCCACATTTTTCCCGCCAAGTTCACCAACAGTTATGGCGTCAGAAGGCTTACCATAAGGCGTATCAACAGTTACTTCCTGAACATTCTTGAGCAATTTAGGGTCATAAAGACCAGTTCCACCGATAACTCCAAATTCAGCTTGCATAAAAAAGTAATTCAAGCGCTGAGCTTATAAAAATAGCGACGCAAAAATCGGGCGTCTACAACCAGCGGCGGATTCCAACGGAAAGAATTTTAACATACAAAGTACAGAAAAGACACCAACCCCACATTCGCTCTATGTTTTCCCGATTGTAACCTGCACGGTTTGTTGTTGCCCGTTCCTTATTATGGTGAAGTTTATGGTTTGTCCGGGTAGAGTGTGTTGTTCTATATAGCTGAGGAGGTCGTTGGTGTTAGTTATGCGTTGGTTTTTTATGGCGGTTATGATGTCGACGCCTAAAGTGATGGATGAGCCGAGGATGGTTAAGGCGAAGGAACGGGCAATGTTTCCATAGTGAAATCCTCAAGCTGAAAATTATTTACTTTTTTGAGTTTACGATGAGAAAGGTTCATCTGTTATGGTTAGAGATTTTTGGCAGATTGGGCATACGTTGTCGCTGGGTTTTATGTCGGCTCCGCAGTTGGGGCACTTGTTGTTTTTCTTTGCAAGGTGGAGGCCTTCTTTTTCCTTGATTATTTTGCCGTCTTTAAGGAGCAGCATCCGCTCGGTGTGATTGGCGGCTTGGCTGTCGTGGGTAACCATGATGATGGTGGTGCCTTGCGTTAGGTTGAGGTTTGCAAGGAGTTTAATTATTTCCTGTTTGTTTTGGCTGTCGAGGTTGCCTGTGGGCTCATCTGCGAGGATAAATGCGGGGTTATTGGCTAATGAACGTGCGATGGCAACGCGTTGCTGCTCACCAGCGCTTAGTCGTTGTGGCCTGTGGTTTTCTCTTCCTGACAATCCAACCATGGCTAATAGCTCGCTTGCGCGTTTTTTGCGATCGGCTTTGGATTTGATTTTGCCTTCCATGGGTAACTCGACGTTTTCGCGGGCGTTTAGGTAGGGGAGTAGGTTGAATGTTTGGAAGACGAAGCCCATTTTGTCGCGTCGGATTTTGTAGAGTTCGTTTTCAGGCATTTTGCTGACGTCGATGCCGTCTAGGAGGACTTGGCCGTTGGTGGCTTTGTCGATGCAGCCGATTACGTTGAGCAACGTTGTTTTGCCGGAGCCTGATGGTCCCATGATTGCTATGAATTCGCCCTGGTTAACTTGAAGGTTCAGGTTGGTTAGGGCTTGGACTGGGCGTTTGCCAAGCATGTAGGTTTTGTTAAGGTTCGATATTTGCAGTACAGGTTTACTCATACTTCATCGCCTCTGCTGGTCGAATTTTTGCGGCTCTCCATGCGGGATATAAACTGCCTAAAGCGCCAAGTAGAACTGATGCACCGAACAATATCAGTATAAGTTCAGGATTCAAAGTTGCGACTGATAATCCTCCGATTCTTGATGTCCCTGAAACGACTATGGCACCTGAACCGGCTCCGCCACCTAGGCCTACGCTTGGAAGCAAAAGGGATGAAATCGTGGGTGCTGCTATGCTGCCTATTGCGATGCCAACAACACCAGCAATTATGCTTAACAAGATACCCTCAAGCATAAACTGGCTCATAACAACAGAGTTGCTGAAACCAATCGCTTTAAGCGTGCCAATCTCTTTGGTTCTCTCTTTGACCGTGTACAGCATAACAAATAGTACTATCAAGCTTGTCGCTACAACAACTATGGCAATTTCTTCCACGGCGGTTGAATATGTTTGGCTGTTAGATGCTTGGGCAGTTGCCAGTTCACTATTGTAAGTTGTTTGTAAGTTTTGAAGTTGATTTAGTCGGGTTTGGTCAGTAGTAACTGTAAGTTCAGGGTGTAATGTGCTTATGGCGCTAGCTACTTGTGTAACAGCGTCGCTGTTTGTAGCAAACGCTTGGAGGCTTGTTATGTATCCTGTGTTGTTAGTTATTGTTTGAGCGTCGGATAGATTCATGAATAATGTTTGTGTTTGCGAAACGGAAGCTGGGCTATAGATGCCTACAACAGTAAATGGTTGGTTTAAAATGGTAATTGTGTCGCCTACTCCAGCATTGAAGTATGCTGAGTTGTTTTCGCTAAGTAACACTTTCCCGCTATCGCCAGCCTGTAAGTTGCTTCCATTGGTTACGTTTGTCGGCAATACAGGATAGTTATCTAACAAATTAGAAGTCAGTGGGATGCCTTCAATTGTGTACTTGACATCAAGAGTCGTGATGGTTCGTGAGTATCCGTTAAAAGATAGGTCTCGGGTCACGTTTTGCCCTTCAGAAGCTTGTAGTATAGGCTCAACTGCTGCCACGCCAGAAATTGCAGTGTTAATATCATTGTATAAGCTCTCGTTCATAGGATTTGATTGACCACCATTAAAGGCACCGCCACCAAATCGGCCGCCTATTGTTCCGCCGCCGAATTGACCAGGTGTAAAACCGCCACCGCCAGATGCACCAGCACTACCACGAGGAGGAAAAACTGATCCAGAACCGCTATCGCCAGAGTTGGCGCCAAAACCGCTGAAACCGAAACCCGAAAAACTTGGCGCAAGGTTACAGTCTATTTGAGTTGAGGTTTGATTAATTGCGGCGCTTGTTTGAGTGATGATGTTGCTTAAATTTGTGGCTGCCGTGCTTGCTGTCTGCTGATTAGCCAATACGCCTGCAGGAATTGAAACCAAAATTGCCATTGAAAAACCTAAAGCAATAATTACTAGTAGTGCTCGGATTTTTCTTCTTGAAATATTTCGTATAGCTCTATTAATTATTCCCATGAAACATCTTTCCTCTGTTATTATGAAGAACAACCAAGAAGAGAAATGAAAGGGGTATTCGATTGGGCAGTTATCAGGGCTATGGCCTTGATTGATTCAAATCTCTTCCTGGCTGCTTATTCCCACTGTGACCGCGAAGTGTTATTAAATAATTTTTCATAATCTTACCCAAATCTCACCCCAATTACAATCGCTAATACGCTACAAACAAAAAAAGGGAATTTTTATAAAAAAATGGTTAAAAAAAATGGCTTATTTGTCGATTTCTGTCACCGTCAGTGTCACGATCTTCGTTACTTTGGCTTGTGAGAGGTCAACGATTATGAACGATCGGCTACCGTTGTTCCCTTCTAAGAGTACGTTTGCGGTTGAAGCTTTGGTTGTTATGTTACCGTTGCCGTCGATTGACGTTGTGATTATTGGGCGGATGGATGTTATGTTGAAACCTTGAGTAATCAACGCTTGCACGTCGCTGTCGCTCTTGGCTATGTCTGTTACATTGGCTGTAAAGTCAGCGCTTATCTGAATTGTTTGAGGACCAAATCCGCCTCCGAAACCTCTATCCATTCGGTGCCCTATACCAGGTCTAGGTTCCTTGCCCATAGCCATTGGTCCGTTACCGAATCCGCCTAAATTAATTGGGCTATTGTATGTGGCGTTTATAGAAGATGAGGGGGTCGCTTCAGGGTCGGTTTCAACAGACGTAGTTGTGTCTGCTTTAGCGAGTGATTGGGTAACAAGAATTAGTGATCCAGCAACTAACGCGACTGCGATGATTGAAAGTAGAAGTAAGGCTTTAGTTTTTGAGTTCATATACTGTTTTTCACCTCCTGTGTTTCAAAAAAAAGTGGGCATTTTGTTATTAAGAGATTTTTCAAGATTGCACCCAAATTAAGTCCCAATTCCCATATCATCCCACGTTTGAAAGCACACATTTATTACCCAAGTCCGATTAAATCTGAAGAAGAATTCCCAACGCACGGAGAACTAAAAAATGTCGGCAAATGCACGTTCCTTGAAATACCTGCTAGGATGGCTGATTGCAGGTACACGAGGCGGACCGACCCGTGCAAAAATAATTTTAGCTCTAAAAGAATCTCCGCAGAACGCAAACCAGCTTGCAACCCAACTAAAGATGGATTATAAGACCATGCGGCATCATCTGGAAGTCTTAGAGAAGAACAAAATCATAACTTCTGTTGGAGACAGGTATGGAGCAACATACTTTCTTTCTCAAATGATGGAAGATAACTATATCCTGTTTGAGGAGATTGCGAAGAAAATCGGGAAAAAGTAGAAAAAGGAGAAACACACGTTGGAGAAACAAATGAGCAATAGATTCAAAATCGGATTAATTCTCACCGTCTTAATAGCGGTTGCAGTCGTAGCGGCTCTTTGGGCGTTAGTAGCTTTGCATGAGCCGCCTCTTCAATTAAGACGACCTCCGCCGCCAGGCTCCTTTATTCCAGGTGACTTTGAATACTTCTATGTGGCTTTCACTATTGTTTCAACAATAAACATTACCTTGCTCGTCATTGTACTCGTATCATACATAAACATCTACAATAAAACCCGCTCTCCCTTCACGATTGGATTGATAATTTTTGCGTTAGCATTCCTGCTAAAAGACATAGCGTCACACCCATTTGTAACTGGACTATTCAGCTTCAGAGCATACGGTCTTGGACCTTTCGCTTTTCTCCCTGGACTCTTTGAACTTGTTGCACTGTCGGTGTTGCTTTACCTAAGCGTAAGGTACTAACTAGCAGGTTAAGTCTGCTTTTCCCTTTCTAAGAGGTATTGGGCTTAATCTGGAAAAAATCTTTTATACGCAAGATGTCTAAGGGGTTAGAAAACAGATGAAAGCTTATGAACCAAGAAAATACTGTTCAAAAGAAAGGTAACTCGAAAGTCTTAGTCTTCGCATTAATCGCTATCTGCGTAATTCTGGCGGGCAGTTTAGTGGGCGTTATAGCCATTTATCAACCGCTCGATTCACAGATAACTACGAAAGATAACACAATTAACGATTTGAATGCAAGGATTTCTCAACTAGAAAGTAGTCAAGCAAATAATTCAACGAGTGTTTCTGGAACAACTCAAGCATACATGGATCAAATAAGCCAGTTAAACTTGGAGTTGTCAGACCTCAATGCCTCTTATGTAGCAGCCAATAGTATTGCCCAGCTTCAACAGTCAGGACTTCTCTACTCTTCAAGTACAAGTGGTACAAGTATCGTCCAAAACGCTAACAGCACTACAAGCCTCTGGAACGACCAGTTAGATTACGCTGGCTACGTGGTTGTTCAGGCAACAGCCACCGCAAACACAACCTACGCTGAAGCAATATACAGTTTTTCAGGAGTTAACTTTGACCTCAACCAAACATTAGGAACATCAGGAACCGCAATATTTCCAATCTTACCAGGACCAGTTCAAGTCAACATCGGCAACATAAACCAGAGCGATACAAACACAGTAACCGTAACCGCCACATACTATTACTAAAATTTTTTTCTTTTTCTTGTCAACAGCTAAATAGCTTCTAAGCGCATTGTAGAGTTAGGAGACTGCTTTCTAATGCAAAACGCTTCCGAAACACAAAGAAGACCGAATCGGTTAATTAAAGAAAAAAGCCCCTACCTGCTTCAGCATGCCTACAACCCTGTTGATTGGTACCCATGGAGCCAAGAGGCTTTTGATAAGGCTAAAGCTGAGAATAAACCAGTCTTTGTTTCAATCGGCTACTCCACGTGCCACTGGTGCCATGTTATGGAGAAAGAATGCTTTGAAGACGACCAAGTAGCAGAACTCATGAACCGAACCTTTGTCTCCATTAAAGTTGACCGTGAAGAACGACCCGATCTTGACGCAGCTTACATGGCGGTTTGCCAATCGATGGGACGAAACTGTGGGTGGCCCCTAAATGTGATAATGTCTCCTGACAAGAACCCGTTTTTCGTTGCCAGCTACATACCAAAAGACAATCGGTACGGCGCAGTTGGCATGTTAAGTCTTGTGCCCCAGATTGGTGAAATTTGGCAAACCAGAAAAGCAGAAATGGAAACAATTGGAAAAGAACTTAAAGAGCAAATCGCCGCCCAAGTTCAAACTGAACCAGAAAATCAAATCGATAAGAGTGCGCTTGATGATGCTTATGAACAGTTGTTTCTGCGTTTTGACCAAGAAAACGGTGGATTCGGAAGAGCGCCCAAATTTCCTTCCCCGCACAACCTGTTGTTCCTGTTAAGGTACGCGAACCAATCAAAAGTGAAACCTGCATCGACGATGGTTGAGAAAACCTTGCGTGCTATGAGGTTAGGGGGCATTTTTGACCAAGTTGGATTGGGCTTTCACCGTTACTCCACGGATGCGCAGTGGCTAGTTCCGCATTTTGAAAAGATGCTCTACGACCAAGCGCTATTGACGTTAGCTTACCTTGAAGCTTACCAAGCGTTAGGTGCCCCAAAATTCAAGATAACTGCCAAAGAGACTTTAGAGTATGTTCTAAGGGACTTGGCTTCGCCCGAAGGTGGATTTTTTTCTGCTGAGGATGCTGACAGCGAAGGGAAAGAAGGGAAATTTTACCTCTGGACCCTCGACGATGTCAGGCAAGCCACTGGGGAAGATGCGGATTTATCAATCAAGCTTTTCGGCGTGAAAGCTGAAGGCAACTATTTTGAACCTCCAAATGGCAAAACCGGAAAAAATATTCTCCACCTTGCAGTGCCTCTGGAACAAGTTGCAGCCGAATCTAACCTAACAATGGACCAATTGATAGCTAAACTTGCAAAAATAACCGACAAACTTTTCCAAGCTCGAGAAAAAAGACTCCACCCAGCAAAAGATGATAAAATTCTGGTTGATTGGAATGGATTAATGATTGCTGCTTTAGCTCGAGCAAACCAGGTTTTAGGCAACCCCACGTACCTGCAAGCAGCAACAAGGACAACGGAGTTTATACTCAAAGAAATGAAAACAGCCGATGGTAAACTCTACCATCGATACGCTAAAAGCGAAAAAGCAGTCAATGGTTTCTTGGATGACTACGCTTACCTTGTGTTTGGTCTTTTGGAACTCTACGAGGCAAACTTCGACAATAAATACTTGCATGAGGCCAAAGAATTATCTAAAACTATGATTGGAGAGTTTTGGGACGAGAAAAACGGCGGATTCTTTTTCACAGCCAAAGATGAGGATGATTCTGTGCCCAGACTTAAGCAAACTTACGATGGAGCTGTGCCCTCGGGAAACGCAGTTGCTCTTCTCAATTTGCTGCGTTTAGCGCGTTTAAGCGGGGAACCAAGCTTTGAGGCATATGCAAACAAGCTGCTCAAGACATTCTCCGAAGAAATTAAGATGCAGCCGCTTGGACACACGTTTATGCTTATGGGGTTGGAGTTTGCCCTTGGACCAACGTCTAACGTTGTTTTGGTAGGCGACCCATCTGAAAAAGGTACAGTTAAGTTTCTTGAGGCTTTAAGAAAAAATTATTTGCCTAACTTAACCGTTACGATGTGGACGCCTGAAAAAGCCAAGTCCAATCCAACTTTAATCTACGAGAAAATCGATGGCAAACCCACCGCTTACGTTTGCCGTGACCAAACCTGCATGCCACCGACAAACGATGCGGAAAAAATGTTAGAGCTCTTAGTAAAATAACCTCAAGAGAAGTAGTAGTCGAAACGTTTTTTTTCTCTTCGTCGACTACTTCTAAACCTAACCGCTCAATCTTCTTGCAATTACCATTCCTTAGTATACTGCCCCTCAAAGCTGAAAACAAGCGCATCAACACTGACACATACGCTAGCCCAATCTTTGAGTATCTTTTCATCCTCGGGAGGCTAAGGTTTGCCTTTGATCAAGTTTCTGCCCAGAAACAAGGCAATAGCCCTGCCTTTTAATTCAGTTAGGGCTGTAAATTTCTTGAGAATTCATGAAAGCAAAACATGAGCTAAGAAGCTCACAATAGTAAGCGCCGAGGATGGGATTCGAACCCATGCGGACTCGAGAGTCCACGGGCTCTCAAGGCCCGCGCGTTAACCACTCTGCCACCTCGGCACATACAAGTCAACAGTTCTAGTTCACGGTGTCTTAAATGTTTGCCGAAACTCAAACAAACGGTTCATTGGGAAAAAGTACTTAACCCGCAAACATAACCGTTGATTGCATGACAGCAGACCTAACCGTGCATATCCCAAGCAACATTTTAGACGCCGTCTATGCAGGCGCCAAAGAACTCTATCCACGCGAAAGCTTTCTGCTGCTGCGGGGCAAAAAAAAGAAAGGCGTAATCAGCATCACCGACTTGGTTTTAGCGCCGTTTGCCGCTCACGAAGAAGACGCCGTCCACTTTAACCCCTACATGTTTGCGGGAGACTACTCCTTAGTTGGAACAATCCACTCTCATCCATCAGGCAACATTTCGCCAAGCCACGTAGACTTGAACTATTTCTTTGGTCGTGTCCTGATTATTGTGGGTCCTCCCTTCGAGGGGAAAGGTTGTATTGCAGCGTACGATTCAAACGGAGATAGAGTACAAATAGAAATAACAGATCCAATAGAATGCAAAGACGAAGATTTTTACTAAAAAGAACCCTGAGATCTTATTGCGAACAATTGATATTCAGCTATGAAATCTAACGCGAATTTATCAGCTCCACCCTCAGTGCCCTTATGCATCCTATCAACAGACTTGCTTCGTAAATGGTGATAGAATTCATGGAGAATAACAAAGGGGTTAAGCAACACATCACTATTTAAAACCGAGATAGTCTGGTTTTTCGACGTATAACAGCCAAATGCCGTTGTCTTGTGTCCTTTCGGTAACCCTACTTTGAGGGCAGGAACCTTAACTTTGAAGTTTTTCGCAAGCAACTCAAGAGCTTCTTCAGGTTTCCCACTAATGATGAGCCAAACTACAAGCGGTTTAAAGTTATCCTGCGCCACACCAAATCACACCTACAAGGGTTTGCCACTTAATTAAATGGTTTATTGGCCGTAGGTTCCTCGCCTAATCTTCTCCGCCAGCAGATGAACGAATTCAATCGGCCAAACATCATCGCAAACGTCGTCAGTTAAAATTTTTCGTTGATGATACATGGGTATAAAATCGTTTTTCAACAGAAGAATAAGCAAGAATTTATGCCCATATGTTCGTTTGAAGAGCGCATATTTGCGTGCCTGTTTTTTTGTCATTTCAAAATGGGGTTCAAGAACAATCTTTCGCCCATTAACCGTTTTTTCTAAGATAAAGTCAGGTGTGTAGACTTCATCAGGCAAAGGAAAACTGATGGTTTCATACCCATAAGGAATGTGCAGTCTCAGAAGGGTTAGGGCAGTTTTTTTCTCCCATCCGCTCTTGTAACGACTCATCTTTTGATAGTACGCTTGAGATTGACCCGTGATTTTTTGCATGCGATCCAGAAAGTCGAGGGCGGTTTTGAGGGTGTAGCGGTTGAGCGTTTTTTGTTTAAGCCAACGCCCCAACAGAAAAAATGGGTAATCAACCTTCGCTGGATCCTTTGGGAATAGGCGTTTAGCAAAATCAGTTAATTTCTGACGGGCTTCTGCAGCTGTTTGTTCATCGCGCCAAAGAGATGGTAACGCCGAATTTATCACGCCAAGACTGGCTGCGACGTTGGCGTTCTCTTTTGTTAGGGGCACGTAGAGGTCTTCGGGAAGGAGGTGGTCGTAGATTTGCAGGTCAGGCTGGGGGCGCACCATCCACCGCAAATAAATCCAAGCCCGGTCCTTGTGCGGTCCACTGAGGGCAGTTACGTTTTTTGCCATGTCTTCGATGAAGTCTTTGGGTTTAGTGAATTTTTGTGCGTATTTCAGCATGTTTCTTTCTGCTTTTTCCCTAACGAATAAGTTGATTTGAGCTAGAATTTCTGAAGCAGCCTTTTTGTTTGGTCCAAGGTCATGGTAGAAGTCGGCTTTTACGATTTCTTCTTCGAATAAATGTGGTTTTTTTATTTCGAAGAAATTGCTCCCAAAAGCTTCATGCAAGTATACCATAAGCATCCGCGCGTTTTCAGGGTAACCAACAACGGTATCATCAAGAATTGAGGCGGCAAGTAAAAAATAGTGGGCTACGATTTTTCTATCTTCATATTTTTCTGAGTATGGGTTGAAGAGTAAGCGTGGGCTCATGCGACGGTCCCATTGAACGTCAACGACGTTGGAGTTTTTGTTTATGAATTCGACTAGTAAAGAGAGCACTTCGTCGTTGTTAGCCATAGCCTCTTACCCAATCAGACATAATATGTGTAAGGTGCTTTAAAACTGCTGTTATAGCAAACAGCCTTTGGGAAATAGTTTAATATAAGCTGGAAAATCAAGTATTGCAACGCATCCAAGACGAAGCGCCTATATAGGAAGGGCGCATAGGAAAAGATGCAAACGTGTGGACCGGTCGTCTAGCCTGGTTAGGACATCTGCTTGACGTGCAGAAGGTCGCCGGTCCGAATCCGGCCCGGTCCACCACAAACTTCTATTTTCTAAGTCCACACCTTCTGGGAGATTCCTTTTTCGTCCTTTGCATTCGCATCCAAGCGCATATCTAAGGTGAAAATTGCAATGCCGTTTTTAAAATTAATGTACTTGTTGAGCAAATTTGCGATTTTGCTTGAGGGACCCAAAATTGTTTGCGGAAACTAATTTTTGTCGATACTTTATTCCTTTCTTTAACAAATCCAAAGCTTCGGCATCAGTAATTCCAAAAGGAAGAAAATCCTTGTGAAACCGACTAAAGTGCAATCTTACATTGACTATGGCATCTTTCTCGTCATCGAAAGTACCAAAACTATAACCGCAAGGGCATTGCCCACTTAATTTTTTTTTCAAACAGGTTCACTTTACTAAGATTATTGAATATATTATTGGTAAAATAGCATATTAACTTCCGTGATTGGAACCCCACAGTCACAACTTGAAGTTTTAAATGGCTTACCTAGAGAGTTTACAACTCTGATTACTGAAAAAAACGTGTATTCAACGTTATTTCTTCATAAAAATGATGTTGAGAAGACACAACAAACATTAAGGTCGGAAAGGTAAATACTCAAAGAGGCAAAGCAACAATTTAAAGCCTCAACCAGAAACTCCCCCTATTCACTTCGTCGCTATAACTTCAGTCGCTTTAATCTTGAGAAATCTTTAACTCTCCTGAATTGCTAAAGAGGAAATTTTTGGTTGATTTAACATTAGAAAATGTGAGCTTATTAAAATGGTTCAAAAACTCGTTTTCGATAACAACGCAAAGCGCATCGGGTATTTTAGCACTTATCCTCCAAGAGAATGTGGTATTGCAAACTTCACAAAGGACTTGATTGATGGTATAAGCGACTTATCTGGCTTTAAGTCTTCTATAATTGCTATTAATGAAAAAGGCGCACTTTACGATTATGATAGACGAGTCAAATGGAACATTGATCGAGATGATGCCGAAGACTACGTGAAGGCAGCCGAATACGTTAACTCTTCAAATATCAAGTTATTAGTTATTCAACATGAGTTCGGCCTCTACGGAGGCGACTATGGTGAACACATTAAACTCTTTTTAGATAACGTCAAAGTACCCGTCATCACAACTCTTCATACGGTGCAGCCTAATTTTGACAAAAAAGCGATCGAAGTCCTAAAATACATAGTTCAAAGAAGCGAAGCAATTGTTGTAATAGCCCACGCCGCAATCGACATGCTTAAACGCCAAGGAATACCTTACAAGAAATGCATTGTTATTCCTCATGGTTGCCCGAGCATTGACTGCACAAACAACAAATCAATCAAGGAATCTCTTGGTCTAGAGGATCGCCTGGTTGCATCCACTTTCGGCTTAATAAGCAGCGGCAAAGGAATTGAATATGCTATTCACGCTCTCCCCGAGGTTATTAAGAAAGAACCGCGAATAATTTATCTCATCATCGGAGAAACTCACCCTGAAGTTAGAAAGCATGAGGGTGAAAAATACCGAAATGAATTAACGATGCTTGTTAGTGACCTCGGATTGGAAGAACACGTCAGATTCACAAACAGATTCATTACCAAACGTGAACTAATCAAGTTTCTTCAAGCAACTGACATTTACATAACTCCTTATATTTCTCCCAACCAAATCAGCAGTGGCACCCTTATCTACGCCCTTGGCGCTGGAAAAGCAGTTGTGTCTACTCCATATTACCATGCCACGGAGGTCTTGTCCAACGACAGAGGGATATTGTGCAAATTTAAGGATTCAGCTTCGATTTCTGAAGGTATAAACAGACTTTTAGACGAGGATTTCCGCAGCGAGGTTCAAAGAAAAGCATACAAATACAGTAGACGCTTCCTCTGGAAAAACGTAGCGAAAAAATACCTAAATCTCATTAATACAATAACTGAGAAGAACGAGTGAGTCAAGTTGCAAACTCTTCCAATAAACTTAGATTTCGTAAGAACAATGACCGATGATGTAGGAATGCTCCAGCATTCGAAATATGCAACACCTAACAAAAAAGAAGGATACACAACAGATGACAACGCAAGAGCCCTTATTGCAACTACAAATTACCTCATGTTATTTAACGATCCAAATATTAAGAAACTGATTGACACTTACCTTTGCCTATTGCTCTACTTGCAGAGATCAGACGGTAAAATGCACAACTACCTAAGTTATGATCGTCAGCTTCTGGATGAAATAGGATCTGAGGATTGTATGGGCCGAACACTCTGGGCATGTGGATACTGCTTGAACTCAAAATTGCCTGAAGAAACAAAAAATCTCTCCAAAGAGGTTTTCGACAAACTTTTTTGCTGGACTTCCAGCTTTACATCACCAAGAGCCAAAGCTTATTCAATTATGGGATTGTTTCATTATCAGAAGGCCCATCCAGAGGACCAAAATATCAAACTAAATATCATATCACTCGCCGATCAATTAACGGAACAATTTAGACTGGCATCTTCACAAGGATGGGATTGGTTTGAATCCATTCTTACATACTCCAATGCCCGATTACCACATTCGCTTTTCTTAGCCTACGAAGCCACAGGAGAAGATAGGTTCCTAAAAGTAGCCTCAAAATCCATGAAATTTCTAATAAATACCCAAACAATGAACGGAGTGTTCGTTCCTATAGGAAATCGCGGTTGGTATAAAAAAGGATCTGAAAGAGCAATCTACGACCAACAATCTGTTGAAGCAGCATGTACAACAGAAGCAGCAATTGCAGCTTTTAGAAACACCAGCGAAACAAGCTACCTCCTAGCAGCTAACGAAGCCTTTGAATGGTTCTTCGGCAGGAACTTGCAAGGTCTAACTTTGTACAATCAAGAAAACGGGAGCTGCTGCGATGGAATAACTCCTGAAGGATTAAATCAAAATAAAGGTGCCGAATCAACCATATCTTATCTCCAAGCTCGACTTAACCTCGAAGAATTAAAACAACAGGAGAACCTGTTGCGAACACTATAAATGATTCAAAAGTTTTTTGACAATTCTTTAAGGTAGCAACAATTCTCTTTCGTTTATTAATCCGGAATCCCAGATTAAAGATGGAGACTATGAAATATGATGATGACCCGCGATTTAATGTTAAAAGACGTAGTTACTGCAAATGGAAACGTCCCTGCTAAAGAGGCAATTGATCTCCTTTTCAAAAGGCACGTAGGGTCAGTAGTGATTATCAACGATTCGAATCAATGTATAGGTATCTTCACTGAACGAGACGCTATTAGGGTCGTGGCGCAAAATGTGCCTTTGGATGCACCGCTTGAAAAAATCATGACTAAAAACCCTTTTACTGTTAAAGAAGATTCAATTTTTCAAGAAGCAAAAAGCATTATTACATCCTCGAAAGTTCGGCATCTCCCAGTAATTGACACAGATGGAAAACTAGTTGGCCTGATATCCGTTAGACATATATTAGATGAGCTAAGCGGACTCTAACTTCAAAACAAGAGTACAACCGGAGAGACACACAAATGAAACGTTACGTGCACAATCCTATACTTGAGCCTATAGGCGCACATGCTTGGGAATCAAGTTTAGTCTTCAATGCCGCAGTCTTTGCAGCAAACAACCGTGTCCACATTCTGTACAGAGCAATGGGCACCGATAATATTTCACGCATAGGATTAGCATCTTCTTCGGATGGCTATAACATAGATGAACGTTTACCCCTGCCTGTTTTCAGCCCATCCAATGACACAGAAAATCAAGGTTGCGAAGACCCAAGGTTAAGTCTCTTTGGCAATTCCCTAATTATGGCATACACCGCATTTGGAAACCATTTTCAACATCAAGTCTACCAAATTGCCTTAACATCCATAAACACAGAAGATTTTCTTAGCAAGAAAGTGGCAATGGGGCGAAAGAATTTTGGCATTCCCAGGGATCCACAACAAAGATGCAGTGCTGTTCCCCCAGAAGTTCGACGGCGACTATGTAATGTTTCATCGGTTAGAGCCTGACCTTTGCATCGCGCGCTCCAACGACTTGCGCCGTTGGTATGGTTTAAAATACATCTTGGGTCCACGTGAGAAAAGTTGGGATTCTTGGAAAGTGGGCGCTGCAGGACCACCCATGTTAGTAAATGAGGGTTGGCTTCTAATCTATCATGGAGTGAGTGTCGACAGGGTTTACTCCTTAGGAGTTGCCTTGTTGGATAAGAATGACCCTGAGCAAGTTCTCTATCGATCCGAAGAGCCAATACTGACGCCGACTGAAGATTATGAACGCTTTGGAAAAGTTCCTAACGTAGTTTTCAGCTGTGGACAAGTTATGATGGACGGCCAACTTCTGATTTACTACGGTGGCGCTGACAGTGCATTATGCGTAGCTAGTGTTGAGCTTTCTGAACTTTTTCCAAAAAAGTAGTAGATATCGATCTGTGATTTCACAAACTTACTTTGACAAAATACGAATCTATGCTGAATGAATCTTCACTTAAGCCTGAACGCCCACGCAACAGGAAATTGAAAAGATAACACATATATTTAGAACAAATCAACATAAATATACGTGAAATATATGATAAATTTTGAAGAAATTGTGGGTTTACAGGTAGTAACTTCAGGTGCACATATTATTGGAGAAGTAAAAGGAGTAAAAATTGACACCGCGACTTGGGAAATAAAGTATTTGAACGTGAAACTTACTGGTGATGCTGCTGAGAGTCTTGGAATGAAGAAGAAGTTCAGAAGTTCTAGTATATGCCTTCCAATTGGCATGGTTCAAGCAGTCGCACATGTAGTAACGATTTCCAGGACAATGGAAGAGTTGGAAAGTTCTCAAGAGATTACAGAGTGCAAATAGCAAAAGACTACTATCTCAAGGCAGGTTCTAGCAAGCATACATGCCAGCTTTTGCTCTCTAAAATCCACTTTTCCCATCTTAGCAGACTCGATTGATGGCACTACCAAGAACTCAAAGCACCTCTTAGTCCCTAAGATAGGTCTAAATGTTGAGATATAAAGTATAAGAACTACTTTTTTCATTTCTTCTCATATTTTAATTGAACAAAAAATGCAATTTGATTCCGATACAATGACTCTATCTATTCGTTTAAGGGAAGTTCAATGTTAAACTGTGTTCCTTTTCCTAACTCGCTCTCAAACGTCACAGAACCGTTTAATGCTTCTGTTAGTTTTTTAACTACGGCTAAACCGAAACCTTGACCTTTAGGTTTGGTCGTGACCAAAGGAGTGAAGATCTTGTCTTTTACTTCGATTGGTATGCCGTTTCCTGAATCTTTTATGCTTAAGAAAGCTTTGTTTTCTTTACGTTTGATATTTATGGATATTTTTCCACCGTTAGGCAGAGCTTATATGGCATTAGAAATCAAATTTGTTAATATTCTCTTGATGTATGTTGCGTCTGTATTTAGTGTTAGAGAATCATCTTCCAGTGAAAGGCTAACTTGGACAGTGCTTGGAATACCCGCATTTGATAGTACTTCCTGAACAATTTTTCCAACAGCAATTACTTGCAGAGTCGGTTTTGAAGGCTTGGCGTAGTCTTGTAAGTCGCTTACGATTTTATTTATGTAAGAAAGATTTTCTTCGATGCCATCAATGCTTTCAATTAGGCTCTCCTTAGCTTTGCAATAAGGTAAAGAGTCAACATCATTTCTCAATAAGAATGTTTGCCCAAGTATGGCTTGAAGTGGATTTCTTATGTCATGTCCAATCATGCCTGCGGTTTGCCCAATCGCAGACAACCTTTCAGCGTTCTTAAGCTGGTTAACTTGCTCTAACACAAGCTTCTCTAAATGAACCATATGCTTGTTGAGTTTTTCTTCAAGGTTTCTTTTTTCGGTGATGTCTTCAAAAATGGCAACCGACCCTATTATTTCACCCTCTGCATTTTTCAGTGGAGCTGAGGTTGAAGAAACAAGTATTCTGGAACCATCAGGTCTTTCAATTATTGCTTCATCATTGATTATTTTTTCTCCATTTAGGGCACGGTTTGCTGGAAGGTTTTCAGGTAAATAAATTTCGCCATTCGGTTTTAGTAACTTTACAATTTTTGTTGACTGGTTGAGGACATCAAGCTCGACAGGGTTGGCACCATAAAGGTCGATGGCACGGTCGTTGGCGTATGTTATTCTTCTAGTCGGACTTTCAAGAATAATTACGCCTACTGGAACGAGTTTCAAAATTGAATATATCCCAGTTCCAGCAAATTCGCCGTTAAGCTTGTTTGGCATAGTATCCCTCAAACAAAGGAGTATTTACTAAATATGCTTGCACTATCTATTAATTATTTTGCATTATATCAAATGTAAAAATATGTGGTGTTGGTTGGATTAAATTTTAATTTTGACTCTAAACTTAAGTTCTTATCAAAAAAATTCAGAAGCAGCTTAAGTCTCTATGTTTGAATAGTCAAAATATTTACCATTCGTAATGGTTATGCTTGATGTGAAAAGAGAAAAAGAGGAACTATACGCCTTCAAAGTTGCTTAAGAATTTTCGATTTCTTGAAAATAGTTTTCGGCTGGTTATAAAGGCGTTGAAAAGCGGGTGTTTTGTTAGAGTTTTCTTTTGGCTTTGCCGACGTCTTCTTGGATTTTCCCTTTAACTTTTTCTGCTTCGCCCTTAATTATTTGACCAGTGTTGCCAGTAACTTTTCCCGCGCCAACGCGGATTTTGCCTTCTTCTTTTTTGAGTTTACCTTTAACTTCATCTTTACTCATAAAAACTCACTAAAGACGGTGCCTCCGCCATTCTATTAAATATATGTGACTGCTATCGAGCACTAACAAACAACAAGCCACTATTTTAAGGGTCAAATGGAGTATACAAACTGTATACTTGTTTTGTCAAGAACTGTTAGCATCATTGTAACTGTCTAAACCCAACAACAAACGGATATACCGTAGCCTAACGAAGGTTTAATGTACAAAGGCGATTAAAAATGAGCAAAAATCCTACAAATCAAGATGCTTCAAATATTTTATCCAACGTGCCCGAGGAGAAGGCTTTCTTTTTTTGCACTGCAGAGGGAATTTACTCAAAAGTTTCTGCAATCAGCCTCCAAGATTTTGCAGCCAAATTGGACAGCATAAATGAAAGCTCTATTTTGTTTCATTATCCACGAGGCGATTTCCAAGCTTGGATACGCGACACTTTAAAAGACGATGTGTTAGCAGGCAGAATGTGTTTTATAGAGCGAGAGATTTCCGGAGAACATCTTAGACAAGAACTGTTAAAGATGGTGCAAACTAGAATAAGTGAACTCAAAGCCACAAACCAAGAAGTATTTCCCCCAAGCCTATGTAATAAAGACGGCTTATGCCTATCTTGAAATTAAGGCGGGTGCGAGGCAGAAAAAATGAGAGCTGGAGCATTAGGATTCGGCGTTTTCCTGTTGGCTATCGGTATTGTGATTTTCTGGCTTGGCTATTCAGATTTGCAGCAGTACGGCGGTTTGTTTGGTCAAATATCGCAATCTCTTTCTGCGGATGTTCGAAATAAGGTAGCTCAAGATCAGTTTATGGCAGCTGGCGGGGGAGTCGCGGCTATAATCGGATTGGCCTTAACGATTTATGGTTTAGCGGCTAATCGAAAAAATTAGAGGTTAAGTGAACCTTAATTGATAAGTAAATCCTTCAAAAAACGCATTGGCACAATAAACTTTAATCAGTAAAAGCCTCACAATTTACAGGAGTCAGAGGTCATATTCTTCTAGGTACACTGGGGCGGTCACTTCCCATCCTCCCTTTAAACGCAGATAGTTCTCTAAGCTCAAGATCGGTCCTTCTTCGCCATGAGTCAAGAAAACATGCTTTGGCGGAGCTTTGAAGTTGTTAAGCCAGCGCTCCAAATCATTCATGCCAGCATGCGCAGATAAACCATTAATGTTCTCGATCTTCATTAGCACTGGATATGATTGACCCAGAATACTGACGGGGGAAACTCCATCCAAGATTTGCCGTCCCAGAGTTCCGATCGCTTGGTATCCCACGAAAATAAGTGCGGATTCAGGACGAGTTATCTCTCTGACCAGATGATGCTTAATTCGCCCTCCTGTAATCATTCCCGAACCAGACATAATGATTGTTGACCCTTTAATCAGGTTGATCGCTTTGGATCCTTCAACAGATTCGACGAGTTTCAATCCTGGGAAATCAAAGGGTGTTTGACCATCCTTGAAAAGATCCAGAGTTTGCTTGTCAAAATACTTCTTGCTTTGTTCAAAAACCTTCGTGATTTCGACAGCTATAGGACTATCGAGAAACGTAACAATGTAAGGAATTCTTTTTGCACGCGCTAACAAGCTAATATGGTATAAGAGTTCTTGGGCTCGTTCAATAGCAAAGGTGGGGATAATGACGTTTCCGCCAGCTTTTACTGTGTCATTGATAGTCTTACTGAGTTTATCATCGATATCTTGTAGGTTATCGTGATTTCGATCTCCATATGTGGACTCCATGACCACGTAATCTGCTCGATCAAATACAGTGGGGTTGTTGAGTAGAGGCGAGTCAAACTGGCCGATATCGCCCGAAAAGATGATGTTTCGCGATCCGTTCTCTTCTTGAAAAACGATCTCAATCATGGCTGAGCCAAGGATGTGGCCTGCATCGTGGAAACAAACCCTGACTTGGTTGTTTAGCTGAAGAAACTCTTCATAGGGCACAGCTTTCAGGAGAGGAAAGCACTTTTTTGCATCTTGGACTGTATATAAAGGAGTTTCTGGATAGGGCTCCTTTTGTTCTTCATTATCGTTTCGGCTTTTCTTAAAGGCAGCGTCTTCTTCTTGAATTCGAGCCGAATCCAAAATAACAATAGGAAACAATTCCTTAGACGCAGCGGTTAGCAGAATATCTCCGTGAAACCCGTCTTTGACAAGCTTAGGAATAAGTCCGCAATGGTCTTGGTGAACATGGGTGAGGAGGAGATATTGGATCTGGTCTGGAGGAATAGGGAAGGCCTCCCAGTTTCTGTGAGCGTAATCTCGTTCCTGATACATTCCGCAATCAACCAGGATTTTCATTTCAGCAGTTTCCAGTAGGTAGCTTGATCCTGTCACTTGATGTGTTGCGCCTAAGAATTTTATTTTCATAATCTTCTTCCACTACATTGTTATTTCTCATTTCTATCCTATGATTTCTTCGGATTACTACAATGTAGTTGAGCAATCCATCAAAATCTGGATAAACTCCTATATGACATTTGGAGTACGTAACTATGATAACAAATGAAGCAATGGGGAAACGTAAAGAACTTTTTTGTATTCATTTTTTCTAAAACCACTTTCGGAACCATTCATCAAACAATCGATGGCACTCTTTATGCCACTCCTCTTCATTTGCTTCTTTTCGTAAACGATCAGCCATTTTCAAATGATTAGTTATTTCTTTGGAAGCCTCAACCAAGCTAATCCTAACTATATCTAGTGGAACACTTAGGTCTTTAACGTTGATTTTTCCATCTGAACCTTTAGCTTCAACCTCTAGTCGTTTTAGTACATCTAAACCTGCAGCTTCAGCTTTTATTCGTTTTAGAAGTTCGCCTTTATTGTTGCTTTCTTCCAAGAATTGCACCTACAGAAAACGAGTTAATTTCTAATAAAAAGAGTTACTGGAACCTGCAATGACAAGATATTGTTTGAATGTGCTGATTATGTTGTTTTTGAACTAGTGGTTATTCCTCGTGTCCTTTTGTTTCGTGGTGTGTTGTATCTCTGTGTCTCTCCATTTCTGAGTGGGTTTTGAAGGTTTTGCCGCAGTCTGGACAAGGAATCTGGCTTGGTTCTATTCCACTAATTGGTATCTCTTGAGATGACGCCGCTCCCGACGTGTGAGGTTGCTGTGTTTCTTTTTTGCGCATGACTTACACCTTAACAATCTATTAGCGGGTTCAAGCTTTCTTAAGTATATGTGACTGTATCAAGGCGGCAACAAGGTCACTCTTATTTCAAAAATCCAATCTTTGTTGGTTAGAAACAAAACTCGGGAAATCAACAAGCAGAAGACCTAGTAGCTTAATTATTTTTCTAAAATAGGTTCTGTGAAGTTCGTGTCACTTGATTAAAATTCGTCTTCATGTGAAATTTCGTCACCCAATATCTGATTGGTTTTCTACCAGCCTTTGATTTTCTCTTAATACCAACAATAATCCGCGGTAACGTTTTTATAAGATTCAATTATGAAAGGCATTAATTCAATTTCGCCTCCCCTCGGTTTCTTTGCCTCTTTTTATAGGATCATTTTAGAAATTTCAAAAGCTAAAATCTCTTGGTGGGTATATGTAGTAACCAAAGACTTGAAAATAAAATAACATGATCAAATAGACAAGATAGCACAGAGAATTTTGCTAGAGCTTGAATCCCCCAAGTTCCACAGATTTATCCGACACCCGTTATGCAAAAATGATGCTACATTTATCAGACGCCCACTTCGCAAGAGGGATGCTCCAAAAAATGAGTGATGATAAATCTGGAGCCGAAAATGAGGTAGAAAAAACGGCAGTTATCAAGGATCTGTTGTTTTTTACTTGATTGCAACGACTTTATTTTAGAATAAGATCTTTTCTTATGGGGCTTGTAAGTGCTGCGGTTACATATTTGATCATATGGTATTTTGGTTCAATAAATGTTATTGAAAGATAATAATCGGTACTTTTGTGTTTGTATTTTCCTTGGATGTAACCAGATTATTTGGTACTCAAATAACGCAAGCTACACAAGAAATAGTTGAACTCATGACTATCCATAGAGGCATTAGGGATTTTATCATTTCAAGAATCTATCTCGAGCGTGGGAAACATAGATTTACGGAGTAATTAATTGATTGAGTGTAGTTACTGGAGTCGGTTGTTTTTTGTCTTTTTTGCAGAACTATGTTTTTTGTTAGGTTCCCGCAGATAATACACACAGGATATAATCTCAAACCTCCTTTACGCCGATTATCAGTTGCTTTCCCATAGGGGGAATGTTTGCTTATGATAATATGAAGCCGATAACAAAACCGACGATGAGTCCTAAACCAAGCGGTAGAATACCCATGAGAAGTACCCCATATTGAATTGCAATAGGACCGTATGTGTCTGCAATGTTTTTCAAGGCGCCAAGACTTAAACCGAAGAACCCAAAATAAGCAACCACGACCAGTATGATGGCAGCTATAATGGCGATCTTTAACATTTTGTGGACTAGGTAGCCCACGATAAGTCCGATGACAAATGGAATAATCATCAAAACTAAAGGTGGAATACCGCCGATGCTTCCAGAGGTAATAAAATGAATAACTTGATCTATCGCACTCATATCAGCAACTCCAAACAAGTAAGGGATGACTACATCAACTATTAAGTACACGTTGTTGCAATCACACAGTCACAATCTTAAAATAGGGACTAAGCTAAAATAAATATAAGAATCTTGAAACATTTTTACTCAACTATCGCGTGTAAATAACACGATTTTTTAGGGTAGGTAGATCTGTTGGAAGAGGCGTAATTGTTAGATGTCGGAAAAGATTTCGTTAAGGGAAATAATTGGAGCAATTCTAAGTGAGATAAAAGTCATCCTCAAAGAATTCATGAATGAAGCGGAAGCCTCTGTCAAGAAACGCCTCAAAAGACTTATAATCATAAGCATAATTGGCAGTGTTTTGATGGCTCTGGGAATTTCATTTATAGGTTCAGCCTCCTTGTTCATACTTATCGGGTCCTTCAAGTACCTCAGCACTTCTATGCCAGCGTGGGAAGCATTGTACATTATGGGCATCACTTCAGGCATTATAGCGGGTGTTTTATTTTTTGCGCTTTTCATCGTCATACGAAATCAATTGAGATCTCCCGAAAAACCTGATAAGCAAAATTAATCACTGCGCTTTTTCGTACAAATGATTAGATGAAATCTCCCAATTGAAGCTGCGTTCAAATCCAAATTGAATGTACAAAAAACGATATTAACTCGAAATGCCCGTTGCATGTACGCACAAATGTCTTTTGAAACGCCAAAGCATAGCATGCAGTTCTAGACTATAAGTGGCTCTTTCTTGCTGTCTACAGAAAAAACCTCTAATAGAAAATCTCAGAATCCCCAACGAGACCAAAACAACAACGACTATTCCAACAGAAATGTATGGCAAAATGTACCCTATGCCGATAAACAAGAAATTGTGAAATAATGCGCGACGTATTTGTCGGCGTCGAAAGGACGCTTTGCTAAAAAAAACGGTTCTCGGTCAAGATCATTAATTGCAGAACCGATTCCTACCATTAGCGCTATTTCTGGTCTTCCAAACAATAAGGCTCCAACAATTATGCCAAAGACTATGTGTAGAAAGATTCATGAGAACAACCGTCGACTTCTGACTGAGCAATTAATACTGGGTAATTTTATGAAAATAAAGGTAATTAGCCTCAGAACCTTACTTTTTCCCGGCCTATTCTAGCCCAAACAATATAATGGTTACATTAGCATGGCTGTAGGATTTATTTAATTTTGAACTATTCCAATAATGATTATTATGATTCCAACGGTTGTCCTTATCGCTCTAACCAGTTGTTCAGGAAAATTCTGCTTTGAATATTTAATGATGCTCAAAACTCCATCTATGATTAGCCAAAAACCTAAACCAACCAGAACTGCAGAGAGAGCATTCATAACATTCACCTTCTCAACTTTTTCTTTTAATGGGACAACATTGTCTCAATAAGATGATTTTCAATTAAGTTAATCTTTTCGAATTCTCCAAGGATTAGTAGGAACATCAGCTCGGACATTGACGGTTAAGATTTACCTGCTACAACTTTGTATAAATTTAGCTTAGGGCTAACCTTTTTATTCGTGGTAAACCAAAGAGTAATTGTAGAATTTTTGTTTGCAGCATTAACTAAGTCCTGATGCAGAACAGAATTCAGTTTATGTAAAAAAACTGAAACTGCACTATACAGGATTATGTTGCTTTCAAACTGTTCTAAATCCCTTATTTATTGGATACGGGAGGTGAATTCATATATGGCAGACGCGTCAATTTCTCGAATAGCATACATTTTAGCCCTTATAGGTGGAATACTGCTAGTAATCTTTGGATTATTGGATCTGATTGGTTTCACTGGATTGGCAATAGTCCATTTTAGTTTCTATGCTTTCGCATATGCTGGGATTATTTCTATAATTTGCGGAATTATTGCAATCATCGGTGCTAGAAGCGCAAGTACTCTCGTATGGGCAATCGTACTCATAATAGTTGGAATCATCGGCGGAGGACTAGGCGGACTACTAGTTGTGTTGGGAGGATTAATTGGAATCATTGTAGTGATAACTAAAAGAGCATAGATCGATTTGAATTTAACCTTCTAAATTCAGGGCTTATTTTTAGAAGCCTCACATTTTTTTAAATAAACAAGTAATCTTAAATTGAAATATTGCAAAACCTACCTATTGCCCTTACAAGCGAATTTGATGAAATCACAGATTTGACTGAAAAAAGGATTTACGAATCTAACAATTTTCCATATCTTCAAACCCAATGCTCTCATATTATCTAAAATTTCGATTGCTAATTTGCAGCTTGGCTAAAAACCAATAAACCTTGACCAGTATTTCGTTTGTCGTTATTTTAAGGTGTTTAGAATTTTACCCGCTTGTAGAAAATTCTTTTCACCACTTCGCCCGAGACTATGTAGAACACGACAATTATTGACATCAAAACAAGAACCAAAAGCGACGGCTGGACAAAACCAAATAGTCTGCCAAGCGGAGTGAACGGTAAGATAAGTGTGGCGCCAACAATCACTATGGTGGTAAATAGCAAATATTTTCCTGGAGAACTTTTGAAGAATGGTCTTCGGCTTCGAATAACTAGCACGATTAAACTTGCAGAAAGAACAGATTCTATAAACCATCCAGTCCTAAACAGGTCCCTACCGCTGTGCAGAACAAAAAGAAGTACTCCAAAGGCAAGATAGTCAAACACTGAACTCAGGATTCCGAAAACTATCATGAAATTGCGGATGAAGGCGACGTTCCAGCGCCGGGGTTGTTCAACCATTTCACTATCCACATTATCTGTGCCGATGGTTGTCTCTGGGAAATCCGTCATCAGATTGGTAAGCAAAATCTGCCCAGGCAAAAGAGGCAGAAATGACAAAAAGAGGGATGCACCTGCCATGCTGAACATGTTTCCGAAATTTGCGCTTGTTGCCATGAACACGTACTTTAGGGTATTAGCAAAGGTTTTCCTTCCCTTCTTTCACTCCATTTGCAAGCACACCTAGGTCCTTTTCAAGCAAGACAATATCTGCGGATTCTTTGGCAACATCCACGGCGCTGTCAACCGATAGACCGACATCAGCAGCGTGAAGAGCGGAGGCATCGTTGATTCCATCGCCCATGTAGCCAACTACGTTTCCAGCTTTCTTGAGCGCAAGAATGATACGTTCCTTCTGGTTTGGTTCTACCTCTGCGAAAACATTTACTTCATTCACTTGTCGAAGCAATGCCTCATCACTCAAGGTGCGGAGATCTGGACCTGCAAGGATTTTTGGAGTTGGAAACCCGACTTGCTGACTGATGCTGGCTGCAACCAATCGGTTGTCTCCAGTTACTATCTTTAGGGAAATTCCAAGACGCTTCAAATCGCTTATAGTTTCGGCGATTTTAGGCTTGGCAGGATCAAAGAGAACAAGGAATCCTAAGAAAGTCATACCGACTTCACTGTCTTTGGTGATGAGTTTGTCAGATCCGATGTCTTTGTAAGCTATCCCTAGGACGCGAAATCCTTTGCTGCTCAGTTCCTCGAAACGTTGTTGGATCTGTTTTTGAACTCCAGAGATCGGAACAATCGTTGCTTCGGAAGTTTCAACCGAGGCGCATACTGTCAAGTACATTTTGCAGAGCGCCTTTGGTGACCATCAAATTCTTATTGTCTTTTGACACTAAGATGCTTAGTCGCTTTCGAATAAAATCATACGGCACTTCATCCAGCTTCGTGTATCCAGACGCATCGACTTGAGCGCTGCAAATGGCGTCATCAATCGGATTCGTAAAACCGGTCTGATAAGAAGCGTTGAGGTAAGCGTAGAGTTGTGCTTTTTGGCTTGGGTTACCGTTAAAGTCAAGGACCGATTGTATTTTTATGATGCCTTCAGTCAGGGTTCCTGTTTTGTCGGAGCAGAGTACGTTCATACTGCCGAAGTTCTCAATTGATGCGAGCCGTTTAACAATCACTTTCTGGGTTGCCATGATTTTGGCGCCGTGAGCTAAGTTAATGCTGATAATGGCGGGCAACAGTTGAGGGGTGAGTCCAACTGCGAGTGCTAAGGAAAAGAGAAGAGAATCCAGTACAGAACGGGCAAAATACACGTTTATAGCTAAAGTGACGACTACCAGCACCAACGTTACTTCCATGAGAAGATAACCGAAATGCCGGACGCCATGTTCAAACTCTGTTTCAGGCGGTCTGAGTTTTAGGCGTTCGGAGACTTTACCGAACTCCGTTTGTAACCCGGTTCCTACAATAACAGCTTGGGCGTCGCCACTGACAACGTTGGTTCCCATGAAAAGACTGTTTGTCCGCTGACTAAGTGACGTTGCTTGAGGCAGGGTCCCAGCAGTTTTTTCAGCTGGAAAAGTTTCTCCAGTCAAGGATGATTCGTTAACGAAGAGATCCTTTGATTCTAAAATTATTGAGTCTCCAGGTATCAGGTCCCCAGCGTTGAGGTGAATGACATCGCCTGGCACAATTTCCTCAACAGGTATTTCCTTTTGGGTTCCATCGCGAAATACGGTCGCTTTTGTCTGAACTATAGCCAGCAGTTTTTCGACAGCGTTTGCTGCGCCTCTTTCCTGCCAGAATCCAAGGAGGCTGCTTATGAGGATGATCGTTATGATAATGATTGCATTTGTAGGCAAGACACCCGAAGATACGTCAAGATATAATGACAAGGCACCTGCAAAGATGAGGATGAGGATAAGTGGACTCTTAAATTGAGTTAACAGGAGCGTTAGCGTGTCTGATCTTTTCTTGGGCTTAAGAAGATTAGAGCCATATTTTGTGAGTCTTTTTTCGAGCTTCATCTTCAGTCAAGCCTTTTGGTGTCGTCTGAAGTTGCTGAAGAAGCTCAGAAGTGGGAACGCCCCAGAATGATTGATGGTTTTGGCTATCTTGATTACTCAGAGAAAATCGCCTGGCAATTAACTGTTATGCCTAAAATGATTAATTGAAAGCTGGTCTATAAACAGTTTTATTGAAGGTTCAGCGCTGGCATCTACCAAGGGTTATAACTTATTTTCAAACGTGATTTGCGCTTTACGAAATTAACACGAAAGGATCCAATGAAAACTAAAAATGCTTTATCGGAATTTTCCGCAACAGATATATTATTAAGAATCCGAGTTAAATTAGGAGTTTTTTCAAAATATATTGAAATTACTATTGTTGGGGACATTTGATCATGATTATTCCGTTAGTTCATTCAATATCTTTTGATAACCCATATTGTTAGGGCCGTGATGCTTTGGAAAAACGTGTTTTAGATATCGTGGATTCGTTAAGATTAAGAATTATGCGGTTGACTGGGCATAGAGCACGAGAAATTAACATTGACGTGTTTGCTAATCCCGAGAAGTACTTGCTACGGTTGCCAATAGAAAAAATAGTCGCCGATACAAAAGTTGATCCGGAAGCCATAGAGATGTACAAGAAGAAGATCAAAAACGGGGAGAAAATTGCACCCTTAATCGTTGTTAAGCATCCAAAATTTGATGTATACGCAGTTTTAGATGGTCATCACAGGTATTACGCTCTTTTAGAATCGGGAAAGAAAGAAGTTGATTGCGCCCTGGCCGGAGATTTCTCAAGCCTAATGTTTTACATGACTGAACAAGGTTATTTTCAACCAAAACCGCAAACCAAAGAAGAAAACCAAAAAAAGATTATCCATTTACATGAAAATGTTCAAGATTTCCTTCAGAATTTTCTGAAAGACCCAAACAAATTACCAAAGTCGAAGAGAGAAAATCAACCAATCTAATGGTTAGTTCAAAATTTTGAACCCCTAAAAAATGTGACTTTGGAAGGAATCGGAAAAAAAATTTAATGACAACCATATGAGTGCTGAGGAAAGAATCATATGGGGGTAAAACAAAAAGAAATATGGAGAAATGGCTTTTGGTTGAACAAGGTATAGAGAAAGTCGAGACCAAGGTTCCGACAAAGAATGCTCCGACCAAAGTCAAAAATGAAAGGCATTCACGCCCCACACTTCTATCCAATTTTATTCTTGGAAGTCAGGATGGTCTGGTAAATGTTTTGGGTATTCTCCTGGGCTTGACGGCAGCAACCACTGATGTCCGAATTTTCTTCGTAGCCGCTCTCGCCGCTCTGGGAGCCGAATCTATATCGATGGGAGCTGTTGCTTACACTTCGACTTCGGCGAGGCGACGAGTCTATCTAAAAGAAGCCAATAGAGAAACTCAAGAGATGAAAGATGTTCCAGAAATTGAAAAAGAGGAAGTGAGACAAATCTTTCGTCGCTGGGGTTACGAAGGGAATGAACTTGAAGATTTGACCGATCACATAATTAAAAATCCGAAGGCTACGCTTGATTTAATGATGTCTTACGAACTCGATCTAGACCGGTTGAAAAGTCTGAAGCTCGGCGAAGCGCCTTTATTGTCGGCTCTTCCACCATATTTGGATCTTTCATCCCTCTATTGCCATATCTTTTCGTTGGAAAAAATATTCTCCTAGGAACGGAAGTCTCAGTGATTTTCAGCGGAGCTGCGTTATTCTGCATTGGAATATATGAAGCCAAGACCACTGTGGGCTCTTTATGGAGAAGCGGCTTGCAGATGGCGGCAATCGGGTTGACTTCAGGTCTTGCAGGATTCTTGATAGGTCACTTCATAGGTGCTTTACCTCTGTAAATACGGAGAAATGGCTCCTTCCATCTTAAACTCTAAAGATGACTTCTGACTGGACTTCTTCAAACCTCAATCCTCTTTATTTCGTGCTTTCTTCAAAGGCACCCTGGTTTTTCTGGCACCTCCATTGTTATTTTTTTTTCATTTGTTCAGAGCGCTAAAAATATTTGGACTGGAGAGAAAACGAGAGCCATTAGCGGCTGTTATTAACTCAGATTCGCCAAATTAGAGTTTCTTGCTGTTCCTTCGATGTTTCACCTTATGTTTAGATTAAATAAATGTGTGACTGGTACGATGCAATAACAAAAGTTTATGGGTTTTGATGGGAGTGGTAGGAAGGCGAGAAATGTATGAGTCAAGTTTCAAAAACAGTTGATACCTCAAGGGTTCTGCGTACAGTGCCCTTATGAAAACAGCTTTCGGTTTTGTCCAATGTTGGAATTTACACAAACGTGGCGGCTACAAGCTTGATGGATTTTGCTGCGAAATTAGATGTTGTTGATGTTGTTTCTGTTGAGTTTCATTATCCAAGAGGTGACTTTCAGTTTTGGATAACTAAAACTCTTGGAGATGAAGAACTTGGCAACAGAATGTGCCTGATAGAGAAAGGTTTGCATTGGGAACAACTTAGAGAGGAACTGTTAAGGCTTGTTAATGAACGAATAAGCGAACTAACGGGCTCAAACGAGGATAAGAAGTAGAGTGCCTTATTCATAAAATTAATCTGACGTGGCCTGAGGGGTTTTTTCCCAGAATAAGTAAAATATTTGTTTGCATGTCTGCATTGTGCGACCGCAAAACAACCGCAATGTAATTCAGGTTCAATCTCGACGATACTATTGCCTAATTCAACAATTCCTTTCTGACCCCGATTAGCATGTCATTGTATGACGCGTCCAGTTCATTTGGATATTAAATCTTAATATTAGAATGCCATTAATCAAAGTTAAAGTAATCTTGATTTAAACAGTTCTTTGTTGTTACCAGTAAGCAGTCACATATTGTTATTAGCTCTTAACAAATACTTTTTTTGAGTGGTAGTATGACAATTTCAGTTCCAGATATTGAAGAAAACGAAAAACTTTGCCAATGTCCTGTGTGCCCCACCTACAAAAACTCGAATCTAACCGGTTCACTTTTTTGTGCCAGGGAAAAAGCAAAAGAAAAAGTAAAGAGTTCATCTTGCCTCTGCCCAACATGCCCCATCTACGCCAAATACGGTTTAGAGAAAATGTACTATTGCATTCAAGGAAAAGAAACAGGACAATAAGTTTTAGAACGTAGGAATAATCGATCTCCGGAAGATATAACCCTGACAAACTTATTTTAAGTAATTTCCATCCACATACAACTTAATAGCATCGAAAACGAAGGTCTTATAACTTAAGAATGCAGACTTACATTAGTTGATATTCTAATCACTTTTGGCGGGTTAATAGAGTATGGGAAATAGTAACAGAGCCGAGAAAAAGCTAACAAAACGGGAGTGCACCGCAAAAACTCTCATGAAAGCGGAAGAAGACTACAGATATTTACTAAAGTATGCACCAACTGCAATCTTTGAAGTAGATTATGTTGGTCCACGTTTTAAATCCGTAAATGATGCAATGTGTAAGTTGACAGGATATTCAAGAGAAGAATTATTATCAATAAATCCATTTGAGCTTTTAGAAGCGGAAAGTGCTGAGCTGCTTAAAGATAGAATTAGAAAAAGGTTAGCGGGCGAATTCATAGATCAGGATGTTGAATACAAAGTTACCACTAAGGATGGGCGACATTTGTGGACAGTTCTTTATGTTAAGCCCGTTTACAAAAAAGGTAAACTATACTCCTCACTTGTTGTTGGTTACGATATTACTGCGCGCAAGAAAACTGAGAATGAATTACGTGATAGCGAGGAAAGGTTTAGGCTAGTGGCAGAAGCTGCAAAGGTGTTTGTTTATGAAATTGACTTGGTAAATAACAAGTTTGAAATTTTTAGAGGTGAAGAAATTCTTGGTTATGAGCAAGGGGAGATACCTGCAACTTTTGGATGGTGGTTCAGTCAAATACACCCAGATGATAATGCTTTAACTAAACAGAGCGCATGCGAGGCAGTTAAAAGTGGGAGAGATGAGTTGCTTGAATATCGAATTAAATGTAAACAAGATAACTACATCACTGTTCACGATACCGCAAAAATGGTTAAAGACGAGCATGGAAAGGTCATTCGCATTATAGGCGGCTTAAGAGATATTACCGAACGTAAGATGGCTGAAGAAGCATTGGCAAAAGCGCAAGTTATGCTTAAGGAATACGCGAATAATTTAGAGAAACTTGTCGTAGAAAGAACAAAGAAGATAGTTGATAGCGAGCAAAACTATAGAGAGTTGTATGAAAGTTTTGGTGAAGCCTTCATAGCTACGGATTGGGAACTCAACGTTATTCACTGGAATAAAGCCGCTGAAAAGGTTACAAAAGTAAAAGCAGAGGATGCGTTAGGTAAAAAAGTTTACGAGGTGTTGCCTGAAATGGCCACAGTAGATATTACACCATACTTTGAAGATTTACAGCAACACAAACCAGTACGTTTTATGATGAATACAATAAGCAGAGAAACTGGATTTCAGTCAATTTTTGAAATTTCTACTTACCCTTCAAATCAAGGCATAATTATAATCGTTGAAGATAAAACGGAGGAGGAAAAAACCAAACGCTTATCAGCTATAGGTGCTACCGCAGGCATGGTTGGGCATGACATTCGCAATCCACTCCAAGCGATGATTAACGATGTATTCTTGCTTAAAGATGAGATAACTTCTATGCCGGAATGTAATACAAAAGAAGGCGTCATTGAAAGTCTAGAGAGTATTGAGAAAAATATTAGCTACATCAACAAAATTGTGGCTGACTTGCAGGATTATTCAAGACCCATAAAACCAGAGTTTACAGAGATTAATTTGTCTGATTTGGTCGCACATGTTTTGCAACCTATCGCTTTACCAGAAAACTTGAAACTTTCAATAGAGATAGACAAATCATTAACATTCAATTCAGATCCTACTCTCCTAAGGCGTATTCTAAGTAATTTAATTATTAATGCAAGTCAAGCTATGCCTAAAGGAGGAAAATTAGGAATTAGCGGATTTGAAGAAGAAAACAAAATTCAAATTTCGGTCGAAGATAACGGCGTAGGTATTCCGGATGATTTTAAAACCAAAATTTTTAATCCGATGGTGACTACCAAAGCTAAGGGTCAAGGATTTGGTTTAGCAGTTGTCAAACGATTGGTTGAAGCTTTGAACGGCACAGTATCCTTTGAAAGTCAAGAAGGCAAGGGAACTAAATTCATCATTAAATTTAGAAAATTCTAAAGATCTTTAATCTTCAGAACTTAGTTGTTGCAGGAGACGCAACCACAGCGCCGACTTTTGCAAAACTGGGGTTTATCGATGAATATCTGATTGTTGTTCATCCATTGATTTTTGGCAAAGGAAAACTATTGTTAAAAGACCTAAATGTTAGACAGAACCTGAAACTAATCGGCACAAAGACTTTTAATTCAGGCGCAGTTGAATTAAGCTATTCAAAAATAAGCCAATTCAAAGTCGCGTTATATGGAGAATGTGTATATGTCGGTTTTTGTTTTTGACCAAGATACAATTGCTATGATTCGCTACATCCTAGCACTTCAACGTTTTAAGGAATATTCAGTTGGACCTCAAGGCTTAGACGAGTATCTTTGTGCAGTATCTTTCGACAGGGTACTAATCCAGACCGGGCTAAAATTTCCAAAGTTTCAGAAAGAAAATCCCCGAGATATACGAGTCAATGAGGTTATCCGTTTCTTAGAGCAGAAAAGCCACATAAATGCCACAACAGCCCAGAAACTAAGAGAATACGTGGATTTTCATGACTCCCTAATGAATACCAATTCTCAAACCGCCCCAAAAAAAGCTAATCCTAAAGCTCAAGAAATCTTGCATTTTCTTTGCACTGAAGCGGGCTTGGACCAAGATGAGGAACTCAAAAATAGAACATTCGAGGACATAGCAACTCTTAGAACAAAGCAATCTGTCTGCAAATGAGAATTACGAGAAGCTCGTTGATTCGGATTTTGACAATTTCGATAAACTCTATGAGAAGTGTCCAGCCTTGCATCTGGAAATAGAAAAAAGATTAACGACCTCATTGCGGGGTGCACAAATATCGGGCTTCACTCCCAATACTGGCGGGATATGGCTACCTTTTGTGACGCTTGAAACAAATGATAATAGAGCACACATTGATAGGGCAAGTGTTGGAGTAACCTTTACACCTGTTGATATTAGGATAGGATTGAATTTTGGAAGTCAAGCTCACAAATATAGGATAAGATATTATGAAATGCTTCTGAATGGAGAATTAATGAACGAGTTTGAATCTCTCAACCGCAAAGATACGGGATACTGCCTTTGTGACACTTTTTGGCACTATCACATAAGAAATTTGCAGTCTCTTCAATGGTGTCTCACTCTTTACGGCAGTACCAAGATAAGTATCGAAAATGCTATTGAAGAGACAAGACAGCTCAAAGGAACCCCCTTGACGGCAAACAAGTACTTAATTAGTAAAGTGATTAGGAGAAGTCGGGAAGATTTTGCTTACGTTTTAAACGGGATTGTTGATGAGATTTCGAAGACTCTAAATGAACTTTACCCAACAATAGAACGCATCAACAAACTTGAGTCTGAACTTCACCTGTAACCTATAACTCATTTTAAAAGAAGAAGTAGCAATTCAGCAATCTTCTTCTAGCCGTTAAATAGTTTCTTCTCTTGATTGGGAGAACAACAACAGATAGCAATTAGGGTGTTGTTGTTCTTTCAATCAAGTTGAAAGAAGAAAAAATTGCGATTTAAGAAAGAAACGATTTTTTCTTCTTCTAAATTCGGCTTATTTGGCTTTCTTGTAAAAGGTTAAATCATTTCAAAATCTATAGATTTCTATGGGCAAAGTTTCACTGTACTTAATTGGTATCGGAATGGTTGCCTTGGTGCCCGCTGTTATTTTGACAATAATTTCATTAGTCTTTCCAGCATTTGTTATAAATCAATTTAATTGGTTTGGGATTTTGAGAGTTTTCGTTATAGGGCTTTTATATTTGGTTGCTTTTGGGTTCATAGTTTTAGGCTTCATTATTGTAAAGCGTGATAAAGAGTAATTTTCAAGAGATATTGAAAGTGAAGAATACAATCGAAGAGCATTAAGTCCTTGACTTCATAGAATTGAATGGAGTTAAAACCCATGAAGAGTTGTGATAAGCTTTTCTCTGATGCAAACTAATTCAGTTTATCTACTCGTCGATGATGACAGTGTCACAAAAACGCATAAGGAACAAGCAGTTCTAAGATGTTTCTGTACCAACCAATTTTAGCCTTACAGCATCTTTGAGACGCACGAATAGAACCCGATTCCTCGAAGAAAATTTTGACGTTCTAAACTCCAAGTTGATATTAAATATTAGCTAGAGCCGTCACAAGCTTTATTCAGGGACCCTCAGTATGATTGGGCTAAGATTGTGAGTTACTCCGGGCAAGCTTGCGAGAATAGCCATTATGTAAGTAGGGTTTATTTCAGAATCCCCCAAATCTCGAGCTTCTGATCGAGTTAATTTTTTATATTTTTCTAAATGGTTCCATGCAAGTCTTATTTCTTTCATGGGTATAGGGTGATGTGATTCTTTGGAGGTTTTGAGAGTTATTTGGTCATTTGAAACTTGGGTAATTTCAAAAGGTTTGTTTTGGTAGAGAGTTGTCAAACGCTTGCTTTGAAGTTTCTTAAGCTCGATCGCTAAGTCCATAATTTCATTTCCGGTTGACTTTTTCAATGCTTTGTTATTGTTGAGTTTGGATTTAACCTTTCGTTACTATATGATGAAATGGTTCATGAGCATACGTTCGAAATATTGAACTCTTTTGATTCATTGACTCTTTTTAGACTTTCACCATCTAATTGTCTAAAAAACAAAATCATATATAAAAGCCACATATCTTCTTTTGAGTTAATTGCGCAGATTACATCATTCATTTTCTATTCCCTTAAATGGGATTTTATGATGACGTGACGAATCTGGGCAAGTAAATTGAGTTTGAAAAGAATGAGTATAACCCAAATTAATTTGAATAAAGAAGTCCCTAAAACCCAACAGGGCTTAGCTGATAATTGCCCAGAATGTTCAAGCAAAAATCTCGTTCACGACTATGATACCGGCGAAACTATCTGCGGTGACTGCGGCTTAGTTTGTTACGAACAGATGTTGGATAAAGGCCCCGAATGGCGCGCTTTTACACAACAAGAAAAAACCTCAAGAAGCCGGGTTGGTATGCCCACCTCATATTCGATTCATGACAAAGGATTATCCACAACCATCAGTCAAATAGACAGAGACGCATTTGGAAGAAAACTACCCCTCTCTACAAGACTGCAGATGTGGCGTCTTAGGAAATGGCAAATACGTAGTCGAGTGCACTCATCTGTAGACCGAAACCTTGCACAAGCAATGGCTGAACTTGAACGTTTATCGAGCAAAGTAAGCATTTCACCGCCGATAAGAGAAAAAGCTGCATTAATCTACCGAAAAGCACTTGACAAAGGCTTAGTTCGAGGAAGATCAATCAATGCAATCGCTGCCTCGGCACTTTATGCTGCTTGCCGCAAAGGTGGATCTCCCAAAACACTTCGCGAAATCGCTGAAGCAAGTCTGGTGGATAAGAAAGATGTTTCAAGATGCTATAGGCTGATGCTGCAAGAACTCGATTTTCACATGCCAATTTCCGACCCATTGACATTTATTTCAAAAATTGCCGAAAAAAATAGAGTATCAGGCAAAACACAAGGGCTGCTATCGCGATACTTAGGGAAGCTAGGCAAAAACGGTTTTCATCAGGAAAAGACCCTATGGGTATGGCGGCAGCTGCAATCTACATAGCTTGTGTCCAAAATAACGAAAAGATAACGCAAAAAGACATTGCAGAAGCGGCTGGAGTTACCGAAGTTACTGTCAGAAACAGATACAAATTGCTGAAAAATCAGCTAAAGCTCGAAATACCCACTTAAAAACATTTTTAGGTTCTATTTTTTTCTTTCTCATGATTTCTAAGTGAAACGCTATATAAGATCACTTTCAGCGATAAAACTGAATCTTGCTTCACTTTCACCACAGACCCTACTGCCTAATTGAGTCGTTTGGAGTGACAGTTTAAAAACTCAAAAGTGCCTTTTGCTATCCTTCAACATAAAGGAGAATTATGATATTGACATCAAAATATAATAATTAAGCCTATGCTATCTCAACCGGTTTTTCCGCTGAACATAAGAAGCGTTAAACGAGATTTTTCCCGGATTCGCATTGGGCGATTTCGCGGTTCTCCAGGGATATCTACCTCATCTTTGACATCCTTACTGTGCGTAAAAGCACAGCTTCCCACTCAACTAGGCGGATTGCAAAGCAACGTTATCTTTATCGATGGAGGAAACACCTTTAGACTCTACCAAATAGCCCAGTTAGCCCAGATTCACCATCTTAACCCAAAAAAAGTCTTAGATAACATTTACATTTCAAGAGCCTTCACAGCCTACCAAGCAAGTGCACTCATCACTCATCAACTAAAAGAGACTATCCAAAACTACAACGCTAAACTAGTGATAATCTCAGATATTGCCGGATTCTTCTTAGACAAGGACATTCCAGAAGTTGAAACTCAAAGAATCTTTAGCCATGTTACAACTTTTCTTTCAAATTTTGCCAGAGAAAGCCAAACAATAATAATCGCTACATATCCTCAACACGAAGCATCCTCAAGAAATGACTTTCTTCACAAGCAAACATGTTCGAGAGCGAACGTTGTTTTATCTTTAAGCAGAAACAGTTATGCCAGAAGAATAGCGTTAGAAAAACACCCTTATCTCTGTGCTGGCTCTGTCGAACTGCCAGATGAAAGCCTGACTATGGCTGATTTTGCGGAGGCGAATGCATAATGGGCAAGACAGTTGAATCCTACCGCATGGCTCTGGAAGATGAAATCAGCCGATGGAAGGGCTTTGAGAAAGACATTAAGAATTGAGGATAAAGCAGCTTTTGACGCTTTGATGGATGCATGCAGAAATTATGCGTCAGCGGGAAGCAACGCTACCAATCCAATTCTTTTTGAACCCATGGTTATGTCGATTCTGCTTAGTCCCAGCAGGTGAAGATTAGCCGATTAGAGAAGGCTTTGGATGCAGTCAAGCGGCAGCCCTAAAATCCGCGGCTGGATATTCGATGTTTACCCAACAGACATTGGAGAGATGGCAGTCTGGATCATAAGCGAAAATGGACAAAGAATCAGGCTAACGGACAAGTTTCAACCCAAAATCTACGTTTCGGGCAAAAAAGAGGACCAAGAAAAACTGGTCGGCAAAATCTATTCAAACCCAGATATTGCAAAGTGGAATTTTGTCTACAAATTCGCTCAGCCGACAGATTCTGAAAAAACCAGAGTCTTAGAGATTACTCTAAAAGACTGCAGAAAAGTATCATCCTTAACCAACCAAATCCTGAAAATAGGCGATTACATGCGCCTTGAAGTTCACAACTGCGATTTGCATGGCGACAGAACCTATTTTTTCATCGCATGATTTGTTTCCGCTCGCTTTCTTAGAAGTTGAAAACCTAAATCAGGCTTAAAATACACTTTGATGGATTCGGTTGAAAGCATAGACTATGCTCTTCCTCCTCTTGAGAATAATGCAGCTGAAAATCGAAATTGCAAAGAGCGGTAAGATAGCAAGTCTTCAAGACGCAATAGCGAGCATAACTTTGGAGCAAGATGAAAAACAAATTACGATTGACTCAGGCGAAGAAGCAGAAAAACTCCTCCAATTAAGTAAGATGGTTAAGGAACTTGACCCAGACATAATCGTCACAAACGGCGGAGACTCCTACCTTTTCTCGTACCTCCTCCAGCGTGCAATAGTAAGTGAGGTTTCAGAGAAATTCATCTTAAGCAGAGATGAGGTCCCATTTGTGCCCAAAGCGCAGCAAGGAAAAACCTTCTTTTCTTATGGACGTACATTCTACAAAGCCCCAACAATACGCCTCTATGGAAGAGTACACATCGATGCAGGCAACACATTCATTCTAAACGAAAGCAGTTTCCAAGGATTATTCGAAATAGCAAGAACCTGCAGAGCACCCCTGCACACTTCTTCGCGTTCATCAATCGGATCAAGCATGTCTTCACTGCAGTTTTACCAAGCATTTAAACAAGAGATTTTGATTCCCAGAAACAAAAGCATCCCTGAAGCCTTCAAATCAGCCTACGAACTCCTCGTTGCAGACCGAGGCGGCTTTGTCTATGAACCAAAAGTAGGCATCCACGACAACACTGGCGAAGTAGATTTTTCATCAATGTATCCAAGCCTCATGGTTAACAACAACATCTCAGCTGAAACCGTTCTCTGCAAATGCTGCCCAGACTCCCACCTACGAATCCCAGAACTGAACTACAACATATGCGAAAAACGAATGGGTGTTGTTCCTAAAGCCTTGAAACTTGTTGTAAACAAGCGATTGCAGTATAAGCAATTAAAAGAAGAGGTAATGAATCCAAAACTTAAAGAGATGTACGATAACCGACAGAATGCTTTGAAGTGGATTCTTGTTACTTGTTTTGGGTATTTGGGTTATAGAAACGCAAAGTTTGGAACGGTCGATGGGCATATTGGCGTTTGTGCGTTCGGTAGGGATGCGTTTCTTAGGGCTGCTCGGATTTCTGAGAGCCGAGGGTTTGAGGTGCTGCATGGAATCGTGGATTCATTGTGGCTGAAAAAAGAAAACGCAGATCTTGAAGAATACAAGGACTTATGCAAACAAGTAAGCCAGGACATCGGGGTTCCATTGAATTTTGAGGGACGCTACAAATGGATTGTTTTTTTGCCCTCGAAAATGCATCCAAACATTGGCGTTTTAAACCGCTACTACGGGGTTATGGAGAATGGAAAACTAAAAGTACGAGGGATAGAAGTACGCAAACATGACACCCCTCAATTTGTTTACGATGCCCAGATGGAAATGATTAATGTATTTTCCGCGGCGAACAACTCTGCGGAGTTTATGCAAGAAAATTCCCGAAGCTCTAAATGTTGTAAAGGTTTATCGAAAGAAACTGCTCGATGGTGATGTACCTATTGGGGATTTGATTGTTTCCAAGCATTTATCGAAAAACCCCAAGCACTACAAGCAACATGTAAGCCAAGTTATCGCGGCTGAGCAACTAATTAAAGAAGGCTCCGAAGTCCATGCGGGCAATAGTGTAAAGTTTGTTTTCACCCATTCAGAAGATAAACGGCATGAACGAAGAGTCAAAGCAGCTCAACTCATAGAGGAAGGTACTAACCCCGACGTAAAGAGGTACTTGTCTTTACTCTATGCCTCAGCAGCTAATTTGCTTAGCTTCGATGGCTACACAACCCAATCGGTCTATGAAGCAGTTGTAGGAAAAAACCAAAACAACCTCTTAAGGTACTTGTAAGAAATGAAGTGAATTGCATGGTGAAGTTGCGATTTAGTAAAATAATAAAACGGTACAAGAATGGCAAACGAGTTTATCAGTACGAACAGGTTTCTTTGAACTTTCCTAAAGAACTTCACGAAATGATGCAATGCCTTCGGAACCGCCAACTGGAAATCAAAGCAAGCCGACGAAGACAAAATTATCTGTATACGGTTAATCGACAAAGGACCTTCGAAGGAACAGTCTTAGATAACTTCATTTTATTTCAAGTTCCGCTCCCGCAACCGCCAAGATTATCTTGTAAATTTACTTTTTATCTCAGAAATATACCCGCTAAAACAATTCTAGCCTAGAAATCACCCCCTCAGAACATCGACAAAAACTGTCTCTATGCGTACCAAAACTATTAATTTTGCTCTAAATATAGCAATTTTAGTATATAAAGACTGATTTTGGAATATTACCCAAAGCATTTCTAGTCTAGAAAGATTTTACCTCGGATAATACATTGAAAATCTCGTCAATCAATGTAATAGGCAACCTCGCAAGCTTGGTTTCTTAAGGTGAAATTATCTTGGCAAGAATTATCTACCAAAGAAACAGAATTGACCCAACCAAAATATCAGGTCCCTATTCACTTCTTGCAGTAATGCTTTTGGTGGCAGAAATTCTTTTTGCAATTTGGTTTTACAAATCTCAAAGTTCTATAGAAAGAACCATTGCAGGTTCAATCATGGCACTTGTTTTCATTTGTCTAATGATTTTTGTTTTGCGAATGAACCGAATTACCGATAAAGAAAAAACGCAAATGAATCACGTTCTTGAGTCGATCTGTAATGATATTGCCTAAAACTATCCAACTCTGGAACGTAGCTGGATTCATTTGACAACCATAACAATTTGCAATTTCAGGTACTAAAGGACTAAACCTTATTTCAATTTGGTCAATGTGGTATTCTCTTGGTCTTTATCGGTCCTTATCCTATTGAGGTGGGGCATTCTTAATTTGCAATCCCTCGTTAGAACATAGTAGATTACCGCGCGTATACAAGCTTAGGCTTAATCCACGGTAATTCTGACTTTTCGGCGCTTTATCGCGCCTCAACATTATGTAAAAACGAATGTTTTTTCTGTTATTTTAATGGAAAATATTTTAATATTATGTTCAGGGAGGTTAATTGTAAGCTAATGAAACAGAATCACAGTTTTGGAAAAGATTTACCGATAGTTTTGTGTGAATGTGGCGAGGAGATACTCGTTATTCCAGATCTGGAAGAAATGACCCGTTGCATTGAAACTCACGCGATAATTCATGAAATGAAAGAGACAGATCCTAATAAAGCAAAAGGCGAATATAGCAGAATAGAGGAACAATTAACTCAAAAGGTTATGATTAAAATTGCATTTATGGCAAATAATGAAACATAACTCTTCTGTGTTAAGAGTCTTGGTAAGATTTATATTTTTCTTGCAGTAAATTCATGAGATAAGAGTTTCATGCATATGCCCGCTAGCTTGCTAATGCAATATATAGAAATCACCCAGTTACTTAATGAATACGGCCCTTAGACGATTAATCAAATGAGTTCTTCCATGAGAAACCTTAACCCAATCGTTTTGAAACAAGCTCTCGATTTTCTTTCAGAAAGCAAAATTATAATAGGGGAAACAACGGGCGCAAATATGAGATATGTACTAACCGAGCGTGGTGTTGGAGTTTTGACATTCTTTAAAGTTAAACCTTCAAAGCAAGCGTTAAACTGAAGCGTTAGATTTCCCTTCAAGATTCCTTTTGCTATTGACAACAGTTTCTTAAAGAGGGGTGGATTCTCGATGGTGAAACATTTGAACTTCAAGCTACACAATTGTTTGGAGCGGGGTTATGGTTGTGAGTATTTCCGCAAGGGAGAATAGGAGTAACCGGTCACAACCAATAACCCGTTTCTTTAGTTAGCCAAGTTATTAGAAAAGGTTTGTTAAGAAGTAGAAATAACGAGATTTGTCAACTTAACTTTGCAAGCTTGCGAAGCCTTCTACACAAGACAAGCGAAGTTGACATTGTAAAAAACATTATCTTGCGATAAACGAATCTTAAGACGACATAGGTGATAAACATAATTAGAGATCAACAAAAGAAAGTAAGCTCTAAATCAGAAAGTCATGAAGATGGAATTCATGGAAAAATGCCCGTTTTTTGTTGTTCATGTGGAGTTGAAATTCTAGTCGTTCCAGATTTACGTGAAATGGATAAAGCATTGGAGAATCATTTAGTTGAGCATAGAAAGTTAAGTGGACAGATACTAACTAGGGATAACCTCACGCAGGAAATTCTAAAAGTCATCCTAGAAACCATAAATGAGACTTCACCCTTTGTTGAATAGTGAAAGTCTGAAATCAGAAATCTTGGCTTTTTAGGCTAAAACACGAGATTTCGGAGGAAAGCCCGGTCAAGAGCCATTGCAGATGGTTCAAACAAGGATAAATGAACTAATTTTTTTCCCTCCTGAATCACTTAACTATTAGACGGGAAACAGAACTATTGTGAAAGGTTTAGGCAGTTTAGGAGTTTGCATACATGTAGATTATTGGGTGGTTTATTAGAGGTATATGGTTAATCAGGATGTTATTAGACTCCCCGTATAGTTTGGCGAGGTAGACAAAATTTTAGCGTAAATCTTATTGTTATGGGCTGTAAATAGAAAAATTATGAAATATTGCCTTTATCCGGTAGTTGCCACATAATTAGAACCTTTTTTGTTAGGCAGATTGAGTTCAGTACGACACCCCTGATAGTCAGATCGAAACGACTCATTTTGAATGGTGGATTCGCCTTAAATTGGGTCACATATTAAAAGAATATCAATCAGCATTTAGAAACATCAATAATAAAATTTCAATATCAAAAATGATTATAACGTATCCAAACGGTTACTCGTTTTAAAACTGCAAGTTAGAGTTACTATAATTGACGATTAAGATTTCGCAGATTGAATATTAGTCTTTGCCGGCCCAAGAATTAACTGTTACACCTGTGGAATATGTGGTTTTTCATACATATTCGGCAAGAAATTGTCTTCTACGGCACAGAACCCTTTTATCGTCCTATGTAAACCCTCGTCTTAAAGATGCAGTTCAAATGGTCAAATGTCCAAGATGCCAAAAAGAAAACGCTAAACTAAAAAGTAGTCATGAAAGCGATTTTTTCTCATTGAAATACTTTTCTTGTGATAAATGCAGCCACATCTTCAAAGCAGCCCGTGTTAAATATCCAACGGTCTATACTGAGCAGGCCAATCTAAAGTTATAAAAAATCATAGCAGAAAACGGAATAAAGCTTTTATTTTCGCAAGAAAATATTCTTCTTAGCCATGAAGAATCAAAAGAAGAACCGCAAAGAGCGACGCAAAGAAATCTTGGCTGAAGTTCTGAGTCAACAAAGTCTTTATCGGTAAGTATATTAAATCTTCAAAGAAGAGCTGGCCTTGAAATTCTGACAAAGTCAGTACTTAGTTGATACACTAAATACTATTCTTTCTAAGCAAAGGGCATTAAGAAAGATCTTACACCAATGCGAATGGTATAGCGATCCTTCTCAGAAGTCAAGGTTTTGCAGTGTTTTGCTGCCTTTCTGCGTATTCCTTAGTTTCTTACAGTAGGCTGAATGCAGTGTGACATTAAATTATGAGTAAATTTGTTGTAGTTCCATGCCTGGGTAATGTTTTGAATGGCAGTCATCTTTTGGGCATCCTTCGCAACTGCTAAAGTCGCCTTTTTGGCACGGTAGTATATATGAGCGATCCAATATCTGTCACTTCCTTTTTAGTTTGTATTGTATGTCATGTCTTGCTATACCAAGATACTTAAAAGATTTGCTATCTCAGAAATACCATTAACCATATTTCAGGACGTTTTTGTTAACTTCATAAGAAACAAACTCCTTGCTAAGAATCGCACGATATTTCTGTTCTTTGAAAAAGAGCAATAACAATCGGGCGAAATACGCTCTCAAAATATGGTTTATAGATGCACCGGAAGGGAAATTATTAGTTATCCGCAGTTATTTTCTGAGTTGTCAGCTTTAGGCTGGATTCAATTGGTTTATCCGCAGAAAAAAAATACCGCTGCCTATCCGCTATTCGTGTTCAAGCACTGTTGATTAATTAATTTTATTAATTTTATATCTTAGGATAACTGTTTAGGAAGATTTGGCATAGCTTTAAAAGCATTGTACGTCCTAATGGGACTTAGGGGAAACTTTCATGGATAGGGCAGAGGCTATGGCTCTTTTGAAGGAATTAATTGCTGTCAACATAGTAGATCCCTCTTTTGTCAGCTTGTCACAAAGAATGCCCAATCATTATCAGCTTCAGATAAAGAGCGATTATTACAGGTCAGAAATAGAAAAGTATGCAAAAAGATTCGGCTTAATGCATTGAAGAGGATAAAGAATGAAAAATCTTAGTTATTTTCAAGCCTTAGACAATTATTTTATTGTTTTTAATGGACAATTGAGTTTGTATCTTCTAGGAGAAAATTAATGTCAAGTGGATTTATCCGTGAGCCCACCATCAAGAGCAAAGGTTAGGGTGGAATAGGTCTAACCCGATATTAGCAGCTTAATCCACTTAGCGCTCGGCTTCTTGAATGTATCTTCAGCAGCCAAGCACCGATATTCGAACTAACCGATCCTTTGATAGGACCAAGCCCCACATCGCAGAATTGGGGGCCAAGTCCACTTGCTTCAATTAACTTACCTGTCAGCGGCAGCGTTGGTCCAGCTAAAATTATCCTCCGAATCCCAATTCCATATCTTGGAGTAACCGTTAATTCAAAGGAAATAGTGCTTGAAGGAGACATAGGATAATGATCGTCCTTATGGGCTACTCGAGGCTTGCTTACGCTCTAGAGCAAAGAATAAATCGTTTAAATAGATAAGTAGTTACAGGCGTTTTTTATGTCTAAAGAAAATAAACCAGTTAAGGACCATGAAATTTTGAAGAACGAAGTACCCATTATCAAGAAAGAAACAAAATTATCTATAAAGCCCTCAAAAAAACAAGCAGCCATAACCCAAGTTCAACCACAAGACCTTTGGCAAGCCTTTGACGATACCTTTGCCCGATTCAGAACCGATTTTGAAGACCTTCTTTTTCCAGCTAATTGGGCTAAGGCATTCTCGTTTGTCCCAGAAATCAGGGTCCCGACAGTAGATCTAAAAGACGGAGAAAAAGAGTACACCTTAAACGCAGAGATGCCGGGCTTTAAGAAGGAAGACATCGAAATTGAAGTGCAAGATGATGCAATCGCGATAACGGGCACTGCAGGGTGGAAATATGATGAGAAAGGTCAACTTTACATATGCAAAGAACGCGCATGTAAAACATTCTACAGAAGAATTGAGCTACCTGAAGAAATAAAGGTAGAAGAAGTCAACGCCAACTTGTCCGATGGGGTGCTAGAGATAAATCTTCCTAAAAAAACAATAAAAGAAAAACTAAAGATAACTATAAAATAAAACTTGCGGATTCAGGATTCAATAAAAGTTGCATATGGCTTGTTCTTGTTCTTTCGACTTCACCCATTTTAAATGAAGAAATCGCAATTCAGCGATCTCTCCCACCCGTAATTGATGCTTGGCGGTAGGAAATTTGATTTAAATAGGAAGAATAAGAGAGCGGATGTTTGCAGATCACGGTCTTCTTTCAGTCAGAGTGGGATTTGTGTGCGTTTGAGAAGAACTGGCTCTTCCGTAGGAATTCAGCCGTTTCTTAACTGCCGAATTGTCCAAATTTATTTGAAACCTATCAATAATCAAGACACATGACCGCAAAAATTCCAAACAAAATGTGCCATTTTCAGAGCCTTTTTGCCAAATTAGGCATTCACGCAACCCCTGATAGTTAGCGTTCTAAATTATAGAATTCGGATTTAGGTTTTTGATTAGGTGTTTTTTGGTTGGTTGCTTGTTGTAGTGGCGAGGCTACAGCAAGGTCTTATATCGTCAATCATCACTCTTAATACATTAGTCAATTTTGATTTTAAAAAAATATGTTCTTTGGAGTAAATAAATATGAACAGAAAAATTTTTCATGGAGCCATTCTCGAAAGTATCATGCTCAACCTTATAAACGAAACCTCGGGTCAAGGTTTACATGGTTATGCGATGCTAAAGATGATGCAAAAAAAGTACGGTGTTAATTTGGGTGCTTCTTCAATATATCCTGAGCTTGGGCGTCTAGAGAAACGGGGACTTGTGGCTTCAAGCTGGGAGTTTTCATTTGAAAAAGCTCACAAGAAATATCGAATTACACAGAAAGGCCAAAATCTGTTGAAGGAATATTTCGTAGAGTTAAGAGCAGTTATTCCCGTTTTGGTTGCACATAAAGTGTAGGTCGACTACAAGTAATTTTAGTAAGAACGGTTTCCAAAAAAAGATGAATTCGCCATATTACAAATCTTACTGTGGTCCATGACCACACCTTCTTTGATGGTTGTAGAAAAGCATTATTTATGGTGCGAAAAGACTTTTTTTTAAAGAACTAGAAATGAATAAAACTTATATAGTAACAGTTAAGTAATGATAGTTAAGTAACCAGCATAGCAGTGGGTCCTCTCTATGAAAAAACCTGCCAACAGAAAAAAACGTAGTAAACTGACAGCCGCAATACTATCCCCAATTCTCTTAATTGTCTTAATCGTCGGTTGGGCGCTTTTCATAACGGGATCAAGACAACCAAAAGTGAAACAAACACAAAAACCGATAAAAAGTACAATAGCTCCTCAAGACAATGTCGAGTTAATTGTAATTCCAATCGAAGGAATACCGATACAGGAACACAAATAACAAATCCACAGCCAGAATTATTAACGCTCAGAGTTAAGAATCATTGATTGGCTCGTGCGAAATAATCGAGTAAGCCTTGTGGCCATTAGCTCCCTTTTTCTGAAACTGAAGTAGGCAACTCTTTGGCTAATCTCCACATGAGGAAACCGATTGCGGCGGCTACAAAACTTACTATTGTAAAAGAGTCTACACGAATCCAAGGTGTAAAATGCGATAGACCACCTGTCAGCCACTCTGGAAAAATAAACTGAAAGAGTATTCCATAAAACCAAGATAACAAACCGAATAAGAAGAGAAATTGGCCAGTGACTTTTGCAAAAACAATTTGTCTATGTTTCATTAGGGTTCTCGCTAACAGTGTTTGAATATCTATTAAAATAGTTCGCTGATCGGCAACAAAAATTTAAGATAGAAAAGATGCAAATCTGAAGTTCCCAAAATCACTCGAAGGGATCAAAGACTTGATTGATTTGACCAAGCCATGAGCTAAAAATAGAATGAGGATAGAAGGTCGAGGTTAACGCCTTCTTCTATTTGTAGCACCCAACCCGCTGTCTTTGGCTTGTTGGATTGCTTCTTTAGCGTATTACCGATAACAAATTGTTGTCACATACTGAAACAACAAAATTGAGCACGTTGGTTTAAGCTAACCGAGCCAACTGATCCTGACTTTTTTTGTTTGAGTGCTCTTTCTTTTGTCGGTCCAGGACATGCATAGTCCAACAAGAAAGATGGACACAAGAAAAGGTAACATGACAATTTTGATTACTCCGTTCATTTTCAGCGCAACCAATCCCCCAGGACAATTACTCTTAAAACTTAAGATAAAACTTTTTGCAAAGTAGGCTTCGCTAATTTGTCAAGTCCTACACATCCATCAATAATTAGATATAGAACAATTCTGAAAAGAAGAGAATATTTCCAAATTAAGTATTTCTCATCCTGGAAACTTGCCTTAAGAACTTTGAATCTTTCAAATAATCAAATACTTAGGAGAAAGGCTTGTTGAACTTAATCACGAAAATTGAGCGCATGCTTTCAGTTCTCGTGATTGCTCCCTTGCGTGTGTTTGAAAACAAAGAACGCGATAGAAAACTCAAAGAAAAATTAAAAAGCTATCAAGAAAAAACAAGTTACCTGCAACAAAACAGTAGATAATTCATCTTTGGAATAAAATCTTGAAGGTTTCTAAATTTTTGTATATTTGCGTATGAATCTGTTTGTTAAACGAACGTTATACTTCTTTCAAAAATAATTAGGTTAATCTCCGTGTTATTGTTCTATCGTAGTTATCGTTGTTTCAAAGCTGAAATTTGTAATATCAACTATTGCCGGGTCCACTTTTAATGTTAATTCTAGTGGAATTACCTCACCTGTTTTGAGAATTTGTCCAGTATAATTCCAGTTTAGAGAAATGTATTTCGACGTGGTGGATGGAGTCCAGGTTTTTGTAATCAACTCTAACGAGACGGCTGAATTACATTCGTTTCTGACATAAACAGTCAAATTATTGCTTGAACTTGATTCTATTAATCCCCAGTTGAACGAAAGAGTTCTGTTGGTGCAAGCTTGATCCCAGTAAATCCCAGCGCCTATTGCTACTACAGAATTTGCTTCAACAACACTTCTATTTGAACCGAAATCAGCAATAACTGCACCGAGAATTATGATACTTAAAAGACATAATGTGGCCAGAAATGTTTTTCTATTAAAATTGTTAGACCCTGGTATAGCATGCGTTACTTTCGGTTTTCCTTTTCCTATGCTGATTTTGTTTAGTGATTCATTAAGGCACTTCTCAAACATTCTAAACAACCTATGTATTATGTCTTAATACATTGTATTGTAACTGTGACAATAAATAATGATGTGACTGCTAGGATACAATCACAAACTGCTTCCCACAAACACACCTGATCAAGAATGCTCAGGCACCACCATCAATCTGCTTCACACCCAATTTTCCGACAAAACGCCTCTCACCGGTGATAATCTTCTGATTTCTTCTCTTTATTAAAAAGAATGACTAAATTCTTCCTTTCTGCCCCGCATAAATCAGATGCCTGTGATTGTCAACGATTATTTTGGCAGATTTATCTTGCTGGCTACAATCAGAACCTGCTCTGTCAAGAAATCCTCTAACCAAGTAAGTTTACTTGGGTCATCCTTAGTTTGCTTGTGCTCAGCAATATGATTTTGTACTGCCTTGTCCATGGCTTTAAGATCTGGCACGACCAAGATTTCAGATCCGCATATGCATCGAATGGTATACAATTCTGTTTTATTATAACTCAATTCACTCTTGTTGCTCTGATTGGAAGTTAAGTGGATTTTTTGGATGCTTTCTTTGTCATGCTCGCTCACTATACAATTGACCTTCTCTGGTTAGACTTTTTACTGAGACGAAATTGTCCGATATAAAATTTTTGAAAGGTTTGACAAAATCAAGATGGCAAGTAGCCTATGCTGGGAGTTCAATGACCTATTCAGGCAAATAATTCTGGCGTCTCATTGCCACGTTTGAAATCAATATAGCCCGGAAAGAAAAAGGTTCGTCACGACCTATTCAGGCGTGTAGTCACAATTATTTGCTATCAACATTCTCTCGTTAACATAGAATTTAATTCATAATTAAATAATAATGTTTGATTTGTTAATAAAAAGCAAAATTGCTTGAATTAAACAATAGCAAAATAGTAATGTTTATAACATTCTGCCCCATAATATGCTAATATATATGGTTGAATGAGGGGAAGGGAATAAAGATGAGACGATCAAAACTAGAAATGTACATCGATATCCTCAACGTTTTGGGCCAGCGGGGACCTTTAAAGTTGACACACATCATGTACAAAGCCAACATAAATTGTACCGTACTCAATGAATACATAGACTCCCTGATCAAACAGGACCTAATCGAAAAACGAACTATCAAAAAAGAACGCATAGTTTTCGAAATCACCTTACGCGGTAAAACAGTATTAAAGTACTTCCGAGAACTAGAACAAGCGCTGCCTATCTTGGATGAAACAAAAACAAACAAGCCATTACTCACACAACATATGAATCGCGTTTCAAAGTTCTCAAACTAATACGCAATAACCAAAGTTTTTCTCGAATCGAGCGCGCCATAATCAAGCCACTTAAATTTTATTTCATATTTTTAACATTTTCTAACGGTAAAAAAAACAGAATTTACCGATTGAGTTTGATTTCTATTGCTAAATTAAATCTTGTTAATCATTATTATTTTAAAACTCTGAAAAGCTCAGCATGATGCTTTGAATCGGTTGCCGCATTGGGGGCATTTGAAAGTTCCTATGCAAAAGACAGAGTTTTCTATTTTCTTCTCTGGTTTATTGAGTCTTTTTCCGCAAACGGGACAGTCTACCGTTATGATTATACTTTTGAAATAAATCACCTATTGCCCAATAATTCGAGTTTATAGACGGAAAAGAGAATAAAAAGATATGTTGTCTTGGTTATGTAACTACAGTTGCTCTATACGGTTTCGATACGGGATCTTTCTTAAATGCTGCTTTATGTGATCTTGTTACGTGGCTCTATTCAGAAAAGAGCGGGATCCTTTAACATGCTCTTGAAGGCTTCGATGAAGATACTTCGTGTTACGAGGTTTGTGACTGTCTGATGACTATCACTACAATTTATATATGATGCAGTTGAAAAGTCACAAAGTTATCGTAAGAGTAGACAAAGAAGTGAAGTAACCATAAAAAAGGAAAATCAAAATATAAACTTCAATTCTAACCAAGAACAGGCTAGCAAAATCAAATTAAGCACAAAAAGTATGCGTTTTGCAAGATGCATATGCGGCTTCAAAATCTTAGTGATTCCTGATTTGAAAGCGATGGACCGTGCCATAAATAATCATGTGTCTGAACACAAGAAAGCAAAAGGCGCCCTGGAAAAAATAGCGCCTGGCAAACTGACAGCACTTTTAACGGAACAGGTTCTGAAAGCGGCAAGTAAATGACTCCATCGACTGAAAATTAATCTGAAAACTTACCAATTGTCTGTTTCCAAAGAGATTTATTATTAGTTTTCCTCTTTATTGCTCTAATCGCCTTAGAAGATGGTAAAATTGGCTTGATTCAAAATGAAAATCAGATGTTTTAAGATATTGTGGAAATCATCAAATAATCATTATAATGTTCTATTCTTAAATTGTGACTCTTAACATAATCCGCTACCTCATCATAATAGCGTTCATGTGCCAGAGATAAATTGGCTATGACCACATACTCATTTTTGCCAGCATCACTAAAACCCCACCCAGCGAATGCCTTGAATATTTTAGGTTGGCAAACGGGAAATTTTTTTGAAAACTCTATTGCTTCAGCGAAAATCATGAAATATCGCCTTTAAAAATTAGAATTTTGAAGGAAAGGATTTTGAGAAATTTGGCTGCCTGGATGGGTGAGGTTTGGAATCTTCTTTAATGATTGAGAACACTTGGATAATTTCGCCGAAATAGTTCAGCATTGTGAAGCTTTGTTCAGTGACTGAGAAGAAGCCTCTATTGTTGCCGGTTGTTCGCTCTTCAACCAATCCTAGCCTAATTAGGGTATCAAGATCTTCCTTGAGTACGGTGCAATTAATATTGACTTTATACATGAGGTGTGTCAGCTTTAGAGGACCCTCGTGTGCTAACACCTTGAGCAAATCGGCGTAAATTTCAAGTTTGCTTCGTCTCATATCGGTCTCTTTCTTATTGACCACAAGATATTTATAAAGTTATTTATTTTTGTTGTTGCTTAAGTCAAGCAAATATGCTTTTTGTTGACAAAAATAATTAAAATAGAAATTTTTGAATTGAAATAAACAAAATAGACAAATATTATGGCTTAAATGCAGTTCAAAAAAAAACGGTTTGTGAGAGGATTGACTGTTTTTTAAAAAAAGATTGTTTTAAGCAAAATATGGATTCAATTTCTTCCCAGACGTCTGCGAAAATGATTTTGAATTGCAGCCATACAAATTCGATAAAATGTCCATAAACCAATGCTTATATATGGATTACGCAATGTTAAGATGTAAGATGGTTTCCTTGGATAATTTATCTTTACTCAGATCAGAACTTAAACTTAAAATTTTATTAAGTCTCTTTAACGGAAAGAGAAGAATATCTGAGTTAAGATCTGATGTCGAAACAAGGGACACCACTATTCTCCACATTCTCGAAGAATTTGGTGATCTCAATCTTATAACAAAAACTCAAGGAGTTTACACACTCTCCTCACTTGGAGTTATCGAAGCTAAAATTATTAAAGAGTACCTGCTAGCCGAAGAAGCGATTGAAAAATTTAAGGATTTTTGGTTGTCCCACAATGTGGATGATATCCCGGCTTATCTTCTTCAAAACTTGGGTGCATTAAAAGATGCCCAATTAGTTCGGACTGGAGCAACAGAACTGGGAATTGTTCATCAGACAGTCCTTGAAGGTCTTAAAACATGCAAAAGGATCAAGGGAATATCTCCTATTTTCCATCCGGACTTCATTTCTTTATTCGGTCAGTTGCTCGATCAAGGATGTACAATTGAATTAATCGTTAGTGGTGGCGTTCTAACAAAGATTACGGGGTTTGTCGACATGGAGTTAGTCAAAAAATATTTGAAAGAAGACAAATTGCGGATCTATGTGAAAGAAGATGTTAAAGTTGCTCTTGCACTGACGGAGAATAGTTTCTCACTTGGTCTTTTTTCTCCATCGGGAATGTATGATGATCGCATGGATTTATTGTCAGATAGTGTTGAGTCGATCGAGTGGGGCGAGCGTCTTTTCGAAGATGTGGCTAGGCGCAGTACACGAGTTGGTTTGGAGTTTCTTTCTTAAGTTTTATTTTGGTTTTTTGAAATTTTGGTTGTTTTTGAGTAGTTTTGATTTTTCAAGTCTAATTCATTTAGAGTAAAAGAAAGCTTATTTTGAATATGGATTAGTGATTCATAAGTGTCATTACTTACCTGAAATCCATATTTAGCCGGAGACAGGCAAAGTGAAAGACCCTTCCTTTCACACGGAATCAATAACGGCGCAAAAGCAGAAATATGGAGATTTTGCTTTCAATGAGACCTACCTACCAATTTGTAGAGTCCTAAATTTCATGACGTCAAGCTCCCTTCTTTTAGCTCTAAATGGAATGATGGTAGTTGTTTTTGGCTTTTTCTTGTATAGTTTAAGAATTGTCCCCAGCTTACTTCTGGCTGCATTTCTAGTAACGTTTGCAGTTTACGGTTTGAACAAAGTCACGGATAAGTCTGAGGACTCAATTAATAGACCTGAAACTTCGTCTAGTTCTTCAGGTTATTTCTTAACTTTCTCAATCGTTTCAATGGTAATTGGTTTTTTGATAGGTCTAGAGCAGGGAGTTATGGCTTTCATGGTTCTTTTTACACCCGTCATAATAGGTGTGATTTACAGTGTTAAGATTTCAAAATCATTCCCAAGACTTAAAGAAATTGTAGGCATTAAAAGCTTGGTAGTCGCTGTAAGTTGGGCTTTAACAGGCTGTTTTTTACCCGAAGTTGATATTGTTGTGAAACTTCAAGCAAGCCTCATTATTTTTACTTATATTTTTATTCGAATATTCGTCGGTACCATTCTTTGCGATGTCTTAGATGGCGAAGGTGATTTGTCGTCTGGAATAGAAACAATACCGCTAAAGCTTGGAAGAAATAAAACCAAAAAGTTACTAATTGTTATGAATAGTTTTGGCATTCTTTTGCTGATCTATTGTCAGTTAATGGGAATCTTTGTTCATTTTCTTCCCGCGCTTCTTTTTGGAGTTTTATACGGGTATTTTGCCATCTGGTATTTCTTTAAGGACAACTGCAAAAGATTTACTGGGGGTTTAATATTGGATGGAGAATGGTTTCCTATAGTTATCATCGTTTGCCTACTTATCATGTAACTCAGACGGCCCATCGTCAAGTAAAATGCGAACTTTGAAAAGAAAATTGGATTTTTTATGTGTCCGGTTATGTTATTCTGGTAGCGGTTTCTATAATGAATCCTTTTCTACCCAAAGTATACGTTAACCTTCTTGTGGGGATTATTGTTCCAGACATTTTCCTTATAATCAAATGCCTCATAGTCGAGTCTGCAGCCCAGTTTAACGCGAAGTTTATTGATCCTTCCGCAAAATGGTTCATGGTGGCTTCAGCTTGAGGATCTTGCATGCCTTCTGTGAGCAGAAGCAGGTGGAAATTTTGGCTTTTTCTGTTTTGATGCGTCATAGCGGTCACTAAGTTAGCTATTTCTTTGATTTTGTGGAGAAGAAGCAGCTCTGAGACTGAGTCTATGGCGATTGTTCTTGATTGTTCCATTTCATCTAAAACAGTTTTTAGCAGTTCATTTGCTGTTGTGTTTTTGAGGCTCTTGAATTTCCATGTTCCATCTTCTTCAAAGGGCAATGTGTCCCATCCATAAGCCGCCATATCTTCCCTGATGCTTTCGGCTGTAGTGTTCACTGTGAAGTAGGTTACTGGGCACGTTTTTACTCTATTGAATAAGACTTGTTTAGCAAAGACTTCGTTTCCTGAACCTGGCGATCCCGTAAGAAGTATGATTTTTGGGGGCAATCCACCCATTAAGAATTCGTCAAGGCCAGCAATTCCAGTCTTCACAGTTTTCATGAGCAGTCATCTTTTTTGGTATTCAATATCGTTTAGCTTAGTTATAACTTTTGTAGCATTGAAGTATTGATTATACATTCAAATCTTCATGTTACTCCATTTTATTAACATTACAATTAAAAGATCTTACCATCTCTGATATATGTCGGCATTTGATAGAAGATTAATCCATTATGCTTTTAAGTATCATGAGACTAAATAGAAAATCAAGAAATAAAAAAGGAGAAATAAATAAAATGAATTTTGGAAAAACAATAAGAAAATTCCGTAGAAATACGCGTGCAATCTCACCAGTAATTGCCACTCTACTAATGATAGCCATCGCAGTCGTCGCTTCCTTGGTCACTTATGCTTGGGTCATGGGATACATGAACTTCACAACCAGAGAAAACAGGCTAAAGCAATACAAATACAAAGTGTTAGCTACTGTCAAACAGCACAGTATTTACTGTCTATGTTCAAAATGTTGGGATTCGGAAGTCTTAGCTTTGCAATGCTCCATTCTGTCTTCATTAACGGTGGAGCAGCCGTTACACCAACAATTGCACTGGTACAACCGGATGCACTACCACGCTGCTAAGGGTAATACCGCATCATTCTACCCGTCAATGGCATCGTTCACTGCTGGCGTTCACATCCGTACACAATTAAAGTTACAACTTCACAAGACGGAACTTTCAGCTCAAATCGACTAAGAATTTCCCATCATAAGCGTGAATTGCTGAGAAACTTTTTTTCTTTTTTTATATATTTATAAATTAAAATGTAACATGTATAAGGGGGCATATGTTGAGTTGACATCTCTCACAGCAGAAACGAAAGTTATTTTCTCGCAAGAAAACCAGCAGAGGCTTCGGAACCTGCAGGAGATTCACAAGCAAAGATAAAGAAGAATAAGAAAAGTTCATTCTCCTGAAAAGTATCTTTGTTTACTAAGAAAAACAAATTGGAAGTTCCTGTTAACTCCTGTTCCCGAGATAGCGACATCAGTCCCTGAACCAGTTAATGAGAAAATCCTTGAAACTTACCCACTTATTGAGCCTTATTGCCACGTGAATATCGTTAAGGATTTGGACAGAGGAAACATAAATATGTGGTTGAGGAACCCAAACTCACAAGTGAAGATGAAGCCCACCTTAAGCGGTTAAAAGAAATACTCAATCAAGTAATAACCATGAAGCCGTCAGATTTACAATCAAAAGAAATTGCTGGAAAATATCTTAGTAGAGAAGAGTAAGGAAATTTTTAATGAATACGATTTCAAGATAGATGAAGCTACTCAAGACAAACTGCTCTACTACATTGTTAGAGATAATCTTGGTTTTGGAAAAATAGATTCCTTAATGCATGACCAATTAATTGAGGACCTTTCATGCGATGGAGTTAACATCCCAATCTTCGTTTGGCACCGCAAATCCGAGTCTATTCCAACAAACATCCGTTTTGAAACCGAAGAGGAACTTGACTCGTTCGCTCTGCGACTCGCCTATATGTGTGGTAGTCACGTATCCATAGCTCAACCTTTATTAGATGCTAGTTTGCCAGATGGCAGCAGAATCAACCTTACTTATGGTAAAGAGGTTACTCGCAAAGGATCAACTTTTACAATAAGAAAATTCAAGCTTGACCCATTCACAGTAACCGATTTAATCACTTTTGGTACAATCTCGGCGGAGATGGCTGCTTTCTTTTGGTATGCAGTCGAAAACCGAGTATCAATCCTAGTGGCAGGCGGTATTGCTGCAGGCAAAACTACACTTCTAAACTGCCTAAGCATGTTCATAAAAGCTGACTTAAAAGTCGTATCAATCGAAGATACACCAGAAATAAATCTTCCCCACGAAAACTGGATTCCAGCAACCACCCGATCGCATTTTGGAATAGCCACAGATTCAGCAGACGTAACATTATTTGATTTGCTCAAAGCTTCTTTGAGACAAAGACCCGACTACATCATAGTGGGTGAAATCAGAGGAACAGAAGCATACACACTTTTCCAAGCAGTAAGCACTGGGCACCTTGGAATGTCAACTGTCCACGCTGAGTCAGTTGAATCAGCGGTTTACCGTTTAGAATCAGCGCCAATGAACATTCCTCGAACTCTCATCGCTGGCATCGACATTATTTTGGTTCAAAAACGAGTTGAAATAAAAGGCAAACCTATGAGAAAGACAGTTGCAGCCTCAGAAATCGTTGGTTTAGATCCTCGTTCAGGAGAAATATTAACAAACGAAGTATACAGATGGAACGCAACTGAAGGCACATTTGATTATACTGGTAGAAGCTACATTCTTGAGAAAATTGCTGAAAAAACGGGCATAAGCATTGAGCAAGCAGAAGAAGAACTCAAAAACAGAAAAAAAGTAATAACGTGGATGGCTAAAAAGAATATTCGAAATTACAAGGACGTATCAAACATTATTCGCTCATACATGGAGAATCCTGCACGCATACTTGCGGAGGCTTTAAAAGACGAATAGGCGGTTGCTGTCTCTCTGTCTTAAAGCATCAAAGTTTGTTCCATCATATTTCGTTAAAGAATTTAAGAGTATGCAGGACAATCTACCTAAAGCCGCTGTTAAAATCACCTTCCAAGCTTACTTGGGCTTGATGGCTTTCTCCACACTTTTAGCTGCAGTGTTAGGCTTTGGGGTTTCTCTTCTGATTTTTTCAATCAGACTTCCATTGATACCTGCATTTGTATTTTCAATAATAGCAGCGATGATAGCTGGTATTGCCGTTTTTGGGTTTTGTTATGTTTATCCCGTTCTTACGATTTCTTCAAAAGTGCGAAAGATAGACTCAAATTTGCCCTTAACCGCCAATTTCATGGCTGTTTTAGCAAGTTCAGGCATGCCCCCAGAACGTATTTTTCGATCATTAGCTAATGTTGGCGACGAATTCGGGGTTGGGGAAGAAATGCGGCGTGCAATTGCTGATACCGAATTGATGGGTTTAGATTTAAACGATGCTTTAAAGCGGGCATCTGTAAGGTCTGCTTCAAGAAAGTTTGGTTCAATGCTAGATGGCATTGTTACTACTTCGCATATGGGTGGCGACTTGGCTTCTTTTCTTAGAGATGAGTCTGAAAAAGCCAAGAAGCTACGGGTTACTTCAATGAAAAGTTTCCTAGATAGTCTTGCAGGCATGGCTGAGGTCTACGTTAGTTTCATGATTGCATTGCCATTGGTCCTTGTTGTTATGCTCTCCGTAATGTCTTTCTTAGGTGGAGGATCAATGTTTGCTGGCATGGATCCTCAATCAGTTTTGTTGCTTATGACCTTCATAGTAACACCTGCGGGTGTAGGAATAATGTTGCTAATGGTCGATTCAATGACGCCTCCGAGGTAATAATATTGGGCAAAGTAACAATTAAAAAAAGACAATATAACTTTAGGGCTTTCGATACTTGCTGTAATTATAGCTATAGCAATTATTGCCGCTATTTCATTCTCAGCTTTAACAACTTACATCAACGAAATCTTTTTTGTTAGCATACTAATAATATTAGTTCCTTCAGCTATTCTTGACTTGAAACATCAAAGATGGATATCCTCAATAGAAAATCAGATGCCTCTGCTTGTCAGAGGAGTTGCAGAATCTCAGGAAACCGGGATGACCCTAATTAGAGCTTTAGAAAAAGTTGTCGATAACAAAATGGTCAGCGGTCCTCTTTCTAAAGAAGTGAAACAGTTAGTTATTGAAATGTCCTGGGGAACCTCTTTTGAAGATGCACTTACCAATTTCAAAAATCGCATAAACTCACCTATTGTAAATCGCTTTTGTGTGCTAGTTTTGGAAGCAAGCCGATCAGGAGGCACAATCAAAAAAGTTTTTACAGCAACTGCAGGGTTTATGGAGGAGATGAAAGATATCGACAGGGAAACCGACGCCCAAATGAAACCTTACATCATAGTGATTTACGCTGCTTTTGCAGTGTTTATAGTTACAGCAATTCTGCTGGTGCGCTCATTTTTTGCTCCGATGTCTGGGTCTCAGCAAATATCAGGCAATTCGGTCGTTGGCGGGGTGGGCGGCTTTAAGGATTTCTTCTATCAGGACATGCTGGTTTCTGGCCTAACAGGTGGATTGATGGCGGGAAAAATTGGGGAACGCAGAGTAGCTGGAGGCATGAAGCATTCAATCTTACTGGTGGTAGTGGGATACGCCATATTCTTTGCGGGAATACCGCCCAACTGGATGTGAAAAAATGAAAAGACTATTTAGAAATAAAAAAGCAGTTTCACCCGTCATTGCCACTGTATTGATGATATTAGTCACAATGGCTGGTATGACGATTCTTTTTGGGTTTGTGATTTCATATTCTGATAGCTACAAAGCAGGTGTTGGAAGTTCAGTTATGGAGTCTTTAACCATTGAAGATATATGGCTAAGCCCAGAAGCCGTCAAGCTTATGATTCTGTATTCAAATTATCAATTTATAATGTTGGAAAAGTAGATTCCACAATAACTTCGGTATATGTAAATGGCATAGCAATTAACTGAAGATGGTAACCTTAACTTAAACAAACCCATAGCTGTTGGTCAGCATCGTGACTATTACTCTTGATTGCAACGATCAAGTTTGGGTCCAAGTCAAGAATATACATTTAGAGATTTCAACTTTAAGAGGATCAAACTTCGACATGAAATATACAGCACCATAAAAAGGAGATAAAAAATGTTGATAAAACGACTATTAAAAAACAAAAAGGAACTGCTGAAGTAATCGGATCAGTAATGTTCATAGTTATATTGTTGTTCTTCTTCACGAACGTTTATTTGTGGCATGATGCAGCAACAAAAGAAATGAATGATCTGTACGTTCAGAAAATGAATTCACCAATTACGGCTATCAGTTTCTCATAATAATTGATGGAAGTTATTCAATAAGCGTAACCAATAAAGGTGGAGTAGATGCAACTCTCTCATAGTTATTGGGTAAATGTGAAATCTGCATCTAGGATCCAGATACCACTGCATATAAGTTTTCCTCGTTAACAATGTTGTTGTCTGCAGCAGGAGGATTCCACCAGTTACTGTTCCGATTAACTTATAATATCAGCACTGGAACAGTGTTTTAAAGTTATCACTACAGCTGGTAACATTCTGCTTCTTGCCATTTTCCTTAAGAACCATAATTTTATTTAATTTTCAAGTCCAGACGAATATGCGAAGATTCTTTAAGAATTGCTTGTACGCGTATATTCTATTTAAATTGAAAATTAGAAAATGCTCGAATTTACAAATTTAGATTAACAAAAATAAAGAAGTTTTGCTAAATATTTATGGATAAGTTGTTTAGTTTCCCCATTCTAAGGTGCTGTTGAATGCTGTCAGTGGGGTTCCGTGGTAGGGGAATTGGATGTCTACTTTTGTGTAAGCGCCTGCTTGTAGAGATTCTATGTTGGCTGGAGCTATCTATTCCAATGGAGTTATCGGTTCGAGTTGCTGATACATGGAGTACGCAGTTGTTTGCTGTGCTTGTTCCAACGTTGCATAGTATCCGGTTACTTCCAAGAAGGGCGCACTTATGTCTGTTCGGTTATCTGTATTGCATGCCAACGGCGATGAGTTTAGCTGCTGGCAAGTGCCATTTGCCACTTGGGTTTGAAGATTGACTATTTGGTCGTTCAAGGTTTGGATCTGATTGTTTTTACTATTCATTTCTGAATAATAGGTTAATATTGAGAAATTTAGGGCAACTAAAGTTGCAATGCAGAGTATGCCAAGGGCTATTGCCACTTTTCTGCTTACTGTTTTGGCTGTTTGTGTCATAAGGAATCGTCTTTTTTACTACTTTTATCTTATTGAGAATAAGTATTTTTCGGATGATTATTAGATCAACGTATTGTGTTCACTCAGCATTTTCTAATTAAGTTAAGCTGCTTTTGAAGAGGCAAGCGCTAAGCCGAAATCCTTGTCTCTTCGATTTAGTGGTGAACTTGGTGTGAACAATTTTTCCATTTTAGAAAAACGAGCATAACGTCATTGAGTTGAGTTGGGAATAACCCGATGAAGAAAATTATTATCTTAATCGGAGGAATATACTATTTTTTTTAGCTCAAACACACTTTTGTCGGTCTGTTGTTACTTATTCCGTTAATTATCCACTCGCCAACTGCAAGATCAGCGGGAGCGTTTGTGGTTCCTGCCATATTTGAGAGGTATTCTATGTCTTCTTTGTTTGTTGTTTTTCCAATTATTTGGTAGCCCATTTGAGAAAGTATTTTGCCTCCCAAGCTCAGAGGGATTGGTGGTTAAAAGGCAAATAAAAATGCCTATTTTTCTTCCTTCAGCAACAACTTGGTTTAATATTTCTCCTTTAAGGTTTTCAGCTTCTTCGATTATTAGGAATAGTGGCTTGATTTTTTCTTCTAATCTTAGTTTCAATATAGTTGTAGGGATTCGATGTAAAAGGACCGTTTTTCTTCAAGTGCTAATCCTTGTGCATTTAAGATGGTTATTTGGCCTTTTTTTATTTCTTTAGCAGAGATCTTTATCAGTTTTCGCGTTGAGTTCAATTGTTTTTGCGATTAGTGTTTAGAGCTTGAGTATTCGTTGTATGGGTCAAAGAGGATTATTTGCGCGAAGTTTTGCCAGACATTTCTTGGATCAATAATTTGGCGAGTGTGCGTTTTTCCGGCTCCAGCAACAGCTGTGATAATCGTGTGTTTTGAAGTGAAATCTTGCGCGTCTATGAAGCATTTGATGCTTCCGAATGTTCCTGGTTCCTCTGCTGATGAACCTTCAAACATTCCTATTTGAATAGGTGTTTTGAAGACTTCGCCTTTTGCGTTTCTGTTTAATATGTCTTCAAGAAACTTTTTTAATGGAACATAGACGCGGCAGCCAGGGTTAGGGGGAACTAAAACTTTGCTCAATAGGTCTTATTTCATTTCTTAGATCAATGTATCCGATGATTTCGGCGGTTGCCAGCATTTTCCCCATTTTATCGCCAATAGTTGAACCAGCAACTTCTTCATAGCTGGTTATATCCGTAATAACTGCTAAGACCTGGCATGCTTCACCAAAAAGTGGGTGATCAACAAGGACATAGTCATATTTTTCTACGCTGCCTCGGTTCTTTGGGGGACTAACTAGAAAACAGAATTGCCCTGTATGAGTATCGTTGGATACTAATCCAAAATGTTCCCTTATGCGAACGTTTGATAGATCCATTAATGTAACCTCTAATTTGTTGCTCTTATTTGATGTGTTGAGGATTTTAATTTATTGGAGTACAAATTCAGGTATTCATTTAGTTGCACGTTGCTTGCTTTATATGGATATTTTGATGCTTAAGAAATAATATAGAACAATATTCCACGGTTCTTATATACCACTTCATCATAGTTAGCGCTTAAGAGAAAAAATAGTTTGTAAACATTAAAATTAAGAAGGAAAAAACAATTGACAAGAATTAGAAATGTAAGAAATACTACTAAATTCAAACGCTCAATCAAAGCAATATCTCCAGTAATTGCAACTCTACTAATGATTGCAATCGCAGTTGTTGCCTCACTAGTAGTTTACGCTTGGGTAACAGGCTACATGGGCGGCACGACATCCAAAGCTGGAAAAGCTATACAAATCCAAAGCTATCGCCTCCACAGGCCGACCCAGCCAACTTGGTCATCTACGTGCAAAACGTAGGTCAAGGAGACGTAGAATTCAATAAAGACCAAAGCGTCTATGTCAACAGCAACTTGGTAACTATCAGCACTGCCAACCTCAGCCAAAAATGCCCCTAACCTCCCAGTAGGTCAAACTGTGGAACTGACATGCTCCATTACTGCAGGAGACCAAAAGGGGACAACTCAACATCAAAGTAACCACAACCGACGGCACATTCATGACAGCAACAGGCACAGGCACCTCAAGCACTAATCCAAATCCAACAACTCCACCAGTTACGTATGCTGTTAATTTTGTGTTGGGTGCTAACGGTGCTACTATTACTCCTACTGCTGGTTCTCATAATGTTGGTGGAGCTACTGCGATCTCAGCTACTGCCAATACGGGCTATCACTTTAGTTCTTGGACAAGCACTGGTTCTATTACTTTTGCAGATGCTACTGCAGCTTCAACTACTGCTACGGTTAGTGGTGCAGGCTCGATAACAGCAAACTTTGCACAAGACACGGTTACGTATGCTGTTAATTTTGTGTTGGGTGCTAACGGTGCTACTATTACTCCTACTGCTGGTTCTCATAATGTTGGTGGAGCTACTGCGATCTCAGCTACTGCCAATACGGGCTATCACTTTAGTTCTTGGACAAGCACTGGTTCTATTACTTTTGCAGATGCTACTGCAGCTTCAACTACTGCTACGGTTAGTGGTGCAGGCTCGATAACAGCAAACTTTGCACAAGACACGGTTACGTATGCTGTTAATTTTGTGTTGGGTGCTAACGGTGCTACTATTACTCCTACTGCTGGTTCTCATAATGTTGGTGGAGCTACTGCGATCTCAGCTACTGCCAATACGGGCTATCACTTTAGTTCTTGGACAAGCACTGGTTCTATTACTTTTGCAGATGCTACTGCAGCTTCAACTACTGCTACGGTTAGTGGTGCAGGCTCGATAACAGCAAACTTTGCACAAGACACGGTTACGTATGCTGTTAATTTTGTGTTGGGTGCTAACGGTGCTACTATTACTCCTACTGCTGGTTCTCATAATGTTGGTGGAGCTACTGCGATCTCAGCTACTGCCAATACGGGCTATCACTTTAGTTCTTGGACAAGCACTGGTTCTATTACTTTTGCAGATGCTACTGCAGCTTCAACTACTGCTACGGTTAGTGGTGCAGGCTCGATAACAGCAAACTTTGCGACAAATACTCCTCAAACATTGTACTCAGACGACTTCTCTGCAAGTGCTATTTCTACAACCAAATGGACGACAATTACTAATGTCGCTACATCGACCACGTCTCCTCATCAAGCAGGAGACCAATACGCAAGTTTCACCAACTTTGGTGGTCAAGGAGGGACTCTAACTAGCAGGATTGTTGCAACAGGTTACAATACAATAACCCTAAGTTACTTCGCCGATACCGACAATAATGTGGTGCTCACAGTTCGATGGAGGATTGGAACCGGATCTTGGACGACTATCGACACAGTTGCCAGCAACACAAATTGGCATCAAGGAAGCTTCTCACTAGGCAATACTGCAAATGATCAAACAATACAGATTAGCTTCACAAGCAACAATGCTCAAAGAGCACGAGTCGACGACGTAGTTGTTACCGGTATTCTCGATTGATAGCAGCAAAAATTCCATTCTTTTTCTTTTTTTTTGTTTATTTTACTTGTTTGACGTCTTAGTTAGATTTTTACTTTTGATTTTTTTGTGAGCTGAAAACTAAATTGGACTTCTTAATTTGATTGAAAAGTGTTCATTAAATAGAATTGGTTAGTCATTAATATTAGTTGTAGGTAGCCATATTCTGCTACTTCCAAGCACATAACTACAACCGCAAATGCTAATGATTTCATCATTGGTGCTATGTCCACAACCACAGGGTACATCATTACCAATGAACAGTTTAAACACTGATGTAATCTGTCACAAACACGATTCTGAAAGTCTAAGCTCAATAAGGCGGTAACTAAAAATCAAACAAACTTAGCAGTTGTTTTTACATTAAGTGCTAATGGCAATGACTGAGGAAAAAAGGCAATGCATAATTAAAGGGACATAATCTGGTTACCGTCTTTTCTTTTTTTTTAAGGAATCAATAAAATAGATTATCTTACTTTTCCAATATGTGGAATTTTCTGCACATTTTTAATAGATAAATTCGCAAGAGCAAATTTAGCCTCAATTATTTCGAAGACATAATGAAACTCACGCCTTAACCCACGGCAAGAAACAAAAACTGTTGTTTAAAGCACGGTTAGGTAGCAAGGGAGTTTGCCCGTAATGTGGACTATTGGGTGTTTTATGAAATGATATGATAATATTTCACTGAAGTCAAAGCGGCGGGTTAGTTTGTTTTATCCTTAACCCATTTGTGGAAATTTGTTCTATATTTTTGTGGTAGATCCGTCCTTACATAACGGGTAAGCCTAATTTTTTCGAAATGGATTGTTAGATCTTCAAAGTTTAGAGGATACTTTTGACTCAGTTCAATCATTGGACTATGAATAGACCTTTCCGCGACTCTTGTGCTTCCAGCGGAAAGTATTCTATTTATGTTGATTATCTAAAAAAGTAAAAAAGGGAAAATATTTTTTGATGCTTTATGGTTTTATGGTCGTTTTCTGAGCATTAGTATCGCTAATACTGCGCCGACTGCGATGATTGCAACTAATAGACCTGCGATGGCGGGAACGAAGTATAGGTCAGCCATCGATTGAGATGCTTGTGTTGGAACTGGTGTATTTGTAGGTCCTTGAACGACGTTAACGGCTGTTTCTGCTTGTGAGCTCCAATATGAGTCGCTGCCTTGGAATGTTGCTATGACTGTGTATACTCCTTGAATTGGAGGAGTCCATGCGATAGCGTATTGACCAGCTGAATCAGTTGTTGCTTGAATTGCCAAAAAATATTTTTGGGTTTTGAGACCGTGAATCTTAAGGAGTGAGTTATGTGGTTTTATATCATCTCTCACAGGTTGGAAGAACAACAACAGTGCAAAATTTTGTTTGTTGTTGTTCTTCGACTGATTCTAAGTGAAAAGAAGAAGTGCAAATTTTGCCAATCTTCTTCTTCTCAATAGAGAATTAGGCTGCTTAAGGCCTTTTGGTCTTATTTGGTAGAACAACAAGACGTTTTTTTGCAGGATTACAGTTTTTGTTCTTCTAAGATGTACTATGATTGACAAAAGAAAAAACCAGTGCTGCTGCGAAGAATTTTTCATTGGTTATGGAATTCTATTCTTAATTTTTTTCAGCTTTATGGCGTGTAAACAATTACGGCAGCCATCTTCAACTTTTAGGCTCAAACCATGTTTTTGTAGAATGGGTTTAATGCATTCCCATGCGCCGCTTTCAAAAGCGCAACGCATCTTTATTTCAAAGCCGTTAGAGTTTTCTACAATCCCAGATTTAGAGTCCAAAGAAACTTGACTCATCAAAACCGATTCTTTTAAAGCAGTAGATATTTCGTGCAAAACTTCCAACGCTTTAGTTCTATTTTATATAAATCCCCCGCTATTATTTAGTGGTGTACGCACTTAAAATTTGCCCAATAGTTAGGAAACCCTGCCCGCAGAAGGGGAGTTTTGTAGAACTGAAAATGAATTATTCGTTCTTGTAGTCCATTTACATCTTGAGGTTTGCAAACACGATGACATAATTTGATCGCAAAAACTTAAGGCAGTTTGAATTTATGGTCAGTAGCTTTGATTAGCTTAGAATCTTTTTTTGTACTATTACTTTGACTTAAGTGACAATTAGTTGGGAAATCTGCAATGTTTTGAAGTTCTAGAAACTTCCTTAGGTATTCTTGTCCCTTTGGAGTTATTTTATGCTTAGAAGATGTGTTAGGTGGGGTTTCTATCAGTTTTGTGTATTCTAATTCAGCTATATATGAAACGAGCATTTTGTGGCTTAGGTTTAAACTTCTCATTATTGTTGTTCGGGTTTGTGGTTTTTTGCATTTTTCAAGAATTTCACAAATTATATGCAAATGGTCCCGATTTCTCTTTCCGCCAATGACAGACAATTTAAGACCTCAAGAAGCTGCTGCTTTGTCTAGTGCTTGCGCAGTCAAAAGATTCTGGATTCGTGCTTCTTGAAAGGCAGCTTTTGCAATGTCTTTTTCTTTTTTCGCATGTTTCAAAGCGTGATCTTCAATAGCTTTGCTCATGGCTTTTAAATCGGGAATTAAAATAATTGCAAATCCGCATTCGCAAATAATGAATGAACTATCTTTCTTCTTTTTTATTTTTTTCGTCATGACAAGGTCATCAACTATTTTGCTCAAGTTGATATTTGCATTGAAAATGCATAAGAGCGATATTCCCAAAGCAAGAATATTCCAGCAGCTTTATTGAAAAAAGGTTGATAGTACAACCACTGTTGAAAATTTTTGTTTGTTGTGTTTCTTTCTACCCTGCCGCCAAGAGAGAAGGAGAAGGTTGCTGTACGGGAGCTTTTTCTTCTGCCAGTTAATTGATGCCTCAATAGGAAATTTGCTTTATGCTGAAAGAAAAAGAAATTGCTATTAAGGAAAGTCGCGGTTTGCAGGTAACTTTCTTCTTATTTCAGTTAATAATGGGACTCATAGAATGTCTGAAAGAAGAAGAACGGCGATTGTGTAGGAAACATGTTTTTCTTCTTCTATTTGTAATACCCTATATTTTTTAAAACTAAACAAAAGATCGCCGACTAACATTTATTAATTGTTATGAATAGTTTAGGCATTCTTTTGCTGATCTATTTCAATTAATGGGAATATTTGTTCGTTTTCTTCCTGCGCTTCTTTTTGGAGTTTTATACGGGTATTTTGCTATTTGGTTTTTATTTAAGGATAACTGTAAAAGATTTACTGGGAGATTAATTTTGATGGTGAATGGTTTCCTACAGTTATTATCGTTTGCCTACTCATCAGGTAACAATATATTCCTATTTTGTTTGGATGTTATTCAAATATCCTAAATCCTTGGCTGCTTAATGGCCGCTTGCTCGCTATTTAGGACAAAAGTGTGGAACTGACTGTCCATTTCCTACCCGAATCCGTGGGCTTAGTCAGAAGTGCCCTTGTAGTCGTTGCAGAGTTTTTTCAAATTGGAACGTATGTTTCGATGGGTAGTTAAACCCGTCATATGTAGCGAATCGTAATGTTGTTGGTATCAGCCTAAACCAGTTATATCGCTTTGCAGAAGACAAAAGTCATAACTCACCGGAGAAGGTAACGATATGACTATAACCGAAATAATGCTTTCCGCAAAGTTGAAGGAAGCTGAACCAACTCTGGATCTGCTTGGTGCAGACCGGAAAGTGCTAAAGATTGCATACGAGGACTTTAAGAACTACGAGAAATTCCTCTCTTTTACCTCAGACAAAACGCTGGAAAGCCCAGAAAGTAGTCAAGTCACGATCCAGTCATCTGAAAAGGAATACTCGGAAGAAAATGAGGCGTTTTTAAGCGCTTGGACCTGCATATGGCTCAAGAAGTGGAAACAGCGATTTAGCCTCATCTTGGGACAAACCAACATCAAACAACAAAATGCTCACCCAGAAGCATCTGCTAAAGCACAAGCCGCGTGGACAAATTTTACCGCAAGGGAAGAAATGATTGAAATGATCACCTTAACTTTAATCAAAAACTCTGAGGTTTGCGGAACTACTGTTATTGCGGAGGATATTCTGAGAAGCGAATTACTAAAAAACCCCGACTTAGATATCGATTGCCCAAAACAAATCTTGACTCTTCTAAATACAGCCTTGAATAAGGCCCACGAGACTTCAAAAAGAACAGGTGCAATCGTGGGTATCAAGGTTGACAAAAACTACTACTGTGAATCTTGTAGATGAAAAATTTTATTCGAGAAACTTTATTTTTCGTTTGTTTGCATTTCCTTTTAGCCAGCCTATACCATAACGTAGAAATTTTCGGTTTGATTGGGATATTTAATTTGACTGAAAATACGCTGCTTTAGTCTTGAATCCTGAGTTTTTTCATCAATTTTTTTATTGAGTTAATGATAGATAAAATAAAGATTAATTCATTTAATATGATCATATATTTACGTATAATAACAAGTTTCAATAAGCAGAATTTTCAAAAATAACAAAGTGCTAAGAAAGGATTTCCAAGAGTTTGGAATTTTGCGTTCCTTTGCATAAGTTGGATAGCAAAACCCCTATTCAATCAATTCCGCCTCCTGACAAAAACTCTTTTAGAAAATAGGCGAGCAAGAAAAAAAGCGCCTAATAGTTAGCTAAAAAATCCGCTTCTGATTTACTTTTTTGGATTACTCACTATAGAGTATTGTTCCATGTATCTTAAATATGACTTATGGCAAGATTAGCATCAGGATTTAACGCTAACTCAAAAAACTGATAAAGGAATAAAGGTAAAGAGAGATAATCATGAGAAGAATAACTAAACTTAAGCGGTCAGTTCGTGCTATTTCGCCAGTTATTGCTACATTGTTGATGATTGCCATCGCAGTTGTAGCTTCACTTATAGTCTATGCGTGGGTAACCGGCTATATCGGCGGAACCACAACAAAAGCGTCAAACAGCATGCTAATTCAAAGTGTAAGCCACACACCGGGTGGGTACGTGGTTATTTACGTACAGAATGTTGGCCAAGGAACGGTCCAACTTATGCAAGCACAAAGCACCTATGTGAACACTATTTTGAAGAGCATAACCGATAGTACCCCCACGATTTCGAACGGCATGGTAACTTTTTCTCCAGGAACAACAGCTTCACTCACAACCGACTATCCGTACACAGCAAATGAAAAACTTAATATAAAAATAACCGCAACCGACGGAACGTTCGCTGAATATACAACAAACGGATTAAGCACGGTCTCAACCGGAACTTTCCCAACAGGACCAACTTCCAGTTTCCATATGTCCGCTTCAACAGTAACTGTCGGGCAACCAGTGACATTCACTGATGGTTCCATTGCTGGCAGTGTATCAATTAGTCAATGGTCTTGGAACTTTGGAAGTGGAGCCACACCATCAACCAGCACGTTACAAGTCCCAGGTAGTGTGTCCTATTCAACCACCGGTTCAAAAATCGTGTCTTTAACTGTAACTGACTCAAACGGCCGTACAAGCACCACAACGCAAACATTAGTCGTAAGTGACACTGGATCGCCAACTGCCTCTTTTACTTGGACTCCGATAGCACCTGCAACAAATACTGCTGTCACGTTTACCGATACATCAACTAAAGGGAGCGGAACGATTAATCAGTGGGCTTGGAGCTTTGGCACCGGATCTTCCCCAGCAACCAGAAACTTACAAATCCCAGGTACTGTGACCTATTCGACTCCTGGTCAACAACTTGTCTCATTAACTGTGACTGATACCAACGGAAAAACTAGCACTTCAACACGACAAATAAATGTTGGAAATGTTTATTCAAATTCACCAACTGCTGAATTCACAATATCGAATTCTAACCCGAATGTTGGTGAAACCTTAACTTTCACTGATGTTTCTACCGCAGGGTCAGGAACCGTTAACCAATGGTCATGGAACTTCGGCGATGGTACACCCGTAGCTACAGTTAAAAACCCGACCCACTCGTACACTACTCCAGGCAAAGAAACTATTACTTTAACAATTACTGACTCCCTTAGCCAAAAGAGCATAGTCACCCATACTTTAGACGTTAACGATTACGCAGCTCCATCTGCAAGTTTCACTTTCGCTCCAGCAACGATAGCAATTGGTCAAACTGTTACATTTACCGATGCATCAAGTGCTGGGAGCGGAACGATTAATCAGTGGTCTTGGAATTTTGGCAGCGGTGCTTCAATAGCAACAAGTAATGTTCAGAATCCACCTGTGGTGTCCTATTCAACTGCAGGAACAAAAACCGTTTCTCTAACAGTAACTGACTCAAACGGCAAAACAGGCACCACAACACAGACATTAACAGTGAATTCACCAACCCCAACAGGCACGATTGAATTAATCATAACTACGCCCGCTTCATCGACCGCCGGTACTCCTTTCAGCGCTACAATAACTGCCAGAGATGAATCAGGAACCCTACTCACAAGCTATGCGGGCACTCTTACCTTTACTTCATCCGACATTCAAGCAATTCTACCAGCTCCTTCTACTCTTACCTCTGGCACAGGAACTTTCACAATAACATTGAAGACGGTGGGTTCGGAGACAATCACCGTAAGCGACGGTACTGCAACAAGCACAAGCGGAGTCATAGCTATTAACCCCGCTCCAGCTACAAAACTCGTCTACACAGCTGGCACTAGCCAGTCAATTACCGCCTCATCGAACACCAGAGATGTTTCATCCGTTATCACCGTTCAAATGCAGGACATATACAATAATCCGGTCCTAGCAACTGGCGCTACTACCATTGCTTTGCAGTCTGGATCAAACGGCGGACGTTTTTCCACGGATTCTCAAGGCAATACCAACATTGCAACGGTTTCGATCGCAATCGGTGCAAGTTCAGCTAACTTCTACTATTCAGATAATGCAGCAGGCAATCCAGTTCTTACAGCATCTTTCGGAACCTTGACTCCAGCGACTACTACATTCACCGTTAACAGCAATCAACTGAGTCTACCATAGCGGCACTCCTCAGACCTTATCTGCAGGAACTATGTCAAACACGATCACGATAGAACGACAATCCTTTAACGGTGGTCATGTCACTACTGGCACAACCACTGTAACCCTCAGTACATCATCAGGTACAGGGTCTTTCTATGCAACTCAAACCAGCACGACACCTCTAAATCCAGCACAAGTTACAATAAATGCCCCTAACTACCAAGCTACCTTCTATTACAAGGACACCGTTCAAGGGGCTCCAACGATAACAATAAGCGCTACAGGATACACTCCAGCCACAACAACATTCATTATCACTGGGCCTGCAACTCAACTCAAATTTACCGGCGGAACAAGCCAATCCATATACACTGGCCAAGTTTCATCAACTATTACTTTAACCCAGCAGGATGCAAGCGGTAACGCAATCAACGCAGCAGCGACCTTAACAGTTAACCTAGCTGCCACATCCAATACAGGGGCGTTCTACAGCAATTCACAAGGAACAGGAACCCCAATAACCACCGTTACCATTGGGTCTGGCCACAGTTCAACTAGCTTCTACTACAAAGACACAGCGGCAGGTTCCCCGACCATCACAGCCTCATCCACCGGTCTTACTTCAGCGACAACGACATTCACGATTGTTCTAAACACAGTATCCGACGGAGGATTTGATCAAAGCGGCAGCAACAGTCCATGGCACACAAGCGGTTCAGGTTACGCAACAAATCATGAAACAAGCGATACGGCGCCCAATACATGGGGTCCATATGCAGAATTAGAAACAGTGGAACCAGGCTATTCAGGGACAGGTTTCGGTGCTCTGACAAACACCTTTAGCCCAGCAATAGCGATCAGTTCAATCCCTAACACTGCTGGCTCACTTTCAATGATGATCTACAACAACGGATACAATGGCCCAGGTCTTTCAGGAGGAACTGGATACTACTCTTTCCAGATAGTGTTGATTGCAAGCGACGGTTCACAACTGATCTATTGGTGGGGAAGCAATCCAGCCACAGCACCAGCACCAACCAGCACTGTAAAAGTCATTAACTTAGGACCTATCCAAGGCCAATTTACAGCTGGACAATGGGTACAATTCAGCAGCAACTTGCGAGCTGACTGGACAAACGCAGGGCTATCATCATCCGCAACATTGGCAAGCATTGCGCTCCAATGCAACGGCTACCACACAGGGAGCAGTCAATACGGACAAGAAATATTCGTCGACAGCGTAGTGGTTCAATAGTTCTCAAAAAATATTTTTCTTTTTTTTCTTCCTTTTTTAAAAGAAATTTATATAATAATTAACGCTTCAATGCTTAATTGCGCGAGGCGTTTTTAATGGTGGGCTACCACTCTCTCAAGCTGAAGCTTTTTTGATAAATCATAATTGCGTTGTCTTGAATCCTTTTGCAGAGAAACCAGGCGGGGCATCCCTAACTTTAGAGGTTATTTCACATTTTTCGTTAGAAAACATTTTTCTCTTCTTTGCCAGCTTACCAAGGGCAAGTGTTTATGATGGTTGTTTGTGTATTACCGTTTAAGAGTTCAATTATTTGCTGCTGTTTCCTCATGAACTCTAAACCTAAAGGTGGAGCCCTGTAAACATATCTTCCATTCCATGCGGTTTTCTCAATGAGACTTGACCGCGAAAGGACGAAAAGAATTGGTTTAGTTGACTAAAACTGAGGTTGCCTTTTGCCATCATATTAGTTTTCGTTGATCCTATTCTACAAATTCTGATGATTTCTGCCATTATTACCAGTTTGTCGCGACGTTTAGGTTTATTCCATATTACGATCGCAGTCAAATAAACCAACTTGAATATATTAGTTTTTGATAAATATTTCTACTATTAATTAGCTAATAATGCCTTGTTGTATATTTTTAAAATGATTTAGCTAAAAAATGGTAAATATCTAAAATAGAAACTTTATTAAAGACACAAAGGAATCAAAAAAATAAGTAATTTAATCATAATTTCGATTAAAGAAAAGTGAACGAGGTGCTGAATTTAAGTAATTATGTTTGCTTTCAACATTGAGCGTACATTATACTGCAAATAAAAAAAACATTAAAGACTCTTCGCCTCTCACATAGCCATTTCTTCGAGCCTCAACATCATATCCAAACTAAGCAAAAAACGATGGTTAAACTTTCGCTTTGCATCCTTTGCTTAGATAACAGGCAGGGCAATTTTTTTCTTCGCCAGTATTCCAGCAGATCCTAGTGCTTTTTTGAATGGGAGTTTCTAGATCATGTACGCTTGAAGAGATAATTATGAGGTCTTTGGAACTTTCTTGCTGAACCTGTCTATTTGAGTGTGACATATGCTTCGACTTTATCGTGGCAAATTAGATATAAGTCTTTTGTTTATTAAGAAACAATATTTGATATTCGTATTACTGATTCATATTCAGAATCAAGAAGCGTCTCGTACTCTACAATTTTGAATTCAAATTCGGTAAAATGTGTATTGCCTTTGCACTTGGAAAATATCGAGTTAGTTTTTGGATATGAGGGAATAAAGTTTAGGGGTCCCGCTAATTATTGAAGCGAAGTTTGCATTCAAGGGAGTTTCAGATTAATACCATTTAGCATTTCTTCGGGGACCTTGGTCATTTTCACACAATAAATCAACGACTTTTTGTTGCCTCTGCACGAACTCCAAGCCCTTCGTCGTTGGCAGGTATACAAATTTTCCATTAAGAGCTTTTTTTTCGAGAAGAGCTGTTTTCAAAAGCAGGGATAGGTACTGGTTTAGTTGGCTGAAACTCAGGTTTGCCTTAAACATGATCTGAGTTTTCGAACTTCCTTTTCTTGTAATATTTATTATTTCTGCTATAATTATGAGTCTATCTCGTCTTTTAGGTTGGTTTTCGATTATCAGTAAGGTCATTAGTATTCCTTTTCTAGAGGTTTATTCTATGCTGCTTGAGATGATTAATTTGTGTTATAAGCCATGTTTCTATCATCTTAATATATCAGAATTAGGAATATGGCGCTAAATCTCCTAAAGAGGAATTTGCCTCTTTAATAAAATAATTAAAGTGTCCCAGATTTACCATTTACCAGAGGGCTTGATAAAAAAAGAAATTATGAATAAGATGACGTTTCGCCTTACAAATTTTAATTGGTAAAATCTTTTTTTCAGCGTTATACTCTTTCTTTGGAGGTTAGGAATTCTTTAACTTTGTTTGAAGCATCCGCTTTGAGAATTTCCCCGTGACCGGGCAACATAACGTTAAAGTCTAAAGCTGCAAGCTTAGCGATAGATTGCTGCTCTTTTACCTCATCCCAAACATACTGTTTAGGTCCAACAACTACTTTGTCACCGTCAAGGCGTAATGTGTCACCTGAAAAGAGAACTTTTTTGTCAGAATCGTAGAGAAATATGCTTCCCGGTGTATGGCCTGGCGCCATGATGACAGTTAAGTTGCCTATTTTATCGCCGTCTTTAAGGCTGATTTCAATGTTTGTTGGCGCTACTTTGATGAGTGATGACGCTGCTCGCATCAGAAGGTTTTTGGGTTTTGGATAGGGTTTTGCGCCTGAAACAACTTCTCCGTCTTCCGATGATGCAGCTACCTTGGCGTTAGTTAGGTCTTTGAGGTCTTTGACGCTGCCAGCATGGTCCATGTGGAAATGGGTTAAGATAATGGTTGAGACTTCGCTGGGTTGGTGACCGATTTTTTGGATGTACTCGACGATTTTCTTTGCGTTTCCTGGAGTTCCTGTGTCGACTACGAATAGTTCTTTTCCGTTAATTATCAGGTAAACGTTGCTATGTGCCATGTTGCTGCTTGCTTCATCTATTCTATGGATTCCTTCAATAATCTCCATCAAAAAACCTCTGTTTATAATAAAATGGTTAGTTTCACGGGATATAAAAAGTAATTAAAAATTCTGTTTAAGTGTAGACTAAGATAAATTCAAGTTCAGCATTAAAGTCAACCGATGACTATTGGTAGCATCTAACTTGAGATCCACGTTATTGCGCCGGAAAGCGCCACAAATAATCGCTGCATCAATAATCATCATTATCGCTATTTACGTTTCGTTTGAGTTTCTGGAAGATGTTTTCATCGAAGGTGCTCCCTTAACGAGTGGACCCTTAGTTAGCGCCATCATTTCCTTCACGGGCAACGTAAAAGCTACTGTGTCATCGTGGGGGTACCCTGGAATTTTTGGGTTGATGATTCTTGAATCCAGCTCGCTGCCCGTCCCTAGCGAAGTTATATTGCCGTTTTCAGGCTACCTTGTTTCAACGGGGCAGCTGAACTTTGTGGAAGCCGTTGTGGTCGCAACGGTTGCTGCTATTGTAGGCTCATTGATTGATTATTACATTGGTTTGAAGGGTATTGAAGCTTTGACGAAGCGTAAGGTTTTGGGTAGAGCGTTGTTGTCTATGGATCAATTGACTTATGCGGGGAAATGGTTTAGCAAGTATGGTTCGCTGGCAATTTTTCTTGGTCGTTTAGTTCCTGGAGTCAGAACTTTAATTTCGTTTCCTGCGGGAGCTGCAAAGATGCCTATGGCAAAGTTTTTGGTTTATACTACTGCAGGATGTGTGTTGTGGAACAGCATTTTGATTTATGTGGGTTATTACTTGGGGAAAAATTGGGCAGAGGTAGCAAGTGTTTCCCATTACGTACTTATCGGTGTTATAGTTGCATTGGCAGTCGTAATTGTTGGTTACTTGGTTAGGCGAAGAAGAAAAAGAATGGAGAAGAGTAAAGTAAAGAAAACTAATTGATTATGTTTATCTTCGGCTTGATTTCGCCTTCGATGCCAAGGATTTTTGCCTCTTTAACCTGCACCATGCAGTCAACTTCTGCTGCTTCGTTTAATTTTTTGTAGTCGACCGATTGCAAAAACGCTGCATCGATTGAAACGGGCGAGTTAGAAGCAAAAATGCCGACGTCTTTCATGATGATTTCACCGGGGTTGGGTAAGCAATCGCAGTATTGAGAGATGTCTTTGGCGAAACTTACGTGGGACACTTTGTTGGGTTTGAAGGTGGATAGGACGCCGTAAGCGGCTGATGCTAAGGCTTTGCTGAGGTTTTCTTTATCGACGAAATGTATGGCTTCCATGGGGCAGGCGCCAATGCATATCGGGCAACGCATGCATTGAGTTGAGGTGTTGTGTGCTTTTCCTTCAATGATTTCCGGTATCTGAGTTGGACAGGCTTCTTTGCATTTTCCGCACCCTACACATTTTGACGTGTCGATTTCTAACCCAATAGTTCTATGTTGCCTAATCTTGCCAGCGCTTGGCGTGCAGCCCATACCCAAATTCTTTATTGCGCCGCCGAACCCACTGAGCTCATGCCCTTTGCAATGTGAAACCACTATCATGGCATCTGCTTGAGCTATGGCGCCCGAAACTTCAATTTCCTTTAGGATACCCATGGTTTTTACCAGTTGAAAGTTTTCGCCTCTCAGTCCATCCGCTACAATAAAAGGCGCCATGTTGTACCCATTCATCAATGCGGTTTTCATATGATCGTAAGCGTTGTTACGTTGCGCATGGTAAGCTGTGTTGGAGTCCGTTAGGAAGGGTTTACCTCCTGCCTCCTTCACTCTGCGAATTATGTCATGAACAAAGCAGGGTTGTACATAGTAGGGGTTGCCTAATTCGCCAACATGCAGTTTAACGGCTACAAGGTCATCTTTTTGTATGCCGTCAAAGGTTCCCGCTGCGTCATAAAGTCGATTTGTCTCTTCCAACAAGTTGCGACTGGTATTCCAAGGTACTAAATGAATAGTCAATGCTTATCTCTCCAACATTTTAGAACATTAAGCCATCTATAAAACTTAACTTTGAACGGATTCGAATAATAGCATTACTTTATTATAAGCCGGCATCACTTGCTGCAAAGAAAAATCGGTTAAATGATGGTTAATATTTTTTTCCAGTGGCAAGTTTTTTCTGAATTTCCGCAGCTTGAATTTCGTTGTCAGCTAATATGTTAAGCCATAGTTCGAACTCTGCTTTTGATATTTCCTTCTGTATGACTCCCTGTTGGTCTCCTGAGAAAAATCTTGATGGATTAGACGTAAACAATTTTGTGTAGAATATTCTGTCCGCTATAGTTATTTTGGATGAACAGCCAATCCGTTCGCCTTCAACGTAATCGATTTCGTAGCCCACTTCTGAGACCTCTATTAATGCGTCAGTTAACGATAATTAAAATTTTCTGATGAAACCCTGAAAGTTATGCTTGGCAGTTTTATCAATTTTTATCTGATTCTTTTTTGCTGGGTTTTTTCCGCTTAACGAGCAAGTAGCCTCCAGCCAAAACAATAGTGACTATTGCTATTACGGCAACTAACAATACAATTGGGAACGGTGCGATGTTGAAGGCAACTGATTTCTGTCCTGAATTACCCACCTCGTCAGTGGCATACAAAGTCAGGGTGTGAGATCCATTCGCTAACGCTGCCAAAGTTACGTTTCCAGCAATCGCTTGTTTCTCTTGTCCATCCAAACGGTAAGCTAAGTAAGTCACATTTTCGTTTACGGAGAAGGTTAACTGGATATCAGTTGAATCATAGGATTGATTTTGCGGAAGCAAGATATCAATGATTGGCGGAAGAGTATCGACAGAAAAGAAAACTGTGTTTGAAGAACCCATGTTTCCTAAGCTGTCATTTGCGTAGATTGTTACGTTGTGGGCTCCTTGAGAGAGCCCTGAAAGCGCAGGTTCTGACGTCAGAGTTATGTTCGGGTGGTTGTCTAAACTGTAACCCATCCATTGCGTGCCCCTATTAACCGTAAACTCCAATGTCACATTAGCATAAGTCTTGTTTTCCGGGGAGGTAATCTGCACTTTCGGCCCAACAGTTCCGTACCCAATTGGTTTGTACTCTTCGTTAACGTTAAGCCAGTTTGTTCCATCAAACCCGCCAATGCAATATAAAACATCACTCACCACTGCTATCCCAAGGTATGCTCTGGGCGTAGGCATCGTATCCACTGTACTCCAGGAATTATTCTCAAAACTAAACGCCTGCGTTAAACCGCTCAATACGCCGCCATAATAACCGCCTACACGATAAATTCTGGATGGCGCCATAATACCTTCAGTTACCGCAGCTGCCCCATAACTGTTAACGTTGGGCAAATTTGTTGCTAAACTCCAATTGCCCGTTTGAGTATCAAACATTTGATTAGCTGAAGTCGAAGGTCCATTTCCAAGTGGAATGGATCTCAATGCACCCCCAATGATGTAGATTTTGGTATCAACGACAACAGAGGCGTAGCCCGAGACAGCGGTTGGAATAGGTTTGCTTAAACTCCAACTATCTTTGATTGAGTCATAAACTTCGTTAAGGCTTGTTTCGTTAAAGAAAGGATCTGAGCTCGAATATTTTTTTCCCCCTATAAGGTAAATTTTATCGTTAACTACGCTTGCACTCAAGTCGGCTCTCGGGGTGGGCATGGATGCTTTTGGTTCCCAAGTGTTGCTTACGGGGTCATAGACTTCGTTGTTTCCAACAAAACCGTTGCCAACTGTTCCGCCTATAACGTAAATTTTGCCATCGTAAACTGCAATAGCGAAGCCGCTTCGCGGGGTAGGCATAGGCGTCATGCTCGTCCACGAGTCAGTTTGAGGATTATACTCTTCATTCGTGTTGATGGGTAAGCCTTCTCCGTTTATGCCTCCGATAGCAAATATTTTTCCGTTGACGACTGCAACACCAAATTCTCCACGGGCAGTAGGCATAGGTGTAAGGGTGCTCCAACCACTTGAACTGTTGGCAGCTGTAGCAGGGTAAATTTGGATCACTGGTAGAACCGCAGCTCCAATAAGTAGGATGATTAGGATTTGAGTGCTTTTGTTTATCTGTTTACCCCCGCGGTGTCTTCAGTATAAAATATCACATTATGCTTATAATATTAAAGGGTAACCAGCCAGCTAAAACTTGAAGAGTATAAGAGCAGTTAGGCAAAATCTTGATTTGTTAGGAGGCAGAAAAGCTTAAGCCTACTAAAACAATGATTTCTATGAGGATTAATACTTGATTGGAAAGATTTTGGTGGCGGTGGATGGTTCAGAAAATTCTGACAGGGGTTTGGATTTTGCGTTGGATTTAGCAGAAAAATTCACCAGTTCCGTTACGGTTTTGAATGTTAGTGAGTTACCAGCGATGGGTGCAGTTCCAATGGAACCTACAGCTATTTCTGGTGAAAGCATGGTTTTGCTTGGTAGAGACCTGCGGAAGCTTCATGAAGAAATCCTTACCAAAGCGGTAACTCATGCAAAAACATTTAAGCCCAGTGTGGCGGTTTCGCCGGTGTTGCGTGAGGGAGATCCAGCGTTTGAGATTGTGGCTGTGGCTAAGAACGAAGGCTTTGATTTGATTGTTATTGGGCACAAGGGTGCGGGGCGGGTAAAGGAGTTGTTTGGGTTAGGTGGTATTAGCGAGAAGGTAGCACATATGGCTCCTTGCTCAGTCGTAATTATCAGATAATTCTTATTTTTAAGAAAAGTATAAATATTCTTACTATAACTCATTTCATCAGTGAAAAACACATGACCACCAAAGAATGTTGCAACAAAGAATGCTGCAAGATCGACGCCATCGTTACAGTAGACGCAAAAGGACAAATCGTACTCCCCAAAGACCTCAGAGAAAAAGCAAAAATAAAACCCAACGACAAACTCGCAATCATCGGATTCCAACGTGACAACGAAGTCTGCTGCATCGTGATGCTAAAAGTCGACGCACTTGAGGACACAATCAAAAACCTGTTAGGGCCAGTTTTTAAAAATGTGTTTCAACCGGAAGTTGAAAAAATATGAAAGAAGAAAAAGTACACAAGGTAGTAAGAGAACGGTATGGCAAAATAGCGAAAACAAAAGCCCAGCCCTGCGGATGCGGCTGCACATCAACCAGCCAGCAAATAGGCTACAGTAAGAACGAATTGTCCTCGGTTCCAGCTGGCGCAGATTTAAACCTCGGATGTGGAAACCCCATCGCCCTCGCATCGCTCAAAGAAGGCGAAACCGTCATTGACCTAGGTTCAGGCGGCGGTTTAGACTGCTTTTTAGCCTCGAAAAAAGTTGGGGCAAAAGGCAAAGTCATCGGCATAGATATGACCGCTGAGATGCTTGAGCGGGCAAGAGCCAACGCCAAGAAAGGCGGCTACCAAAACGTCGAATTCCGCTTAGGCGAAATCGAGAACATGCCCGTTGCCGACAACACCGCCGACATCATAATCAGCAACTGCGTCGTAAACCTTTCACCAGACAAGCAACGCGTCTTCAACGAAGCATACCGCGTGCTAAAATCAAACGGGCGATTAATGATTTCCGACATGGTTCTACTCAAAGAGTTGCCAGAGAGAGTGAAGAGTAGCGTTTTGGCATACGTAGGGTGCGTTGCAGGCGCAGACTTAAAAGAGGATTACCTGGGCAAAATCAAGCAAGCCGGGTTTAGAAATGTTGAGGTAGTGGCTGAGAACCATATGCCCGAACTGTTCCTTGACGAGCCAGACGTAAAGGCGTTCGTTGAAGAACAAAAAATGACGAATAAAGAAATTGCTGAGATTTCAGATGCCGTCGTCAGCATCAAGGTTTCAGCAAAAAAACCCTAACTCTTTCTTTTTTTTTATTTTATGGCTGCTAATTCAAGTTTGGTTGGCTTAGAGCCAGATGCCTTCATAGCTTGCAATGCTTTTAGCCGGTCTATGTCTTCCATTGCCATTTCGGTTAATTGATTTTCGAGTTCAGGGGTTAGCTCAGCTTTGTAGACTTTGACGGTAGCTTGGTAGATTTTAGCTTTTTTAATTTTGCTCAAATCGATTTTTTCGTCGGCATCAAGGCATAATGCGTAGCCATTATCCATGTCAAGTGCATCCACATGTCGTTCTTTAAGATTAACTCTATTAATTCGAATCTTTTTTTGTAGAGTCTCAACGTATTTCCAGTCGGGTTTAAGCATGCTGATCAAACAATGATATTTACTGAGCTTGCATTTTACCTTAACGGAGCGACCTAAAACTGTGGGCAGAAATACTTAATTGCCGCTTTAACGCTAACAGAATTAACCAAAATTTTTGCTTAACCAAATCGATGGCGGGTTATTGTGCAGAACGAATACGCAATCCAAACGTTCAAATTGACAAAGACGTACAAGTCAAAAACCCCGAACAGCGGCATCTTTAATCGCAAAAATATTTCCGTTAACGCCATCGACAACCTCAACCTCGACATAAAAAAAGGCGAGTTATTCGGTTTGCTCGGTCCCAACGGAGCAGGCAAAACCACGTTGGTAAAGATTCTTTGCACTTTGCTACCGCCGGACCAAGGGTCAGCTTTAGTTAACGGTTTTGATGTTGCCAAGCAGCAGATGAAAGTGAAGCAGTCGATTGGTACACTCTTTAGTGTGGGTGAACGCGGATTTTTCTGGAGGCTCAGCGGCTACCGCAACCTGGAGTTTTTCGCGGCCATAAACAATGTCCCCCGAAGCAGCAGGCATCAGCGAATCATGGAAGTTCTGGATCTGGTGGGGCTACATGACAAGGCGGACGTGTTCTTCCAAAAGTATTCGGGCGGCATGAAAAGAAAGCTTGCTTTAGCAAGGGCGCTGTTGGCTGATCCGCCGATTCTGCTTTTAGACGAGCCAACCACAGGGTTAGATGTTACCTCCTCCAGGAACATTCGGGACTTCATAAAAAACGACCTCAGCAAGAAACACGGCAAAACTGTCCTCTACACTACACATTACATTGAGGAGGTTTCCCAGATGTGCGACCGCGTCGCCATCATGAACAAGGGTAAAATCGTCGCTTTAGACACACCCGACGCATTAAAAGGCATGACAAAGAAGGGTGAAGTCGCCGACATCGTTGTCAAAAACATGTCTGAAGCACAGGTGAACATGTTAAGAAGTTTAGCGGGCGTTTCAGGGTTAGCTTCAGAAGTGCAGGATTCAGTTCTTGGGCAGACACGTTTGCGTGTGCGCTTAGAGAACGGTAACGCTCTGCCGATGGTGCTGGATTTCTTTTTCCGCGAGAAAATCAAGCTGGTCAACTTTCGGCAGGAAGAGCCAACGCTGGAAGATGCTTTTATCGAATTAACCGGGGCAGGTGAAGGCGCATGAAGTTGACGCAGGAACTAGACAAAATCTACTACTTCATGAAGAGAGACATCATCTCGTTCTCAACGTACAAAACAAACATTTTGCTCAGCGTCGTCAGCGCCCTTTTCGGAGCATTATCATACGCTTTTTGGGGAGCTAACGCCTCAATGCCTAGCGTTGCGAACCTCGGCATGCCAGTAGTAACTTACCTCTTGATAGGGCTTGCCTTCAACACCTACCTCTCACAAAGCCTCACACTTGTTCAGCGAACAATTAACCCATGGAGTCTAGAGGAAGTATTGGTTTCCCCCACCGGCTTGGTAACATTCATTGTGGGCAGTTCGCTTTGGGGATTTATCTGGAGCACACTTGTTATCGTTATTTATTTGGCGGTTGGCGTTTTTGCCTTCGGCGTTATCCTAAGCGTCAACATTATCGGCACCATTGTTGTTGTGGGGTTGGGCATTGGAACATTCATTGGGTTCAGCATGATAGGGGCTGGAGTATTGATTTTAACCAAGCAAGGCGACCCCGTTACCACAATCATCACGTTAGCTACCAATTTGTTTGGAAACGTTTTGTTCCCTATCACCGTCATGCCGCTTCCCCTTCAGATAATTAGTTTCTTTGTGCCGCAGTACTACTTCTTCACTTGCATTCGACCCATGCCTAGTTGGGCAAGCAATAGGGACAATTCTGCCAGACCTTGCTATTTTGGGTTTGATGTGTGCTATAATTCTGCCCGTCGGGTACTTAGCTTACTCTTGGTGCCTAAAAACAGCACGCAAAAACGGAACCCTCTCATGGTTCTAAACTTTCTATTCTGCGTTTTTCCGATTTATTTTTTCTTCTAAAACCCTCTGAAAATTAACTTCGAAAGCGGCTGCGGGATTCTCAAGCTTCCATGCTTCTAGCACCTGCGGATTAACTTCACCTACAACCCCCGCTTCAACGGCACCCACCATTACTTTGCCCACTCTGCCCTCAATGAAGCTTGGGTGGGTTGTTTCTTTGATTTGCCAATCCACGCCGAAGTTACTCATAAAGGAGGCTAAAGCTGATTTTATTTCGCTGAAATTGGCATTCACATGAGTAGTTACTACTGCGAGCCAATCTTCATCCCGCGTCCGGGTTTCTTTGGTTTCATCTGGCAACGTTACTTTGCCGAGTTCGAAGATTTTTTGTGGAAACTCGACGGATTGATTGACACTGAGGAACTCTATGAGGCTGGGCAGGAGCCAGTTGCGCAAGCACGTCATGGTTACTATCTTCGGGTTAGATAATTCCACGATTTCGGTTGCCGCTACATTCATCTTTTTGAAAAGCGTGTCTTGGTTGGTTAAGGTAGTGTTTAGTGTTTCTTGGTAGCCTAAGCCAACCATGAGTTCGCGTGCGATGTCGATATAGCGTTGGTCAGGTTTTCCCTGTCCTGTAGTTGGGAGTTCACGCCAAGTTGGTTTAATGTTATTGTACCCGTAGGCGATAGCCACATCTTCAATGATGTCAACCTGATGCATAACATCAACTCGGTAACATGGAACAAGTACGGTTAACCAGTCGCCCTCAACTTTTTCAACACCGAGTCCAGCCGTAAGCAGCAAATCAGAAATCTTTTCTGATGTCAACTTCAAGCCCAAAAGACGGTTTGTATCTTCAACACTTAGGTTGAAACGTTTATTGTCAAAGTTCGGGGTAACAACTGTGCCCTCTTTGTATTTGCTGTTTTCTGGGTAATTGATGGTAGCGCTGAAGGCTTTGCCTCCGCGGTCAATCAACGCCAACGTAACCAAGTTGAGCGTATTTAGAACCGTCTTATGCAAAGTTCCAGTGACTTCAACGAGGAGGTTGCGTGATTCCTTGGTGATTTTTCCTAAATCGTTCGAGTTGATGATTGGGGGGAACGAGAGGACTTTGCCTTCGCTGTCAAATAGCATTGGGTAGAGCTGATTCTTTTTTGTTATGTGCCCGTATTCGACGCCTTTTGGGTGGCGTTCAAGAATTTCGTTTAAATCCATTTTCTCATTGAAGCCTAGGGGAACAAACTTTACCTCATTTGGAAAGACCGCGGTATATTCGATTGGCGGCTTAATCAGGTCAAGATTGTAGATGCCTATGGAGGTTTTTTGGCGGGATCGACCGTTGGTTTGATCCAGTTTATCCTGCAAGTGCATCATGCCCTTGATAACGTTGTCAGTGAGGTGGATGTCTTTGATTACTGAACAGCAAATGTAGGGGCGAATGCTGTATAATTGCGAGTTAACGTTGACTTCGAGGAATGATTTGCCAGAGGCGTAGTTACGTGGCCCTTTTTCTAATCCGAGGTAGCATCGTAATCCCCTTGCTAAACCTTCAGCACTCCAAAGGTCCGCACGCGCAGTGTCCTTCATTTCAACGTTGAGAGCCATGTCGGTTTGGTTGTAGCCTTTGACTTCAGCTTTAACTAAAGACAGTGTGTCATCTAAAGCTTCAAGTTGCAAGTTTTGAGGGTTTCCAAATAGTGCACGGCATGTGCTTCTATCAATCAGTTCTTCGAGTGCTTGGTAGTCTACGTCGATTGTCGGCATTTATGGCACCTGTTTTTTTCGTAGCCAACTGAGGTCTTGGCTAAAAATCATGCGAATATCCTCTATCCCTGCACGCATCATAAACAAGCGGTCTACTCCTAAGCCCCAGGCAATTACAGGCTCCTTCACGCCCAAGGGCAATGTGACTTCGGGGCGGAAGATACCTGAACCACCGAATTCTACCCAGCCATAGCCCTCTTTGTAGGCAGACAGTTCCACGCTGGGTTCGGTGAAGGGGAAGTAGTCGGGTTTGAAACGGATTTTATCTGCACCTGCTATTTCCATCGCGAATTTGCCCAACACGCCGAGGAGGTCTTTTAAGTTAAGGGTTTTGTCGATTACGATTCCCTCGACTTGGTTGAATTCTGAGAGGTGGGTTTTGTCGGTGATTTCGGGGCGGTAGACCCGTGCGATTGAGAAATGTTTGCTTGGCACCTCATATTTTCCAGTCTCCAATGTTCGGGCGCTTAGACATGTGCCGTGTCCACGAAGCAACAGGCGTTGGGCAGCCTGAAGCGAATATTGGTATCCCCACCCAGTGGAACCGGTTGTCCAGCCGTTCTCATGAGTTTCTTTCACTTGCTCAAGTGCTGTAGCATGTTTTTTGTTGTCGCCGAATAGGGGGTCTTTAACGTAATAAATATCGCTGGCCTCCCGCGCTGGATGGTCCTGAGGGACATACAACGCATCAAAATTGAAAAAAGCCGTCTCAACTGCGGTTCCCGTCATTTCCTGAAAACCCAACTGAACTAACTTGGCGCGGACTTCATCGAGGAATTGTAGGTAAGGATGCTTTTTTCCAGGCCAAACTTTTGCGACCGGTGCTTCAATGTTGTATTTTTGAAGTTTTGCTGTCTTCCATTTGCCTGTGATTATTAGTTCCGGGGTGAGTGAAGTGATTTCTTGGTAGCGCGACCTTGTTTTCTACGGCGGCTTTTTTGCCTTCCTCGGTGATTTGGAGAGTGCGAGAAGTTTTAGCCTCGACGGTTACAAGTTTTCTTTTTTTAAGTTGTTCTGTTGCTTGTTGAAGGTCAGTGCTGAGGTCTTCTTGGGACTCTTGTTTCTTTTCATCTAAGTATTTTAGGAATGTTTCGTCGCAGCCTTCAGGAATTGCTGTTTGTTGTTCACTATGGCGGAGCGTATTGTTCTGGGGGGTGTATGTTGCCCATTTCTTCCTTATCGCCCAGCCAAGTGCAATTTGGACGAACTCTGGCTTGAGCCCAGCTTTTTCCGCCGCCTGTTTTAGGTCTCCAGCTCCGCCGAGTTCTGCGACAGCTTGAATTAGTCTGCGTTCGGGTAAGCCTTCTTTCGCATACTGTTCGCCTTCTGAAGTTAATTTAACAATATTTTGAACTTTTGCGCGGATAGCAACAAAATTCTTTTCCTGCAACGTGAGGGCGTTGCGCATGACGGCTGTGTCTTGTATTCCGCATGTTTGGATTAGTTGGTCTACGGTTGCTGTTCCGCCGAGCGATTCGAGTGCGGAGAGTACTTGTTGTTCTTGGGTTCTAAGTTCAGCCATCCATTTGCCTTCGCTGAGATTTTTGTTATTGGATAGTTACTGCGTCAATAAAAGCATGCTGATAAACCCAAATTCACAGACTTATGAGATTTGGATTTTTTTGTCGATTGAACTGTAGACGTTTCTTTCGATGGTACGTTTGAGGTTGATGATTTTGTCCTCCGCTTCTTTATACGCGTTTTCTTTTACAGTTTCGTGTGTTTCAACGCTGGTCTTTCGAACTTTCAGTTGATCTTCTTGTTCTTGGTATTGAGCGATGCTCCGGTTTATCTCATCCATCTTTGAAGACGCTAAGAAGGTGCTCTTTGTTCGTCGCCATCTCAACACATCTGATCTGCAGTTTCGCCAAAGAATCCTTATGCAAAATTTCATCAACTGCTTGCTCAGCCTTTCGCGCTTTATCGGGCTTCAACTTTAGCCTGTCCTGAATTATCAATTCTTCAAGCTTCTGCAGAATTTCTTTAAGCATAGGATAATCCACCTTTTCAGACACCAACGCATCAAAGGGCGCTTCTAGATATTGGGTTATCTTGTTTAGTTCGTCGGGGGTTACGCCTCCTCCGCCACCTCCCGTTGCTAAAGCTTGCATCTTTATGAATGGTTTCTGGAGGTGTCTTAGCTCATGTTTTAGCTCGTTGGTTAAGGATTCAATTTCGCAATTAACCAAGTTCAGCTTGTCGACGGGTCCTTTGCATTTTAACTCGTTGATTTTTTCTTCAAGAACTGCGATTTCCTGCTCGATTGGCAAACGTTCATTCTTAATTGTTATTTGGTCGTCTCTGAGGGTAACCAGCTGCTTCTCTATACCTTGAAGCTCGTTGATTTGCTGGAGCGCTTCCTCTAGAGTTTTGGTTTTGACATATTCCTTGGTGACATATTCGTTTAAGGCGTTGTAGGCTTGTTTTGCCCTCTCGTATACGGCAAGGAATTTTCGTCTATCCATGATGAAGAAAGGGGAGATTCTTGGAAACCAATTTTTAATATCTATATCTGTTACTAAGAGGACTTTCTGAGTTTCCCCAACGTAGCGGCTGAGGCTCTCGTAGCTGACTTGCTCGGGCGGATTAAGTTTTTTTAGCCGATCAAGAAACAACCGGGCGAGTTTGTTTAGGGCACGTGCTCGATTGTAGACTTTCATGTTTCTTCTTTCTATCTCTTTGGAGCTTGTGTCGAATAGTTGTTTGCTAACGTCTGCGATCATTTGAAGTGCGAGGTTCATGTCGTCGCGTAGTTTTTTGGCTTGTGTATGTACGGGGGTGAGGATGCTACTGGTTTGGGTTTCAAGCCAACGTTTTACTTCTTCTGACGATGAGAAATGTTGGGTTGCTTCGGTCAACGCTGTTTCACTGCTTAGTGTTATTGTTGGGTTGTTTATCAATTTTAGCCCAATAATTTAACTCATTTTTGGGTAACTACTCTTAAATAGGTAACAACGGAATTGAAACACGGGGAAAACCCAAAATGAACACTAAAAAACTCTCCCTAACAATAGTCTTTGCGGCACTAGCCATAGCATTAAACCCCACATTCACCTATATCAGTCTCGCAGCACCCTTCGCCCAAGGACTAATCTATCAAATATGGGAAATCCCCATCGTAATCGCATTCCTAATAATCAGCCCCGCCGCAGGACTAGGCGTCTCCCTCCTAAACACTGCCGTCTTATTCGCAATCTTCCCAGGCGCCCTACCAACAGGACCAATCTACAACCTCGCCGCAACCCTATCCATGCAAGTCGGCATTTTCGCGGCAGTAGCATTCGGGAAGCGATTTTTCTGTTCAAAAAACCCCGACACAAACATACTCACAAAAGTCAAATGGTTAGCAATTGCAACAGCCTCGGGAATTTCAACTAGAGTAGCATTCATGTCCCTCGTCCTGTACTTTGCACTTCCACAACCATCCCCAATCGGCTTCTCATTCCCCATAGCTGCAACAATCGGATACCTGCCCTTTGCCGCAGTTTTCAACGCAACACTGGCGCTATACACTATTCCGATCGGCTGGGTGATTGCGCAGCGGGTACAAAAAGTTCTGCACTTAACAATGCCGCAAATAGAAAAATGCCCAGTTCCAAAGCAAAAAGAAAAAATTTAGAATCCTAAGGACTGCGCCAGTACCTTAGGGTTTATTTGTCCTGCTTTGAATGTTCGCCCTGTTTTGGCGTTGTTTATCATGAGGACGGCTGGGGCGAATAAGCCGTGGTCGATTTTGTAGAAGTCTTTGTCTGCCTCGCGGAAGATTTGAAGGAATGGTTTGCCGTAATCTTTGGATGCCATGCTTGGAGCTTGGTTAACCATGGTTTGCAAGGCGGCTTCGTCGTCGTAGTCTACAGTGAGGTAAACGGTTCCACCGTAGAGGATGGCGTCGTTTGTGCGTGCCATGGCAACTTCAAAGTCCATACCAACCGGTGGAATAGGGGCATAACCCATCGCATAACGAATAACTTTAGGGCTTAAACCCAACGTTTTTAGCTTGTGAATGCCAACTTCCACCACTCTGCCCGCAACCTGAGTTAGACCAGCCAAGCTCGCGGTCGGAGCAACAACCACGATGAGGTTTTCAGCTTTAACATTGCTTGCCACCGTAACCTTTTCGATTAATGCATCAGATGGCAAAACATTGCTCTCCAACGTGATAACTGCTTTGTCGCTTACATCTTTGTAACCAATTTCTTCGAAAACGTCTTTTGGCTTAAGTGCTAATGCGCGAACTGGTCCTGAACCTATAGCAATGTTACCTTCTGGTTCCTTTATTCGCCAACCAGCAAACTGTGAGCCCAACATGGCAATCGCAGGAAAATCAGATGAAACCGTTATAGATGGAAAAGTTACGTCGCCGTAGGTTTTGAAGCTAAGTTGCGCTTTTCCAGCGCCGCCCAAGCAGAGTTCAGTTAGTTTTTTGCCTGCCTGAAAACCTCCCGGCGCTTTGACGCCTGCATCTATGATGGTGGCTCCAGCAGCCGATTTTGTGACGGTTACGCTGTAGAATTCTGGGTTATCGATGAATTTTTGGGCTATTTTCCAAGCCATCTGGTTAACGCTTAGTGCATTTCCCATAATCTTTCACCTTAGAGTACCCTATCATGATTATTTTTGAATATTAAGTTAACCCTTCTGCGATTCGAAGGTTGGAAAAAAAGGTCCTCTACGATTAGGGTCGGTATCGGCGTTTTCCGCTGCCATAAGCAATGGAGGAGTGCCAAAAAGTTCTAAAGCACTGAAACGCACTAGTAGAAATGTTTTGTTAAGGTGTTTTATGAAGTTTGAAACCAAATTCCAAGAGATTATCCCGCGCACTCATGACGTAACAAGCTTCAGGTTCCCCCGACCCGCCGAACTAGATTATAAGCCAGGACAATTCTTCTTTATAACCCTAAAACAAGGCGACAAAGAACTAAGCAAACACTTCAGCTTCAGCAGCAGCCCAACAGAAAAAGACCACATAGAATTCACAAAAAAATTCACTGACCACGAATTTTCCTTGGCTCTTAAAGCGTCGAAAGTCGGGGACTGGGCAAGAATAGATGCGCCGTTTGGACAATTTACTTTTGAAGGCGAATACCCAAAAATTGCGTTGCTGGGCGGAGGCATCGGAATTACTCCTTTTATGAGCTTCTGCAAAAACGCCACAGACAAAGGCTTAAGCAGCAAAATCACGCTTTTCTATGGTTGCCGCACACCAAACGACATCGCTTTCAGAAAGGAGTTTGAGGAGCTTGGCACAGAAAAACAGGAACCTCAAGTTAGTCTTCACTGTTAACCAGCCTGCACCACCAGATTGGAAAGGAGCAACAGGCATAATCAACGCTGACATGATAAAGCAGCAACTGCCCGATTACCAAGAGAACATGTTTTACACTTGTGGTCCGCCGCCGATGATTGAGGCAATGGAAAAACTTGTAGTTAGCTTGGGGTTGCCGAAAGAAAAATTGAAGCGGGAGCTTTTTTCAGGTTACTAAAAAGAGAAAAGGGTTTAGGGGTAGAATCTTCGGGTGGTTCTTGGGAACGGAATGGCATCGATGATGTTGTCTAAGTCAAGCATCCAAACCAGCAGCCGCTCCAAGCCCATGCCGAAGCCGACATGCGGTACTGTGCCGTAGCGTCTTAGGTCAAGGTACCATTCGTAGTCTTCAGGCTTTAAGACCCTGCGCTTTCATGCGTTCGGTGAGTATGTCTTTGTTTTCTTCTCTTGCGCCGCCTGTGCTGATTTCGCCGATTCTTGGCACCATCATGTCCACTGACATGGCGACTTCAGGGTGGTCAGCGTAGGTTTTGCAGTAGAACGCTTTGATTTCGGTTGGGTAATCGTAGACGAAGAAGGGTTTGCCGAAGTCTTCAGCTAAAACTTTTTCGTCTTCGTAGCCGAGGTCTGCGCCCCAATTCAACGCTGGGTTTTTTGGTTTTAGCCTGTTCGATGGCTTCTTTGTAGGTTATTCTTGGAAACGGCGTTTTGACCGCTTTTAGTTTTTCGATGTCGGCGCCCAATTCTTTGAATTCAGTTTGGCAACGTTCAGCTGATGGTTTGGCAAACATGCATCCATCAAGCCTTCCTCAAACTTCATCAAGTCATTCATGTCTGCAAACGGCCACTCGCCCTCCATGTGCCAGTACTCGGTTAAGTGGCGAATTGTTCGGCTTTTTTCCGCGCGGAATGAGGGCGCGATGCAGTAGACGTTTTCCAAGGAGTAAATTAGGATTTCAAGGTAAAGTTGGCTGCTCTGGGTCAAGTACAGTTCTTGGTCAAAATATTTTAAGCCAAACAGTGTTGAGCCGCCTTCAACCGCTGCGGAAATGAACATTGGCGGTGAAACTTCGGTGTATCTTTGCTTTTTGAAGTATTCCCGTGCAGCCTCTAAAACTTCTGCGCGAACTTTCATGACCAAGTTCATTTTTCTGCTTCGGAGCCAGAGGTGGCGCATGTCACGGATGAATTCTTCACTTTTATCTTTGGAGATTGGGAAGGTTTCGGCTAAACCGATGATGTTGACGGTTTCTGCGCCGATTTCAAAGCCGCCTGGAGCACGCTTATCCTCTTTTGCGGTGCCTTCAAGCGTGACTGAGGATTCGATTGTTAGTTTTTGTGCTTCACTCCAGCCTGGGCTTGTTTTTTTTACGGTGCATTGGATTACGCCTGTTGAATCGCGGATTAATAGGAATATGAGTTCTTTTCCTTCTCGTTTGCGGTAAACCCAGCCGCGGACAGTTACTTTTTGGTCTGTGCAGGAGCCGTTTAATATTTCGTTTATTTTAACCAAAGCCATCGGGCATCAACTGTTTCCTGTATTACTTGTTTTCAAACCTAAATGCCTATCGATTTAGGTTTAGGCTTCTTTGATGCTTGGCTCATAAACTTTCAACAAAACAAAAATTGACAGGGGAATCGCGGTGACCGCTAACAACAGAAACGGCAGCTGAGGAGAAACAAAAGCGTAGAGTACGCCAACAACAATCTGCAGAATTGCTTGCATTAGGAACATAAAGAACTGCAAGCACCCCGTAACGGTTCCCCTTAAGCCTCGGGGAACCAAGTCACCCATCAAAACCTGGTAACTGTTAAGTTGCAGCAGGTTGCCTAAACCGAAGAAAAAGAACGCTAGCAGGAGCATGTTGAAGTCAGCGTTTACAAACAGCAGCATCCCTGGAACATACAGCAAATACCCCAAAATTAGGAAGCGTTTTCTTCCCAAAGCGTCCATGCCTAAACCTGCAAGTATGCCTGGGATGGCTATGCTTAGGTACCTAAACGCCGTCACGATTGCCCATTGCTCCAAGGTTATTTTGAGGATTGAGGTTGCGTAAACGACAAAGTATAGTTGGCAGCTGACGACTAAGCCGTTTACGATTATGATGGCTATGAAGAGGTTGAAGGCTGATTTGGGAACTTTAGCCCAAACATAGATACCTTCTTTGACGGCTTTAGGATAGTTACGGAGCACCTCAAGGAAGCTGGGTCTTGCTTTGCTGCCGTCTGAGGGCAGAGTTTCTTTAAGCTTCAGCCTCAACACGGCAATTGCAAAATACGCTACAGCTACAATCGTGTAGGCAATGCGCATGCCAAAATCAAATTTGAAAGTAACCACCAAATACTGGGCAATGAGGGGAGCAGGCAACAAAACCAGCGTAGTAATTACGGATTGTAAACTGAAGCCTGCTCCGCGGTTTTCAGGCGGCAGAGAATCAATCACCATAGCCATCAACGCAGGACCATAAATCGAAAACACGTTTTGTAGCAGCAGTCCGATAAGGATGAATTGCCATGAAGGCGCAAAAATAAAAAATAAGCTTCCTAAAGCTAATCCAAAGGTCATGGAGACTATTAGCCATCTTCTGCCATGTTTATCGGCTAAGTAGCCGCCGGGAAACTGCACAAGCGCAACTGCGATGGAGCCTGCAAACCCCATAATTGATAAGAGAAAAGCGTCTGCGCCTAAGTGGATGTAGTATAGGCTGGCGTAAGTGTCGGGGATAGGTTGGAAAGCGAATAGGATTATCCAGCTTAAAGTTATGAGTAGAAAGTTGCCTCTTAAGACGGCTTGTTCTCCTCGGAAAAGCGCTGACAACCGCATTGAAAATAAAAATCCTAAAGGAGCTATTTAAATCAAGAACTCAAACATTGGATTTAAATCAAAATAATTATTTTTTGATCCCACAATTCTTAAATCGCCCTTACAATGAGCATATTTCGACTGCAAAAATGCAACTGCACATCGAAGGAAAAACCAAACTTAAAGCGCTCCGGATTTCAGCTATTGCAATCTTTAGCGTTGTAATCGTTGAAGTTACAGTTGGCTTTCTAGTTAACAGTTTAGCCATAATGAGCGACGGCTTACACGCCCTGCTCGATGCATTATCCAGTGTTATGTTGTTCTTTGCGGTTCGAGCTGCCATGAAACCCGCCGACGAGGAGCACACTTACGGGCATGAGAAGTTTGAGACCATTGGCGGATTAATCGGCGGCATTGTCTTGATTGCCGTGGCCATTTTAATTTTCTACGAAGCCTCAATGCGACTTATAAGTCCTCCACAAATTAATATTGGGATAGAATATGCAGGCTTTATCGCTATAGGCTACGCACTTTTCATTGCTTCACTCAGAGTTACTGTTTTCAAAAAATTCCAGCATGTTCAAAGTACATCCATGAAAGCAGGTCTCTATGATGCAATTGCAGATTTAAGTTCAACACTTATTGCACTTTTAGGTTTTGGCTTAGCCATCTTGGGTTTTACAGGCGGAGATGCCTTCGCATCAATCTTCCTTGGAGCAATGCTTACCTACTTGAGCTTTAAACTCGTAAAATTCAGCATAATGGAATTAAGCTGATACTGCTTCTAAGGAGCTTGTTCAAAAAACAAGAAAAATAATTGCGTCTTGCGATGGTGTAGTGAAAACTGAAAACCTCAAAGTCCGCAAAGTCGGCTCAAAAGTCTTTGTTGATGCATCTGTTCAAGTTCCTAGCATAATGAGTTTAGAAGAAGCTCATTCATTAGCGTCAAGAATTGAGAATTGCCTAAAAGAAACATTTGGCACAGTTGACGCCACTATTCACATCGAGCCCTCGGATAATGGAATGAAAATGGATGAGCTCGTTAACAAACTTGCGACGGTAGATGGAGTAAATGAAATCCATGAAATCTCCACAATCTATGTCGGTGGCAAACTCTACATTACCCTACACGCATATGTTAATCCAGAAATGTCCTTGGAAGAAGCTCATAAAATTGCTGAAACCATCGAACAGAGAATGCATTCTGAGATTAAACCGCTTGAAAACGTAACCGTACATGTAGAACCTGCAGGTGTGGCAATTCCAGCAACACAAGTAACTGAAGCCCAAATCAGAAAAATCGTTAACGATGTGGCAAAAGGTATTGCATTAAGCTTGCGAATTAAGCGGGTGGTAACATACGATGGCCAGGGCAAACGATTCATCAATATCGATTGTTGCTTTACTAAGCAGGTTCAGGTAAAGGATGCCCACCGGATAGCGTCGCTGATTGAGAAGGGAACTAAAGATAGGTTTGCCGGCGCCGTAGTGACCGTGCACATGGAACCAGAATGCATCTAATACAAATTTTAGAATCAAAGTATACTCGATCTTACCGTTGAAATGCCTTAAGAATAAGTTAAAATAAGAAAGATGTCTGAAATCAAAATTTTAAAAACAAAAAAAGAAAGAGAGAGAATTATTTCTTTTTCCTCATCGCAAAGACGCCGAAGCCGATCAATATGATGATAATGACAACGACTAAGGCTACGATTATCCATGTGTCGGTTGATAAACCGCCCATTCCGCCTGTTGGTGTGGCTGTTGCTCCGCCTGTTGGTGTGGGTTCAGTGCTGCCGACTGGTGTGAATACTGCTTGGTAATCGTATCGGTTTCCGTAGCCGTGATCAACTTTGTAGGGGTTGTCTGTTGGGGTGGCTGTGTATGGGTATCCGCCGTGACTTAGGTTTGGACCATAAATGATCCAGTGTGAGAATTGCCAGCCGCTGGCTGCTGTTGCTTGGAGGTTAAATGATGTTGCATCGGTTAAGTAATATAAGCCAGCTGAAGGATTTGTTGTTCCGCCTGCTGAAGCTAAGACTCCGATTACGGCGTCTTTGCCTGGTACGAACGGCGCATATGGTACATTGGGAAGAATTGAGACAGCTTGGAATATAGCTTGAATTGTGTATGTTGTTCCTGCTGCTACGGTTACGGTTGTTGTTGGATTGGGGTCATTTAGGGTTGCGCCTGGAGTGGAAATAATCCAATTTAGGAAGGAGTTACCGGCGTCTGGGGTTGCTGTTATGGTTACGACTTGGCCGTCATTGTAAGTGGTTGTTCCTGCTGCTGGATCGGTTGTTCCTCCTACCGAGTCCAACATGGTTATTGTGGCTTGTGTCTGGGCGTTCACGCTCATCATAAAGGCTGCTGCTACAATTAATGTGGCTAATAGTGTCATAGCGACAAGTTTACTGCTCTTTTTGCTAAACAATTTTTTTTTATCTCCTAAAATTGCAAATGCTTGCTTGTTTTGATTTAATATGATTTGCTATATTTAGTTATGTGACTGTAGATATACACCCACAACTTAGCCCTAACCATATTTATGAGTAAAATTTTAAGGCTTGTTTTTGTATTGAGCTTCAACATGTGAGTTGATAAAGGAAACTCTTAATTTGACATGTTTAGTGAAAAAAATATTTTGTATAAAGCTTTAAGGCTAACTGCCAAATATTAGATACTGTAAAGTTGAGAGTGAAAAAGAAAGAATGATGTCTCGCTCTTCAATAATTAAACTAAAAGCCATCCTGATTATCGACATAATTATTGTAGGTGCAGCTGTCGGAGCATACTTTTATCTTCAAAACCAAGGTCTTGTTTCAGGGGGCTCACCTAAACCTGCCACATTTGTACTTACCGACCTAACCATTAGCCCCATTGAAGCTTATGTGGGTGAACCAGTGCAGATTTCAGTTAACGTAACAAACATTGGCGAAGTAGATGGTAACTTAACGGTGAATCTTCAAATTAACAATGCTATTAAAGATGCTTCCAATGCTACGTTGATTGGCAATTCTTCTGACATTATTTCTTTTACCGACATTGAAAATGCAGTTGGAACCTACAACGTTACAATCGGAAACTTGAAAGGAAACTTTACGCTTAAAGAGGCGCCTCCGCTAACCAGCAAAATAGCTTTGACCAACATGAAAGTTGACCCGTATGAAGTTTGGGCTGATGAACCAGTGAATGTAACTGCAAATGCAAACAACCCCAGTAATCAACCGGATCAGTTGATGGTGAAGCTAACAGTTGATGATGTAGCGGTAAGCTCTCAAGTGTTAAAGTTAGATGCTGGAGCAAGTCAAACTGTTCTGTTTACTGTTAACGCATCTGCCGAAGGAAAACACACGATTAAAATGAATTCTCTGAGTGGATCATTCACAATTGTTAAAACAGGGTACCACACGCTTACCATCAGTCGGTCAGGCGGTGGCTCCAAATCGGTGCCTTTTACGCTAAATGGCCAAGGCGGCTACGGAACTACTTATACTGAGCTTCTTCCAGTCGGCGAATACAGTATTAGTGTACCCGATCCTTTCAGCGTTGGAACTGGCGTGTTAGCATTTACATCGTGGAGCGATGGCTCACACGTTCCAACCAGAACCTTCACTTTGGATAAACGGTTGATTCTTGTTGCAACGTACAATTTAATTAGTGGATACGCCTCTTGCCCGTCCTTGTACATATGGAACGGCACAGGCTACTCTTATGTCACTGATATTTCTAACCCTGGTTGGTTAGGATACATCGGCTACATGAACTCTAACGGCGACATCGTGAATACAGGTGGCAATCCTTGGGACTATGTGAAACTTAACAGTAACCTAATAGCCACAAACAACGGCAACTTTGACATCACACTTGCCCAGCAATGGGACGAACTCTACTATTCTAGACTCAGCCTATATGATTGTGGTTGATCACCCAGCTGGAACAGAAGCATATACATCCATGACCAACTACCTTAACAAAGGGTCAACAGGCCAAATCTACACCACAAGCAACGGTCCACTCCAATCGCCCATCACCGCTACAAACGAGAAAGGACAAAACGTTTTACCCCAGATTCTCCACGCGACGGCAACTACACGCCAGGCATCAATGGAGACCAAAGTCCAGCATGGAACAACCTAACCCTAAACCAGTTAACTTTGGATTTAGGCAATTTGTCTGTTGCCCCACAGATAAAACTGGTAATTACCGGCATGGTAGATTGGGGAGCAGCAGATCCATACTACGCTTGGATAAACCAGTTCAAAGATGCCGCTGCACAAGGACTTGTACCAAACGGCACGCAGATTACTCCAGCATCTTACATGGAAATTAAAGATGTCTAATGGCAAGTGGATACGTGTTTCACAGGATAAGCAGATACCCATACCTTCCGACTACAACGCAAGATCTTTCACCGTTGACTTAACAGGGCTGTTCCCAGCGAATTTAAGTGATTACCAGATTAGGCTAAGCAACTTCTGGAACGTAACCTACGATTACATTGGAATAGACACAACGCCCCAGCAAAACGTAACCATACAGCAAATAACACCTACTTCAGCAGTTTTCAGTCAACTGTGGGATTCCCAATCTAACGCTTCAGGCGCATTCACACGGTACGGCGACGTAACGCCTCTGGTTCAAAGCGCCGACGACATGTTCGTAATCGGTAGGCAAGGCGACCAAGTTAACATGCAATTCTCAACGGCCAACCTAACCGCTCCAGCGCCTGGAATGGTCCGCGACTACTTCTTCGTTGTTGCTTGCTGGTTCAAAGATCCGCCGGGAGCATGGGGCTACGGCTTCAACTTCACCGTCAACCCGATGCCGTTTATGGCCATGAGTGGATTCCCCTACCTATCAACCGAAAACTACCCCTACGACGCTGCACACTTAGCCTACATCCAACAGTACAACACACGGATAATCACTCCGCCATAGCCCATTTTTCTTTTAGAAACAGCTTTTTTCAAACAACCAGCCCGAAAGCGCATTTTTATGCAAGATTTAAATGTTTTCAACTCGTATTTGAATTAAATAAACTCCTACGAGACCCTTGCATGTCACTAATACCTGAAATTTCTAATCCATACTTAGGCGCATTCGCTATAGGCTTAATCTACGGATTGGGGGTTTGCACTGCTTCATGTCTGCCGGTCCTTGCAGGCTACATTGCAGGTATCGGGGCAGGATTTCGCAAAGGCGTTAAGGTCACATTAATCTTTAATTCTGGACGAATCTTAGCGTACGCTTTAATCGGGATATTAATCGGGCTGTTAAGCGGATTGATAACAATGGTGGCTCCAGGCGTCTTGTCGCCGTTCCAGATTTACTCCTCAATAGTCTTTGGATCAATAACAATAGCAATCGGCGCGAGCCTTCTTCTTAAAGCAGGAAAGCCACATGAATGCAACCTCAAAGACGCAAACATAGCAACGCTTGAAAAAAACCGGCGTTTCGGGTTTGATTTTGGAGCTTTTACACTTGGTTTAAGCAGAGGCTTAATTATATGTCCACCGCTGGTTTCGCTTTTGCTGCTATACGCTTTGCCTTTCTCAAGCCCAATCGGAACAATGACGTTAGCTGTCCTATTCGGGTTAGGAACAACTATCTCACCATTACTGGTGTTGGGTGGGCTAACAGGTTGGCTCTTGAGCAAAGCGCCGCTGTTTCGCAAATGGATTTCCATTGCAGGCGCCGCCGTACTGATGGTGCTTGGAATAGTTACAATAGTAAGTTCAGTAATTCAATTACATTAAATAGGGAAAGACATGGATTGGACAATAATTGGGGATATACTTAGACTCACAGTGCTAGCTGGGCTAGGAGTGGCGGGAATAGTTGCCATTTTGATTTGGAAGAAGAATTTGGTGACCCGAGTTACTTTTGTCCGGTTTGTCATTCAGTCAATGGCTTTTGCCACAATATTTTATGTCTTTTCTTACTCCAGTATTATCCCCATGCTCTACGAATTAATCTTTATCTTTGGCATTACGATTTTTTTGGGCAGATTCTACTGCGGCTGGCTCTGCCCGTGGGGGTTAATTTTTGATTTGGAAATTTTAGTTCGAAAAGCCCTCAAAATCCGTCATCGACTTCTCCCCGATAAGTTAAACGTAGCTCTCCATAAATCCAGATACCTAATCTTACTATTCTTTTTGCTTCTCCCCATTTTGCTATATGCTTTGGATCCCCAGCAGATTATGGTTTCCCCCCTGATGGCTCAACTGTTAGCAGGGTACTATCGGCCGTACAGCATCGTGCTTGACCCCATGATACCCTTCATTGTGCCATGGACTGGTCAACTTATAGTGGGACCTGTTAATCTAAGCTACCCATACGCACAAGAAATCACCACTTACATAGGAGCAAGCATCGGTTCCATCCTTGCCGTAGCTTTTGTCGCAGTAACTTTAGTAGGCGGATTCTTTATCCGTAGAGTTTGGTGTCGTTTCTGCCCTACAGGCGCATCCTTGGGAATTGTGAATAGATTTAAGGGTTTTAAGTGGGCACCTTTGCTTCATATAGAGAAAGACGAAGAAAAATGCACCAAATGCGGAGTCTGCAAACGTGTCTGCTCTGTGCAAGTTAACGAAGTGTACGAGCAGAAAAGGGGAAAAATCCAAACTTCCCAATGCATGCTATGTACAAGATGCGTCGAAATGTGCCCGTACGAAGACGCATTAAAAATCAAGTTAGGAAAAAAGACATTGTTTAAGTCAAGAAATTGGCTAGAACAACCAATCACAGAGTGAGGAAAGAGAAGAAATGACAAATGAAACTGTTGGAAAAAGATACATGCCTGAAGTATCCCGAAAAGAAATCGACGAACTAAAAAACACCATGAAAGCTGCTTCCCTAAAAGTGATAGCTGACAACATTGAACGCATGAAGAAAGCTGACCCCAAAAGACCCGAAGCCATGAAATATTTTGACGAGATGTCAAACCTATTCGGTAAACGACAAGAAGAAATTCAAGTAGAGAAAGAAAAAGGCAAAAAAGTCATCGGTTACATGTGCCTGTTTGCGCCCACCGAGCTGATACTTGCTGCCGACGCTATCCCTGTCAGAGTAAACTCAGGCTGGTATGACACTTCCAAGTTAGGAGACAGGGTTGTGCCTGTTGAAGTTTGCCCTGTTATCCGCTCAACCATCGGCGCAAAAATGATTGAGCTCTCCCCGTTCCTCGAAAAAAGCGACGCTTTAATCAGCGTATTAACCTGCGACGGCATGACTAAACTCAGCGAAATCCTCAGCGATTATAAAACTATCTGGCCCATGAACGTTCCCAGAATAAAAGATTCCACCCAATCCCTGCGGTTCTGGAATGACGAAATAAAACAGATGAAAACCCAAATCGAACAATTCACAGGCAACAAAATAACAAGAAAAAGCCTCAAAGACGCTATCGAATTAAGCCACAGAGCAACCAAAGCCTTCCGCCGCTTACAAGAACTACGCAAGGGTTCACCTGTAATCATGGGCAGAGACGCCATGCTTGTCAACCAAACATACTTGTGGGATGATAAGCTACGGTGGACGGAGAAAACTGAAGCCTTATGCGATGAACTTGAGGCAAGGGCGCAGCGCAAAGATTGGGTTTGCCCACCTGATACACCTCGTGTGATGATTACTGGGACACCGATGTTTTGGCCTGACAACTGGAAACTTCCCACATTGGTTGAAGAAAGTAATCCACAAGGCGTCATTGTTGCTGATGAGTTATGTTCTGGCGAAAGAATCCTCAACGACCCAGTCGGCGTTGACGAATGGTCAATGGATGACATGTTAAACGCCATCGGCGAACGTTATTTGATGGCTTCAACATGCCCCTGCTTCACAAGCAAAGACGGCAACGAAGACAGAATAAACTGGCTCCTAAACAAAGTCAAAGAATGGAACGTCCAAGGAGTAATTTACTACGTCGTTCGAGGTTGTATGCTCTACGCCATGGAATATACAAGAGTCAAAAAAGCACTCGACAAAATAAACGTCCCAGTCTACTACTTGGATACAGAATATACCCGCGAAGACGTTGGACAAATGAAAACACGCGTCGAAGCGTTCCTTGAAATGCTCACTGCAAGAGTCGACATCTAAGGTGAATCGATGAACGTTATAGGGATGGACCTTGGAACCCAAAGAGTTAAAGCAGTACTTCTAAAAGACGGCGAAGTTGCCTCACGAGGGCAAGCGCTCTCTGGATTTGACCCCACTAAAGCTGCTGAACAAGCAGTCGACGAAGCCCTTAAGAAAGCTAACCTCAAACTGCCAGATATAGCCTACTTTGTTGCAACTGGCTCCGCCATGGCTATGGCGCCTTATGCTAAAAGCACCGTAAGCATGATGGGTGCAGATGCAAAAGCAGGCGTTTTTCTCTTTCCAAAAGCTCGAACAATCATCGATGTAGGAGCCGAAGAAGCCAGAGCCGTAAAATGCGACGAAAAAGGCGTTATGGTTGATTTCGTCGTTAATGAACGCTGCGCTGCAGGGGCGGGCACTTTCATTGAAGCCATGGCAAGAGCGCTGGAGGTTAAGCTGGAGGATATGGGTCCTTTGGCGCTTAAAGCGGAGCGGGCAAGCCCTATTAACGCTTCCTGCGTCATATTCGGCGAATCCGACGTAGTCTCGCTTATTCACCGCCAAGAATCCAAACCTGAGATTGCCCGAGCAGTTTTCGACGCGATGGCTGACCGCATTTCATCTATGGTTCATAGGTTAGGAGTGAACCCTGAAGTGGTGCTGGTTGGAGGAGTAGCGAAAGACGAAGGGTTTGTTGCATCGCTGAATCGCAAGTTAGACATCCAAGTGTCGATACCTCAATACCCTGATTACGCCGGAGCTTTAGGTGCAGCATTAACAGCCGCTGCACGTGCTAAGGTAGGTTCAAAATAATGAGTGAACCAAACAAAATCAAGGGCACAGAGTTCTGGCGTTGGCAAGAATACAACCGCATTATGCCCAACAAAAAATGGACCAGCAAAGACCTAATCACCGCAGGAGTAGACGTTGGCTCCGTGGGTTCCAAAGCAGCCATCATGGTAAACGGCGAAGCTTATAGCTGGGGCATAACACGCACAGGCTCCAACAGCCCTGAAAGTGCAACAAAAGCCCTCAACTACGCCCTCGAAGGCACAGGACTCAAAACAAGCGACCTAAAATACATCGTAGGCACCGGCTACGGGCGCGTTAACGTGCCCATGGCAAACAAAGCCATCACAGAAATCGCTTGCCACGCCAAAGGCGCCAATTACATCTGGGGACCCAGCGTCCACACAGTGCTGGACGTAGGTGGACAAGACATCAAAGCCATCCGTATCGACGAAACAGGTAGAGTTCTCTCATTCCTCATGAACGACAAATGCGCTGCAGGAACAGGCAGAGGCATGGAAGTCTTCGCAGATTTGCTGCAGATTCCTATCGAAGAAATTGGTGACATATCCCTTAAAGTGGAAAAAGAACCTGAACCAGTAAGCTGCACATGTGTTGCCTTCGCTAAAACCGAAGCCATGGGTTTGCTGCGAAAGGGCTGGACTAAAGAAAAAGTTTTAGCTGCGTACACACGAGCAATGGCTGTTCGCATGGCCAACCTAATCAACCGCGTCGGCTTAGAAAAGGAATTGGTCGTTACAGGCGGTCAATCCAAGAACATAGGCATAGTCAGCAGAATCGAAGTTATCCTCGGCGTTAAGACACTTCCAACACCACGGTGGCGCGATGAAGGGAGCTTAGATCCCATGGTTGCAGGCGCATTTGGCGCTGCATTGTTCGGCAAGGCGCTCTACGAGAAGGCACAGAAAGGATAGCGATTGCAGTGATCACATATTATGGTTACAGCGATGGTTCAGGCGAATACTATATCGTAGTTGACTCCGACAAATGTAGTGGTTGCGGCAAATGCTTGGAAAAATGCCCTCAAAAGGCGCTGCAGCTGGAAACCGAATTCATAGACCTTGAAGACAAAACCGTAGTAGCCATCAAAGAAGAGCACCGCAAAAAAATAAAGTACACGTGCGCACCCTGCAAACCAGAAACTAACAAGGCGCCCTGCGTTTTGGCGTGTAAATCAGAAGCCGTTAAGTGCAGTTGGAACCCAAAATAGACACCTTATGGGATGAATTTTCAGATTTTCCTGTGGAATAATGAATCAATTTATAAATCAAAAATCTAAATAGACATGGAGAACCAAAATGAAAAACAACGCCCGCCCACAAGATATTCAACATAATAACCCGTACCTTATCACTCCAGCGATAACTACAGTTGCCATGCCATTGTTGAATGGGCGCAGACAAAATACATCGCCAGCAGTGCAAACTGCTCAAGAAAAACCCAAAAACGGCCGGTCCAAACCAAAAACGACCAGGATTGAAAAATACGAAGTTACCTCGGAAACTCTGAAATTTTATGTTGAGAAGGGCTTGTTTAGAAAACGGTTTGTAGTCGTCAAGGAAATTCCCGTTTATGAGATATCAGGCATCGAAAGTTTAGGGAACGAATTATCGGTGACTTGGAAGGGTGCCACTGACTGGTTTGTCCTCAAAAAGAATAGTGCTTCTCTTTGTGAGTTGCGTGAGCAAATTCAAAGTTTACTCGATGAACACCAAAAAAATTTGGAAGCCCAAGCGAAAGAAGCGAAACGAAAAAGCGACCTCACGGGGCTGCTCAATTTTTCAGTAGGCATCGTTGACTCATCATTCGACATGTTAATGGGCTTGCAATTTAAACCCGTTAACTGGGAAAAACTGGACATTTACGCCAATAGCTTAATCGACAAAACAGGTTTCGCCGGGCAAACGCTGGCGCCTTTGACTTTGGACTTTTCAAAAGTTGCCGAAGCAATAAGAAGTGAGGTTTCAGAAAACGCATCAAAAGAAATCTTTGAAGTACTAAAAACGGTTTATGTTTACTTTGAAGAATTACAGTTGGAAGATAACGTCGAGCAAGTGCACCCGAACTTTAAAGATGCTAAGGAAGTAATCTTAGCTTGTTTTACGTTGAATGATATTTGGCTGGGCAAAATTGCCGGCGAAAAAGATAACCAAAAAGAAAGCCAAGTGCTCGAAGGTGCCCTACAAAGCTTAGCTGATGGCACCAGCTTTAACGTTAACTTCGAAACCCTCAAAGCAGGCTTTGATAAAATGGTCCCAGATGCCCAGTTGGAAAGCACAATTGAAGACAACCGAGAAATCTTCTTGGGGCAACTAAGAAACATAGGCCGCCCAATTGAACAACCATCAGTCAAACAGGCTTCAACCGCACAGCAAGAAACGCAGATGTCTTCGCCGCAAGAACTCGCTTGTCCACCTAAACCTACGGTGCCTATGCGGCCTATTGAACCACAAGAACTCGCTCAGCCCCAAACCTTAGAACCCGCTATCGAGCCACAACAGATAATTCAGCCGTCAACTGAGCAAGTTCCGGTTGAACAAACAGAGCAGGTTGTGCCACCCGAACCTGAGCAGCCGCCCAACCTTTCAGAGCCCAAAATAGAACCTGTCCCTGAACCGATAGTGGTTGAGCAACAGGAAACCTCTCCGCCTTCGTCTGGGGAACCTGTTATTCAAATGCAGGAGCCCAAATTAACGGAAGTCTCAGTGTCAAAGAATGAAGATGTAACAAGAACCACTCAGATCGAGCCGAAAAAGAAGAGTTTTGGCCGGCGTTTAAAGAAATCGGTCATGGGGTATTAAATATGTTTGAAAAGGGGACTTATTGAGTATTGCTAATCAATATGCCAACGCTGTCACCCCAATATATGTTCCCAATTCGCTAGCTTTATCTACAGAAAATGAGAATGAGTGGTTGACAGTGGGGGTAGAAGAACGGATAAGAATCCACAATCAAAAGATGATGCTCTGGAAGCCTTAGACTTCATAGTAAACGTTCTAAAAGAGCACGAAAAAGACCTAGACAAACTAATAAACGAACTTGCAACCGTTACCGAACAAATAGGCGATACCGGCGAATTAAGCAGTAAAGTCCAAAAAGTGGAAGAAAAAATAGACATTCTCCAAAAACAAGTAGCCAGCCTCATTAACTCCTTATCAGATGTACCAAAAGAAGCTATGCCCGCATCGGCTGCCACATTAAAACCAAACGATGGGACGCCTGCACCAGTTAAGATGTTATGCGGAGTGGTCCGTCGGTAGTTCTGCGTTGTAATCAATGGGAAGACTTCCAAACCTTAGCAACAAAAGCCCAAACTATATCTTTTAGCTATAAAGAACAAGAAAAAATCTTCCAAGCAGACGCTCTAAAAGGCAACCAAGTTATCACTTATAACGGCTTTCTTCCAAAACTCAGCAGCATCATAAAACTGTGGCTCTCCAAGCAGCTCGACGTACCCGAACGCAGTGTCCTAGAAGGCGTCCTAGTAGTAAGCTAAATCCATATTTTCAATCCATTTTTTCACTTCATAACCCTTATAAGAATTTTAAGATAACCAATGTTTCGTTAGTGATTGGAGGAAGATGGTTAGGGTTGAAGGTAAACCAATTTGCCAAAAAACAATTTCCGTTTTCGAAGCCTTCTCCTTTCTCCTCGATACGGATGGCTATTGGCTAACCAACACACATAACCAACCTCCAAAACAACACTAACAAAGATCCTCAAGAGCCCTTTTAAAACTGGGCATGTTTGGATTCTGTTAGGATATCATTTAATTAACCTTAGGGATAGCAAAAAAGCCTTAATATACTTTAATAAAAAAAGAAAAGTACTAGGCAGACTCGCATTTCTGCAAGAGTCGTTTCCAACGCTCATCTGTTGCCTGTTGAATCTCATCTACCACATGCTTGTTTTGTGTGGTAAAGAGGTGTCGGAATCTGCCTTGGCCTTCAAGGTAAGCTGTTACGGGCTTCTTTTTCTGTGGCGCTAGCGAAATCAGTTTGCTGGGTGTTGAGAGCGTTCTTTTGCCGTTAATTGCTTCCCAGATGGGGAACACGCAGGATTCGACGGACAGTTTGCTGTACTCCATTGTTTTTGCTGGTTCACTTCTCCAACCTCTTGGGCAAGGAGCAAATATATGCAGGAAAGCGGGTCCTTCTACTTCTATGCCTTTTCGTACTTTGGTCATGAGGTCTTTCCAATAGTAGGGTGTTGCGGTAGCTACATATTCCATTTCATGAGCTAGCATGATCTCGGTAATGGGTTTTTTCTTTTCCAGTTTACCTGGCTTGACTGAGCCTGCTGGAGTTGTGGTTGTTGATGCACCAAGGGGGGTTGAGCTGCTTCGTTGGATTCCAGTGTTCATGTATCCCTCATTGTCGTAGAGCACGAAGAGAAAATCATGTCCACGCTCCACCGCACCTGACAAGGCTTGCAAGCCGATGTCTACGGTTCCGCCGTCGCCAGCTATGGCGATAACGTCTACGTGGTCTTGTTTGATTTTGCCCTTCTTTTTCAGTATTTTCAGCGCCGCCTCGATACCGGAAGCGTTTGCCGCAGCGTTCTCAAAAGCAGTGTGAAGCCAGGGGAGAGCCCAAGACGAGTATGGGTAGATTGAACCCACTATCTCCATGCAACCTGTTGCTTGAGTTACGATGGTTGGTCCACGGGTTGCCTTCATAATCATTCGCAGTACTGCAGCAGGCCCGCAACCTGCACATGCGCGGTGGCCTGAAAGGAACAGGTCTGGTTTGTTTGCAATGTCTTTGGCCGTAAATTTCCATTCTTGAATTGTCATTTTGTTTCTTCTCCTACTCCCTTAATCCTAAATAATTCACTATTTTTTCAACTTGACCGGTTTTAGCTATCCGTGTAAGGTCTTCGAAAATACGTCGCAGGTCGCGTGGACTGCTGTCTCTGCCGCCTAAGCCGAAAATGTAGTTAACTATGATCGGCTGCTCTTTTAAGTCGTAGAGTGAATTTCTAACCTCGTTGAAGACTGCTGCCCCTAAGCCGCCTGGGCTCATGCTTTTATCCATAACTGCGAGGATTTTGACGTTTTTGAGGGCGTTTTTTAGGTCTTCAGAAGGGAACGGGCGGAAAGTGCGTAGCCTCAGAATACCTGCTTTAATGCCATCTTGCCGAAGTTGATCAACGATAACCTTCAGTGTTCCAGCGGTTGAGCCGACCACGACAATTGCAATTTCTGCGTCTTCGAGTTTGTAGGGATCGATGAGTCCGTTGCCGTAGCTTCGGCCGCTTAGTTTTGCGTATTCAGCATTGATTTCTTGGATTTTTTTAAGTGCGTTTCGCATGGCTTCTTCTTGTTGGCGTTTAAACTCGAAATAATAGTTCGGTGACACGTTTGGTCCCATAAGCATGGGGTTTTCAGTATCAAGTTTGAAGGGCACGGTTTTGCCCTCGTGAGTGAGGACCATTGGAAACTGGCGTTCTCCAACGAACTCTTTGACAACATCTTCGTGGAAAATGTCTGCTCGTTCGAGTGTATGGCTGATTGTGAAGCCATCTAATCCCACAATTATGGGTAGAGAAACTCCGATGTCTTCAGCTATCCTGAAGGCTTGAATGGTGGTGTCGTATGCTTCCTGGGCGTTTTCCACGTAAATCTGTATCCATCCGCTGTCACGTTCAGCCATGCTGTCAGAGTGGTCGCCATGAATGTTTAATGGTGAGGACAATGCTCTGTTAGCCACTGCCATTACAACTGGCGCTCTTGAACCGGAAGTGACAAAGAGCATTTCATGCATTAGGGCTAAGCCTGCTGATGCGCTGGCGGTGAATGTTCGTGCTCCCGTTGCGGATGCGGCAAGACATGCGGTCATGGCGCTGTGTTCTGATTCGGTGCACACGAACTCTGTTTGGACTTCGCCGTTTGCGACATATTCGCTGAATTTTTCGACGATGATTGTTTGTGGTGTAATTGGGTAAGCTGCAACCACATCGACGTCGCATTGCTTAACTGCGAAGGCAACTGCTTCGTCACCATTCATCGCGGTGATTTCTTGTTTAGGTTTTTGCGTCATTTTTATTCCTCAGGCATTTTCATTGCTATTGCTTTAGTGGGACATTCGTTTGCACATATTCCGCAGCCTTTACAAAAGCTGAAGTCGAATTCGATTTTTCCCATTTCTGGACGCCATTTAATCGCGCCCTCGGGGCACATCATTACGCAAGTTAGGCAAGTGGTGCACTTTTCAAGGTCGCGGACTGGCATGTAGGTTTTCCAGTCACCAGTCATGAATCCGATGCTGGATTTGGATGGGATGGCAGCGATGGATATTTCTTTCCAACTTTTTTCTTTGCTGCTCATATCATTTTTGCCTCCTTGTAGGCTTCTTGTATGACTGCAAAGTTTTTCTCGGCTAAGTCAGGTCTAAATCGTCCTTTCAAGGTTTTTTCTATTCCTTCTAAAGTCACGATTTCAGTTGCTTTGGCAACAACGCCTAGTAGGGCAGTGTTTGTGATTGGAGCACCCAAGATTCTTAATGCGATTTCGGTAGCTGGGACGGTCCAAACTTTGCCTTTGGTAACTCGTAGGTTTTCTTTCAAAACGGATGGTTCCTCGGCTGAATTTACGATTAAATTTGATTCATCTCGGTTTAATCCGGCGGTGACTGGCACAGATTTTAGAAGTGTGTTGTCTAAAACTATCACTACATCTGGGTCATAGATTGCGCAATGTAACCTTATTGGTTCTGTGCTGATTCTGGTGAAAGCAGTTACTGGCGCACCCATTCGTTCTGGCCCAAACTCTGGGAAAGATTGAATGTATTTACCCTCATCAAGGGCTGTTCTAGCCAAAAGTTCGCTGGCTGTCCAAGCGCCTTGTCCGCCTCTTCCATGCCATCTAAACTCTACCATAGTTTTCAAAGCAATCCCTTCACTAAGTCTTTTCTTCAGTAAATTCACGCTTACCTTGATATACATTTTTCTAGTAAAACGCAAAAACCCCCAAAATTAATGTAAAATCAACCGCACAGCAACATTTACATAAAAACAGTTAATGCACCCTAAAATACAAAAATGGATATTCTATTCTTCAAGCAAGTTAGCAATAAAGTTATATCCTCCATTTAACTGAATAGCTTGACGTCCCAAAAGGCATTCTAAACGGATGGGCTTAAGGAGGAAAGGGAATGGCAGATGTGCTTTTAACGGCTGACAGAACACTCATGAGTAATTATCATCGTAACGAATTCTTAGGGTTTGGTACTTGTGCCCCTCCAAATTTTATTCCTGAATGGCTATACAGCTACCTCTTTTTTCCTCCTCTGAAGACAAGCAACGGTCAACCGTTTACAGCCCCATATGGCTTAAGAAAAACTGAAGCTCAACTTCTAAAAGAGGGCTTCAAAGTTGAAACTGTTAGCCCAAACCATCTGGAAAACGCGCTAAAAGACGCAAAAGTGCTAGGTATCCACGCGATGGATCCTTTTGGTTTAGGTCCAGCCTCAACAACACTTGCTTATATCTTCAAAAAAGAACCCTATCTAGCAAAACATTTTCAAGCTTTACTAAAAAGCCCAGCTATCAAGAAAGCAAAACAAAACGGGTTAAAAGTAATCGTTGGCGGACCTGGTGCGTGGCAATTTAAGTACCGAGAAAAATCAGTTAAAGACTTAGATATTGACTGTGTTTTTGAAGGCGAAGGAGAAAACGTTGTAGGAAAACTCTTTAAGGCAGCCATCGAAGGTCAAGAGCTTCCTCGTCACTACGAAGTCGGCGTTGGTGAAGTACCCAGTTTAGAAGAAATTCCTGACATCGTGCAGCCTTCCATCAACGGTTTAATCGAAATTGGAAGAGGCTGCTGCCGTGGATGCCAATTCTGCAACGTTACGCTGCGACCATTAAGATGGTATCCAATTGAAAAAATCCACCGTGAACTAGACGTTAATCTATCTTCGGGCAAGGCCATAGGCGTTTGCCTTCATGCGGAAGACGTTATGCTATTTGGGTCAAATAACACTATACCAAACGAAGAAAAGCTCCTAAAACTCCATGAAACAGTGATGAAAAAAGTCGATGACATCAGTTGGAGTCACTGTTCAGTTGCGGCGGTAGCTTCGGCACCAAGGCTTTTTTCAAAGTTGTCAGAGACTATTTTGCAGAAGCAAACTTGGTGGGGTGCAGAAGTAGGATTAGAAACTGGTTCTTCTGAGGTTGCAAAGAAGATTATGCCTGCGAAAGCTCATCCGTTCAAGGCTGACGATTGGCATGATGTGGTCGTTGACGGCATGGGTTTAATGCATGATAACAAACTGGTTCCTGCATGCACATTAATCGTTGGGTTGCCCGACGAGAAAGAAGAAGACGTCGCTAAAACTATGGATTTAATCGATGACTTGAAAGATATGCGAAGCCTTATCGTACCATTATTCTTCGTTCCTTTGGGCAAGCTGACAAGTGAGGACTGGTTTACAGAAACAAAACTCAGCGCCCTCCATAAACAGCTTCTGATTAGATGCGCTGAGCACGACTTCCACTGGGTTGATAACCTACTCGACTGGAGCTTCAAAAATAAATGGTACTCGCCTCTCATGAAGGAATTCTACAAAGGTTTCTCAGCGATTGCAAAGTATAAAGTCAGAAAAATCGAATAAACATTTTTTGAACGACTAAACTTAAATACTTTCGTGAAACTGAAAGAAGAGAGAACAATGGTTTGCCGCCGTTGCACAGCCCGGTAGTGCAACTGACTGTTAATCAGTAGGTCAAAGGTTCGAGTCCTTTCGGCGGCGCCATTCCAGTTTCCACAAACTACTGTTTCTTTTTATGTTTTTTCTGGCTTAGCGGATGCCCTAAGCTTTAGGAGGGCTATTTTTTGAGCATCACTTTCACTTATCTACGTCAGCCGCTTAATCGCTATACGTTCAAGGCGCCAAAGACTAAGGCATGGGTAGAAGAGCAGTGCAAAGGCAAGTATGTGCTTAACCTGTTTGCAGGTCCCACACGCTTGATGGGCTGCATAGAAGTAGCCAACGACCTAGACGATGTGCCGTGTACTCTTTTTAGGATGGATGCCCTGGACTGCGCCAAACATCTCAGGGAAAAGGGCGAGTTATTCGATGTTATTTTGCTAGACCCGCCGTATAGTTACCGCAAAAGCATGGAGCTCTACAATGGGCACAAGAATAGTCGTTTCAAGCAGCTGCTCGATGTTCTGCCTGATATTTTGACGCCCCACGGCTGGGTTATTACTTTTGGATATCATAGTCGCGTGATGAGTGCTAGCCGAGGCTTTAGGATCCGTGAAATTTGTCTGATTAGCCATGGTGGGGCTCAGCATGATACGATTGCTGCGGTTGAGATGCGAATCCAAGTAACGGAAGGAGAAATCAGAGATGAGTAACAAGGTTAGTTTTGTTCTAAATCGCAATCCGCCCTATGTGGATACGACGGTTCTGTATGAGCGGACTAAGGCGGAAATTGAGATTCTGCTGAAAAGCTATGGGATAAAGAACATTCGCTGGACCACTCTTGAGGGACAGGATGATACTTTAGAGTTCATCATTGAAGCACAGGTGCAGGGTGTTAAGAAGCAACTAGGCGTCGCAGTTAAGCCGCCTCATATTGTTATCAAAAAGAAGCTTCATGGCAAATTAGTCGATACTGAGAACATTAACCAGGAGTACCGGTTGCTGTTTCATTGGATAAAAAGCAAGATTGAGGCTGTCGTTTGGGGTCTTAGCACAATCGAGAAGGAATTTCTCAGTGAGGTTTTGATGAAACTGCCCAATGGCCAGCAGTCGACAGTTGGCGATGTGGTCGTAAATTTGATGAGTAATGATACGTTGCAGAGCTTGCCTTTCTACAGTTCCCGACAATCCGAGCCTCGCCGGGTAGTTGAGCCTGAAGTAATTTTGCCCACTGAAGATAATTCGGGAGGTTCCTAGTTTGGGTTATTTTCGTATAGGTCCTCGTAATATTCTTCAGCCTTTGTTTGAGCAGGCTACTTTAGAGGAGCAGTCGTTGGGGGCTCCTGCAAAAAAGACGTTGCTTGAGATTGCAGAGTTGCTGGTTCGGTGGGCGCCTAACTTGTATAGCAGCTGCAGTAACCCAGGCTATTCTGAAGAGGAGAAGATTGCTGCTAAGGCATTACTGAAAAAGTTTGGTTTAGGGAAGCTGGGGAATTTAAGTCCCCGATACAAAAAAGCTACCTTAGAGCTGATAGAGGCTCATAAGGACCAAGTTTAGGGAGCTGCTTTTTTTGGTTGAAGCATCTGATAACACCGCCAACACCCCTACCAACAGGTGTTGCAACAGTTTGCACTCCTCAAAGCCCAAAGGCATAGAAGCACTAACATATCAGATCATCGATGCTTCAGAAATTGAGCTAAAACCATGTGAGATAGCCCGAAAAATCCATGCTCCACGCAAGCCAACACCAGGTCAATATTCGACAGTTCGCTTTTTCTGCTCCAAACTGTTACAAAAAGGTCTAATCATTCAGCCTTACCCTGGAAGTTACTGCAACAAAATCACCTACGGGGTGCGGTTCGTGCCGCTCTCAGTGCATAACATTAGCTTGCGCAGTTTTGTGTGCCAGGATGTCAAGCATTGGGAGATGGATGAGTTTGTCGGGGGAGTGAAGCTTCATGTTTGTTTTGGGTCTGAGCGCCGCAAAATCAGCGGCTACCTTGCCTGTGACGTCGGAGGCATGAGCCATGACGCATGTCTTTTGGCGCTTAACCGTTGGTTTGACCTAGTCAACGACCATTTAGGATTCCAACTTAATGATTTGGAGATTTTAACTTTTGAGTGCAACAAAGACTACCATGGGATCAGATTGGATGGCGTTCAATGCATAACCAAAATCGACCTCTATGGTATGGTTGAGCGGGTGTATCAAAAAGAGGAAGCACTTGTTCGTAAGGAACGCAAAATCACAAAGCCCATGAGTGTGAACAGGTTTGAGCAAGCCATATCCAAAGGCTTTGCCGACACCGAAAGATCTCAGCATGCTTTTGAGCTTCGGGAAGAGGTCAAACGCAACACTGAAGCACTAAAGTACGCTAACAGTAGGCTTTTGCAGCTTGAACGTCTAAACGAGGCAATGTTTGGAGCTCTCACCAAGCTCAACGATGTTTTGGGTAAGCTTGGCGATGTAGGTAACCCTGTGCCTCTTGGGAAGGGGCAGGATTCTGAGGAGTATGTTCGTTGACAGTTATGGAGAGTTGATCGTTTGGGAAGTCATGAGAAAAAAAGAGCCAAGAAAAGACAGAAACAGCAAAAGTTGGAACTGAAGAAATCGGGGGTTTACCAATGAGTGAGAAGAAAACGGTCCTAAAGGTTCCAGAAGCATACAAGGGGCTTTTGGAAGATATCCGTCTGCTAAAATCGGACGAAGCTAACCCTAACAAAATGACTAATAAGCAAAAAGAACAGGTCTGGAAAAGCCTGCAAAAACACGGCTGGATCTACCCTATAGTTACCGATTTGAAAGGGGTCTTTGGGGACGGAGAACAACGTGTTCAAGTCTGTAAAGACCACCAAGAATTCTTTGCGCCGGTGCTTCGGCTCTCCCTTTCGGATCCTCAGAGGCGACTTCTAAGGCAGACCCTAAACAAACTTAGAGGCAAGCACAACCGAGATCTTGACGAAGCCGATTACAAGCGGATCATTGAGGCTGGCGAAAAAGAAGACTTGCAAGCGCTGCTGATGGCGATTGGTGAGAAAATTCCCGAAGATCTAGGCGGACCTCGTGAGAGCTCTATGTTGATTCCTGAAAGCTACGAGCTGGTCATTGAGTGCAAAGATGAAGCTGACCAGAAAGTCAAATTCGATGCCTTGACTGCCCAAGGATATACAGTAAGGGTGTTGAACCTTTAGTGGACTTCGACTTCCATAATACCTGGACTGAGCCTGACAGTTTTCGAGCGCAGAGCGTCGTAGGAAGCTTTACCCTTAACGATGTTAAGCTGCAGAAGCACTTCAAGGGATCCTTACCCATAGAGGATGATGATTGGCAAATAGGCATAATAGTCGGCCGCAGCGGATCCGGCAAAAGCAGCATCGCAAAAAAACTCTTTCCCAACGAGTACATCACAAGTTTTGAATACCAGGGCAAATGCATCCTTGACGACTTTCCAACTGAGCTTAGCACATCAGAGATTACCCGTATGCTTTGCAGTGTAGGGTTTGCTTCTCCACCGGATTGGCTAAAGGCTTATAGTTGTCTTAGCCAGGGCGAGAAGATGCGAGTTGACGTGGCTCGTGCACTCTGCCTGCCTCAGAAACGCATTGTTTTCGACGAATTTACCAGTGTCGTCGATCGGGAAGTTGCCAAAATCGGATCCTACGCAATCAGCAAAGCCGTCCGAGCCCAACCAGGGAAACAGTTCATCGCTGTAACCTGCCACTTCGACGTCATAGATTGGCTTGAAGTTGATTGGGTCTACAACACCGACTCCATGGAGTTTTTTAAAAAAAAAGAACCCACCCAACAATTGAGCTCCAGGTGCAGCGGTGCAACAACGCTATGTGGAAGAGTTTTCGGCAATATCACTATCTAAATGGTAAGCTCGGTGCAGGAGTGCGATGCTATGCCGCCTTCTACAACCAAAAACCCGTTGCCTTCATTGCCATAGTCCACACAAGGATGAAGGCCAATTACTACAGAGTAAGCCGCCTTGTGGTTTTGCCCGATTATCAAGGCATAGGCTTAGGCAAAAGGTTACTGAACTTTATCGCTGAGCTCTACACGTCCCAAATCAACCTGCCATTCTATCTGGTTACTTCGAATCCTCAGCTTGTCCGTGGCAACTTGGGAAATTGGCGTGTGAAGCGTGTGGGGCATGGCACAGCTGGAAGCGAAGATACAAGAATCAACTCAGAACTCACCAAGAGCAACAGCAAACGACGATTAAGCGTAACCCTACAGTACATGCCTAAGCTAAAATCTGGAGGTTTGTAGTGCCAAAAACATGCAAAGGCAAATGCGGCCGAAAAATCTCCTACCAAAACAAAACCGGCTACTGCAAACAATGCTTTGGCCGCTTTATTCTCAGCGCTAGAGGTGCAAATGCAAGTAGGCGAATACTTCAAGACAAAGAACTATGCCGATTTCTTCGGGATGCGAGGAATTCTTAAAAGGAGGAACGTCCTAGCAAAAAATAAAAAATCCCGATATATTACGTTTGCAGTTAAAAAATAAGCAACGACTTCACTTCCAATTAAAACAGCAGTAAACAGTTGCCAAGATGACTTACATTAATTCGCAAAATTCATAAGAAACTTAATTATATAACACATATAGGTCGATATTATGTTTAAAAAGGCTGCTCACACCACAAGCGTGATTTTCTTATGTGCAATATTCTTCGTACCTTTGGCTGCCGCCAATTTTGTTCCAGCTGATCCTGAAATGCTCTTGACTTCGCCAGCTCCATGGTACATCAAAAATTGCTCCGGAACCTCACCCTTAACGTTTGACCTTAAAGAACCTCAATACGCTCATCATGCGGAAGTCAACCATATTTACTACCGCTTAGACGATCAACCGGCAATAGAAGTCACCGCCATCCAGAAACAGGATTACCAACAATGGTATAGCGGCTACTGCACAAACTACCATGCAGAAGCAGCCTTAGAAAATTTAGCGCCAGGCAACCACAGCGTAACAGTCTATTGCCAGGATAGTTTAGGAAGAAGTTTATCAGCGACAAGAAATTTTACGATGTCCGCATTCTCAGTTAATGAAGCGACTTCAAGCTCAAGCTCGGTCAATAATAGAGCTACGATATTAATTGCAATAGTTTCTGTACTCGTGATAGCAACAACTGCATCTATCTTCGTTTTCTATAAGAAGGATAAGAGAAAAAAGAGAATTAGAGCCTTTAAGGATATGTCTTGAAGGATTAAAGGTGCCTAACTTTTAGTCCAAGCATTAGATTCTGGGTTAAATAGATTTACACAAGCAAGTCTATCATTCGGAACAATAACGTCAGAAATGAAGCCATCATTTAGCGTTTGGAAGTTTAAGTGAATTATGTTTTCCCCTCTGTGAGAATTTAGTGACGCATTTGCAGTGCTGCCTTCAATTGATATCCAACCTACTATGCGCACATCAATGGCTATAGTCTGTGGTTTCCCGTAAGCCCAAAGCCCCGTACCACCAGGATGGTTCAAATACCTTCCGATAGACCCGACGCAGCCTCCAACTATGGATTCACCATTAGTCCAGTTGAACTTAAAGTGACCGCCCTGACCTGTAAAAGAACGTCTATCCAGCAACCTATCAAGCTGATGCGAGATTAAGAATCTGCGCTTTTCCAAAATCAGAGTATGAAGGATTCAAGTTTGTACCTTCAAGCCATATATAGCTCTCATTAGCACCGGTATTAGTGAGAATATTTATTGAGTAAACCTCGACTTTAGCATCAGAAGCATCGTATTGCGTGTTAGGGTTCTTA
>CAVUHI010000003.1:0-122272 GCA_963741295.1 Candidatus Bathyarchaeota archaeon
GTTTTCACCATTATCTGTCGTATCAAAAATGCTATTTTTCCCATTTCTAATGTCAGTATTCTGTATTCTTACAGTCACGAACTAGGTCAATATGGTCATTCTGAGTATCTGATATTCCTTTAAATTCTCTGATAACATAAGCAATACTCTGTTGACAATAGCTGTAAACAGTCTTACCATTTACTTTATTTGAGTGCCTAATTCTGCCATATCTGGGTGCTAAGTTTCTGTCTGGTAAATATCTGTAGCATTCCTACATTACTGCAACTTTCACATTCAACCTTTGAAATACATTTTATCTTTCCCATAATCTCACATCTATGCTAAGTAGCCATTACCTCTATGTGACCTGAGTAGAGATAAGGAACGCCAGCAGAAACTTTGCTTATTTCAAGAATTTAATTGACCCCTAAAAACTAGGGAACTATCAATTAATGAAATATATTGAGTATTTATTAGCTAATAAAAACAGTGACACTCTAACTTTGTAATAATTTAACGAGTGTATCGTTGTAAATTTAACGTTTTATAATTGAAATACATTAGAAGTTACATTCACTTACATATGCTTTTTCTCTCTTACATTTCTTTCTTAACACAAATTGAATATCTTAGATATTTTTTTAGGATATACATTTCCCTATTAATTCCTTCACAAGTTCCATCAGAATTAAAAGCAAGCATAATTGAATAACTATCATCACTCCACCCGTAAAAATCGGCTTCCATCAGCAATTCTCTCAATTCTAACACAGGGTTCCCAACACCAATTATTTGTGTTTGTCTAACTCTTAAGGTTCCAAGTGAAACAAATTTTTTATTAATGGAAAGATGAGACGAATTGTATAGATAAAGGAATATTCCCAATTAAGAAAACTTAAATAGAAAAAACATTCCTATATAGATTAATTCTCCATCAATGGCTAATGAGCCAGTGTCAAAATCACCAAATTGAAATATCATTGGTAATCTACAATTTGTTAATTGTTTCCTTTATTATATAAAACTCAAGTAATTGATTTATTTGCGATAATTTAAAAACTCAATAGATTTCATATCTTAGACATGTGCCAGTTAAGACAGGTTTTGGTATCAAGACGTTTTCTAAATTAAAACAGATTTCAATTAGCTATTTGAGAGAATTAATATCTTTTTTACAATGGTTTAGTTTATCAGCATAATTCCCAGCAATATAGGTAGCAGCTAATCCTACAGACAGCAAGATGATTCCAGTTACCAAATCAATAGTTTTACTTTGTTCAACAAAAGAAGTCACAAACTGATAACATCCTATAAATAGCGCTCCAGCTAAAGCAAAAAATCCAAAAACAAAGGCTAAGTAGATTTGTAATCTAGACATTAAGTTGGGCTAGTTCAATTTGTAGCTCTCTCTCTTCTCAGCATCCAAAGTATTACACCAATTGCTCACTTACTTTATTGTTTTGCTAAACCTTAAAAGCTGTTGCAAAGATATCAACCATATCTTAAAAAGAAGAGAAACAAAAAATGGAATATTACTATAATACAATCCCAGACATTGATAATTTTTTACATTCATTCTTAAGTGAAATTGAAGGCAAAACTAGTGACTTAAGCCCAATTAAAGGAATGTGGAGAAAAGACTGCCTTACCTTAAGTCAAGGCGAATTCATTAGTTTACTTCATAGTGTAGTCATTGTCTGTAGTTTTTTTGGTGTTGAGACGTTTGATGAAACCATTAAGTCATTAACTCAAGACATCAATGAGTTAGAAACCGCTTTGAGGACAGGCAGCAAGGAGGGTGTTATTAATTACTTAAAGTTACTAAGAGTAATCTTTGAAATGTCAACAAAAGACCTCACAGAAAAGCTTAACCTTATTGGATGAAGATGAGAGAGTTAGACTTAATGAAGCATTCAATTGCTATGTCAATGATTTGTATTACTCATCAATAGTTATGAGTGTATCATCAATTGAGTCAAGACTTTTTTCTTGAAATGAAATCAAAAAACATTGAGGCTAAGGTTGATAAAATGACGTTGGGTGAGTTAATATCTGAATATCTGAAAAATGAAGCAAATTATGGTTGTGTTATTCCAAAGAAACATCTGCCATTGTTAAATTATTGTAATACTTACAGAGTTTTATCAGCTCACCCTTAAAAAAGAAAAGATTGCTAAGTCAAATGCTACTTCAATTATTTGTATGACGTGTTCCTTTTTGTTTGACGAGAAAATGAGAAATTTCCTCCATTAAAATTTGAAGACTTGTTTAAGAAAAAAAGTGAAGGAAAGTTCTAAAGGATAGTATTTATAAATCGTCAATTTGACATTTTCATTCTTTAGTATTGCTTAAGTTTTTAAGTACTAAGAACGAATGAAATTGTTAGTTAGTGAATCTGTCATATTACCAAAGCTAATGGACGATTAAGATGCAAGAATTGCGGTCATTTATTAATTGTTGAAGAAGGAAAACTGAAAAATAAACAATCTAACCATAGCATGTATTGCCCATTCAGAAAACCTGAAACTTAGACTTAGCAAGTAAGCAAAGTTTTCTCTTGCTATTTCCCTAAATAGTTAAAACAGGTCTTACGTCTCAGTACATTCTTATGGTACTTTTTCGCCTTTGACCTCCAAGCAGAATGTTACAAGAAAACTTGGATAAAGTATATGAGGACACAGAATAGAGTTGGTCAAGGTGGTTGGAGAAAATTAGGATTTCATTAATCCAATCTTTGGGTCTTTAAGTTTCTCTGTTATTACTGCAAATGTTTCCTTTATTGACTCTTTAAAGGGTTCGTAGAGAATACCATCTATATCTGTTGGTTTATCATCTTTAAAGGTCTACTTGCAATAAACAGCATACTTTGTCTCTACCTAGGTGCCTCAGTAAATAACCCATGCTCAAAGATCACATTTTGCCTGGCTCTAGGATTCAACTTACTTAAAACATCTGTGAATTCTTTACCAGTTATTTTCTTTCCTACCAATGTTTGTTTGTAGTCTTGAATATTTTTGTATAAACAGCCCAAGTCATCAGGGGTAGCAACTATGAAAGCATAACCTGCATTTTCCATTATATCATCAAGAATCTCTGTTATTGTGGGACTTGTCTTTTTTCTTAACGTCATCAAAAACTACTGCATCTAAAATGTAAAATATCTTTAAGGTAATCTTTTAGCTCTAATGCTGGTTCTCTAAATCTTCCATGAACAATGAAGACCTTTTTCTTAGACTCTTAACGTTGTAGTGAAGATATTGCTTCTATTTTGGTTTTCTTCAAAATTTATATGAAATTTTGTTGTTGAATTCTTGACACCGCTTACTTCATTTCTCTTAAAGATATTGGATATTTCGTTTGCATCAATCTCAGAATATTTCTTACCATCTGTGAATTTGAGGTTTTTTATTTTTTCCTTTGATTCAAAAAAAAGTATTTCAGTTATGTCTTTCCTAGAAAGTGGAACTCCTGCAAACAGGAATGTTTTACCCTCATTTAGTGGTTTGACAATATATTCTTGAACTTCCTGTTCAAGTTTGTTACACCAAAGCCTATAGTCCTCATCTATACCTTTTTGAAACCTCACAAAGACATGAAAGTAAGACATTGCAATTCAGTAGTCATTTAGGTGTTGTTTATGCTTATGAATTTTATTATACTAAGAGTAAGCAGATTTCTCCAGGGTTGCTAATGTCACCTTCATTACTTTAGGTAACCAGGTCATACGTCTCAATACCTGCTCAGGTACTTTTTCGTGTTAGACCCTTAAAGCCTGGGTACCCTGACAGATATTTAAGATTCATAGGGTTAACGAGTTTGTAAAGGATCTGAAAGCTAGGAAAATAATGTTTTATTTTATTAGCTCTAACTGCCTTAAAAACTTAACTCCTAACTCCTTTAGTTTGGGGAGCAAATAGTGTCTTATGAAGACTAATAGGAATCTGCCCACTGAGTAAGTTTTGCTCAGCCTCTAAATATCGTTATTTATAAGATGGGTTTCAAAGTAATCTCTAAACTCATCTATTCTCAATGGTTGCTTCTTATACCACAATCTAGTCTTTAATGACATCATAAAATACTGCTGGCTGTTAACTATTTTTTCTAAGAAATCTTTGCTGATTAATGTAAGATAGCAATTCTTTGTGCCCCTCATGAATTTCTCCTTAACCTCGATGGCAAAACCCAACAACTGCTGTTTGAGAGACACAAAGAAATAACTAAATATTTTAGAAAATATTGAGGCACCCATTCTTTTAGCGGATGGCGACACAGTTGTGGTTAGCTTAAAATTTGGGGAATCATTCGAACTGGATATGTGAAATGTCGTTTTACTACCATTTTTTCAACATAGTCCTTTGCGGCTTCATCTCCTTGCGTTTGTTTGAGTTGGTTAACATACGCCTTTTGTCTATTCCAATAAGCCCCGTTAAAATCAAGAACTTGAGCTTTGAATGGTTCGTTAGTCATATCTGTGTTATAATTTCGTCCACTCGACGATATAAACCCGTGACGAGCATAGCTTGGTCAGCAGTCAAATGGTCTTTTTTCCTTTCCATGTTAAGCCAGAACGTATGAGCCCCATGGAGAAGGGATAGCTTCGATACAACTTGTTCAAGCATTGATCTTCACTTTTCTGAGTTCAACCCTTCTTTTATTGTTGCGTCGACTCTTTTGTTCAATGAGTCTAAACCAGCTCCACATTGCTGCACTAAATCCATTTTCAACTGCTTTATAGACTGTTCCTGATAATAGCTTAATGGGGTTTGTTTCTGGGTCTGATGACAGGATTAATCCAATCGAGTTGTAAACAGTCAAGGGTGCGATTTCTTCTGACTTGTCAGATTGCTCTTGCGCCGCTGCACAGCATTCACATATTCCACTGATTGCAGCAACGCTGCCATAAAGGATAGCATCATTTCGATATTTTGCGTGTTCTTCAGATAGATGCTGCACAAAAGCTCGGAGACGATTAGGATCCATAATGTAGACCTTGCCAAGGTTATTAGACAATGTGGTGTCTGGGAAATGTCTTAACCAATTTCGAAATTCGAAAATTTGGTCATCATTAAATCCTGCCTTGCAAGCCTTAACAGTATTCTTTAGACTTTCTATTTGATCTTTGTAGATTTGATCCATGCCCGCCTGTATAGCTTGTGCCTCAGTTGTGGCTGGAGTTGCACCCCACAGACGCCTGTTAAGAACATTTTGTTCTTGGCTATCTAATGCTTGTACTGCTTTCTCAAAACAGCTTCACAAAAGCTCCTTCAATTTCGGACCTCAAATCAATGGTTGCTTCAATTGTCTCACCATCAGGGAGAACATCATGCGATTCACCGCCTTGTCCTAAACATGCACCCCCCTTAATGTACCAGTCACGATCAGCATGTTGAATTCTGAACCATTTACCTGAAGAATCAGGATGGTTAGATTGATAGTCTAACCATTTTTTGGAGAAAAGGACACCGCTCCAACCCTCCGGACAATAGCTCATTAATGCACGGAGCCAACTAAAGAGCTCGTTCGAGTAGACTTTTACCTTCATTTGGTCCCATGTTTCTCGCTCTTAGAAATTCTTGCTTCAGCTGCTTTGCGTGCTTTTTGGGATATCGATTTGGCTCTTTCCTCGGAGACGCCTCGTTTAGTAAGCGATCGAGTTACAACTTCTTCTGTTACATCTAAGCGAGCTTTTCTTGTTTTCTCATCAATTTTTGATGCTGCCTTCGTTTGCTCCTCAATATCCATGTCAATCTGGTCCTTTTCTTTGGTTTCCTTCGACTTGAACAGACCTTGTATTTTGTCAACTAGCCAATTGGTAATTGTCACTCCCAATTCTTGTCCTTTTTTCTTAAAGCGCTATTTACGCCTTTCAAGAAAGCCCCTACAAAGACCCCTGACATCGCAATCAGTACGGCTTCTCCTAAGAAGTGCTTTGTTTCATCTGGGACAAAGCATAGATTGAATCTTCTTCGCATAATTCATTCGCAAGTGATTTAATATCGTCACCATTTTCTGACATTTTTATCGCCTGCTATTTTATTTATCGGCTAGTAAGTATATAATACTAGCAAACACTTGACAGTTCGAGAAGTGCGCTATTTTTAATCAATATTTTCGCTAATAGGTTAAAGAATAATTATGCATCTGTCGAGAGAGCTCATTTAAAGACAGTTCATGCAAATCTTCGTGCAGTGAGCTAATCAATTTGTATTCCATAGCGGTTATGTTCCATTCAAAAAGCAACAAAGAAAAGAGGGCTTGTGCGGGTGATTTCTCCATTCACTGAGGGTTCAAATCCAACCAACTATTGGAGGACGATGCTCAATTTTATGAACAGGTTTGGAGACTGGAGGATTGGGCAAGAACCACTAACGGGCTCCATTAAGTCTAAGCAGGGTAGGGAATCGTACTTCAACTCAAAAACCCATCCCAGTACAAAAACATAGCATGGATGTTCAGGGTTCGGATCCCCAAAGAATTTAAACATTAAAGTCGGCTTGTTAGTCTAAGGAGAGACTTAGTTTTAGGGTTAGAGCTCAGCGGCCACTCCACTCCCTTACGAATAGGTACTTTTCAGCTATGAGCTAAAAAGGGAAGAATAATACCCCAGTAATGCAAGCGACATACTATTATTTGGTGAGAAAGTATACAATAAAGAGATCGGGAGAGGCGTTGGTCTTGGAAGTAGAAAACGTGTTCAAAATAGCGGTGACCTATTCCAGAGTTCGCGAGTTCCTGACAAGCAAGGGTTGGGAATTCCAAGGAAAGGATGAGGAAATGGAGATGGACTCGTTTAGAAACAAGAAGACTGGGAAGAAGGTGTTCGTCGAGGACATTTCGGAGGACTTTCCAGTGACCTTTCTTATGGGCGAGCTTAGCGTGCTGGAGTTCAGTATAATTGCTAGTGAATTGACGCCTGAAATCCAGTTACTGGAAGTTGACAGTAGTTGGGAAGGTAAACCGACGACCATCGTGGTCGCGATGACAGAAGAGCAAGTTAGGAACATGTTCGGCAGAAGAACGAAGATGAGAAAGCTTGCGGTTCACCACGTGCGCTAAGTGATCCATTTTGAGCTAATTATTGCAGTTGCTTAAGGAAATTGGGCTGTTTATCTTTATTATTTTTTTTCTTGCTGTTTTGGCTTATTTTGATTGATTCCAAAGTATTTTTTCTTAAGGAAAACAGGTGTAGACCCTAGGTAATATCATTGAAATCATTGATTTGGGAAAGCAAAATATTCAAAAGTGTTGAGTATTGCGCTTTATCTCAAGATGCCTATCGGTTCTAATTCTAAGCAGGGATCAGTCATACTGGAAAGACAGCCTTCCGTCACGAGCCATCAAATTGTGTGTGACAAGCGTTGGAAAACCCTATAAGTTGCTCATATCCGTCAAGAGAATGAAGGCAAATGCAAAAGACTTAGAATTAAGAACTAATACTGACGGTATTTGGTTTGAGGGAACGTCTCCTTTAAGCCTGGGGGCCGACAGGTTTGTTGGACATTGATTTGGAGTTTTCTCCTGCCACCAACACTTTGCCAATTAATCGCCTGTAAGTTAAAAGAGGGCGAGTCAAGGGAAGTTGATTCCCTTTGGGTTAGGTCAGAGAACCTTGAAACTCTAGATCCGCCTTAGACAAAGATATTGCAGATTAGATTTGACGCATTACAAGTACGAATAGGCCTTGTCGTTTGATTTTGAATCAATTATTGAGGTTGATGAATTGGGTTTAGTCGTTAATTATGGGGACTTTAAATGGCCCCATAGATAAACGAAAGGCACTTCCCAAAGCAAGTCTTAAATCGCCAAACAGAATTGGATTTATGAGGCATTTTACTATTTTTTCTTCTAAACATGTTTTCATTTTCTTGTTATTTTTTCGTCTATTTTTTAAAGAAAAAGGGAGGTTGCGCGGGTGATTTTCTCCATTCACAGAGGGTTCGAATTCTACCCCCTCTGTTAACCATGGGATGTGAGGGACCCTCCATAAGATAGCCAAAAGCTTCGAATTTGGTCCTTTTTTTTGAAAAGCATCAGAATTTCAAACAGATTAAGCATATACGTTTTCTAAAACGAGATAGGAATTTAGGTAAAAATATCTGAATAATCATTTGCGTCGGTTTTAGCTATTTCAGAATAACACGTTGGGCAAACCCTAATCCATTTCGTTCCAACAAAAATTTCCTTGTTTGCTTCCACTTTTTCTTCCGCAAGACTCACAAACTGTCCTATTAATATGAACCATTTTTTCGTTGCATTCTTCACAATAGTCGTCATCATAAATGTTTAATGGCTCAAATTCTATACCGCATCTAAGGCATCTAACCAAAGTTTATCTAGCATTTTTTTTCATTATCAAAGGCATAAATAACTTTGCACAATTAACAAGAAATCATTAATAACTTAATATTTCTGGTAAGATTGTTAGATTGCCTTAATCTATTTCTTCCTAAAGCGTATTTAGTTTACTTATAGCTTCATCGAGTGCATTGTAATATTCTTGATTGGGCCTTTACATTTAGCAAGCGGGAAATGTTTATTGCTGTCTCGTATTGTTCAATCGCATCCCGAAAGAGACCTATTTTGAAGAGGGCTAACCCTTTACTAAAGTGATATATTGATGGGGTGGGTCTTTTGTGCAGTTTTATCGCCACTTCGAATTCGTTTACAGCTTCTTCATTTTGCCCAATGCAACTTAGTGCATCGCCTAAGCAAAAATGATAATCGGGTTCCAGAGGACATAAATCTATTGCGATAATGTACTCTTGAATAGCTTCTTGAAAAACCATTTAATATTGCGAGAGCATAACCTTTGCAGAAATGGTAACCATGTTTTGAAGGGTTGGTTTGAATAACTTCGTTGCATTTCTGAACATAAGATTCAAAACGCCCAATAGACCCATCATTGGGTTCTATCCCGTTTCCGAAATCTTTCATATGCCTAAGATAAAGGAGTTTGATTTCAGGTGCATATTCTCTTAAAACCGCTTGCTTTCTGAGATTTTCCATTTCAGGCTCACACGACTTAATTTGTTTTAATCCTCCTGGACAAAGATGCCCAAAAAGCGCACATTTTGATTGACTATGTGTGGGAAAAATTTCAATACAATGCTCATAAGGACAAAGCGCACCATATTCAATCCATTGTGGATTATCATCAACACATCGAGAATAACCGCATGCCATACAAAACACTCATAACAATTTGGACAAGCGATCTCTGGAATATTTGTTGATGATTGCATCCAGAGTCAAACTGATTGAAGGAGTGGTCATGATGAAGAACTCCTGATTTCAAGACGACCAAAGGCATGACTCATACCTAATTCTAAATGGACTATTTGCCTTCTTAGCTTTTTCCTATGTCATATGTTATCCCTTATTGGATGATTGTTTTTAAGCTCTGAATGAGATGTTCAAATCTTCCGCTTGGCAAATTTAGCCCCAGGTTTAAACAAAACACTCCTCAGCCATCAAAGAGGAAAGGAAATCAATAATTCAACTCGAAAGCCCATCCCCACTACAAAAACTAACATGGAAGTTCAGTGTTCGGTTCCCAAAGGGGAAAATTTGTTGGCGCAAAACGCTATAACAAAAACCCAAAACTGGAATGGGAGAATTTTCGCATGCCACTCGATAGTCAAAAGAAGATTTATTGGCTATGACGTTAGTGAGAACTTGTACTCACTATTCTGAATTCATAAGTGACTAATAATAATTCATTAAGTCTTAGTTGGGGCATGGCTAATACAAACCCTCGACCAGAGTGGGATAACTAGAAGTACCCGAATTGGCGGCATCAAACAAAAAGATGCTATTAGAGTTTTGCATGTCGACGATGACCCATCGATTCTAGAGATTTCAAAGCTTATGTTATGGATCTGGAAAGCAGCTTTGAGATTGATAAGCTTGTTGTGTTGATGAAGCCTTCAAAAAACTGTCAATAGGACATTATGATGTTGTTATTTCTGATTATGAAATGCCCCAGAAAAACGGATTAGAATTTCTGAAAGAACTCAGAGAACAAAAAAATGATATTGCCTTCATCATTTTCACTGGAAGAGGCAGAGAAGATGTTGCAGTTAAAGCTTTGAATTTAGGCGCTGACAGCTACCTCAACAAAAACGGTTCACCAGAAACAGTTTACTGCGAATTAGCACATGCAATAAACAAATCTGTGGAACGAAAAAAGTCAAAGAACTTGCTTACGAAATCAGAGTCAAAATATCACTCACTAGTTGAGAAATCACTTCAAGGAATAATGATTGCACAAAATGTTGCCACTCCATATTAGCTTTTGCAAATGTAGCATATGGGAAAAATGTTGGGTTACAAACTTGAAGAGTTAACGTCGTTTTCGCCAGCAGAAATATGGGCTTAGTTCATCATGAGGATAGAGCTGTTTTTTTTAATCGATTGAAGAACCGTTTGCGAAGGTGAACGAAGCGGAAACAACTATGAGTTTAGGGCAGTGCGAAGAGACGGTTCGATTAGTTTGGATGGAAGCTTTTGCCACCGAATTGAGTATAATGGGCAGCCTGCAGTTCAGGCTATGTTCTTGGATATTACTGAACGCAAAAAAACTGAGGAAATAATTAAGAAAAGTGAGGCAAGATATAGAGAATTAGCGAACTTTTTGCCTGAGATAGTTTTTGAAACTGACCTAACTGGAAAGATGACATTCTTCTAGCCAAAGAGCTTTTGAAATTATCGGGTTTTACTCTCAGAGGAGATTGAAAAAGGATTGAATATTTTCCAGTTCGTTGTTCCAGAAGATCGAGAAAGAGCAACAAAGAACATTAAACGGTTATTGGTAGGAGGAAACTATGTGCCTTCAGAGTATAATTTCGTACGAAAAGATGGTACAACTTTCCCTGCTCTAATCACGGCAACGCCTCTTATTTGTAAAAACAAGATTACTGGCTTTAGAGGTATGGTCTTAGACATTACTGAACGCAAAAATGCTGAAACTCTGTTGAAGGAAGCCAAGTCTCAATTAGAGCTTCAGATAGAGAGAATGCCTATTGCCTGTATCTTCTGGGATAAGAGCCTTAAGGTTGTTTCATGGAATCCTGCTGCAGAAACTATTTTTGGATATTCTGCAAAAGACATCATAGGTAAACACCCATTCGGCACTATTGTACCCAAAGAAGCTCAATTAGAACTAGAAAACATCTGGCATCGGTTGCTCCAAGGGGATGAAACCGCCCACAGCGTTAACGAAAATTTCACCAAAGACGGTAAAAGGATAACTTGCTCATGGACCAATACTCCCCTCAAAAAAGAGGACAATTCCGTAATCGGCGTCTTATCCATGGTTCAAGACATAACTGAAAGCAAAAAAGCAGAGAAATTATTAGAGAAAGAACGAAGTGAATTCAGAAACATACTTGATTCTGCCCCTGTGATGATTGCTTACAAAAGCAAAGATGACCATTTCGTACGAGTGAACTCTGCCTTTGCTGATTTCGCAGGTTTGCCTAAAGAGAAAATAGTTGGCATGACAACCTTCGACTTAGTTAAGGAGCAAGATGTTGCCAAGCAGGGTCGAGATCACGATCTGCAGGTTATGCGGACCGAAGTGCCCGTTCTAAACCAGATGGTAAAATGGTCAGGTTTTCGTAGCCAAAAAGAGATTTGGGCACTCTATTCAAAATTACCTTTTCATGACGCTGAGGGCAACGTAGTTGGAACAGTCAGCTATGTTTTAGATGTGGATGACCGCAAGAAAGCCGAACAGGCAATTATTGAGAGTGAGAAGAATTATAGAAGTTTGATAAATGGGATGAGTGACGCAGTTTGGGTTGCGGATTTTAACGGGAACTTTGTTGATGTCAACGATGCTGCCATCAAAGTCATGGGGTATTCTAGAGAAGAATTGCTTTCTTTTGGAATCAAAGACGTTGATAAATACCTGACCCCAGAACAAGCTAATGCCATCATAAACCGCGTTGCATCAATTGGAACCCAAAGTTTTGAGACAGTACATACCGCTAAAGATGGAACAGAAATTCCAGTTGAAATTATCTCAAGCCTCATAACTTATAGAGGAAAACCTGCAGTTTTAAGCATAGCAAGAAACATTTCAGAACGCAAAAAAATAGAGAAAGAACTAAAAGAAAGCGAAGAAAAGTACAAAGCGCTGTTCGAACAAGCCGGCGATTACACATTAATTTTGGAAGCTCAATCAACGGGAGTACCAATAATATTTGACGCCAACAGTTCTGCCCTACAAATTCACGGATACACTCGAGAAGAAATAATTGGCAAACCCATCACTTTTCTAGATAAGGAGAGCAGCAACGATTGCGTAATGGACCGAGTTAGTAGACTCTTGAATAATGAAAAATTAACGTTCGAAACAAAGCATCGAAGCAAAGATGGCTCGACAATCGACGTTGAAGTCTCTATAAAGAAAGTAAAAGTAGGCTCAAAAAATCTCTTAGTATCAGTTGAACGTGACATTACTGAACGCAAGAAGAACGAAAATACTCTTAGACAAGAACGAGGCATGCTTGAATCCGTAACGAAAAACATTGGCGCTGGACTTGTGATGATTAGTAAGGATTACAGGATAATTTGGATGAATGATTACTTGAGGCAATTCGGAGATGCTATCAGAAGGCAATATTTGTTATTCATCTTTCAACACATGCACATCTATTTGTCCCGATTGTGGTCCTAAGAAAGTTTTTGAGGGAGCTGACTTTGATCGCCGTGAATACTGCAATCAAATAGGAATTAACAAGGACCATCCAGTTTGGTTTGAACTTATAGCAACTCCGATTAAGGATAAGGATGGAACTGTTGTTGCGGCGTTGGAACTCACTGTAAACATAACTGCAAAGAAAGAAGCTGAGTCGAAATTGAAAGAAAACAGCGATAAAATTGACCTAATGAATGAGAAGCTGCGCGTCTTAGGAAGTTTAACTAGGCATGATGTGGGCAACAAGCTGATGGTTGCAAAATCAAATGTATATTTGTTAAAGAAGAAGTTGGGCGAAAATATAGAATTGACTAAGTACTTTGAGGGTATAGACTCAGCATTTACTTCGGATAGAATTTTTGAGTTTAGCCGTTTATATGAGAGGATTGGAGTGGAAAAACCTTCAGAAGAGAATGTTGTTGAATGTTTCAATCAAGCTGTGCACTCATGCCAAATTTGGGTACCGTAAAAGTAGTGAATGAATGCCAGGGGCTATAGGTTATGGCTGATTCGCTACTAAAGCAACTTTTCTACAACTTCATCGATAATTCGCTAAAGCATGGAGAGAAAGTCACCCAAATACGACTACACTACACTAAAGAAAAGAGGCGAAGTGAAAACTGTTCTACGAAGACAACGGAGTAGGCATATCGGAAGTTAATAAGCCAAAACTATTTGAAGTTGGCTTCACCACAGGAAAGAGCAGTGGACTTGGGCTATATTTGATTAAGAAAATGATGGATGTTTACGGCTGGACAATAACTGAAGAAGGGAGAATCAGGAAAGGGAGCAAAATTTGTAATAACAATTCCAAAGGTTAACCAAGGAAAAAGCTAACACGTCCTCAGTTATGAAAACATTTTAAGAGTTACTAATTTCAGTTGAAGCTTCTTTAACGTTCATTCTTGAAGGGCAAACGTACAATGAAAGTTGTTCCTTTGCCTTCGAGAGCTATGATTTCCAACATTTTTTCTTGAGATTGTTCTTTGTAAGAATTTTAAATTCATAATTCATTTATTATGTCTTGATTAATTCTTTGAGTTGCAGTTGGTTTAATGCGACGACTCAATGAAAACAATGCAGGTTTAGATACTACTGTTTTGCCTATTTCGGCTGAAGTAAGGAGCAGTTCAAAAAACCAAGATACATCAGATTCAAAATATCGGGTGTTGGTAGAAAATTCACTTCAAGGAATAATGATTGCTCAGGGTATTCCTCTACGCGTGATTTATGCCAATGAGTCTATGGGGAAAATATTGGGGTATTCTCTTGCAGAGTTCATTTCTCTCTCATCTTCAGAAGTAGTGGCCCTTGTCTATCCTGAGGATCGAGCTATTTTCTTTAATCGTTTTAGGGATCGACTAGAGGGTAAGCAAGCGGAAAGCACATATGAGTTTCGGGCTGTCCGAAAAGACGGGTCAATAATTTGGTTGGAAGCCTTTGCCACATTGATAGAGTATAACGGACAACCTGCGGTTCAATCTATGTTCTTAAATGTCGACAAACGTAAAAAAGTTGAAGAAGCGCTTAGGAAGAGTGGTGAAGAATACAATTCTCTTTTCTCGAACATGATAGATGGTTTTGCATTTTGCCAAATGATATTTGACGCATCTGGAAATCCTGATGACTTTGTATATCTTCAAATTAATGAGGCATTTGAACGAATAACAGGTTTGAAAAAAGAGGAAGTTATCGGAAAAAAAGTAACTCTGGCAATACCTGGAATTAAAGAAGCTACTCCAGAGCTTTTTGAAATTTACGGACGAGTGGCAGTCACCAGCCAAAAAGAAAAGTTTGAAATTTTCTTCAAACCCCTAAATATTTGGCTGAATGTCTCAGTTTATTCACCTAGAAAAGGCTATTTTGCAGCCGTATTCGAAGACATTACTGAACGCAAGAAAACTGAAGAAGCTGTTAAATTTCAGGCCGATTTGCTCAATCATGTGGGACAAGCTGTTATAATGGCAGACAACAAGAAAATAATTCGCTTTTGGAATAAATCTGCTGAGAAACTTTATGGTTGGACACAAGAACAGGCTATAGGTCGAGACGTCAACGAACTAGTAGGCGCTACTCCATCTCAGGAAGTAAATGGAGTAACAAAGAGATTAAAGGCCGGTGAGAGCTGGTCAAAAGAAGTTTTAGCCAAGAATAAAGATGGCTCAGTTGTGCCAGTAATTTTGAATCGAACACCAATATACAATCAAGTTGGCGAATATCTTGGCGCCGCAAGTATATCTACAGACATATCCTTGCAAAAAACAACAGAAGCCGACTTAACATATTCCTTAACTTCGTTATCAAAAAGTCTTGACAAAATTCAGGAACTAAATGAAAAACTCCGAGTAATCAGCGGTTTAACCCGGCATGATGTTCGAAACAAACTATCATCAGTAAACGGTTACGCCTATTTACTTAAGAAAAAATACCACAATCAATTCGAGATCGCCGATGGCTTAAGTAAGATAGAGCAGTCAGTTAAGGAAATTGTCGAAATTTTTGATTTTGCCAAATTGTATGAACAAATTGGTGTTGAAGAGCTAACTTACATCAATGTAGGGGAGCAAATGGATGCGGCAAAAACTCTTTTTTCCGGATCAATGCCAACTATAACAAATGAATGCCACGGATTAACAGTGCTAGCGGATTCTTTTCTTAGGCAAATGTTTTACAATTTTATCGATAACACCAGAAAATATGGCAAGAAAACTAAAAACATTAGAGTTTACTTCGAAGAAGAAAATCAAAACCAGCTAAAGCTAATTTACGAAGATGACGGCATAGGTGTGCCGTTTGAGAATAAGCAGAGTCTGTTTAAGGAGGGCTTCAGCACAGGCGGCAGCACCGGTTTTGGGTTGTTCTTGACGAAAAAAATGATAGATGTCTACGGATGGTTAATCCAAGAAGTGGGTGAACCGGGCAAAGGAGCCAAATTTGTGATAACCATTCCAAAACTAAACAAAGACGAAATCACAAACTTTCAAATAAACCTCGATTTCGAAAAATATGAACCTAAAAAGACTGTATAGAAACAATGACTATTAGCGCATCAAATGAAGTCAATCTTTAAAACAAAATTAAAAAATTAAGATACATCTATGGAATTCTACAGCTTCCGCTAACTCAGGAAAATATAACAAAAAAAGGAAATGAGCTAGCGCTCGCCCAAATATCGCCGCAGCAGATATAAATTCAAACTTGAAAAACTATCTGTCTCTGCTTGAAGACCAATTTACCTTTTATCGCTTTCGGGGGCAAAGCGCGCAGCCAGTAATGCAACCGACATACTATTATTTGGTGAGAAAGTATACAAAAAGAGATCGAGAGAGGCGTTGGTCTTGAAAGCAGAAAACGTGTTTAAAATAGCGACGACTCATTCCAAAGTTCGGGAGTTCCTGACAAGCAACGGTTGGGAATTCCAAGGAAAAGATGAGGAAATGGAGATGGACTCATTCAGAAACAAGAAGACCGGGCAAAAGGTGTTCGTCGAGGACATTTCGGAGGACTTTCCAGTGACCTTTCTTATGGGCGAGCTTAGTGTGCTGGAGTTCAGTTTAATTGCTAGTGAATTGACGCCTGAAATCCAGTTACTGGCGGTTGACAGTAGTTGGGAAGGTAAACCGACGACTATCGTGGTTGCGATGACAGAAGAGCAAGTTAGGAACATGTTCGGCAGAAGAACGAAGATGAGAAAGCTTGAGGTTCACCGCGCTCGCTAAGTTATTCAATTACTTTGATGAAATTTAACTATCGGCGTCTTTTTTGCACAATTATCAACACAGCGGCTATTGTAACCAAGGCAACAATAATTAGCGGCAAAGCTGCCTTCGGCATTTCTGGTACTGAAGAAGGCGCAGGCATTTCTGGCGCCGAGGAAATTTCTGTCTCGCTCAGATCGAACATTATGTTGTGTGAGCTATGGTGATAGTAAAAGTGCAGTATCCAGTTGTCCTCTGTTGAAGTTACGGTATAGGAAACTGGGTTACCATCAATATAGGCTTGGATGGTTGAAACATTCTCAACAAGGCTTTTGCTAACGTATAAATCAACAAATCCAATTGTTCCACTCTGTCCCATTACGGATAGGTTTAGTTCATCACTTTCAGGATTGTAAACTACACTAGTTACCGTAGAGTTGGATTCAACCGAAAAAACCTGTTTATCCCCACTAAACTCTGCAACTAAAACGTTTATTCCATCAAACACAGGTCCATAATTCTCGTTACCGTGATAAGTGGCGTTAATGACGTAGCTGCCTGCACTGGGCGGTAGCCAATCTACCGTAAAGTTCCCGTTTGAATCAGTAGTTGCTGTAGAAAACTGCTGGAGTGCACTATCGCTTTCATTACTGTTTCTGTATGAGAACGTTATGTTTGCGTTTGGCACACTTGTGTTGTTTGAAGTTAGGTTGCCGACTATTTGGAATTTGCCATTTGAAGGGTCGACGTTTCTAAAGTTTAGGAAAACTCGTGAGGGAGTCGGCCCGTTAGTGGCTGGTGGCGGCATTGAAGGAAGCACAGAAGGCGTGCCCTGTCCGGAGGCATAGATGGAGATAACCGCATTATCGTTGTAGTGTAGTGAATCAAAGAAGGCGGTGAAATTGTTGCTACTTAACTGGCTGGCTACAACCATTCTGGATTGATTCCATGGTTCCGCCTGAGTCCCGTAAACCTCAAAGGAAGAACTCGAATGGATACTGACCTCATCAGATTCGCTGAGTTCAATTAACCAGTACTTACCCGCTTGCAGCGACACAGGAGATGCGAAAGCTGCGGTTCTCCACTGGTCTACCGTCCCTTGTACGGTTGGGTTTGCGATGCCTTCTTGGGTCTGCGCTACTAAGGCGCCGACTACTCCAGCGTTATCTCTGTAGATCGCAAATCGATAATGCACTGGGGTGGGGTAAGGACGGCCAAAAGCGATCACCATTTTACAGGACATAGATGTGATGGTTGCATCCCCTTTGAGTGTGAATAGCGAGCCGTAGAGGCTATAGCCTATCTGTCCGAGGCCTCCTGACCCATTTGTGTCATATGGGTAACCGAGTATGGGTGTTTCCTGTGCATTGACGGCTTGTATGGCGCCAAATGCTGAGGTTACCACAAGTAAGGTAACTAAGAATGCAGGAGACCATAAGTGGCTATTCAAGTGTGTTCTCTCACAGTACTTTCTTGTGACGTTAGTAATACATTTTACTGCAAAGCAAATTTAACAAAGAAAAATGGGGTTACGCGGGTGATATCTCAACTTTCGCCTGGGTTCAACTCCCATCTCCAGCTCTTTATCGTACATCCCAGCTTTTGACCGTTTTACTTTCGTTTTTTAAAAAGCTTTAAGCTATCCGATGCGCAAACGTATTCGTAGACACCCCAGAAGGACTCGTAACCACCATCAGAAAAATCTAAAATCCGTCCAAAGAAAATCCACTTAGGCATAAATGTTAAATCCAGACCAGGAATAGGCTCAGATATACCTGTGCTTCCAAAAATTTCCTATAAAAATTTAGGCATAACTCGATACATTGTACATTGCGAGAGCTAAGGTCTGTCGAAAACTGGGGTTAAAGCGTAAATGAATTTGATTTTAATTATTTGGTTTTTTTTTATATGTTCTGGTGATAAGATAGAATCCGTAAGACCTTTCCCTCTATGGGGTAAATTTTTGATTGGCTGACAGCTTTGAAGCACATGATCTTAATTAGCAATTCACAAGTTTTAAATCCAATTTAAGAGCCAGTTTGCATTCTGTGAAAAAGAGTCAAATCAAGTTCGAACTTAAGATGAGTCATTCATGTGAAAATTTGATTAAACTGTTGGAGATAAACAATCTGTGAACATATTTGCTGCGCTGTCGTTATTCGCAAGTGTTAGTTGCTTCTTTCTAGGCATAATAGTGTACTCGTTTAACAGGAAATCAATTCTCAATAAAATCTTCCTTTTGACAGCTTTAGCTGCTTTTTTCTATTCTTTCACGACAGTTATGATGTGGACGGCAACCGACTTTGCAAGTGCATCTTTCTGGAACAAGATGGGCACGATATGGCCTTTTTTTGTAGCCCTAGTAGCTACTTTTGCGCTGGTTTTCACAGAAAACAAATGGATAAAAAACAAGCTAAACTACCTAATCTTATTTTTACCAGCTGTGGCATTTTGGCTAATCGATTTTTCCACTTACCTAATAAATAGATCTCCAGTCATGGAATATTGGGGGTATAATGACGTTGCTTCAGGAACGTGGATTTATTATGGTTCCATTATTTGGACCATAATGTTGCCAATTGTGGCCTTTGTTTTGTGTTTCAGATACTATAGGCAGACAAATGACATCCTTCAGAGGCAACGGAGAAAATATGTTGCTATAGGTTTCGCTATTCCTATAGCAGCATTCATAAGTACTAACATGGTGGCACGAATGATTGACATGGATATTCCAAATCTTGGGTTCATAGCTACCTTGTTTTTTAGCTGTTTTGTTGGATACGCTGTTGTGAAATATGACTTATTTACTTTTGATGCCGCATTAGCCGCAGAAAACATTCTTACCACAATGCCTGACTCACTGATTCTCGCAGACATGAATGCAAGAATCCTGAGAGTGAATGACCGGTTAGTGAATTTCATTGGATATGAAAAAGAGGAATTGGTAGGTAAATCAATTACAAAATTATGCGCAGAAAACCAAGAGAAAACTTGCGTAAACTTCCTGGAAGAATTGGCAAGCAAAAAGATAATTAGAAATCGCGAACTAATCGTCCAAAATATGTCCGGAGCAAAACTAAATGTTCTTTTTTCAGGGTCAATTGTCAAAAGCAAAATAGGACATGACATCGGAATTGCATTTATAATTCACGATGTAACTGACATGAAAAAGATTGAGGAAAAACTTGTTAAAGCAGAAAAGCTTGCTTCCATTGGCGAACTGGCAGGACAAATTGGACATGACCTACGCAACCCATTAGCAGGACTCAAAAACTCCGTTTACATTATGAGAAAGAAAAGCGAGCGACTCACAGAAACTGAAAGGAATGCGACTTTGGCAACTATGGACAGCGCAATTGAAGACGCGGACAGAATCATCAGCAGTTTGATAGATTATTCAAGCGAACTATTTTTGCAGCCGCAACAGTGCACACCTAAATCGCTTGTACTGCATGCTCTATCAGCGATTCAAATTCCAGATCGCATTAACATAATAAACGACGCAACGGATGACATCAGGATGTTTCTTGATGCGCCAAGATTAGAGAAGGTTTTCGCTAACATTATAAAAAACGCTGTAGACGCTCTACCAGAAAAAGGAATTATAAAAATACAGAATGTACTGAAGGAACAAGATATTGAAATGGCTTTCACTGATTCTGGTAGGGGCATACCTGAGGACATTTTGCCGAAGATTTTCTCCCCTCTTGTAACTACCAAGGCGAAAGGTATGGGAATGGGCCTGGCAATTTGCAAGCGGATTGTCGAAGCCCATGGCGGAAAGATTGCTGTAGAAAGTGCGGTTGACAAAGGAACAACAATCACTATTAACTTGCCCATCAAGCTTTCAAGAAGTGAGTTCCCGCAAGTTCAGTTGTTTAAAGGAATTAAAATTAAACAGTCTGAATTCGTTTAATTTTTTTTGAATTCACACTAATTTTTTTAGGATTAGATTTTTTCCAAAATGAAAATTATAGGTTTTAGTTTCCTGTTTCAGTAGGTAAATAATGTCTGGAATGGGGTTCTATTTTTTTGGTATTTTAAGAAACATTTTCCGCTAAAAAAACTCCTACGGCGGACATTGTTAGGGCAGAAGGTATTTCGAAAATAAGAGTGTATAGCGTGGATGACTTTGATTTTATTATTTTAATTTTTAAATGTTCTGATGATTAGATGAATGCTGAAAGACCCTCTCTTCCTCCATGGGCCCAAATTTTGGAAGGCCTTGGTAGCTGGATTAGCAAGTATCATAGTACAATTCTATGTAACCGCATTCTTGACAGGTGTAGGTCCTAGCTGGAATGAACCTATTCGTTTTGACACTATATCCTTTGATTCCTTTGGAAGCTGTGACTATTGCGGATAGATCTTTAGACTTTTTCATTGAACCGTTGCATTTGGGGCAATTTTTCAATGTCGACATGGACAATTATTTTGGATTAGATTGTATTAAACGCTTTCACAAATACTAAAGAAAAACGCAGACATGATCCGGTTTCCGAGACGACACGTAGCCACGGTAAGAAAAATTTAAAATATGTTCAAAGAAATTCCACTTTAGGCAGAAATGTTGAATCCGGACGAATAATAGGTTCGCATGCTTGAGTGGGTCCAAAAAATTCCTGAGAAAAATTTTGCGGCTTCCAATGATTCAATGATTGGGAAAAGATCTGAACACGCCACTATGATACTTTTTAGATATTTTCGATTTATTACGTAAGCCCTGATTTATGTAAAAAGTAAAGATTACCGAATTGAGCGGAACATGAGTTTCTATCCTTTATGTGCGCTATAGAAACAGTCCTAGCGATTCTTTTGCAATTGTTAGTTTATGCCCTGAAATCATTTTCTTTACTAATTATTGCGTCTGTTTTGTATTCTTGACAAACGCACTTTTCAAAAGCGCGTACGGATAAATAGAATTTAATTCATAAGAAATAGGCAAATGTTATAAACAAAACTGAACCAATAATGCTCTTATTGGGCGAAGGAACGCTTGATCCTGCTCATTTTGAGTTAACAAGATAGGCGTTTTCGTTCAATTAAAAACCAAAGGAAAGAAAAGAAAAATGATAACAAAAAACAAGTCTAAGTCTTATGCAATTGCATTAGTTATGGCTCTTTTGATGTTAGCAACATCTATAACTGTTCTACCATCTACACAAGCACATACACCTAGCTGGAACATTCCAACTTATGCATACATCAGCGTTTCACCGCATACAGTTGGCATAGGTCAGTATGTTCAGATAACAATGTGGCTTAACGCCCTACCTCCAACAGCACAAGGCATCGAAGGAGACAGATGGAACGGATACACAGTGAACGTCACCAAACCGGATGGAAGCCACGAAACCCTCGGACCCTACCAAAGCGACTCAGTCGGCACAGCATCCATAACATACACACCCGAACAAGTCGGCCAATACACCTACGTCTTCAGCTTCCCAGGTCAAACAGCAGGCAACGGCACAGGATTACCCAACCCAAGCGGGCTAGCCTACGTCGGCGACTACTTCAAACCCTCAACAAGCGCACCAGCAGTCCTGACGGTACAACAAAACCCAATATCCTCATGGGTCGAACCACCACTCCCAACCGACTACTGGACACTACCAATAAGCAACGCAAACAGAGAATGGTCATCACTAGCAAGCAACTGGTTAGGCGGCAGCTGGCTTGTCGGCAACTGGCAAACAGAAGGACAAGCACCAAACAGCGCACACATTCTTTGGGCTAAACCCATAGGTGCAGGTGAACCTGGAGGCATCGCCGACGCTCAATGGCCAAGCGTCCCTCCAAACGTTGACGACTACGAAAGCTTCTTCTCTTCACCGATCATCATGAACGGCAAAATCTACTATAACACTCCGCAAGTTGCAAACACCCAGCACTACGGCTTCTACTGCCAAGACCTCTACACCGGACAAATACTCTGGTACAACAACAACACTTACGCAATGCAACTAGGCGCTGGTCCACCAGCTGTCACCCAGACCTTCCCGACACTGGCGTTTGGCCAAATGTACCACTACGATTCGGTGAACGGGCAAGGAGTCCTTTCATATCTCTGGATGACTCAAGGAACCAATTGGTACATGCTTGACGCCGAAACCGGAAACCTAATCTTAACCCTCAAAAATGTACCCAGCGGCACAGCAATAACTGACCAAGATGGAAGTCTTTTGCGGTTCAGCTACAACTCCGCGACAGGCACCGTGCTTTGCTGGAACTCAAGCCAATCAATTCCACCGCTAGGACCTGGATACGGAACAAACGGGCAACAATGGAAACCCCGTTTGGGAGCAGTAATTGACGCAGTCAACGACACTACATGGACAACGTTTGGCGTTCCACCTGGAAGCACATATACCGCAGCTGACATTGCACCCCGCTCAGGCTACACAATGAACTGCAGTGCACCAAAGGGCTTACCTGGAAGCGTCACCGCCGTGCTATGTGACAAAGACCGTGTACCTAGAGTAATTCTTGGGTCACAAACAGGCGCACTTGGAACTAACACAGGCGGAGTCGAAAAGTTTTCAGCGTGGGCATTAGGCATAAACTATGGAGCCGGTGACCGCACCCCAACAAACTTCGGCGAAACCATTAGCCTACTATGGTCAAACAGCTACAACGCACCAGTAACAGGCAACCAAACAATGCTTATCATTGGTCAACTAGCAAGCTACGAAGACGATGTTTGGACAGTTAACTCAAAAGAAACAGATTCATGGTGGGGCTACAGCCTAAGCAACGGTTCACTGTTATGGAGCCAGACCGCTCAGCAGAGCCCATGGGAAATGTTCGGCAGCGTCTATAGAGGTGCAATAGCTTACGGCAACGTTTATGGCGGTCAATTTGGCGGAACATTATACGCACTTCAATTATCCACAGGAAAAATCCTCTGGAACTACACTGCTACCTCAGTTGGGTATGAAAGCCCCTATGGAAACAACCCAATCGCATTCAGCGGCGCCATCGCTTTCGCTGACGGAAAAGTTTACTTCGGCTGCACCGAGCACTCACCAACTAAACCGCTTGAAAGAGGCTTCGACCTCTACTGCCTCAACGCAACCACCGGACAAGAACTATGGAAGATCCTGCACTATCACTACGGCATCTCCATCGCTGATGGCTACCTCGTCGCAGGAGACGAATACAACAACTTAATCGACTGCTTCGGTAAAGGACCAACCCAAACCAACCTGCAAACTCCATTATCAGGCATCACAGAGGGACAAGCCTTCACCGTCCAAGGCACAGTGATGGATACTTCCCCAGGCGCTTCGCAGACGTCAGTAAATGCCAAGTTCCCCAATGGTTTGCCAGCTGTTTCTGAAGACAGCATGTCACAATGGATGGAATACGTGTACCTGCAACAAGCATTTCCAACAAACACAACCGGTGTCCCAGTTTCGATAATCGCAATTGACCCCAACGGCAACTACATTAACCTTGGCTCAACAACCACCGATAACAGCGGCTTCATATGGATTCCAAGTAAGTCCAAGCATGCTCACAGCTGGTCCAGGGCTCTACAAAATCGTCGCTTCCTTTACTGGATCAACCTCCTATGGTTCGTCACACGCAACCTCCTTTGTAACCGTCAACGCAGCACCAACATCACCAACAGCAACTCCTCTTACACAAATCGCAGTAACTCCAGCAGATTTGCTTACGTACTTGGCAGTTGGCGTGATTGCCATAATAATTGCAATAGCCATCGCAACAGTACTATTACTAAGAAAAAGACCTTAAAAAAAACTTCATTTCCCTTTTTTTGTTTTAAGCAACCAACAACAATGTTTTCTACCGCTTAGATACCTTTTGCGATTTTTAGATGGTGAGGCAACCGACAAGCAGTTTTTACTATACATACCAGCCGGGACATCGACAGGTCAAGAGTTTTTACAAGGTTGCAAAGAAGACTGGAAGAAAGCTTCTCTAAAGACCCCCGATATTGGAAGGCCTTGGCGTCGGAATTAGATTGTTAAAAAAAGATTGAATCTAAAAAAACAGATTCTATTTGTGGATTATTATGCTTCCGCCTGAGATTGCGGTCGTTGGGTCGCCTGAGTCGGATGTGCCCATTTGATTATCGTAGACTGTTGCGCCGGTTTGTGTGTCCCAGATTTTGATTCTGAACGTGTCTGCATGATTGCCTATGAGCTGCCCGTCAATTGCCGTGAGCATGAATCGGTAGTTGCCTGCGCCGTTGATTGTTCCTGCGCCTTTGTACTGTGCTTTTGCGCCTCCGACGACTAGCCAGTCATAGCTTGTGCTGTGGAAATTCAGGTCGCCGACCTTGAACTGGAACTCGGTTTGCCCTGTTGGAACATTTGCGCCTTTTTGGTATTTTGATTCAAAGCCAAAGGTTGCCTTGCCTGCCAAAACCGGATTCGATGTGTATGCACCTGCCTGAGAGTTGAACCAGCCTCCCCCCGTGACGAAGCCTGCGTTTTGATCATAGATAACGAACATTGCCGAGGTTGTTGAAGATAGCCCGGCTTGGTCCGTTGAAGTGGCAGTTATTTCGTAGACACCACTTGCAGTTGGCAAAGACATTCCATTGTGTATGGCAATAGAGTTGCCTTGCATGTCCTTCAATGTTGCAGTGATTTGCGGGTTAGAGTCTGAGATTGTCTATTGAGCTGATTTGGTAACTTAGGCCTGAATTGGCAGGGTAAACTGCGAATTCGGCGGGCGAGCCTATGGTTATCTTTGGGGCGGTCATGTCAATTTTGAAGCTTGAAGTTGCATGTGGAGTTTCTATGTTTCCGTTGTTGTCGATTGCCCATGCTTCTAAGGTGTGATAGCTTTCTGCATTGATGTGAAGAGTCATCGTTCCTGTGAATGTGGTTCCGGTTGAACCATCGAGGATATAGTGGATTTCTTTCACTCCTGAACCATCGGTGTTGTCGGAAGCCGAAATTGATGCGATGACTTGACTGACGTACCAGTTGTTTGCGCCGTTCGGGGATGATGGGGTCAAAGATATTGTTGTTGTTGGAGCTATCGTGTCTAGCCAACCGTCAGGCTTTGCCCAAGGCAGATTGTCTTGCAAATATGGAATGTCAACGAACCCATCGTGATCATTGTCTGGAGTGTGCCAGTTACTATAGTAGTTTCCGCCAATGGGACGGTTTAAGGTTAAAGATGTTATTATTTGTGCTATAGTCAGCGTACACTTGCTGTAAGTTGTCTAAGAAATTATTGTTGTAGATGGAATTATCTTTGGTTGAAGAAAGCTCGAATCCGATTTGGCAATTCGAAATGGTATTCCGAGTTATCAAGTTTGATGCTGCAATGGTGCAAAATATTCCTCTGTTAAGGTTTGAAATTAGATTTCCCTCAATTTTCTGGTTACTCACATAATTGAAGGTCTGAATAACTAAGCCAGAAATTATTATTCCATATCCAGTTCTGAGTGCACTACTACTTGAAATCGTATTTTCCATAATTACATTATTGTTTGGATCTGAGTCATACCTGCCTTGATACAGGTATATCCCTGTAAAGTCGTTGCCATTTTCATTGATAATGGTATTGCTAATTACTAAGTTGTTAGAAGAACCTCCGATTCTCACACCAATTTCGCCGTTTGTAACTGTTGTAATAATGTTGTTTCTTATCTCATTGAAATTTGATTCATAAAGATAAATATCGCCGTAAGAGTATCCTTGACAGTTTTCTGTAAGTGTGTTTCCTTCGATGTTATTGTTGCTTGAATAAGTAAGTATTACCCCAGTATATTGAAATCCAGTTATGAAATTATCTTTAATTACAAGTTCCGTTGAGTAGGAAGTATAAGATACTCGTTTAGCCCCCCTGCTCCATATAAGTGAACAGTGTTCAACGGTGACATCCTGACCGCCAATATAGACACCGATCAAAGCATTGTTGGCATCAACCACTAGGTTACTTAGATGAACGTTGTTGGCGGTGATAATAACTGCCGCATAATTGTTCGGAAATCCTGTTACTTTAAATCCGCCACCATCAAGCACTATATTGCTGCCTATCGATAAAGTTCCTCCATTAATGTCCTGAGATAGCGTAGCGGTTATAGTCACAGGATCCCAGGTTCCAACTGCTGGATCACTCCATCCGTTGTCCCCGAGGTAAACGTTTGTAGGCTCTTCTGCTCGAACTAATCCCATAAAGGGCGTTAACGTCAAAAGTAGAGCCAGTAAAACAATTATTGAAACCTTTTTTGTTCTTGTTAAGTTTAAATTCATTTTTTCTTCTCCTTTCATTTAGCATGTCTTGTGTTTTGGAATTTAATATAAGACTTTGCAAGAAAAGTTCGTACAACATGTATGAGATCCACCAAACTAATGACTGGCTAGCAACGTCATTTCAAAGGCCTTTCACGAATTGGCTGTCATAGAGCAAGTCAAATCAAATAATATTATTTATTTTTTATAGGTTCTGATGACTAGTTTAAACGAGAAAGACCTTCCTCCAAACCCCCAGAAAATTGAAGGCTTTATGCCCGAGCGCTGCTAAAATATTGTTGTTTGGGAATGAGGCTTGCGGGCTAAAACGCTTACATTCGGTAAAATGTACTATATGGGGAATAATCTTTTAGAATCAATCGTTGGAAATTATCTGCAAATTCAATGTCATAGGTTCTTGATTCATTTGGATTGTACTTTTGCGCTTTTCCTTTTGCGTTATCGGGAGTAAAGCTCCCCTCAATCGTAACTACGTTTAAGTTGTTCCCCGAAATGGAAAAGGTTCCAGTTTGAATCGTGGTTCCATCGGTTTCGGCGTTAAACCCTTTACAAATGGTGATGTTCTTGAAAGTCGAGTCTTGGTGAAACTCAAAAAACTCTTTCCATCCCATCGCCCCTCCGGTCAGTACATGGTCATATGCAATGTCCTCGAATCTGTTCATGGGGTTCAATCCCGGCATTATTTCTCCAACTGAAAGACTCGCAGCCGTTTTGTTCGTTTTCCTTTCACCGGTTGACCAGCGACCGATAATTTGGTTCATCATTTTATCTCTGCTCTTAGTTGTTTTCAAACAGATAAGAGTTTTACGGAATGCAAATCTCCTTGCCTCAATGTTAATAATAATCAACTTCGCTAAAATCCTACCCCCTCTGACGAAGAAGGGATATACTTGCATAGTTCGTTGGACCTTATTCCGCGACAACCACTTCCAACAATTGAGGGATTATACAAACTAAACTACAAGGTGTTCTCCCACGGGTTTTCCATTATTGTTTTTTTCTGTATAAATTGACTACAGCCACTCTTCGCCGATTGGATTACAATGGAAAAATCTGACTGGTACCAAAATAATTTAGGTCCCAGGAACTTTCTCTTTGAACGCAATCGAGAAAAAAGGGAAATAAGAGGGAGATCGACGGTCAGGGCATGGGATCACAACCCTCCAGTCAAATAGAATAACTCCCAAACATTTTGGAGCGGTTTACTTTCTTTTTTGAATACTTGTTACCGTTGAAGGCACATACGAATTCAAAGTCTGCATCGATGAGTTGCAAGATTCTTTTTGTGCTTTTCTTAATTGTAAGGAAACAGTTAAGATCGCCACCAGCTTTTATCTACAACGAAATCGCAGAACCAAATTGTAAAGGAGTAGTAATTATAGATACTAAAATAGAGAGAGTAGATGCTGAGATAGATGAAATATCGCAGAGGATTTTGTTAGAGCTTGAAACTGCAAGTTCAACGAATTTGTCAGACGCTCATTATGCTAAAATGATGTTACGTTTGTCAGATGCCCATTACGCAAAAGGGGTGCTGCAAAAAATAGATAGCAGCAAATCTGGAGTTGAAAATGAGTTAGAGAAGAGGGCAGTGATTAAGGTTCTGTTGTTTTCCACGTGGTTGCAGCGGCTTTATTTTATTATAAGATCTTTTCTCATGGGGCTCATAAGCGCCGCAGTTACGTATCTTATCATTTGGTATCTTGGTTCAATAAATGTCTTCGGCAGCATAATAATCGGCACGTTTGTGTTTGTATTTTCCATAGCTGTAACTAGATTGTTTGATACGCAGATAACGCAGGCTACTAAAAAAATAGTTGAACTTATGGCTAATCACAGAGCAATTAGGGATTTCATCATGAAACACTTCTAACTTAAAGAATATGACAGCGAAAATAGAATCGCCAACATGTCTCCACACAACACTCACACATCCCAACATGGAATCCACGTTGACTGTGTGAACCAACCCCTTTTCCCACACTCAAACCACAAGAGGAAAACAACCCGAACCAAAATTGGAATCATTTCCAAAGCCTCAAGCGTGATGTGGCATTTTTATCGCCCCACACCCACACAAACAGAACTCAAGGAACTTATCAAGTGATATCTCAAAAGGGAGCAAGCTCAAATCCCCAAGTTACTTTGCTTTCTCAAAAGAAGCTTGAGAGGAACTTAAGATTAAAGCTAAACAAGAAAAGAATATCATTAATCCATATTCTGATTTCTGAAAGCTCATCTATTGCGCAAACCCAAGTTAAAACGAGCTTTATGGCAAACCTTGCAAAACTCAAAGACAAATGCAAAAAATGGGTAGTGCGCTATGCAAAATACAATGTCATAGGCTTAAGCGTTTTCGCATTAAATATAGTTCTTTATGTGGTTATCTTCAATTTTTTAGGTGAATGGACGTACATTCTTGTTAGTGTTAATGGTGGAATTATTGAGTTTGCTTTAATCAGTTACTTTAACAGGACAAAAAAAGGAAGAATGTTTGATGGCTGCCCCCCGATTGATAACAAATGATTCCATTCAGTTTATGTATTTATGAGGATTTAAGCCAGGAGAAAAAGGGGAATGCAGGTGAAATCTCCACTTTCGCCTGGGTTCAACTCCCATCCCCAGCTCTTTGTCCGAACACTCTGCTTTTTGATTGATATTCACTTGCGTTTCCAGAAAAATTTCGTGCAAAGCTTGCATTGCGCATTGAAACTCTCTAAACAATTATATACGTAAACAACTGCTAAGAAGCTGGGGGCACACACTTGGAAAGGCAACAAGCCATATCACTGTTAAAGGAGATAATCGTTGATGACTTGGCGCAGCCGACAGCCGTTTATGTCAGGGAAAATAAAGGCAAGTTTGAACTGATCATGAAGGAAGAATGTACGGCCTCCTTTACAAACTTTCATTGCGGAAAAAGGCTTAAAGTGGCGGATAAATGAGGAAATGGGCGTTTGCATTATCTATACGCCATGACGTAGTGAAGGTGCAAAGGCTTGTCGACTTGAGGGGTAAAGGATAAGTCAACCTTCAGATTTCGGAAGACTTTGAGCTTAATCGGACAAGAAAGATTTTTAGTTATAGGCGGCTTCTTTTAAGTGGTGACTACATGAGCCAACCAACTTATCTTCTCGAAGCAAACGACTTTATTATGAATAAGAAGATACTTTCCCTGAGAGAACACTACGATTTTGAAGACTTATCAGGAACAAAAATAGGGGAAGCTGAAGGTAACTTCTTTCAGGTTCCAGCCAAATTCAACGTTAATGATACCCACGGGTTAGAGTTGATGCACTTAGAAGGAAAAGTACTCTCGCTACGAAGACAATTCACTTTTCACAGTGCATCTGGCGAAGAACTGGGAACCATAAAAAAGAAAATAGTCAAGTTGATTGGGGAAGAATTCTGGGTGGAAAAAGACGGCGTTGAGTTCATGCGCATCTTTGGGAACTTCACTGAGCATGACTATCAAATGGAAGTTAACGGCGTTCAGGTGGCTTCCGTTCATAAGAAATGGGTAACTGTCAGAGACACGCTTGAGGTCTCGATAACTGGAAACGTTGATCATCGAGTAGTTATCGGTGCGGTGATTGTGATAGAACACATTGAAGTTACAGAGAAAAACTCAAGTAACTCTGGTAACTTTGGCGGTCGCTTCGGCAACACGGGATTCGGAGTTCCACAATACTAAAAATCAAAAGCCAAATTTCCGGCTTGATCCCATTGAAGACCTTGGTGAGGCGAAGCGCGTCAGAAAGATTCGTTTTACACTCAACCAGAAATCAAGCGAAAATTGGATTGGTTTTTTCTCAACCATAAAGAATAAGGAAGGCGTACTCTACGCTTTTACCTTAGTCTTTTGTCGCAGTATGGACAGATATTTTGATCATTTCTCACGGATTTTTTGCAGTGAGGGCAAATCTTCGTATAGGGGGCTGGTCGGCTGTAACTTGAGGACTGGGTAGAAGAACTCTTAGTTACAGAAGGACTTGACTGTTGCTGACGATAACCGTAACTTGGCGGTTGACCATATCTCGAAGTTTCGGTCGGTTTTGCCTGCATCTTACTTTGGTACGAGGACTGATATGAGGACTGACTGTACCGCGAAGACGCTGCAGGCCTGTTTGGCGCTGCAGACAATTCTTGCGTGTTAATTGGCTGCTCTTCATCAAGCAGCATTTTTCCTTTGCTACGTCTTAAATAAAAGAATGCTGCCGGAACAGCGAACGCTACTAACGCTACTACAACTATGCCGATTGTAAGAGGAGACCAAAACTCACCTTCAACTGTTGGTCTCTTAGTTGGGGCATTCGTGGAAAAATTCCATGGGAATTCCGTTGGGGAAGGTGAAGTGAGCAGCCGATTGAGTCGGAGTAGGAGAAGGCGCGGGGGTAGGTGTTGAGGGTGATATAGTCGGAACATGCGGAAAACCTTGCGCATTTGTTATAGGCGCTAATGTTAACGTTGAAGCTATTATGCTCAGAACTAATAGTGCGAGAGTTATTCTTACTAAAACTTTCTTCAAACCCACAGAAGACTTTTCCAACATAAACCTCTCTCCCGGAATTTCTATGGCTCGCTGCAGATTTAACACTTTGCCAAAAAAAGACTTAGTGGCTCCGAAAGTGCTTTATCCCACTTTGTTAAAAGGTCGATGCGGCTATAGCATCTACTAAAACCTAATTCAACCAAAAATTACTCTGACACTTTAGCCTTCAATGTCGATTCTGCTTCCTTGAAATCGGCTTTTCTTAGGCCTATCATGTAGGTCGCTTCTTTTCTCCAAATCTCTTTTCCACTTTCAAATGTAATTAGTGTTGGAATTCTCCCGATCTTCAAGGAATTCCATATGGGATTCTCTTCTTCTGAGAGGTCTACTTTGAAGACCTTGTAGGAAACGGGGTTAAGAGAATTTAGGTGATGAAAAGCACCTCGGCAGAATGGACACCATTCGGCATAGAAAAAAACTAAAATTTTACCGCTTTTTAAAAGCCTTTCATTTTCGAAATCTTCTAGCAAAAGGGAAGGCAAATCACGTATTTCGTCAGTATGTGCGCTGTACTTCTGAAATATGAATACCACTGAAAGTTCGATTGGAATCATTATCAACGACAAAACAGCCATTAGAGGTAGCTCGCCAACTCTATTCTGAACAATGCTATTTGCAGCCAAAATGCTAAAGATTAAAACCCACGTAAAGAGGCTGAATTCAACGTAGTCTCGTTTAGTCCAACGAATAACTAGTTTATGCCACCACATCTAAGAAGTGCCTCTGAGAAGACATTAAAACCTCTATCTTATTATTCTTAGTTTGTTGGATTTTCTTATTCTTAAAGGGCATCTCTAATCTGCAACGTCGAAGAGAAGTTGTTGCTGTTGCTGCTGCAACCCATTCCCTGCAGACCAGTTGCAGCAACAATCAAAGATAAAAAAACTTTAAAGCACATATCAAACAAAAAAGCAAATCCAAAAAATAAAAGACCAATGATTAATCCCAGCATCCAAGACCCCTACTCAAATTTAGACATCTTTAACCGAAACTTTCCGCAAATGTAATAAGTTTAACCTGCCAAAGAAACGAGCAGTTGAAAGATATGCCACAGTTTAATGTTAACCCAAGCCGAATTGATCCATACAAGAAATTCAAATTCCTAATCAAATGGGACAATAAAATCGTTGCAGGCGTCTCCAAGATGAGTCCACTCAAACGCACTACAGACGTTATCGTGCACCGCGAAGGTGGCGATGCAAACGTGGAGCGGAAGTCTCCTGGCAAAACTCATTACGAATCCATCACTTTGGAGCGGGGAGTAACGCATGACCCTGAATTTGAAACTTGGGCAAACTTGGTTTTCAACAAGAATAGCGGGTCGATGTCTCTTAAGAACTTCCGCAAAGACCTGGAAATAGTTCTGCTTAATGAAGCGGGAGTTCCTGCGATTGCTTACAAAGTTTATCGTTGCTGGGTCTCAGAGTACACTGCCTTGCCCGAGTTGGATGCGGGCGAAAAACGCGGTTGCCATTCAAAGCATAACTATTCAGCATGAAGGCTGGGAAAGAGACTCCAGCGTAGTTGAACCCAAAGAAACATAAAATACCTGGTAGGATGCACATTTGCCAAGCCAACCCAGCATCAACCGAGGAACCCTAATCCTGCTTGCGCCAAACGCCAAAGACGCAAACATCTCCGCAACAAACGTCTACTTTACTTTCCAGTACAACCCAGAAAGACTGTTACATACATTCAACCAAAACACGCCCAACGCAGCTGCAAACCCATCCGCCAACGCACAAGACGTACCAACAGAATATTTCAACCTAACATTCGAACTCGATAGCGTCGACTTAGACTCATCTTCGCAAAATCAGAGTTCAGCAGGTCAAGGCTTGCACCCAGGATTGGCCATGCTAGAACTTATGATGCAGCCGCAAATGGTTGGCAAACAAGCTTTGTTGCCCATCATTGTGTTTAAGTGGGGAGCTAAGCGGTCCATGCCAGTTCGAATCGTAAGCATGAATGTCGAAGAAAAATCGTTCGACATTACACTGAACCCTACCAGAGCTAATGTTAGCTTAACTCTCAGAGTTCTTGACGCCGCAGAAGTAAATAATAATCCAGGCGCCCGCAATGTATCTTCGAATCACCAGAATACTCAAGCAAGTCTAGTAGATGCCTACAAACTGCAGACTGGGCAGGCTCCCCTTGGAGGTATCGGAGCGGTCGCAGGTCTTGCAAGTTCAACAGTTGCGGCAGCTTCGACTAGTCAGAGCAAACAAAAAGTAAGTGCTTGAAACCTTAGCGAGCTAAAACGTTCCATTACGAGCGACTTACGTGAACATAGGACTTTTTCTTTTTCACCAATATAGAGAACAAAGATACCGTGGATTTCAAAAGAAGTACTTAGAAGCTTACAAAATTGAATCCAATTATCGACACAACGCCCCACAGATTAACCAACACACTTAGAATTATCAGTGCTTTTTCTTCCCAACCCAAGTTTTCTCTCATGCCCTTCGCGACAAGCAGCATAAGGAAGGGTGTGAAGTCGAGGCTAAATCTATAGCCAAACTGGGTAAAGCCAACGGTGCCATGTGTGATTAAGATGGGCAGAATGCATGCGACGGCTAAAGCAGCGTATTTGCTTAAGCGGTTCCAGGGTCCCTTGAAGATGTAGATGAAGGCGGGCGTCGTGAAAAATAACCCTAGCCCCATCCAGTTGGGTTCAAAATATGGGAAGTTGCTGAGGAGTATTGGTCCTTGGAAGAGGATTGCGTAGATGTGACGGGGGATGTAGCTGAGGCTAAAGATGCCGTTTGTAAAATACGGATCCTGCTGGAAGCCTGGAATGAGAGTGTAGCCCAAGTCCGAGAAAACTCCCCAGCGCCCAAAATTGTACAGCTCATAAATAGCGACTAAAATTCCCAAACCTACCGCAAAATAGGCAGCCTGCTTCACCCTCGGTTTCCAAGCGCTGTTCTGCTCATAAATTAGGAGCAGAAAGAACGGGAAAGAGAGCACAACTGGCAGCCGTGACAAGAACGCGCAACCCAATAATACACCGATAAGGAATGGACTTTTCTTGTAGAACGCCAGAATTATGGCTAAAGTCAGAAAAAGCACAGCGACGATATGTTCGATGTACCATGCTGAACCGACAGATGCTATAAACCAGAAGCACGTTCCAAAACCAAACAACGCCGTCAGCCACAGCGCTTTGTTACCGTTTACGCCAGTTTTCTTGAGCATTAACCATGTTGCTGCAACACAAAGGCAAGCCAGAAAAACAGACATCAAACTCTGGTCGAATGAGGTACCGAAAACCGCCACGAAGGGCAAAAGAAGAACGGCGGGCATCGGTGGGTAAACGACGTAGTAGTTGCCATTGAAGGGGACGATTTCAGCAAGCGACGTTCCAACGCCGGTCACACCTAACCTGCCATGGAGGAAAGCGTCAGCTAAATAGACAAAGTGGTTTTGGCCAGGCGGGGGACCTTTAGAGAGCAAGAAAACAATCAAGGCTATGAGCGCTATAATGATGAGTTTCCAGCGAAGTCTCAAAGAAGCAACATTTTGGTACAATAACTTCAGCGCCTGGATGATTTTGCTCATTGTTTACCGTCTGGATTTTTGATTTGTGAGGCAATCGAATTTAAGGCTTTAGTTCTAAAAGAGTAAGGATGAATTTCTAAAGTAAAGCACAGTTGAAAAATTTATTGGGCGCAGATTAGGTTTGCGTCCTTTTCTTTGGGGGGGAAATTAGGCTTTGGGTTGCTTTTTGAAATATTCTTTTAGCGGTTCCCAATAGAATTCTGTCCAGCCTTCAGCTGTTTCATCTTTCTGGTCTTTAGGAACATTCGAATGCACCATCACTATTTCCGTTCCTTTTGGTACTGCACAAAAAGTCAGCTCCAACTTTGAAGGCAAAGCCCCTTCTGGAAAATCTGTTGAAATCCATTCTTGAACAACTCGTTTACCGTCTTCCAACTCGAGAAATTTGCCTGAAATGTAACCGTCCCAGGCCGTGAATTTGCCGCCGACCACTGGTTTGCCTGTGGCTTCGCTGCCGGAGAATTCACTATGTTTTACCGGGTCCACATAGGCGTCGTAGACTTGTTTAGGGGTGACTTTTGGGATGGTTACTTTTTGGGTTATTGTTGTTACTTCCAGCTTGCTCAAAATATTCACAACCACTAGACTGTTAGATTGGAAGGGTTTTTTAACTTTAACGCTTAAATCATGAACGATAAAAATGGGAAGATGCACAGTTACTAAAGGTCAACGTCAGCTGGGCAGAAAGATTCACAAGCTTGAGAATAGCGTGGAATTAAGTAGCAAAGAAGGCAAGGCAAAGCTGGCTGAGCAGAAGTTCAAGCAGAAAACCCAAGCCACTCAAGGTTACGTGAGTGATTCGCCAGTCCAAAACTTACGCGACCCAGCAAAATGGAAGAAAGACGAAACCAAAACTTAACCAACCTGCTTGAATCCCTGACAGAATTTCTATGCAGAAATTTGTGGAGGGCGGTAGCGCAAGATAGCATCAAAGAGAAGAGGCATGATTAAACCCTTCAAGCAGCGCCTAGTCGTCGACTGCTTCAATCATCTCTTTGCCGCAACACCAAGGCGCCTTATCCAAATTACGTTTAACATCGCCCGTACAAGAAACTTCAAACTCACAACGCATCTTGCGACCACACACAGAACATTCGAATAGTGGCATTTCAAGCCTCAATCAAACTGAGAAAAAGGACGCTTAAATATGTCGCGACACTAACAAACTATAGGAGATTGTTTTTATGGGTAGTTTTTTTGTTTCTTTACCTGCAAAATGGGAAGAATTTTTGAAGGGTTTAGCTGACGACCACGACGTAGACGTTGGCAAAGTTATTAGTGGGTTGTGTGAATGGGCTTTTTCCAACGCCGACTACAAGGTGCAGTTTGAAGTGTGGTTGGATAAGGCTTATCCGCCGAAAGGGCACGCTGAAGATAAAGCAAGGGATGAAGGCGAAGAAAAAAGCGAAGCTGAAGAAGAAAACGAAGACGAAGAAGAAGAGGAAGCTCACGAGGACCGCGATTACAACGAAGACAAACTAAACACTTGAGAGTGAATTATCCTATTATTTTCTCTAAAAAACTGCAAGCTGAGGTGAAACCTTCATGAATGAAAATGAAAAAAAGAAATCTGACGAGGAAGAAGTACCAACACAAACTACCCACCTAAAAAAACAGCAAGGACGATACAGTGGTGGGAGCAAAAAAGAACCTGAGAAACTTAATGAAGCCGAAACAGGACTCAGACAATCCCGCGGAAAAAAACAACGACGACAATTCAAACTTGCACCCAACCGAGGATAAAATGTCGCCTTCTGGGTTCTGAGGTCAGATTTGAATTATCCTAATTTTTTCGTTTTTTTATTGAACTTGGGCTATTTGGTTCATAAATCCTTAAAGATTGCAATTGTTGCAGCGGTTATACTCATTATAGTTGCCTACTTGGGCTTTTTCGGTCTGCATCATGGCACCTTGAAATCTCTCTCAGACAAATAAGCCCCAATTGCCATCCAATATGGTACGCTCCTCATAGGTGTACTGTCGCTAGGTCTTGGTTTCATAGTAGGTTTAATCATCGGCTTCATTTTCTCTTAAATTAAATGTAAGTGTAAAGAATATACTGAGGAAGCTAACAGATTGATCCGGTATTAGAGAGCGTTAGGTTTAAAGGAAACGCAAGAGTAACTTCATTAAAAACTAACAAGTTTTTATTAAATCCCAAAACTTAATGGTCTTAAAGTATGACACAAGTAACGCAAAATTCTGTTTTAGAAAAAAAATCCTCGCGTTACTCAGAAAACTTTCGGATGGGGTTTAGAGTTTACAGCGGATTGATCTCTAACCTTTTGGGCGCCAAGGTTCCGTTTTTCTGCGGCCACAAATTAACGTACAACTGTAACCTCCGCTGCAAGATGTGTCCCTTTTGGAGTAGACCCAGCCCAGATCCAAGCTTGGAGCAGGAAAAAAAGGTCCTAAAGGAAATTTATCGTTCAGGCGCCGTAGGGGTCGCTTTTGAAGGTGGGGAACCGCTGCTTAGGCGTGATTTGGTGGAGATCCTTGCTTTTTCCCGGTCTTTGCCTCTGCATACTAGCCTAATAACCAACGGCACACTACTCGAATCCAAGATAAATGACATAGCTCCGTACATTAACGGTGTTGTTTATGTTTCGCTTGATGGGTTGGAGAAAACTCATGATGCAATCCGAGGGGTAGATGGAAGTTTTAGGAAAGCGATTCGAGGGATAAATGCAGCGAAAGAAAAAGTTGCAGTAACCATCAACACCACAGTGATGGCTGAAAACATAGATGAAATAGAAAGCTTAGTACGGTTGGCTCAAAAGTTGGGTACCAAAATATCAGTGGCTGTGGCTCACGAGTACTGCAACACTAACGCATCTTCACCTGCGACTGATAAAATACCCAAGATCGCTCGAAAGCTTATGCAGATGAAGAGAGAAGGCTTTCCCATCGTTAATTCAATCGGCTACTTTAGGGTAATGGCAAAAGAGAAAAACTGGCATTGCAAACCCTGGACGATGATAAACATCGACCCTCATGGAAAAGTAGTGTTGCCCTGCTATGTCCACAACGATTACGCCAGCAGTGTTTCCGTTTTTGAAAGTGGAATTAAAGGCGCTGTTTCTGATTTTGACTGGAAAAAAATAAAAAACTGCCAAAAATGCAGTCTTCATTGTTATGTTGAGCCTTCTTTGGTTCTTTCAAAAGACATTAGTGCATACATGCATTGGGCATTTCGAGTTAGCGTCTAACTTATTTAAGACGGGTTCAAGGGTTGAATAAAATCTAATTTGTTATAGCTAAAACGATAGTTAATCAAGCAAAAAAACTATTGTCACTAAGTTTTTATTTGATGCAATGATAAAATTGTTTGCGGGTTTAAGAGAAGAGAGAGAAGGGCTAACTTAAACGCAAGCGAATTCAGGAAGAGAGAGGGGGAAACACTTCGCTTGCATTTAAGCTAACCTTTTCCTTACTGAGCATAATACTATTTGCAAATAAATAATGATGTGATTGTACCCGTACAGCAACACGTCATAAAAATTAAATAGACTTTGTTTAGGAAATATTGTTTTATCCTCTTAAATGTCAAAAATTTCTTTACATCATGTTTTTTGTCCGTGAACCTGCAGAAATTGCAGTTAACATCAGATAGGTTTATTGTTTTGTTTAACCTGTAAACGAAACTTACGGTTATAGAGGGCTGGAAAGCTTGTTTCTTATTCAGAGAATATTTATATTGGGCTTCATTGTTTAACTGCAAGGAAAAACCAAAGGATAGAGACTCTTTGACGACTCCTCATGACGTTCCAGCTTCAAAATTTATCGATCGTTTAGCGAAGTACCTTAGGGAAAATGTTGACGAAGTTCAGCCATTACCATGGGCGACTTTCGCTAAAACAGGCATGCATGTTGAGAAGCAGCCGCAAGACCCCAACTGGTGGTACACCAGAAGCGCATCGATTCTGCGTAAAGTATACTTTTACGGTCCAATCGGACTTGAAAAACTACGCGCTGACTACGGCGGCAGAAAGAACAGAGGAAGCAAACCAGACCGCGTAAAAAAAGCCGGTGGAAGCGGAATTCGCAAGACTCTGCAGCAGCTCGAAACTGCCGGATTAATCCAGATTTCAAAACCTAAAGGACGAGTAATGACTCCCAAAGGACGTAAGCTTCTCCAAGAAGTTGCTGGAGACTTATCAAAAGAAATAGTCAAAACTGTCCCTGAGCTCAAGAAATATCAAGGCGAATAGGACAATGTCTGATGATGAGCTTGATCAGATTCGCAAACGAAAACTTTTGTCGATGCAAAGTCGCGTAAGTGACGAGCAAAGACAAGCTCAAGCAGAACAGCAGATGGAAGATCAAAAACAGGCGTTAATGGCTAAGATATTGACGCCTGAAGCTCGGCAAAGGCTAAATAACCTGAAAATGGTTAAAAAAGACTTCGCTGAGAACATTGAGATGCAGCTGATTGAGATGGCGCAAACAGGAAAGTTGCCCATTCCACTGTCAGATGCACAGCTCAAATCTATCCTAGTTCAGCTTCAATCACGGAAGCGAGAGACAAAAATCAGAAGGATATAGAAGATGGCAAGAGTTAAACCAACAGCAAAAAAACTCAGATTAGCCAAAGCTGGCAAAGAATCACAGTCTGTTCCAACATGGGTAATTGCCAGAACAGATGGTAAAGTTAGGAATAATCCTAAGCAGAGACGCAATTGGCGAACCAGGAAAATAAAGGCATAGGAGAATTAGATCGCGATGTCTAAAGGAACCCAAGCTAAGCAAGTACCAAAAGAAGAAGAACTCGAAGAGTTAGCTGTGCCAGAAGAGGAACTTGAAACCGAAGTCGTTACAAAAGAACAGGTTCCAGCTGAAGAAGAAGTTGCACCAGCCGAAGCTGTAGAAGAAGCTAAGCCAAAGAAAAAGAAGAAAGAAGAAGAAATAGTTGAAGAAAGATTTTATACCATCCCCTTATCGCGAGCTCTCGTTCGTCCACCAAAGAAACGTGCACCACGAGCAATGCAACTGATCAAAATCTTTGTTACCAAACACATGAAACTTGCCATTAAAGTTTCTGAAGAAGAGGAAGAAGAAGAACTGCCGCAACTAATCATCAGCAAAGAAGTCAACGAGAAAGTTTGGGACCGCGGCATAGAGAAGCCTCCACGCAAAATCAAGACACGCGTAACCAAAGATAAAGACGGCAATGTAACCGTCTATTTGGCAGAAACACAATAACTGTTTCTTTATTTTTTAATTTATTTTTTTGGGCTCAGTGGAAACTTTTCCTTAGTAGATTTTCAACGTGCAGTTGAGTGCTCAAAAAACTAATACAACATCTCCCTCTTAGCCTTCGAAGGGGCGTTGGCTTCCATGCTCTAAAGATTTTTTAGGCTTTATTAACCGCAATCTAAAAAAAGGAGTATCGCATGAAACTTTCGCTAACAGAACATTCATCAGGAGATTTAATTCTTGACAGTTTACTTATCAAGCATCGTTGGAAGCGCAAGCATAGGCGTGTATTCGCTTGCAACAGAGAACATAGTGTTGATTCCTCGGATGGTGCCACAGCAGAAAGCGCAGGAAATCGCGGACTGGCTAAAAGTGAAGCTTGCTTACACATCCATTAGCGGTTCAGTCCTCGCTGGTTCACTGGTATGCGCAAACTCTACAGGCATGCTGGTTTCCAACGGAATCCGCGAAGAAGAGTTAACAGCGTTAAAATCGGTTTATGAAGGAAACATCACAGTTATGGATTCCAAAAAAACAGCGTATGGAAACTTGATTTTAACAAGCGACAAAGGGGCAATTATTGATCCACGCTTTAAAGAATCTGAAATCAAAAAAATCTCCAAAGCTTTAGGTGTGGAAGCGGTGCCTACAGAAATCGCAGGGTTACCCTACGTTGGCTCATTGGCTGTAGCTACAAACAAAGGCCTTTTAGCTCATCCTTTGCTGAAGGATGACGAGAGAAAAACCTTAGAATCTGTCTTCAAAGTGCCTATTGACGTCGGCACCATAAACTGTGGAGTCCCCTATGTTGGTACTGGCTTAATCGCTAATAGTCACGCTGCAGTAGCTGGTTCTATGACAACAGGACCCGAGATGTTTATAATTGGGAACGCACTGGATGTTGTGCAGGAAGAAGAAAAATGAAAGCTTACAAAGTAACTGGCGAAATCAACAAGCCCCGACTATCTACTCCATTCGTTAGAGAACTCTTAGCAGACAAAAGCGAACATGCAGTTGAGAGAGTTTACGCTGAAATAGGCAGCCGCCACCGCGTAAAACGCTACCACATCAAAATCACAAGCTCACAGGAAATAACGGTAGATCAGGTCCAAAACCCAATATTGAAGAAAATAATGGGTGGGGCATAGTCGCTTGGCGCATAGAGCAGATAAAGCTGAAGAAGAACTTCGCCGGCTCAGCATGGAAATGCGTTACTTAGAACAAACTGCAGATGCCCTTCAGCAACGCATAAGCATGGTAAACGCAGCTCTAACAGACATAAACTATGCTAACATGACGCTCGATGGCATCGAGAAAGAGAAAGAAAACTCTGAAATGCTCGTTCCAATCGGCGGAAGCGCTTACATTAAAGTTAAGCTTGCGGACACAAGCAAAGTAATCATAGGTGCCGGCGCAGGCATATCAGTAGAAAAAAACCTTTCTGAAGCAAAGGCAACCCTCAAAGAACGCTTAGATGAACTGGAAAAAACCATGCATGCAGCTCAACAACAACTAAGTCAAGTTGCTGACCGCATCAACTCTGGAAGAAGCAGACTCGAAACTCTGCTTGCGACAAGAGAAGGGAAACAATAGCTCGATGTTTGAGAAGCTCAAGTCGGGGTTTAAAGGGTTAGTAAACAAGGTAACCACCACTGAGCTTAAAACAGAAAATCTATCTCCTATTTTATCTGATTTTAAAATGAGTCTTGCCGAAAACGATGTTGCTTTTCCAGTCGCTGACAAAATCTGCGATGAACTCGAAAAGCGTTTGTCGGGTATTTCTGTTAAACGTTTAGATGACCGCAAAAAAATTGTTGAAGACAACTTGCGGCAAGTCCTCTTGGAAGTCATGTTGACCAACAAACGAATTGACCTGTTGCAATTGGCAGAAGAGAAACGCAAAAAGAAAGAACCTTTCACTTTAATGTTTGTTGGTATAAACGGGACTGGAAAAACCACCACCATAGCCAAAGTGGCTCATTTTCTACGTGACAAAAGCTATTCAGTAATTCTTGCTGCTGCAGACACTTACCGTGCGGGATCTATTGAGCAGTTAGAAGAACATGGCAAACGCTTGGGTATGCGGGTAGTGAAAAGTATCTATGGCGGTGACCCGGCAGCAGTCGCATATGATGCAGTTAGCCATGCAAAAGCCCATGGCATCAACATAGTTTTGATTGATACTGCGGGAAGAATGCAGACTAACCAGAACTTGATGAATGAACTTATAAAAGTCAAACGCGTTGTAAAGCCCGACTTGACAGTTTTTGTTGTGGATTCACTTATTGGTAACGACGCGGTTATGCAGGCGGAAGAATTCAATAAAGCCGTTGGCATCGACGCAACTATCCTCACCAAAGTGGACGCCGACGTGAAAGGCGGCTCAGCACTAAGCGTAACCTATGTAACTCAAAAGCCCATTTTGTTCATCGGAGTTGGGCAAACCTACAAGGATTTGGAACTGTTTAACCCAGAAAAATTCGTCAGCATGGTCCTAAGATAAACCCCCTCTTCTCATTTAGAGGCTCAAACGTTGGTAATAAGACAGGAAAAAACTAAAGATTTTCAAAGCATATACTTTTTAGTTAAAACTGCTTTTCAAACCGCCAAAGTATCTAATGGAGCCGAACAAGATTACGTTAAGAAACTTCGAGCCAGCAGCAACTATATTCCTGAGCTTGCATTAGTAACAGAACAAGACGCAAAACTTGTCGCCCACATTATGCTTACTAAAACTTATGTTGCAGCGGGCGGCTCTACGTTTGAAGCGCTCTTGGTGGCGCCTCTTTGCGTGGCATTGGAGTACCGTAAACGAGGAATTGGCTCAAAACTAATTGCGAAAAGTTTTGAATATGCAAAAAACTTAGGGTACACAGCTGTTTTTGTAGTTGGTGACCCAGCGTTTTATAGTAGATTTGGTTTTAAATCCTCAGCGCTTTTTGGTATCAAGCATGTTCCTTTGATTCCTGATCAATATGTGATGGTTTACGAGTTATCCCCTGATGCATTGACAGGCATTGCTGGAACCGTAACTTTCATGTAAACAAACAATTGCTAAATACTATGGTTCTTCGATGGTTTCGAGTTCGAAGCGGATTTTGCTTGGATAGACCCAATAAGCCTTAATGAAGTCCTCCATGGCTTGGTCAACATCTAAGGCATCAAAAAAATTGAAGAATTCCTTATCGATGCCTTCAAGGTTTTTTGAAGTGTAGACTTTTAGTTGTGCCAAATATTCTTTTTCTATTAACAAATCTTCAGTGGTTATGTTTTCTGGGATGCCGATGGAAAAAGATAAGTTTGTTAGAACATCCAACACAGCCGCTTTGTGTATGTTTTCGTTTTTTGTTTTTACCACAATTAGGCGTTGGTCTGTTTTTCGGTAGTTCCAATCGGTTTCCTGATTAAATGATGCTGACAATAGAATCCCCTATGAAAATAAGTGTTAAGCGCCTATTTTACGTTACTTCTTCAGTTCAACTACCAGTGGTTCAATGTTTAGACGGAGAGAAGAAATCCGCGAACGACTAATAGAAATAATTGCTAAGTTAAAACAGAAAAAAGCCACTACCCCAAAAAAAGCCTGACTGCCCTGAAATTAGACTGCCTCCACGCTTTGAGCAAAGTGATGCATCATCGGCTGAGACAAAGTGCTATCTTGGGGATCAACGGAAAATACTGCCTATCCGAGAACGGCTAAAAGAGGTTCAGGAAAAACTTTCTTCAAAACGCCAACAACCATTTTTTCCTCAAATTTTTCACTTCGAAAATCGAAAGCTATTTCCATACATCCCTCAATAACTAACCTTTAGGCGCACATTGATGGATCGTAAAGAATACCTCAAAGAACCCGTAAACCACATAAAAATAAACGGCACACTGACCGTTGACCAGTTGATGCAACAGTTCAAGAATTCAGGTTCATTGGGCGCTGGACGGCTCTCAGCTGCATGTGACATTTACGAGAAAATGCTACGGGAAAAAGACTGCACCATCTTCTTGGCTTTGTCGGGTGCCGTGGTTCCAGCGGGTATGCGGACATTGGTTACAGATTTGATCCGAAACCATCTTGTCGATGTGATTGTAAGCACGGGTGCTTGCATGGTTCATGACGCCATAGAAGCTGTCGGCGGACACCACTACAAGGGCGGCTGGGCAGTAAACGACACTGAACTATACAAGTACCACTTGTTCCGAATCTATGATATTTTCGTGCCAGAAGAGGACTATGTTCGATTGGATTTCAAACTATCCGAGATGTACGCAGACATCGCCAAAGAACGCAAGGGCGAGAGTTTAGCTTCAGACGAATTTACCTATGAATTGGGCAAACGTTTAACCGATGAAAACAGCATTCTGCGCGCTGCCTACGAAGAGAACGTTCCCATATTCCTTCCCTCTGTGCGCGACTCAGAATTTGGCTTCATCCACTGGTTACATGCCTCGCAGAAAGATCAGAAATCAGTCCTTCTGCTTGATGCGTTCAAAGATGTCCCGACGATTTGTGGTATCTGTGCTCGGTCGCCTAAGAACGGCATGATAGTTATCGGAGGAGGGGTTCCACGTAACACTATCCAATCCTCAGCTCTTGCATCCAAAAAAGGCTTAGACTACGCTGTAGTAATTACCCTTGATCGACCTGAAACAGGCGGCTTGTCAGGTTCGACACTTGAGGAGACAGTGAGTTGGGGCAAAATGAAGGGTTCAGCCGACCATGTAATGATTATCGGCGAGGCACTGATGGTTTTTCCATTTCTTGTCGCATCAGCAACGGAGCGTCTGGGCAAAGATTTTAAACGTGACTCATTTTTGCAACGTGAAAAACACATAGGCAAGGGAAATTAACATGGAAAACAACGGTGAAGAAAAATTCTGCGGCAACTGCGACAGCCACAACTGCTATGATTACCCCAGCAAAGTGTTCTGTTCTACTCGCTACTGGAAGAACAAAAGCCCAATCGTGGATACACTTTGGCGCTGTGAGGACTACAACAAAGTTAGCCAAGAATGCTACTGTGTACGGGAAGCCAAGAAAAAAGCAGCTGAGTCGGCGGAAAGTTAAAGTTAATAGTTGGAATCCTGTTTATTTTGGAAGCCTAAAGCCCGGTGGTGTAGCGGTCAAGCATAGGGGCCTCTGGAGTCCTTGACGAGAGTTCGAATCTCTCCCGGGCTACCAACCAAGGAATGACTTTTTCGCAATTTTATTTCGGCAGCTCTGCAATGTAAGTTTTTAAGAATGTCTTGACTTGACTGATATTGTCTTGTCCGCAGTATCCAACTGATAATGTCATTTCTTGGTTGAAGGTAGTTGCCCTAGCATAAATCCTGGCTGGTACATGATTGGGCTCGATATGAAACCTCCAGTCATCTTCAATTCTCCGAAGTGATAGTCGCAGAGAACGCCAAAGTTTGAGAGCAATGGAAACGTTACATTGTACTTTTTGCCCATCTCCGCAGACTGCACCATATACCTCTCAATGTTGGCGTAGCCTTGACTAAACAGATACTCCAAACCCGCTGCGCTCTCAAGACCCGGGTAGTTTGCTTTAAGTTTCTCCATTGAAGCCACAACTCTTGTGAGAGTACCCTCAAAGTTTTCGCTGTTTTTTCGTTCCAAAGCAATGTAAAGTGCCCCTGAAAGGTTGCATATTGCTTCTGCTTTGTGGTTTGGGAGATATCTTCTGAGGTCAATTGAAGCCTGAAGTATCATTGGTTTGTTTTCGGTTATGTTGTTTATGGCAAAGAAAGTTCTGTATAGCGCAGTTAAGAGCAAATCATTTACTGTTGCTTTTTTGTCGGTGGCATATTGCTTTATAGTTTTAAATTGATCTTTTGATATGGTGCTGAATGCATGCAATCGTTGGATGCCTGCTTTTTGTGGGAAAGCCCAAGTAGGGGTTGGAAAACCTTTCGTTGCGAGGGTTCTTGGGTCTTTTGTGCGCTCAAAGATTTGACTTTGGTCTCTTCTGCCTAAATTCGGCTGAATGGAGGTTCTTCCACAAGTAGCAAGCATGCTGTAAACGTCAGATAATAACCAAACATATTCTTTGAGACCGCCTGCATCACAAGCGGAGTGATTCACTTTTATGCAAACTGTGTCAGCCTCTTTCTGCCTTAAAACCCTAAAAGCAACAAGTGGGTCTACATCAGCATGAATAGCCTCGTTAACAAAAGCACTTATTGGTCGCTTTGGTGATTCTGTTTCAGCCACTGGGCAAAATTTTATCTGGTCTAAATCGCCCCTGCGTTCCCAAAAGGGGAAACCTCCATTCTCTACAAATCTACTTCCCAAAACAGGCTCCAAATCCAATGTCAACCTAACCGCTTTTGCAAGCACGTTCTCATCGAGCATTCCGCCGAGCTTTATAACCATGCAAAGCTGCTGGTCGGCAAACATCTTGCTTGCTGCATAATTGTAAGCATCCTGCGTTGTAACTTTAAACGTTTTGGGAATAACCATTTGCTTCCTTGAATTAGCAGTAAGTACTCATTTGGTTTTTATGCATTACCAAAAAACTATCGTTTTCAAACGTTCAAAAAATTAATTTCTAGGATTCAGTTTAAATAACAATTAACATCAGATAAACAAAAAAAGGTGTTGTAGACTGGCGGATTTGAAAGGTTGTCCCTTTGGACAAGACATAAAAGACGATTGCAAAAACTGTGATTACTCTGATAGCAACCACTATGACTCAGCTTCAGGAAAATGTGTCAAGAGATAACCCAATTTTGCTTTAATGGAAGTCGAATAGTTAAAAAGTAAGCTTGGACGGCTATTTCTTTTGGGAATCGCCGTTTGGTCGTTTGCTTGCGAGAATTTGGTAGCCAACTATGGCTGAATAGAAGGCATATGAAAGCAGCAGTATCGGGCGGTGAACTGCATATTTTAGGTCGCTGACCATGAATTCAACATGTTTCTGCATTGTCCACACTTCTTCAGGTCGAAAATGGATGCAATAGGGTTCATAGACACCTAGTACCTTGTAGCCTTTTTTCTCTATCCAATCTTTAATGTATCCATCTTCGTAAGTGTGAAGCGCAAAGGGTATTTTGATGTCTTCAACCGTTGTCCGCCGAATCAGCGTGTCGTGCGTGCCGCCCCGTTTTTCAAATATTTTTAGCGTAACTCTCTCAAAAAGACTTAGGACTTTCCATCCTCTTAAAACTGACCAAATTTCTATTCCCCAAACTGCTCCCACATTGTCTTTAATCAGTTTTTCTGCCTCAGCAAACCAGTTCTTCGACAAAACCACATCGCTATCCACGAACACGAACCAGTCGCTTTTTACCCTGTGAATTGCTGTCTGCCGGGCGCTTCCTCTTGTTCCTTTTTCTTGAAGGAAGATAATGTTCCCATGTTTTTCCTGAAATTCCTTGATAATGTCTACCGTTGAGTCTGTGCTGAATCCATCGATTACAATTAGGTTGTTAACTGGGATGTTCTCATAGATGGAGTTGATGCATTCTTTTAACATGCGTTCGCTGTTCATAGTGAGGAGGGCGACATCAATTGGACCTAATTTGGATGAAGCGGATGGTTTATGTTGCTTTTTTTCGGCATCTTTTTTGAGCAAAGTCTGTAAGGGCTGTTCTATCAATGTTTTCTCTCCCTACTGGAAAGCCACTGTTAATACCCCATCAAACCACAGCATCGAGAGCATATGGGAAAAACCCCGTCGTCGCAGCTTTTTAGGGCTTGCCTAAATTTGCGGTGTTTTTCACCGTTGTATATTTCTTGTATGCTTGATTCCTTGATGTTTCCCGTGACAAAGTCGGGGAAGTCTCGGCATGTAACGGTGTCTCCGTTGGGCATTACGTCCAATTGGAACCAGGGCGAAACACATTTTTTATACCCGAAAAAGTTTTCAGGCTCAGAATAATAGGTTGGAATTTGCTCAAGGTTTAGATCTGGCACGAATAAGACAGGCATTTTGAATTTCCCAGATTTAATTTCTCGCACTTGGCCAACAATTTTTTCCACATCTAGAATTGATGTGTCACGAACATAACCTTTCCAGGCGAAAGGTGTTATTCCCAACTTTTCCTCTGCTATTTTCGTATGCTTATGTCCGATAGATTCTTTGGTGAACCAGGAATAATAAATTATCATGCCGTCAGGACGCAGTTTTTCTGCTTCTTTAACAGTCTCAACCAATGTAGATTCATTATTCTTGGAAATTGTTGTTAAAACATAAATTCCTGGCTTTTTGGTTTTTTTCTCTTTCTTGAGTTTTTGGATTGCCATTATTCCCCGTGTTGCCGTTTCTAAGGCTCCTGGTGTGCCTCGGCATTTATCATGGACTTCTTTGGGGCCGTCGAAAGAAACGCAAATCATGTCCCAGCCGTTGTCAACTATGGTTTCAGCGTTTTTTTCCAATCCAACCCCGTTTGTAACAATCTGAACGGTTAATCCTTTTTCCTTCATGTAGTTGACAAGGGGAACTAGTGGTTCATAGAGGAAGGGTTCGCCGCCTGTAATGTATACGTGGACTTTTTTTGGGGCAACTTCATCGATTACTTTTTTGTAGATTTCAATGGGAACCTCGCCTGTAACTTTTGGAGTATCATCTCTCGCGTTGTATCCGTTCTTGCCCCATTGTGCGCAGATTGCACATCTGTGATTGCATCGATGAGTAATTCGTAGGCTTAAAAGCCAAAGAGAAGAACTGTTGCCATCATCATTTCGGTAATCCAGTCTGGATTTAACGAATTGTCGGTACGAACCTCGGGCAAAGCTCTTTACAAGTTGGGGATTTTTGCATACTGGTCCAAAGAGTTGCGTTGGAATGCGTCTCATGAATACTACCGTTTGTTATGTGCCTTAGTTGGGAGTAGAATTTAAATTTGCCCCAAGTTCTTCGACATTTTAAAAGTCATCATCTAACATTCTTAAGTTGAGGTCTTCTGACTCCCTTTCTGGGTGTCAACAATGAGTCAAAGCCATTTCAATATCGCTACCTGAGCTCAAAGCCGTTCAGATGTCGATCAATTTTTTAATAATTTACCAAACCCTCAGTTAAGTAGGTACGTGTTTCTTTAAAATGTCAATTCTCTTTGTAAGCACCGGCAAAAGTTTTTCCACGGCCACAAACGCTATAGTGGCATATGCTATTCCTCCTAAAACATCCACGAAGTAATGCTCGCCAAGGTATACTGCACTAAACCAAGTTCCAATTGGAATTATGGCCACTGGAAGAGATTTCCAACGCCAAATTTTGAAGGCGAATAAGGAAAACTAGCCATGGCATAGCCGAATGCATGCTGGGGAAAGCAGCGTAAAGGTTGCCACCTAAAAAGTCAAACAGCGTCTTGTAAACTGGGAGCCCCAGATTCACATCGACTGATCCGGTTAAGATTCTTGTAACGTTTGGAACTGCAATCCAAGGAGGAGAAACGGGGTAAAATAAAAAAGTTATCAATGCACTATAAGTTAGTACTCCGAAAGCAACGATATATTTCCAGTAGTTCTTTGGGCTTTTTCTCCAAACAATAAAGGCAAACACTGTTGGCACAAAGAAGTATATGCCGTAGAAGACAGCTCCCGTGTAATCTAAGACTGGAAACCTAAAGTTCTGCTGTAGAAACAATGTTGGAAGCTGACCGAACATCTGCAGATCCAAGTTTTGAGGTCCACCGTGAAGGTTGAATTTTGATATGGTTCCAACGAAACTATACATCATTTCATATGAAATAAACACTGTGACGAAAGGCAACCAATCTTTTAAGGCACTCCACGTTCGTTTATTATAAGACGCATAGAACAATATGCCCAAAACAAGAAATTCTGGTCCAGGAATAACCTCGTATTCTATGCAGAAAATAGTTATAGCCACAACATAGATTCCCAGAAAAAGCAGTGAGAAGAACCGTGAAGAGTGATAATCAAAGCTCAAGTCATGCTTGACTTTTTCAAGGTTGAGCAATTTGTTCTCTTCTTTTCTCTTCACCATTGGTTAATCGTCCAGTTTTTTAATAAATAATCGCGTCCTTTTTAAATGCCTTTTCCCAATTCGCCGCTTAACTGATGCTAACTGAGATATATGTTTGATTAATTAGACATTTCAGCGATGCTCAACAAGAAACTTTAGAAACCGCAAGAAACATAAAAGACCTTCAAACCTATAACGCCTGTGGAATAATGGAAAAAGTTTGGGGCGAATTAAAAAAAATCGAAGCTCAGGCGGAGCAAATCCAGGGAGAAGCTCAAGATAGAGCAAAAAAGATGATTCTTCTCGCAAAGCAGGATGCCGAAAAATTGGTTGAAAACAGCAAAACGTATGCTGAGACTGAGTCACAGAGGCTTCACTCGGAAGCTATTGAGGAAGCTAACCGTGACCGAAATGAAAAATTAAAAGCTAATGAGGAAACTATGGCGAACCTGAAATCAAAAGCTGAAAAACGCATGGGTAAAGCAGTTTTAGTGGTTGTGAACGCTGTTCTTGAGGATTCTACACCTTGACTCAGACAACACAGTATGCTTCGGTTTTAGCTAAAATCGGCGCTGAAAGAAGTAAGCTTCTCAGTGAACCCAAACTTAAGGCGCTTGCAGAAAATAAATCTTTCAGCGACTTTGCAGCTCAACTTCGAGATACAAGTTACCAAGAACAAATCTCCAAATTGTCCCCACCACTCACAAGCCGCAAACTTGAAAAGGCGTTCAACGAAAACCTAATAGACTCTTACATAAAAATAACCAAGTATTCGCCTAAAGAAGCAAGAAAATACTTGACTCTGTATCTTTTACGTTTTGAAATTGAGAACATAAAAGCACTTATGAAAGCAACAAGTGCCAAACTGTCTCCTGAGCAAAAGACTGCAAAAGTTTACTTTTCTGTAGAAGATTACTTTAAAAGACGGGTAGTCATGGAGGAAGCGATTAAAGCTTCTGCACCCGCCCAAATGATTCATGCCTTTAAGGGCACAGAGTATTTTTTACCTTTGAATATGGGGCTGAAAAACTTTGAAGAAAACAATTCAACAGCCTCTTTTGATGTATTTATGGATAAGTCTTTTTTCGAAAAGCTCTACGAGGCCTATTCGAGCCTTCCCCAAAAGAGCAGCCTTATGCGAACCTTTACGCAAGCATAGAAAGCGACGGCTTCACATTGGTGACGTTGCTGAGGGGAAAAGCATTAAATTACGAAACCAACTACTTGCGGCTTGTCATTCCTCAAAACGACTTTCACATTGGCAAATCAACAATGGAAGATTTGGTTTCCGCAAGTGATTATGAAGCAGCTCTCAAAATCGTTCTCAACAGCTATTATGCCAAGTTCTTTGTTAAAACGCAAATTCCAACGGAAACGATAGCAACTGCGGAAAAAGCCCTCAAGAAAGCCGTGTTTCAACATGTTAAATCATCCGTAATTAGCGAAACTTTCAACATTGGGGCGCCGCTTGCATTTATGACTCAGAAAGAAGCAGAAGTCCATAACCTTGCAACTATAAGTGTTGGCGTAGATTCTGGCATGAAGCCGGATGACATTCGTAATTTGCTTTTCTTCTAATTTTCAATTTTTGTTTTTTTTAGGTTAAGTTTCGTGTAGAGGAAGTTTTGCTTGAATGGATGGAATTCTACTCCGGTGCCAGCGTAGAATTTGCTGAACCACTCGTAGAAGTGTAATCTCAAGGTGTGGATGAACACGATTAATCCTTCGAGTGCCAACACGAAGATGTTTCCGAATACTATGACGACGCCAGATAAGGCAAAAGTTAACACTGAAGTGGATCCAGTAGGATTTACTAGGCCGGCAACGGTGTAGGTTACCAGGAGCAGTGCCCAGTGAGCCATAAGCAATGCAAGGATACGACTGTATGATATGGTGTTGCTGAGCAGGCGAGTTACTAAGTCTCCCCCTTCAAAGAGTCTACCTGATAAGGTATCTTGTTCTGTGTGTTCGACGCCATGCGGCACCGCCGGTTTTGTAGCCTTAAGATACACTGGCTTTCCCACTACTAGAACAATAAACGATAGCAAAGGCCAAAGTATAGGACCACTTAGCCATGCGCCGAAATTTAGTTGGTAAGCGGCAATTAGGTAAACCCCGCCGAAGTAGAAGGCAATTTTTGGCCCAGATGTTAAGAGGGCGTCGGCATACTGGTGTTTTAATGCAAAGTTGGCCATTTCAAGAACTATGCCGCTAGTTATCTGTATAACACCTACAAAGAGGCTGAATATTATGAAGGTAAACACATTTACGGTAGGGTTTTCGGTGGGGTTAATCCACAGAGGTCCCCATGGCAGTGGCTGCCCGAAAGCTTCTCCAAACACTATTCCTGCAATGCTTGCGCCTAACCCGCAGGCTGCCATGATGTAACATACGTTTTTCATGGCTCTGTTTCCTTTGATTAGGTACCCAACTATTAATCCGCCAAACAGCAGGATCAATCCATGTCCAAGGTCGCCGAACATCAACCCGAAAATAATCGGGAAAGTTATCGCCATTAGAGGCGTCGGATCTACTTCGTCGTAATGTGGTAAACCGTAGAGTTTTGTTAGTTCTTCGAAAGGCCTGATAAACCTGTTGTGTTTTATTTTAGTTGGAGGATCAGCCGACTCGGGGACTTCATTTTTCAAAACCAAAACTTTTCCTTCAAGCATTCCAGTGACTTTTTCGTTGAGTTCTTGAAATTTTTTCTGCGGTACAAATCCCCGAACAGTTGCAAGATGACCCGACTGGAGAATTTTTCTTTCAGCCTGCAGAAGAGTAAGTATATTCTCAGAGGTTTCCTTCAGCGAGGCAATATTGTCCTTGTTTTCTTCGCCTAGTTTGTTTAGTGAATCACAAATTCCTTTTTCTTTGTCTGTGCTTTCTTTTGTTTGTTTGTTAATTTCTTTTAACGCTTCATTTACGTCGTGCGGCAACTCTTTGGGGATGTAAAAGATTTCGGCGTGGTATGTTCTTAGGATTTTCTCGATATCTGCTTGATGTTTAGCTGGAAGGGCTAAACACATGAAGGATTCTTGTTTAGTTATGGAGCAACGGTTGATGAAAATCGGGTATCCTGTGAGGGCTGTTTCTAACCCCGAAAAGTTTTTTGTTGGTACGCTTGCTACTGCAACATAAATTAGCTTCAAATCTTCGATGGCAGCAAGGTCTGCATTCATGATTTTGAGCCTTTCCAACATATTTTTGATGTGGTTTAGTTGTTCGGTTTTTTCTTGTAGGCTAGAAAGAGCTTCGTTGAGGTCGTCAGTTTCTTTTTTCAGGGTTAAAATTTTTTGGTTTGTGTCTTCTAAAAGAGTTTGCCAATTCTCTGCTGTAACAGGGGTTATTAGTTGTTTGTGACAGATTGAAAATGCTAAAAAAGCTTGATTTTTCTTTTATAAGCTGATTAGTTAAAGTGTTGAGGTCTGCGAGGGACCCTTCGACGTTTTGGATGCTTTGGTTGTATTCGTTTAAACCTGCGTTGTCTTGAGCCGTCTGTTCGATGTGGAATTCTCCGAAGTTGTTGAGTGCTTCCAAAACCGGCTCCACTTCTTTTCTAACGCAGATTATAGATGTGGAGGTCATTCTTTCTGGTCGCAACATTTTTAACAGAATGTTTGATTTACCACGAACATTTAAAGTTATATTTGGCGATGAAATGATTGGCTATGTAATTGGGGACAGTGACATGATTACTGGCTTTAGACTTGTTGGAGTTGAAGGCACTGAAGTCTCCACAGACGAAGAGGCAATACAAGCACTGCAAAAAGCGCTTGAACGGAACGACATCGGAGTGATAATCATTAGCGAATCATTCGCAAACGGTCCCTTAATGCGGGGAGAAGTTGATAAATTAGGTCAGGAACGAATAACACCCCTCATCGTGCAGATTCCGGGAAGCAAGGGTACTTCCAATAAAACGCAGATATCGGAGATTGTAAGTAAAATTTTAGGAATCAAAATATAACGGTGAATTGCGATGAGTGGTAAAAATGGCATTTCAGAGATCGCAAAAGTTGTTGTGGGTGATGTGCAGAAAGAAGCGGAAGCTTTGATTTTAGCTGCGGAACAAGAAGCGAAGACAACATTGAAGGCCGCAAAAGAGCTGGCAGACCAAAACTTCAAAGCAGTAATTGCCCAAGCTAAGACGAACACAGATGCTGATAAACGGAAAATCGCCTCCATAGCTGAAGTAGAAATAAGGAATCGTTTGCTTCAGACAAAAGAAGATATAGTCGATGCCGCTTTCGAGAAGTCTCTTACTAAGTTGAAGGCTTTCGCGGAGTCTGAGGAATATCACCATTATCTGCTCAAGAACATGCAAAATGCAATTGAAAGAATCGGTCAAAAAGACCTCGTTATTCAGGTAAACGCTAAAGATAAAGATTGGTTAACCCCCGATGTCCTGAAACGTTTATCTAAGAAGTTGAATTGTGAATTGAAGCTGTCCGAAAAAACCGGCGATTTCCTTGGAGGATGTATAATCCAAACTCAAGACGAAAAAATAATCTATAATGCAACATTAGATAATCGTTTGCAAGAACTTAAACCGGTTTTACGTGTTGAATTAGCAAAAACTTTGTTTGGAGAGTCTGTTTAAAATTGCGTGTTAAAGGAAGCGTAATAAGGGTTGCAGGTCCAGTCGTCGAAGCTAAAGGTATGGCACAAGCTGTTATGCATGAAATGGTCGAAGTTGGTAACGACCGTTTAATCGGAGAAATCATCCGTTTAGAAAGCGAACATGCAACCATTCAAGTCTACCAGAACACATCTGGGCTCAAACTCGACGAACCAGTTTTGGGTACGGGGAGCCCGCTCTCAGTGGAGCTTGCGCCAGGCATTGTTGGTAACGTTTTTGACGGCATTCAAAGACCCCTTGAAGAACTAAGAACTCTAACAGGCGCCTTTATCAAACAAGTAGCGGGAGTGAAGAGTCTTTCTCGATCTAAAAAATGGACTTTTGTACCTTCGGCGAAGGTTGGAGCTAAACTCGTAGGAGGGGACATACTCGGGGTAGTACAAGAAACCGCCCTCTTTGAGCACCGTGTATTGGTTCCCGTTAACGTTCAAGGCAAACTTGTTGAGCTTGCACCACAAGGCGACTATACAATTACAGAAACAATCGCCAACATCGAAACAAATAGCACTAAAGTTGATTTGTCAATGCTTCAGAGGTGGCCAGTTAGAGAACCTCGTCCCCACGCAAAAAGGCTTACAGCGAGTTCTCCCTTAATCACTGGGCAACGTGTAATCGACACCTTTTTCCCAGTTGCTAAAGGCGGAAGCGCATCAATCCCTGGTCCCTTCGGCTCAGGAAAAACCGTAACCCAGCAGCAACTGGCAAAATGGTCAGATGCCAACGTTATTATTTACGTTGGCTGCGGAGAACGCGGCAACGAAATGGTCGATGTGTTAGACAGTTTCCCCAAGCTCATCGATCCAACATCTGGGCATCCTCTTATGGAGCGAACAGTCCTTGTTGCAAACACCAGCAACATGCCTGTCTCCGCTCGTGAAGCCAGCATTTACACCGGCATCACACTCGCCGAATACTTCCGCGATATGGGTTACGCGGTCGCTTTGATGGCGGACTCTACAAGCAGATGGGCAGAAGCACTCCGAGAGGTTTCGGGGCGTCTTGAAGAAATGCCTGCTGAAGAAGGCTTCCCAAGTTATCTGCCATCGCGTCTCGCAGAATTCTACGAACGTACTGGCGTCGTTGAAACATTAGGTTCAGACAAACGCGTCGGTTCCATCTGTGCCATCGGAGCCGTTTCCCCACCAGGCGGCGACTTTTCAGAACCAGTTACTCAACATACAAAACGTTTCACTCGAGTCTTTTGGGCACTAGACGCTGAACTTGCAGCCGCAAGACACTATCCATCAATCAACTGGATGTCAAGCTACAGCGGATACATTCAAAACCTCGCTGAATGGTGGCATAAAGAGATCGATAAAAACTGGAATAGTTATCGTGAAGAAGCCATGCGCATACTGCAGGCTGAAGATGACCTTAAAAACATCGTAAAACTCGTGGGTCCAGAAGCTTTACCCGACAAACAACGCTTGATCTTGGAAACGGCCAGAATCATCCGCATTGCATTCCTGCAGCAGAACGCCCTGGACGCCATCGACACTTATAGTTCTCCACAAAAACAATTCAAGATGATAAAGATAATTGTTGACTACCACCGATTAGCAGATAATGTGGTTAGCAAGGGTGCACCAATCTTCAAGGTTTCAGAACTGTCGATAACTGATGAAATTATGCGTATGAAAACCACTATACCTAATGATAAAAGCGAGTTGTTAGATGATTTAGAGAAGCGAATGTACGAAAGTTTTGGAGCATTGGAGGCAACCTTGAGGTAATTTCTATGGCTACAAAAACAGGTTCGGGATTGGAATACAAAGGGGTCGCTTCAATTTCAGGGCCCATCATAGTCGTAGAAAATGTGCATGACGTGGGCTACGATGAATTGGTCGCAGTCAAAACCCCGGGTGGCGAAACACGTTTAGGCAAAGTTATCCAAATCACAAAGAAAGCTGTCACCGTGCAAGTCTTCGAAGGCACAACTGGGTTATCACCCTCAGAAACACGTACACGCTTCCTAGGGCACTCCTTAGAAGTACCAGTGTCCACAGAAATGCTTGGACGCGTCATGAACAGCTTCGGCGAACCCATCGACGGTCACCCACGATTCTTCACTGAAGAAAAACGTGACGTCAACGGCTTCCCATTAAATCCTGTAGCCAGAGAATACCCCAAGGAGTTCATCCAAACAGGAATATCTGCAATCGATGGATTAACCAGCCTTGTACGTGGACAGAAACTTCCAGTCTTCAGCGGTCCTGGTCTCGCACACAATGAACTTGCCGCCCAAATTGTGAGGCAAGCCCAGATTCGTAGCGGTGGAGAAGACTTCTCTATAGTTTTCATTGCCATGGGCTTAGAACATGACGATGCCGCCTTCTTCCGCAAAAGTTTCGAGGAAACTGGAGCCATAAAAAACGTTGCAATGTTCCTTAACTTAGCTGACGACCCACCAGTAGAACGCATTATTACTCCAAGGGCAGGCTTAACTTTAGCCGAGTACTTGGCTTATGAACAAGATACTCACGTCTTGGTCCTCTTAACTGATATGACAAACTACTGTGAGGCACTCCGAGAGGTCAGTGCTTCAATGGAAGAAGTGCCCAGCAGGAAAGGTTATCCTGGATATATGTACAGTGACTTAGCAAGCATATATGAGCGTGCAGGCAGAATCCACGGCAAAAAAGGCTCTATTACACAGATGCCAATTTTAACCATGCCAAACGACGATATCACCCACCCAATTCCCGATCTTACCGGCTACATTACTGAGGGACAAATCGTTTTGTCTCGTTCACTCGAGAAACAAGGCATCTATCCCCCAATCTACGTTTCAACAAGTTTGTCCCGACTGATGAAAGACGGAATCGGCAAGAACAGCACTCGAGAAGACCACGCCAACGTCGCAAGCCAGCTCTATTCCGCTTACGCCCAATACAACTCGGTAAAATCACTTGTAACCATCATTGGTGAGGAAGGTTTAGGTCAAAGAGATAAAGAATACTTGCGTTTCGGCGAAGCCTTTGAGAAAACCTTAATCAACCAAGGTAAGAACGAGAACCGCACAATTGAAGAGACACTTTCAATTGCCTGGGATACACTTTCACTGTTGCCCGACGAAGAATTAACCAGCATAAAGCCTGAATACATATCAAAATATTATCCAAAATTTGCGAGCGAGGTCAAATAACAAAATTGTCCTCTGAAAACATTAGCCCGACAAGAATAAACTTGATTCAGACAAAAAAGACTTTAAACTTGGCAGAGTCCGGTCGCGAAGTTCTTGAACGCAAACGTGACATTCTGCTTCGTGAATTAAGAAGTAGCATTTACGAAGCTGAGCGAGCCCGCGAGGAACTGCTGGATTCTCTTGCGAAGGCTTATCAGAGTCTAAGGGATGCAAACATAGCTAAGGGTTCAGAGACGGTTGCCAGCGTTGCTTTGGGGTCAACCACTAAAGCTAACTACATCATCGATTACAAGAGTATAATGGGCGTCGCTGTGCCATCTGTAGAATTTAAGGGCGAAGCTGACGCTAAACCAGACTATGGATTCGCCAACACCAGCGTAGAACTAGACAAAGCCTTCAAACAATTCCATAAAGTTTTAGATTTAATTGCTGAGTTAGCCCGATCTGAAGGCGCAACCTATCAAATTGCCAACGACGTACGCAGAACCCAGCGTCGAGTCAACGCCTTAAACTATGTTCTCATTCCAAGGTACCGTAAAACCGCAAAATGGATTGAACTGGTGCTTGAAGAGAAAGACAGGGAAGAATTTGTTAGGACTAAAATAATTAAACGTGTAATTAAGGAGCGTAAATCGTGTGAAGTTTAGTTCTCAAACTATAAAAAAAATTTTGGTACCCACCGACGGATCAGACTACAGCACTCATGCTGCAGAATACGCCATAAGTATCGCCAAGACGCATGATGCACAAATAATGGTCGTTTATGTGCTGGATGAGGTAGTTATCGACCGATTTTCAAAAATGACCGAACGCGAAGATATCGAAAAAGAACTAAAAGCCGATGGTCAAAGATACGTCAATTACATTTTGGGTTTAGCTGAGAAAGAAGGTGTTAAAGCGACTTCTTTGATTGCTAAGGGACGACCGTTTGAACAGATTGTGCACCTTTCTAATGGCTTAGAAATGGATTTAATTGTATTGGGAACTTATGGGCGAAGGGGCGCTGAAAGAATCCTCATCGGCAGCGTAGCCGAACGCGTAATTGAATACGCAAATTGTCCTGTGCTAGTTGTAAAATAAGTGTTGGAGCCCTATTTTTTGACAATTAGTGACAAGTTAGATGAAGACTTCAAAAAGTTTAACATGGATATTGAGCAGATAGCAGAAAAAGAATTGAATAGGATCCGAGCCGAAATCAACGCTCTCAAGGAAAAAGCCAATAAGACGAGTGAAGAGTTATTGAGACCTTTTTCCAATGAAAAGAAAGGAAGTTAATTAATAAAAAAGTTAATAGCTAAGCTTGTTGTGTGCAATGTTAATGGAGTGACGTAGCTTGAAAACTAAACTATTATTGCTCGTAATACTTCCGCTTGTGCTTCTGCCTCTCATGGGCGTTGCAGCTGCGTTAACAATTGACACAATTCAAAATCAGACCACGACAACAACGACAAATGGACAATTCGACAGAGTTGGCATTGCAATTAGTGCTGCATTAGCAATTGGGTTACCTGGCTTAGGTGCAGGATTGGCAATTTCTGCGGCAGGTAGCGCGGCTATCAGTGCATTAGCTGAAAAACCTGAAACGTTCTTTAGAAGTTTCTTGATTGTGGCGTTGGCTGAAGCTTTAGCAATTTACGGTTTGATTATGGGTATTCTGCTCTGGCTAAAACTTTAGAATAATCCATCTTTAAAATCGGTTGGTACTGGTTGAAACCAGTTTATCCCTTTTTTAATTTTTGTCATAACCATCTTGAGGTTTTCTATGCAAAGTTATATCCATTCAATAAGCGTTAAATAATACTTCTAAAATAAACAGCGGAAGGCATCATGATGGATAAATGGGCGGATTACCTGGTCTCTGCAGTAAAAACTGGCCCCGACCAAAAACATATAGATTTTGTCGAATGTCATTCGGACTTTGGCTGTGTAGTCTGCGAGAACATCGTTCTTTCAAGAACTGACCTTATTGTAAACATGAAGAAAGGGTGCACCTACGCTACTGTTTTTAGAACCGCCATTGGCAAATGGCGAAAAGGCCAAGAAGTTCACCTGGTAAATGTAAATGGTGAAGACTTCCTTAGAACTGACTCAAAAAACACTATCGCTTCAGACAACTTTGACGATGTTCCAGAGCTTTAGGGCTTAAACGTTCTTTAACTTTTTTTGATTGTGGCGTTGGCTGAAGCAATGGCGATTCACTGTTTATTTATAGTTATCTTACTCTGAGGTTAAAGTGTAAACTCTTGCTCTCCACAAAACATTTTACGCTAGCCCTTATAGGGTAGCTTCGACTAACCAGATATTGACCGAACTTGTCGCGTTTAAGAGCTAAACTTTTTCGTTCTCGAAAACTACTGGTCTTACTCTGTTTTTCATTATTTTTGATTGTTGTAGGCGGGTTTCTGTCTGCTTCGGCAGCTTCCAACACAGCGATAACTGCACAATCAGACTCCGCCGGCGAAATTGTTGTGGTTGCAGATTTTAGCGTTCCCGTAGACCCAGGATCTTCTGCGTTTATGTCCCGTGTAGTTAGCATAGCACAGAGTCGGCATGCCGCTGCCATCGTTGTTGAGATGAATACGCCGGGCGGTTTGTTGAGCGACATGGTTTCGATTGTGGGCTCAATCACGACGGCTAACCAGTCAGGTATTCCCACATACACTTTCATAGTTCCTAACGGTTTAGGCGCGTCCGCAGGCAGCTACATCGCAATGGCAACCAACAAGATTTTGATGGCGCCAGGTAGCGAGATTGGTCCCAGCACTCCCATCGTGGTTGGAGGATCTGCTTTGGAGCAAAACCACACGCAAGCTGCAATGCTTGACTACATGATGAGTCTAGCTGAGAAGTGGGGGCGAAACACAACCGCAATCTATGATATGGTTCAGTATGATCAAGCGTTCTCAGCGAACGAAGCGGTTGCTGTTCATGTGGCTGATGGAACAGCAGATTCATTTAACGCGGCTCTTACCCAATTGGGCTTGTCGAATAACCCTCAAGAAACACTCAGTGAAAACCTCTATGAACAAATAATTAGCGCTCTAAGCAACAGTATTCTCGACGGAATCCTCATTCTTTTGGGGATTGTAGCTATTGTACTTGACATTTACCATCCTACGATCGTTTTAACGGTCGTAGGTGTAATAGCCATTGTTGCGGGGTTAATCGGTGCTGAGGTGATTGATGCTTCGGCGCTGGGGCTTGTTATTTTGGTGATTGCTGCAGTTTTAATTATTGTGGAGTTGAAGCTGGGTCATGGTTTCGCGTTAATGGCGGGCGTGGTGCTGGGTGCATTTGGAATTTATTATTTGTCTTTTGGTTTGCAATATTCGCCTTCACCCATAACGGGGCTCGTGGAAATAGAGTTAAGTGTCCTTGTCGTTTTCGGCATCCTAATAGGTTTGTATATTCGATTGATAGTTGGTCCGCTCAGACGACGCCGCAAACTTACGGGTTCTGAAGTCATGTTAGGTAAAACAGGTGTGGCCATAACTGATCTCACACCGAAAGGAGAAGTTCGTGTCCAAGGTGAAATCTGGCGAGCTGAATCCTCTTCAGGCAATATTCTAAAAGGCGAACAAGTCACCGTTAAAGCTATAAATGGGCTCGTGGTTATAGTCGAAAAAACCCATTGAAAAAGCGCCGCTACTTGACAACTTAATGTTTGATCGTTAAGCAGCTTGTGATTCTTTAGCTCTCAGTCGCTGTTACAAGCGCTATACAACAACATAAACTTAAAAGCCCTCTCTTAATTCTATTATTAAAGGTGTTTTCGTTTGCCGATGAATAGGCGAGAATTTATAAAAATTGGTGCAGCAGCCGCAATTGGTGCTGGAGTTGCGAGTGCTATCGAAATTCCTATTTTAGAAAATTCAATACAAAATGATAACTCTAAAGTTAAGCAGTTGCAAAGCCAAGTAAATCAAGGTCAACAAACATTTTTGACTCTAAACATAACCGAGCAAGCCATTGTTGAAGCTGTAGCAGAAACAATGATACCCACTGACCAAAATGGTCCCGGGGCAAAAGAAGCAGGCGTCGTTTATTTCATCGACAAACGATTAGCTGAAGAATATGGAAACAATGCCAAAATGTATATGGTAGGCCCGTTCATTCAGCCAAACCAAACAACACCAATAACCGTAGGTGGAGTAACTTACAGTCAAGGAAGCGCCCCTGCTCGAATATCATCAGGCACAGGGTATCAATATCCGATAAACTTACGTGAATTCTGGAGAAATGGTTTATCATTTCTAAATGATTATGCAAAAAGCGCATATGGAAACACGTTTGCAAACCTAACAAATGACAAGAGAACTCAAGTTCTAACAGACCTATGGAATAACAAGCCAACCAATTTCACAGGTCCAAACCCAAAAGAATTCTTTAGTGAAATGCACAATTTGGTAATGGAAGGCTTCTTCTCTGATCCAATCTACGGCGGAAACATTGATTTGGTTTCATGGAAACTTGTTGGATTTAACGGTACAAACGATGGAACTGCGCAAGGTTACTCGCCCCCACAAGAAATGTTGATGACCACACCTGTGAGGTTACCTCCTAAAAGTCTTGTAGATCTGCAAAAACCAGGAGGAAAGTAAAATGTCAAGTCCAATAGTTCATCCACAAGTAGATGTTGTCGTTTTAGGCCTTGGGCAATGTGGTGGTCCCGTAGCCGCTGAACTTTCCGTAGCCGGCCATAAAGTTGTAGGTTTGGAAAGAGGGCCATTTTGGGATTACGCGGTAGATTGGGCAATGGGAAACAAATACGACGAGTACGGTATAATGGTCAATCGCAAATTTGATTTTCCTTGTTCAAAAGCAACATTCACCATGAGAAACAACAGCAACCAATTTGCTTTGCCAGTTAGACGGTACACTAAGGATGTTCAAGTAATATCTATGGGTTATGGGGTAGGTGGTATGGGAGTCCATTACGCTGGAGCCATGGGCAGAATCGGTCCATGGGCATTTCAAGCATATTCAAGAACAGCTAACAAATACGGCACTTCAATGCTTCCCTCTGATCATGATTTAGAAGATTGGCCAATCACCTATGATGACGCAGCTCCATATTATACTGCCTGGGAGAAAGCAATGGGCATCTCAGGAACCAACCAAGACCCATTCGAGCCAGGCACCTCTTATTTTACATCACCCCATCCCGATACTAAAGTAGGAACGCTATTTCGTGATACAGCAAAAAGCTTGGGGTATCACCCTTTTCCTTCGCCCAGTGCTCTTATATCCTCAACATATACTAACCAATACGGAATTTCCCGAAACGCCTGTCTTTACTGCGGTTGGTGTTCGGGAGCTTGCAATTTTCCATGCGAAGTAGGCGCTAAAAGCAGCTCGCACGTCACTACTGTCCCCGCAGCTGTTAACTCGGGTAACTTTGACATGAGATTGTTCTCAACTGTATTTCGAATTGATAAAGATTCTACGGGTAAAATGGCCACTGGAGTTAGATACTATGACGCATCAGGAAATATTCATGTTCAGCCAGCAAAAGTCGTGTACAACTGCACTTTGGGGATTCAATTTAATACGTATGATGATGACTTCGGGCATTGGCAGGAACTATAATCCTGTGACTCAAACAGGTTCTTTGGGGAGGGCTCCCACTGAGCTTGGTGACGCAAACTTGGGCTTGACCCTTGGAACGATAAATATTGGAGCAAATGCTTACTGCGCTGGTAACGGCTGGGGTGGAGGATACCAAATAAACGATTTCGCGGATGACAACTTTGACCATACTGGTTTGGACTTTATCGGTGGAGGTCCAATTAGCATTGGTAACTATGTTGGATCTGGTCCTAACAACTTCACTTTTCTGTCGCCTAGCCCCGAAAACTTTGGCAGTGCATGGAAAGCAACTCAAAAAGACTCTAAATTGCTTACAAAGCAGACATTAATATCCACAATCTTTGGAGGACCGCAAATCCCCGAGAAAAGTATGTACATAGATCTTGACCCACATTATTCAGATGTTTACGGCGACCCTGTTCCAAGAGTTACCATGGATTATGGGAATAACGAGCTTAAAGTTGCCAAATTCTTGCTTAAAAAATATGCCGATATTTTCACTAAAATGGGCTGCACAAACGTTACCACCGTCCCGGGCAACGGAACCGCTGACTACCATATGGATGATTACCAAGCACATACAAGAGGTGGGGCTAAAATGGGGTCAAACCCTGAAACATCCGTTTTCAACAAGTGGTGCCAATGCTGGGACATGCAGAATCTTTTTGCGGCAGGCGAAATTTGTGCTACTTTCGGCGACAATACTACCGCTGGCACCCACGTTGCAGGAATGATGGCTTACTTGGCGGCCGACGGCATAAAGAAATACTTAGCTACCCCTGGTCCCCTAGTCTAAAAACAAAAAATCCTTTCTTTTTTTAAGGATTTGCAAGAATTCTGATTACATTTCAGAACTTGTAGAATCTCACCTTTCCCAAAAGTTTTTTTATAGGCTAAACTTTTTCATAGACGCTGCTTTTAATTGAGTTTGAACAAGTATGTACCAAACAGATAATGATAAATTAAGAAATCGGCTTAACAAGTTGGTTTCTTTCGTTGACACAGCGTACATTGAAGCTTTAATATTACTTCAAGAAAACCTTGAAAATAAACATATTGAGTGGGCAGTAGGTGGAGACCTTGCAGAAGCGCTAGAAACTATACAGGTAGAACCTGACTGCATCGAGATTGTAACAAGTGCAGAAGGCGCCCAACAAATCTTTTTAGCAACAAAGCAATATGGTCCACATCCAATTGAGTTTCTCACCATCAAACTGGACAGAGATGCCGTTATCAATGGAATTCAACTACCAATTTATCTTAGAAGCTACTTTTTCGAGTTTTTTCTGGGATGCGTTCGCGTCAAGGTGTATGGGGACATGCAGTATAAAATTAATGATTGGGCTTGGGGAGACAAACTAGAATTTACACCCGAATACGTTAATGTTACAGGTGCGAAAATAGCTGTGGTTCCATTGCAAGTAAAATACGAAATTTACCAAAAAATAGGTTGGGCTGAGAGAGCGGAAAAGATAGAAACACTGATTCAAAGGCGCACGCAAAAGCCCAGTTGAAAGGTAACGACGAAACCGAACATTTTTCTTTGGCGCTTAGAGAATTTTTAATTGAGCTACTGAAAAAATTATCAACCAAAAGTCTAACCGTCAAAAATGCCAAATACAGCATTGAAGTAAAAACTTTGAATACATTTCCTCTCAGAGGATAGTTTTCAGGCATTGATTTTTGAAAACAGAATTCAATTTCAAAACTCTGTTCTTCAATAAAAATTAAGGTGTTTACTTAGAATAAAAGAAAAGGAGTTGAGTTTAGTTTTATGGGTTTACCGTTACTAGGCCCCACATGCCTAAACTTACGTGTCCGTCAACTTGGCAAATGTAATAGTAGCTTCCTGCGCTGCCAGCGGTAAAAGTGCATGATCCCGTACTTCCTGCTGCAATTGGGTTGCCTGTGGAACCGATTTGAGCACCGCTAAAGGCTATGGATGTGCTTCCGTCGGTTTTGGTGGTTGTTATCGCAAAGTTATGAAGCATCGTTCCAACGTTATGCATCGTAATTGTGTATGTTTGTCCAGCCGTGAAAGTTAGTGTTGGTCCAGGTGAACTTAAGCTGCCAGCGCTTGTTCCGAACTTGTATTCTGCAGCGTAGACGTCCATTGTGTTCACTCCGCCGCCACCGCCTGGTCGGGTAAGCACATATGCTAAAACGCCTCCAACTATGATGACGATTACTACAACAGCCACGATTAGATACATCGAAGTTTTGTTCATTTCTTTTCCCTTACAAAAATTTAATCAAGTACTAATTCAGCAAATTCGGTGGTTTAAAGTTGTGTGGTGGCGCTTGCACAGTCACAAGCTACCGTTCACTTGAACTGTACCTTTGGGGTAACGGACAAGGCAAAGAATAGCAGTATCATCAACCTGTGCCAAATATAGTTTTTAGATTAGAAAAATTTTATCTAAAATTAATCCTAACATTAACAATGCAAGATAAGGCATTGAAGCGATGAAGGCTTTGAATCCGTTGGCTTCTGAAGCTGAAAACAGTAGGCCTCGGTTTTGAAAAAGAAAGCCGCTTCCAGCTAATACGGCGAATCCTAAATAAATTGTTCCTGTCAACCCCAACAGCGGAAATAGAAACGAGAAAGCAACGGTTACCGCATTTAACCCGAAAACAACCAAAGCCGCTTTGCTTAATCCAACTTTAACGGGCAACATAGGAATTCCAGCGATTTTGTACTCTCTTATTTTTTTCATCGCCAATCCCCATAGATGCCCTGGCGTCCAAAGAAAATCAAATGCTCCGACAAGCAAAGCTGCTAAACTCAAAGTTCCAGCAGCTGCCGCCCAACCTGCAAAACCTGCGAAGCAGCCTGCGAAACCGCCGATTACTACGTTCCATGGGCTTGTGCGTTTGAGCCAAACAGTGTAAATCGCTAAGTAAAAGACGAGTCCTAACGCGAGCATTAGAAACGTTAGTGGGTTAAAGAAGAAGTATGAGAAAGCAAAGCTGGAAACGATTAAGGCTGTGCCGAAGGTTAAGGCTTTAGTTGAAGTTATGTAGCCTGAGGGGATGGCTCTTTTTGAGGTGCGCGTCATTAGTTTGTCAACGTCTCGGTCATAGACACTGTTGAAGACGCCGCAGCCGCCAGCTGCCAAATATCCTACTATGAAGAAAGCGGCGAGTTTTAGCCAGTCAACTGTTGGGTAAGCAGCTAAGAAGAAACATGTTACTCCGACAAGCAGGTTTAGTAGGGTCACCTTGGGTTTTGTTAATTCTATGTACTTGCCAATTTTTTCTCTATTGCCATTCATTTGGAGTTTATCAACCTGTGATTACAACTGCCCCGTACATTCCAACTTCAGCGTGGCCGGGAACAGGGCAGGTATAATAGAATGAGCCAGCGTTGTTTGGAGTAAAAATGACTGTTCCTTGTTTGCCAGGCTCCAGGTAACTGCTTGCGCCGATTTCAGCGCCGAAGAGCACTGTGGCTCCGGTTTTAGGAGCATTGGTTATTGCGAAAGCATGAGGCATCGATCCAACATTTACAACAGTAATGTTTACCACGTCTGTTAAGTTAAATCTGAGGGTGGGTCCGGGCGAAGTTAATGCGAAGGAAGTGTTGCCGAATCCGTATTTGATTGCTGATATTTCGCCTTCGTAGAGAACAATGTTCACGGTTGGTGTGCGGTTTGTGTTTGATGTGCTGGTCAATGGTGGCTGCAAGTTAAAAACTAAGACAACCATGGCTGCAGAGTAGAGAATTGCTGCAAGCACTATAACCGCAACTAAAGGTAAGTATGATTTGCGCATAGCGTTACATCCCCATTGACATAGTTAGTGCAGCGGAAACTGCCAAAAAAACGATGCCTACGACGGCTGCTATAGGCAGGGTGGCAAGTCTGATTCCTTCATGACGCAGGTTCTGGTAATACAACGATATGGCGATTGCTTTTACTGATGCAATTAGCATTATAATCGCCACAAATAGTGATGCTGCTCCCGGTAATGAGCGAACCACAACTTCCAATATTGTTGCGAATACGAGTCCAAGCCAGATTCCAACGTAGAGTTTAATTCCAGCCATTTTTTTCACCTAAATCAAGTAGAAGAGCGGAAATAGAAACATCCAAACGATGTCGACAAAGTGCCAGTACAACCCGACGTTCTCGACTGCAACGTGTTTTGTACTGGTGAATCCCCCTTGGTAGGTTCTAAACATGAGGTATCCAATCGCTACCATGCCCACTGCAACGTGCAAGGCGTGAAGACCTGTTAACGTGTAGTATGTGGAGGCTGGTAAGCCGCTGTTTATGGTGAAGCCTTTGCTGATTAGGTCGGGCCATTCGAATCCAAGTTTGATGACTAGAAAGGCCAAACCCAAGGCAAATGAGCTGCCTAACGCAATTTTTAGTCCTTTCACGGTTCCTGCCCTAATTGAGTAAAGCGCAAGAATCATTGCCAAGCTACTTGTAAGCAAAATAATTGTGTTCGTCATTCCAAGGAGCACGTTATGTGTTTGGGTGGCTACAGGCCATATACCGCTGTTTATGCGGACATATCCGTAAGCGACGATAAGGGACCCGAAAATCAAGATCTCTGATGCTAGAAAAATCCACAGTCCCAATTTTTCTTTTGGCACCGATTCGAGCGGATACTTTTCCTCATCATCTTCTTTAGAGTCAGCGAACCTTTCTTTTGCGCCATCCTTGAATAATTTGAAAACCGAAGCAATAATGATAACTAATCCTGCTATGATGAGTGGAATGTAGATCGCAAGTCCCAACAGGAAAATTGCTAATCCTACCGTAATTATCAGCGGCAGGTAAGTGGATTTGTCATTAGAGTTTGTTTCTTCGTGTGTCATTTCATGTGCTCCTTTCAAGGTCCTTAACGTTTTGAGGTCCATCTGGCAAATCAGTTGAGCCACTGTAGTTGCCAGTCCACTCCATTTCTTTTGCTTCCCATGGATTTGGTCCAGAAGGCTCATTTTTTCTGTAACTCAAGATCAAATTTAGCAGAGTTAGCAAAACGGCTGGTCCGAAAACAAATGCGCCGACGGTTGCATCAAAATTCAACGATGCCCATCCCGATGTTACTGTGTAGGTGAATATTCGTCTGGGCATATCAAGAAGGAAGAAGTATGGGAAATAGAGGACGTTGAATCCAATGAAGGAGACTGCAAATGTGGCTTTTGCTAAGGTTTCGTTGTATTTTCGTTTCGTTATTTTCGGCCACCAATAGTAGAGTCCAGCAATAAGTGCAAAGAGTGTGGTTCCAGCCATGACATAGTGGAAATGCCCCACTACCCAGTATGTTCCCCGGAAAGCGTAATCTAAAACTGGGAACGCCTGCAGAACACCCGTAACGCCGCCAAGGGTAACCGTGAACACTGCAGCTAAACAAAACAGTACCGGCGCAGTCAGCTTTATACGGGATTTGTAGAGCGTAAGCACTAAACCAATAACTAATCCTTCGAAAGGTATAGAAATTGCCATTGTGGTGATGGAGAATGCTTGCAGAACATCGTAGTTTACGCCTGTGGTGAACATGTGATGCATCCAGACACCCACACTAAGAATAGTCACGGCGGCTAGCTCTGCAATGAAGACTTTTCTTGCAAAAAGAGGTCTTTTACCAAATGTCATAAAAACTTCAGCAATTATGCCCATAGCAGGTAAAACCACAATGTAAACCTCAGGGTGACCGAAAAACCAAAAAAGCTCATCCCACAGAATGCTACCTCCTTGAGTGGAACTGAAGAAGACGGTGCCAAAAATTCTGTCTGTCGTCAACAAAGTTAGTCCAGCAGCTAGCGGTGGAAACGCGAATAGCGCCAGCGCCATTGTCATCAAAATCGACCAGGTGAAAATTGGCAGCCGCGTCCATGTTATGCCTTTAGCCCGGTTTTTCACGATGGTTGTGATAAAGTTAATTGAAGACATAGTTACGGATACGGCGAACAAGGCCAATGCCAAGATTGCAAGTGTTGCCCCTGGCTGAGGAGAGAACTGTATCGTGTTTAGAGGTGCATATAGAGTCCAGCCTGTATCTGCTGAGCCGCCTGGTAGAAACACTGTACCAACGAGGAGTACACCGCTAAAGAGGTATGTCCAGTAGCTTGTGGCGTTTAAACGTGGAAACGCTAGGTCTTTTGCGCCTATCTGTAGGGGTACAATGTAATTTGCTAATCCAGCGGCAAGGGGCGTAAGAACCCAAAGAATCATCAATAATCCATGTAGGGTAACGACTTGGTCGTAGGTGAAGGGGTTGAGGAAATTTTCGTTTGGTGCAGCAAGTTGTGTTCGCATCAGCATGCCCAACGAGCCTGCAACTATCAGAAAGAACACTGCCGTGACGATGTAGAGAATACCGACGCGTTTGTGGTTGGTTGTGGTTAACCATTCTTTGATCGAGAATTCGTTGTATGTCGTCTTTTTAGCCTCCTGAAGCTGTTGTGTTTGTTGCGGTCTGGTTGCTTAGCCATTGATTGAAAACGTTGGGACCCAATACTGTGAGGGATGCATGCATGTATGTATGTGCGACGCCGCATAGCTCGTAGCATTGGATAGTGTAGTTTAGCTGGCTGTTTCCATTTAACGGCGGCGTGGTTACGCCGACGATGTTATATCTGCCGGGTACGGCATCTATTTTCACCCTAAAATCCATCAAACCAAAATTATGCATGACGTCACTACTTGTTACATTAAAAATTATGCTTTTGTCAGCGGGAACAAAGCATTCTCCCAAAGTGGACACATTATTGGGATAAAAGAACCTAAAATTCCATTGGAAAGCTGTAACATTTATTACTAGACTTTGAGAAACTGGTGGCGGAAACCGCGCGTTAGGAGTAAGCTGATAGGAAGCGATGCTTAAGCTAAGCAGGAGAATAATTGAGATTGAAGCAAAAATCACGGTTTCTCTTGCACGGGCTCTGGACAAGCCAACTTCGGGAATAAACTTTGGTTGTCCTTTCCTCTCATGGTATTTTACTGCAAAAAAAATCATTGCACCTATGACTATCGCGACCGCTATTACTGCTATGTATGCGGCTAAATCAAACAGATGATTCCAGTCTACAGTTGAGGGTGGAAGCGGTTGTGACATTTTTAAACTCTCTCTTTCGGTGTTTAACTTTCCTTAATCTTTTAGATTGAAAAAACTTTAGAATATAGGCGACTGCTTGTATCTTTAGAGGCTTACAATTCGCCTGGAAAAACGGAATTTATTTCTTAATGAGGTAGGGATAAACTGTCGTTTAAACTTATGTGTCTTTAAGCGTACAACCACAAACATGCTTGATGATGTCTGGTTTTGTTGGATGATAACTATCAATTAGAAGAAGAAAAAACTGATAATTTTTTGAAATAACTATTTTTTCTTCTTTCAGTCATAACAAATCTAAGAAAAACAACAACAACTGAATCCTACAAAAAACGTATTGTTGTTCTACCAAATAAGACAAAATCCCTTTAGCAGCCTAATTCTCAATGGGTAGAAGAAGAAGATTGGAAAAAAAAATTTGCTCTTCTTCTTCTTTCAAATTAGAGTCCAGTCGAAAGAACAACAACATACTAATTTGCAAGGTGTTGTTGTTCTTTCAGTTGGCAGACTTTAGTAGTTTTTAGTTTTAACCGAGTTGAGACCTCTTCTTGTGGATCTGAACCTGAAAAGGCGACTGGGATCCTGAAAAAATTTTCAGATCACAAATCGTATGTGGTTGCACTTGCGCAGTCACAAATAGACATAAGAGCGCTTAATCCATTTTTTTAGGGAGAAGAAAACATGAGCATGAACATAGGTTCGACTTTTAGTTATATGAACTCATTTCTGGTGCAGGAATCTATAGCGTTAATGTTTGTGGCTTTAGGGTTAGCAATTCTTGGAATAGGTTATGCTAGAATTCAAGGGAAGGAATTTCTTCAACTTCACCGTTGGGTAATGAGTGGAGCAATAATTCTAACTCTGGTTTCAATATTTTTTGTCATGTTTCCATCGTTCTATATTTATTATGTTACTCCTAGTAACAACGCGTCTTCCTCGTTTTCAATCTTACAGATAGTTCATTCTGCGCTTGGTGTTCCTCCGGTAACTTTGACGGTGATGTATCTGTTCAATGATTTACCAAAACCAACAAAAAAATGGATGAAAATCACAGCAATCCTATGGATAATAAGCATTGCCTTGGGCGCAGTTGTATATTACGCAATGCCCAGTTAAATTGCATAATTTGAAATTTTTCTATTGCTTATGGAATTTAGGTATCTCTTTGGAAATGATTAGTTCATCTATGCGTAGCATGAGCATGGAAACTTCGAAGGCTCTTCGGAGTACTGACCGCTTAATTTTGAGGGGTTCTTGGCAGACCATGTCATGGCAACTGTTCTGGCAAACCCCAACGTTACAGTTTCCCTCAGCATGGCGGTTTTTTAGTTCAAGAAGCGTATCGGTCGAGTTTAACCCATAATTCGTCGCTAAGCACCTTGGGACCTCCATTAATGCCCCACTATATGCCTCAATGGCTAGTTGTTTCCGGCTTGGAAACTCTCTGGCATAAGCCTTCAACTCCCCTGCGATGTGCGTTTCCATTGCTCCTCCCCCAGGCAAAACCCTTCCATCGTCATCCAATAGTTTAAGGACGGTGAAGCTGTTTTTGATTGCGATTTCCAGTTCATCGATCGTTTGCAGTGTGCTTCCTCTAAGCAAGAAAGTAGCGCCTTTGCAACCGCTGAAAGTTATTGTTTTTTCATGCTCTAATGTCCCAGTCGAGAGTTCCTCTGCTTTTCCTATGTCTTCTTCTGTGAGTTCAGAAAGAGAGCCAACGATTTTGGCGCCCGTAGCCTTAGCGACATCTTGAGAATCTTTCTTGTCGACGTTTTCTGAAGCAAATATTCCTTTAGCAATAAATTCGGCTTTTAGGTTTTCTTCAAGGGGTTGTTCACAGAGTAAAACATTCACGTTTAGCACAGTTAGTTTTTTTATGGGTTCTGCTTTCAATTTCTGAATTGTTTCGCTGTATTGCTGGATTTGCTGGGGCGTTTTGATGTTTAAGTTGATGTGGTATGGTCCTTGCACAGGCATTTTTATTTCTAAACGGTTAATTCCCAAGCGTTCACTGGTAATCGCGATGCGTAAATCCTTGATTTTGTCAGGCATATTGGGGTGAGCTTTCTGCTTTTTTATCACCACACCCTTGATTAACTTTAAATCACCTGTGCAACCGCCTGTTTTCTTCAGGAACCGGACGTTTTCTTTCTCATATCTGCCATCGCAGAATGTAGAGGGATAAGCTTGTCTAATCATGGATCGAACCTGCGGCGTCAATAGGTTCCTCTCACAGTCCACGGTATCTAGAATGTCGCTTTTTTCACTGCTGCCGGCTATTGCTTGGCGATCGATGATTTCAAGTGCCTTGTCCGTAGCAAGACTATAACCGTGGATGATGGTGTTAGGGTGGATGCCCTTATTCAAGAGTTCATCCGCTTTTTTCAGTAAAGCTGAAGCCAAAATGACAAAAGTTGCGACGCCATCGCCAGCCTCTTCACGCTGCATTTTAGCCGATTCAGAAATTATCACGCTTGGAGGATACTGAATTGCCAACTCATCAAGTATCGCCACAGCGTCCTTGGTAACTTTTACGATCTGTTCGGGTCCTTTGTTGTAGGTTACCATTTTGTATGCGCCTTTAGGTCCCAAAGAAGAGCGGACCTTGTCGGCGGCGAAAATGGCGTAACGCAGGTTTTCTCGCCAAGCTTCTTTTCCTGTAGTTCGCTTGTATCTTGAAGAGATTATGTTATTAGCTGAGAGTATTCTTTCCATAATTAATCTTCTACAATCCAGAGTTACGTTTGTGCGAGTCTGCGCATACTTGCTTAGGTTTCAACACACTTAAAATTAAGTGATTGTAACAGGACACCCACAAGTTAAGTACACTTTTTGTTTTAGAGTTTGGATCTTTTAGAACTCAAAAAACATCATCAAGGTCTTGAAACTCTTATATACGCCGTCTGATAATTCTCTGTTGAGTGTCATGGCTGAAGTTTGTTCAACATGCGGACTACCTAAAGACCTGTGCGTTTGTGGAGAAATAGAGAAAGAACAACAACGCATTCGTATACGGCTTGAAACCAGAAAATTCGGCAAAGCAACCACCATCATCGACGGCATGGACGACAAAAACTCGAATTTGTCACTTGTAGCTCAAAAACTCAAAACATACTGCGCATGCGGCGGAACTCACAAGAACGGGCAAATCATGCTCCAAGGCGACCACCGCGACCGAGTGAAAGAGTTCCTCGTTAAAATGGGGTACCCACAAGAAAACATCGAACTCCAATAAACCCGCTCGTTCCTAAACTAATGGTGAATATTTGCCTTATGAAAAAGACAGATGGCATCCGCGACGTTCTAAAAAATGCTAAACATCGGAAACCAACTCAAATCTACTGTCCCCGATGCGCTAGCCCAAAAATAGAGTTATCAAGCAGTCTCGCAGTTTGGCTAACTCCTAAAGAATACTTTTGTGAAAACTGTGGTTATCGTGGAATAATTGTTATGGAACTTGACTTGGACGAAAAAGAAGAAACTTAGTTTTGCTTAATTAAAAAAGTGCCCCTAGTCGGGCAATTCAAGGTTTAGTTGTTTTTTGAGTGTCTTGTAGCGGTTGCGAACAGTAACTTCTGTTACGCCTGCAGCTTCAGCAATGTCTTTTTGGGTTTTCTTCTCATTGTTCTGAAGGCATGCAATGTAAAGCGCAGCAGCAGCTAAACCCATGGGGTCTTTTCCTGCAGCAGCACGTTTTCGCCTCGCTTCTCGTAGAATTTGGATGGCTGCGCCTTGGGTTTTTCCTGATATACCTGTTTTCTCTGCAATCTTTGAAACATAAGTTAATGGGTCAGCGATAGGCATGTGAACATCAAGTTCTCGCAAAAGAAGCCTGTAACATCTTGCAACATCTTTCTTGTCGACTAAGCTGGCTTCAGCAATTTCACGAAGGGTTCTTGGGGTTCCACTTCCACGGCAAGCAGCATACAACGCAGCTGCGGCGATGGCGGCGATAGACCTGCCTCGGACTAAGCCTTTGTCAAGTGCTTTTCTGTAGACAACGGCGGCTTTTTCTTTGATTGGTGGGGGTATGTAGACTTTGTCTGATAAACGGTCAAGTTCAGCCATGGCTTGAGCAAGGTTGCGGTCGATGGATGAGTGAACTCTGCTTCTAATTTGCCATTTGCGTAGACGCCACATCTGAAGTCTTGTCGATAGGGGAAGTTTTCTTCCAAATGCGTCTCTGTCTACTTGACTAATGGCTGTGGATAAGCCCTTGTCATGAACGGAATAAGATGTTGGGACACCAACACGACTTCTGGATGCTTTCTCTTCTTGAGTGAATGCACGCCATTCAGGTCCTTTATCCATCATTTGCTCATAGACGACCAGTCCGCAGTCACCGCAAACTGTTTCTCCTGTATCATAATCGTGAACTAAATTCTCGCTACCGCACTCTGGGCACTTGTCTTGCAAGCGCTGTGCTGTCTTAGGTGTCTCTTTTTTACTCAATCTCTCTACCTCGATTTTGATGTGCGTAGAACCGTCACCATAGGCCAATTAGGCTAGAAAATAGTACATTCGGCCCGCGCAAACTATGCAAAGGAAACGAATTAATATTTAAGCTTTGTGGTTTATTAAACCTATTGCACATAATGGCAAAGAAACCCTCTTCATAAAGAACAATTACATATGGAAAATAACATACAAAAATGTAAAAAAATAGCCAACAGCGGGAAAGAAAACCGTGATTTTAATTATAGCTAAACAAATTTATAACACCCAATCGAATTCAAAATCCATTAAGAGAACGCTTATTAACAAAAAAGCCACCCATTAAACCTCTAACAATAAATAAAACAAGTGTTATTTGAAACCGTGCAGCCCGGTGGTGTAGTGGTCAAGCATAGTGGGCTTTGGACCCGCCGACGAGAGTTCGAATCTCTCCCGGGCTACCAACCTTTATTCAAATAACAGTTTCATTTAGCGCCTATTCGACAAATTGTTCAAGATACCCCGTTATCAATGAATAAGCCTCTGCACCATCAGGACCAAACCGGTCGTTGGTGCGGTCATACCAAATTAACGCTTCCCCATCAAATTCTCCCACAGGCTCATTAAACTTTATCCTAAAAACACATTTACAAACCTCGTCATCTCGAATCTCAAAAGTTAATAATGGAAATTTTACACCTGGCAAATGCAGATCATACTTCTCATCCGTTCTGGACTCAATCATAAACTCCCCCATCTCTTCAAGCCTTAAAAGACTCGCCAGAAGCGACCCCTTATACGGTGGAAAACATGATTGAACTTCGAGCTCAGCATTCTTCCTCGCTTTTGTTATCTTCGATTCTAGAAATATCTCTGTCCCAAAGTTCAACGTTGAGTCTCTGGGCATCCGCTATAGCTTTAGGAGAAAAATACGCTGTCGTTAAGATAGTTGCTCTCTGGCAACCATGAATAGACTTTATTTGCTGCACTTCTAAAACTCTTGAAGTTGGAATCAAGATGTTCTTAGGGCACTTTATGGCTTGAATCTCAATTTTCTCTGCATCCCTCGAAACTATAAAGCCAACGATCGAATCTAGCAGCAAGTTTTTCGGGGTAGACTTTATAGCCCGACTCTTCCAACAGCCATTTAATAAACCGTTCAAATTCTTTTCCCGAAAGACTCTCCCATGGGTAAGAACTTATCTTTTGAGAAACCTCAGGTTTTTTTGGTTTATCCACGCTAACTCTTTGCAAATTAGGAACTGTTTTGCTTGTTCCTTTGAGGCAGTATTCTTTTTCTATTCTCGCAGCCAACTCCTCTGCCTTATCGAGAGGAATCTGTAGACTATCTTGCAGAAAACTCATAACATCAATGTTTGGATACTGCTCAATTATCTCTTTCAAGATGCCATTAAACTTAATGTAAGGCATCTTATTGCTCCTTCTGCTTGTTTTTGAAAGTATGTTTGGGACATAATTGCCGCTTAAACTCATCTGTGTATGTAAGGTTTAGTTTTGAGAAAACTTTTCCGCAAACATCGCAAAGTCCATAATGGTAAATACATATACTTGAATTGTCATGGCTGCATTTGAATTCCAGCAATCGACTGTGTCTCTTTCCACAGACTGAGCAGACAAAGCCTGAGTCATGTTCGAAGTATTCATTGAGCTTCTCATCTAATTGTAAAGAGGCTTTTTTCGAATAAATTATTGCAGTATCAACGGATTGCCTAACACAGTCTCTGCAAACGTAAAGCCCGTCTTGTGTAGCATAACCACAGGAAAAATTCTTTCGGCATATAGGGCAAGCAACTTCTGACGTGTGTTTGAAGCCAAGGATAAACGAGGAGCGTATGGCTGAGTTGTTGTCGAGAATTACTTCAAACTTAACCTTACTCGTGTTAATTACGAGCAGGTTGATGAATTTTACAGATATGTTGGTTAAGTATGATTCTTCTTCTCTCCTAAGAAGCGCTTCATGGTTGGCATGCCATTGTTGAAAGTCAAAATCATGTTTTCTAGAGATTACTTTTTCGCGCCGTTCTTTTTTGAGCCGTTTATCGAAGCTTTTTAGCTTGGACCTTATTTCTTTGGTTAGCGGCAAATCAAAGAAAATCAATTTTTCCTTAACAGTTGATTCTATTTTTTCGTCTGCAATTCTTTTCAGTTTTTCAAAGACTGTAACGTCCAGCTTAGCCTTAAAACCTTGAATCTCTATAGCTTCATCACTCAAAAAATTATTTTCGTTAACTTCGCCAATGCTTAAAACATTGCAATCCTCATCTACAAGCACGGTGAATATTTCTTCATCTTTTTGCCTTAGCTTATTCTGGAACGTTAGCGAATAATAAAATTGCAAAAACCTAACTGGCTCGTTTTTGATAATTTTTGTTGAGACAATTTTTCCATTATTTATTCGGTGATAATACGATGCGGATTTCTCGCATGTATCGGTGATTTCTTCTCCAAAAGATGTCTTCTCGCAATCTTCACAGGCAAAGGAAGAATCTTTAAAGTAACCTTTCAATAGAGCGTCGATTTCCCCTTTGGGCTTGAATAATACTTGACATAAAACACCGTTTTCTAAACTTTCTTCGAGTATTTGCTGGAACGCAGGACTACCTGGCGTTAAAAGAGAAATTTTTCTTTCACGTGATATTGCAGGTTGGTAGGTATACTCTGTTTGGGTTGATTTATCTGGGTAGCTTACCGTAAAAACTTCATTTGATTGTTGTGTTATTTTGCCTTCTTTGGATTCGATATATGCTTTGATGAACTGGTGAATCTTTGAATCTGAATTTTTTGAGCTCAATCAAGGACACCTTGAGTAAACTTTTCGGCCAATTCCTGATTTTTTCTTGAGGTAGTCAAGTCGTTTGCCAGTTTTTCCAACTCTTTTTTAATGTCCAGACGAGAGTTGCTCCTGAGCAGGATTTCAGCTATGGTTTTCTGGATGTCCTGTGACCCTTCGTTTAATTCTGCTAAGACCGTTTCCATTTTGCCTATTGTCATAGTAAACAAGTCTATTTTTTGGTATAGAATATGCAGCACGTAATCGTCGATGGTGTCTTTGACGCTTAAGTTAAAGACCGTGACATCCCTGTCTTGTTTGAACCTGTGAAGTCGACCTATGCGCTGTTCAATTTTCATAGGGTTCCAATGCAAATCATAATTAAACATTATACAGCAGTTCTGGAGGTTAAGACCTTCAGCTGCCGCGTCGGTTGCGACAAGATATTTCGTTTCGCCATTTTTGAAGCTTCCAATGACTTTGTCTCTTTCCGCTTGATCCATATCTCCTAAGTAGACTGCGGCTCTCCCGAACTCTCGATTAAGCATTTCTGAGAGTTTATGCGCTGTGATTTTTCGTAGACAAAATATCAACGCTTGTTCATTTGGAATTTCTTTTAGAACGTTTCTTAGCAACTCCATTTTTGCGCTTATCACTTTTGTCGCCATCTCAATTAATCTGCTCGCGATTTCAGCCTCCATCGGAAACCGCTCCTGTCTTTTCTTTAGCGATTCGATGGCAGCATCTGGAGAACTTGAGAAGGACTGCTGAAGAGTAATCGCTTGAAACACAAGTATCGCATTGCTTTGGGATTCACTGATTCTTCTAGTTGGGTTCTCTGCCATTAGAGCCTCGATTGTCTTGAAATGGTTTTTGCTTACGTCTCGCAGGTATTCGGTTGCTTGGTCGATAAACTCGCGTTCGGTTGGGTTTGCCTCTAATGACCTTGAGTCTACGCATCGCTTTGTAAATGGGATGCCGGTTTGTTCTCGACGTGTCCGACACATGATGTCTCGAAGTGTTTGTCTTAGGTGAAATACTTCATCGGATTTAACAATGCGGCTTTTGGCGTCTTCAGCAAAACGATCGATGAACGAGCGTTCACTATCAAGAAGCCCAGGGTGAATCAAATCCACAATACTGTATAAATCTGTAAGTTTATTACATAGAGGAGTTGCCGTAAGCAACAAGAAATGGTTTTTTCTGAGGTTAGCAAGACAAGCTCTGCCTTTACTATGGGTATTTCTAAACGCGTGCGCTTCATCTATTACAATCAAATCCCAAGTTCGACTGGCAAACAGATCATATTTTCTTGCTAAAAGGTTATGTGAACATATTATTCTATCATCGGTCTGAAGGTTAACGTGTTCTCTTGGATTGTTGGCTAATGAAAAAGCCTCTCCGAACTTCTCGAACATTTCCGCTTTCCACTGTGATAAAAGACTCTTAGGAGAAACAATAAGGATTGATTTAATTTCCTCCCTTAAAAGTAGCTCCTTCATTATTAGGCCAGCTTCAATTGTTTTTCCAAGCCCTACTTCGTCAGCTAAAATAGCGTTTCCTTTCATTTCGTTTATTATTCGGAGTGCAGTTTGCATTTGAAAATTGTAGGGAATTAATGTTGTTTTTATGGCATCTAGAGCAATTAGGCTGTCGATTTTGTCATTGTGTTTTATTTTGAGTGCTTCTATGTTAAGCTTAAATTTCTCTATAGGCTGAAACTTTTTGGCTTGAATTAACTCTTTTATATTGTTAGGATCGGAAAAACAGCATATGTACCTATGCAGGGTTTTTTGGCCTGTGAGCTTTCCTCTTCAAACTCGCATGATACTGCTTTCTCGATTAACTTTTCTTTTATTTTTTTAGAATTTTTTCTTGTGGATTTTTGAACCTTCGGAATTTGATCAGTGGAGATTATTTCAGGGGATTTTTCACAAATGCCCTCTAAATTTTCATTCTCTGGATAAGGTTGCCAGCTCTCGCGGCATTTGGTTTTGGAGTTAACAGGCAAGATAATCGTCGGTTACATGCTGTCTTAATATAAAAAGGTGAAGTCGCTAAAAACAAAATTCTTGCAAGCTTATTTGGCATCTTGCCCTCAATTTATCCTACTCAAAGGTGCTGTGGGCTCAGTTACATTTCCATGCGAACTGCTTTTTTAGTATCGTTTAAGGTCAGTCGCTATCTTTCGTCGCAGTTTTAATTCTTTTATCGCCGAAACCCCGACAAACAAAAGATAAAAAACAGTCTTCCCCATATTTCTAAGTCTTAGGTGCTAAAGTTGGCGTTGAATTGTTTCTTGCCAGGAAAAACCATTCTGATAGACGCTTCAGGGTGGAGTGACCTATTATTGGGTGTCGTGGTAGGCGCAATCAAACCGCCGCATCCTATGCTGATGGAACGCAGAATCCCCACCGCATCGTTTCAACCTCCAAACTTCAAAAACAAAAAATACTTGGAAGACGCTGTAAAAATTGCTAACGAAATCATCACTGTTATGCAGCCTGACTCAGAAACCTGTTTTAAAGTTTGTTCAGAATACGTCTTAACCAGCGTAGCCTTATACTTGGAAAGCCAAGGATTCAAAGTTCAAAGAGTCGAATCAACAGGTGAACTAAAACCGCTAATGGAGCAAGCATACATTCGTTGGTGCATCGAAAAAGGTGTTCCTGAAGAAATATTGCAGGACAAGAGGCGTTTTTGGAAGTTTCTGGATTGGGTTGCAGAAAAGCCACACCTGCGAGAGAGCCTTGTGAAGACTGGATGGGCAAGTTGGGAAAACAAGTGGCGCGAAGAAATATTCAAAAAGCAGTTAAGTCTGGACAATTTAAAAACTCAAAGGAATCTTGATGAAACAGCAACTTGAGCAACGATTGAAAGAACTTAGAGCTGAATATATGGCAGGACAAAAATCACTCACTGAATTGGAAAATAAACAGGCGGCTCTTAAAAACACTTTACTTCGTATAAGCAACGCAATTAAGGCTATAGAGGAAGAATTATCAAAAAAACAAGAAGAAACAACAAATCTATCAAATGAGAAAAAATGGCAAAATCCTTAAACCCTTCAAGCAGCTGACTTTGGACAATTTGCCTAATGTGTCAAAGAATCCAACATCCCTACTTCGAACACGCCAGAAAAGCGGATCAATAATAACCGAAATCTCCCCAGCAACTAAAGTAGACGAGTTAGCCCTCAAAAATCGTCTTCAAGTTGATTCCTTCAAAAATCGCTTTTTCCAAGGTGCAATTAGATTTATTCTTCAACACTCAACAAATCAACTCCAAAACAATCAGAATCTTTCAAGGTTCACTTGCAAAGAACGATTTTGAATTGACGCCTACAAGGTTATACGTGGAATCCCAGCAGGCTCTTACACTCTTAAAGTGGAGATGTATGAGATATGGTCTTCAGGCGAAAGCTTTCCGAAGCCAAAAAAGAAGCTGTTATAGATTACTTCCCTTAAACCGCGAATCCAAATTTATGAGCGTTCCAATTATAAAAAGTGTTGCAGGAACCTGGTTCTCGATTATTTCAGAATCAGAAAAAGACCTTTACAATGAAATCGAAAAAACAATGAAGAAAGAGAGCATTAGCAATCGTGACGATTGGTAGTTCCAGTTATAGCGCTAAGCTACTTCTTTTTTCCTTTTGGAGGCAGCTGGTTTAACATTGCTTTCTTTTTTGCTTCTTTTTCTCGTTCGAGTTTCTTTTTTTGTTCAATTTGTGTATTTTTGTTTTTTCTACTCATAACGCTCATATTTCGACACTACAAGCAAACAAGTACCGTTTCATGCTCTAAAATGTTGCCTTTTTGGGTAAGAACTTTTCATTCGTCAAAAATTGGAAATCGAGTTTTATTTTATTTTTATCGAAATCGTTATGAGATAAAGCTGCATTATTAATTGGGTAGCTTGTTGAAGTGTGGAAATTTTGCCGACTAAGACTTTGCTTTGCGGATGCGTTTACGAAGAGAACGAATGGATGCTTGTCCGAATAAAAGAATGCGAGAAACATCATAAGGAACGACATAAAAAAGTAGTGTACCGACCCAAAGCGGAATGCAACCGAAACGACACCCGGGGCGAATAAACTGTTTATGCGGCTTTGGTTTCCTCAGCAGGCTTGCTTGGCACTTTTTTGTAGAATGTCAATGGTAAACCCAAGAGTGGTAGCGAAAGCATCCATAAGTCTAAGTTGTGGCCAAGGAACCATGCATACCAGCTGCTCCAACCACCATTAAAGAAAACCCATGATAAATAATTCCAAAGGAAATACATGCCAAACAAGGTAATTACTGCAGCTACAGCGCGAATGTTAAGTTCTTGGAGAGTTGATGCGCCCCTGTTTTTCCATGCAACAAACCCAGCGTAGATTGCCAACGCTAAAAGTCCAATTGCAGTTATGGCGAAGCTAAAGAGGTGCTGGGGATAACTGATGAGGTAGGCGGTGCCTTTTGCCGAATCTATTACCTGCATCCAGGCGCCTGTATTGGTCAACCAGAAGGTCAAAACATAAGTGATCCCCGAAATCAAAGCCCATTTTACGATGCCTCGGAACGGTTTATTGGTATTAAGCTTGACGGCTAAAATCAGCAGGGCAACGGGTGGAACAATCGATTCAACAATGCCCGGTATAGTGGCCCATGCAAGGTTGTTAAAGAGCGCCGCCGCAGACATATGCCTGCTAAAAGCATAATAAATATAGATGCCTGCTTGAGGAACCAGAGAAAGCCAATAGATAGCCTCCAAAAGCAAAACCCACCTTAGAATCTTGTAGATTTTCTGTTGACTGGGTAAGCCTTTTTTGTAATAATACAACACGGCACCGATTGCTATAATTCCGCCAATAAACCGCGCAATTATTCCAACAAAGTTAGTTATGTCCTGGATAAAAACAGAAGTTGAGAATCCACCGCCGAAACGGTTCCATTCGCCAACCCATCCCAAAGTGAACAACGAATGCAAATTGAAGAGGAAGTAGGAGGCAGCGACGCTTAACAAGCCGATTTTTAGGGGTGAGAGCGATTTGAATGTGGACCAGCCGCGGATTGTCGGAACAATGTTTGCTAATAGAAGAATCAGAAGCGCAACACCCAAAATGTCAAGTGGAACTCTGAAAACTGGGTCTGAATGGAAAACATTGGTCGATGGCATGCCACCCAAATATGCAATCAAAAACAAAGCTACGAATAGTGCGCCCACAGCTTCGAGCGCCAGCAGCAGAGGTTTCTGCTTGCGTTGCCGAATCCATGCGACGCAGATAATTGCTAACGCGGTAGCCACCACAACCGTCGCCACCATAGTTGCGTAGAAGACAGTTGGTGACAAGCCGATTACGTCTTGAGGCCAGATGTTCGTGGCAACCGTGTTAGTGACCATGGTGTAATCAGGTTCCACTGACCGAGCAGCAACCAAGGTGCCGGTTTCGCGGTCCCACGTATAAGAGGTATAATTTGATGCGCCTAAAATAACTGTTCGGCGAGCCCCCGCAATATCCTGTGTTTGGAGGCTTGTTATAATTATGTTGCCTTGGTACGCATCGAAGAATTTGTCGCCTTTATTGAGGTTTTTAGGTATGAAAAAGTCGTCTCCGAGTACACCTGTTGCCAAGTTCAGTGTGATGTGTTCTGGATAGTTGGTTCCATTGTTGAATATGGTTAGAATATCCAAAGTTATCGCTGTGCCCTGGACATTAGTTACGTTCATAGATGCCCACTGTATGTTGTGGTCTCCTGGCGGATTTCCCGTTACGTGAACGTTGTATTGTATCCAATCTCCCTGCTTTACGCCAGCCGACACATCGGCAAAAACAGTTGAGATTGAAACTGCCAAAACAAGAAATGTGAGAAGGATTGCTAACAGGCCTGATTTATGCATACTAATCAAATGTTTGTAGTAGATTCTCTCTAAAAAAGCTATTAGTTTACAACTTACTGTTATGCTTTGTCGTAATTGGTAGTTTAAATCATACCACACTTTGGCAAAATTACACTTGCTCACGTTCAATGGAAGATTTCTCGCTCGCCCTTATGGAACAAGTAAACGTTATTGATTGCCGATAGGTTTCCGTTATCGTAAACGAGCGCTGATCCTTTAGACACTGCAAAAATATCATCGTTTTTCGACAACTCAATTAATTCCATGTCCCTGCCTAACCTGTAATGCGCTTTAAGCGTTAAATCAACAAGTCCCAGTCCTTCGATAACTTTTACTTCTAAAGTGCTCCGATAAGTTATCACGCATTTTCGGCAAAGCGCCAAAGCCCCTGCACTTCGCCCAACGACAACTCCATTAAAACCACGAAGGAGCTCTTCAATGCCCAATTTTTTTAGGCGCTCAATCAGCATGCTCGGAACCCCTCCCGTTAAGTAAACAAGGTCTGACTCCGCCATTTTTTCTTTAATTTCAACCGAAGAACTGGAATAGTTAACGGTGTTGACTGTGCTTGCCCCTAGGCTTCTAAAGTAATCGAACAGAAGTTTGCTTTTGGCATAGGTGTTGTCGAAGGATGCTCTTGCCCAAGAGAAAACCAGGATTTTCGGTGCTACGCTTGCGTCTTTGAAGGCTTTTTGGTTGATTTTTTCTGCGTCTCTTTTATGGGTGTTTTCTCCGCCTAAAAGATAGTATTTGGGCATACATGGTTTGGGGATTTGTAGTTTAAAAAAGTTAACCCTGAGCCGTATGCGAGCATATTTCGAGACTTCCAAAAAGACTTATTAGTTTTGAACGGCGATTTAGGGCAGTTCCACCAATGGCTCATAGAAAAGGGCTACTTAATAGTGAAACAGAAATCTTGAAAGAAAGCTATCTGGGAACTTGGGCTTTTTTAGGGATATGTTAATCTGAACTCGCTGTGGTGTTTTGTCTCGTGGAGTTCAATATTTTTGCATTTTGGGCATTGGTAGCAGATTATGCTTCCATCTTCAGAGATTTCTCCCCTTGGATTCATCGCTATACTGCACTGTTGGCATTTGTGCATATTTTCACTCTTTTCTTGTTTTTATGTTTTAATGCTTAATTGTGATATAAACTTGGTTATGATTTATTCATAAGTTTTCTTAAGCAATGAACAAATGTGAAATCAGTCAAAGAGCTGGTAAACTGGCGTAAACATTGAAAACAACTTGTTTTAAAGCATAAAGTTATTTAATTCTTAAGCCAAAGCTTCCTCGGAGAAATAATATATGGACTGGGGAATGAAGAACCGATTAAGTAGACTTATCCAGAAAGACGGCAAAGCCCTCTTTTTACCGATTGACCACGGATACTTCCAGGGACCAACACATGGTCTTGAGCATCCAGAAGAAACTATCAAACCAATTTACCAGTATGCAGACGCACTCATGCTTACACGGGGAGTACTGCGCAACTGTATCGACCCAGCAATCGAGAAACCAATCATCATGCGCGTATCTGGTGCTGTTTCAGTGGTTGGGGAAGATTTAGCCGCGGAAAGCATAGTTACCTCCATTCAAGAAATCCTTAGATTAAACGCTTCAGCTGTTTCGATGTCAGTTTTCGTCGGAACCAAATACGAAAACAAAAGCCTAAGTAACCTTGCCAAACTCGTAGACGAATGCGAAGACTACGGAATACCTGTCATGGCAGTTTCAGCAGTCGGGAAAGAACTTGAAAAACGTGAAGCACGCTACCTCGCATTGGTTGCACGTATCTCAGCAGAAATTGGCGCACGCGTAGTAAAAACCTATTACTGCAAAGATCATTTTGAAAAAGTCGTTGATGGTTGTCCAGTGCCGGTTGTAATTGCTGGTGGACCAAAGACTGATACCCAACGGGAAGTTTTCGATTTCGTTTACGACGGCATTCAGAAGGGCGCAGTTGGCGTAAACTTGGGCCGCAACATCTGGCAAACCGAAGCTCCAGTTGCATCCATCAAAGCTATCCGCGCCATAATCCATGAAGGGTATACTCCTCAAGAAGCCGAAGATCTCTACAACCAAGTAAAAGCAGGCAAAGCCTAACCCACCCCCTTTTGGTGAACACTTTGCTCGCCGCCTTCTATTATAACAACCATGACGTCCGTGTTGAAGAAATTCCCATCCCGAGCATCGGCGAAGACGAAGCCCTGCTCAAAGTAATGGCGATCTGGCATCTGCGGTAGCGACGTCTTGGAATGGTATCGTGTCCCCAAGGCACCGCGTGTTTTTGGCCACGAAGCAACAGGCGTTATAAGCAAAGTCGGCGGCAAAGTCAAACATGTCAAAGTCGGCGACCGTGTCTTCGTTTCCCACCATGTACCCTGCAACAAATGCAGATATTGCCAACGTGGAAACCACACCGCCTGCCACACCCTACACACAACCAACTATTACCCCGGCGGCTTCGCACAGTACATCCAAATCCCAAAAATCAACATCGAATGCGGCATCTACAAACTACCCAGACGCAATGAGTTTTGAGGAGGGCACATTCATCGAGCCGCTCGCATGTGTCTCCCGCGGGCAACGCCTCGCCAACTTGCAAAAAGACGACTCGCTTTTAATCATCGGCAGCGGCATCTCAGGTATCCTTCACGCCCAACTCGCCAAGTTCAAAGGCATAAAAAACATCATTGTAGCCGACATCAACCCCTATCGGTTGGAACTTGCAAAAAAATTCGGTGCAAACCACGCCCTAAACGCCAAAGACAATCTGCCCCAAAACCTCAAAGAAATAAACGATGGACACTTAGCCGACCAAGTAATCGTATGCACAGGAGCAACCTCCGCAGCCATGTCAGCCATGGACTGCGTTGAAAGCGGCGGAACCATCCTCTTCTTCGCCGTGCCCGATCCAACCGTAAAGCTGTCTGTGCCCATTAACCAGTTCTGGCGAAACGAAATCACAATGCGCACCAGCTATGGCGCAGCCCCAAATGACCTTGAAGATTCACTCGAATACTTGGCAACTGGAAAATTGAACGTTAAAGAAATGATTACCCACAGGTTGAATTTGCGTGAGGCGCAAGAAGGTTTCCGTTTGATGGCTGAAGCTGGGCAATCGCTTAAAGTTATTCTGGAACCAAACAGTAGCAAATAAAGATAAAAACAAACGTCAACATACAATTTGCTATGCCAGACCTGTTTGAAGTAATTCATGCGAGACGAAGCATTAGAAAATTCCAACCGCAAATGGTTCCCAAAGAAATAGTTTTGGAGGTTTTAGCGGCTTCTGGTTGGGCTCCCTCCGCCCACAACGCTCAACCTTACGGATTTATCATTTTAGAGAATGCCCAAATCAAACAGAAGTTGGCGGATGCGATGGCTCAAGTTTGGATTGCAGACTTAGCAAAAGACGGCCAAACGATTGACGGTGATAAACGACAAGAAAGAGTTGAACGATTCGCAAAAGCGCCAGTCCTTATCTTGGCATGTGTAACGGGTATTGAAGGGTTGCCAAGTTATTCCGATACGCGACGGCAGGCGTGTCTGCATGATTTGGCGGTTCAGAGTTTGGGTGCTGCGATTGAAAACTTGCTTTTGGCAGCGCACGCGAAGAGGTTGGGTGCATGCTGGTATTCGGCGCCGTGTTTCTGTAAAGAGACGGTTAGGCAAACGTTGGAAATTCCTGACGCGGTGGAACCGCAGGCATTTGTAGTGTTGGGTTATCCCGCAGAAACCCCGACTGTGCCCAAGAAAAAATCGCTTACTGAATATTGCTTTGTGGATAAGTGGGGTAGAACGGTTTAGGATTTTATCATAGTTAGGAGCATTTTGAATTTTGTTTTTGCTGCTAAGGCGTGTGGGTGGTTTGCGGGCATGATTGTCATTTCGCCCTGTTTTAGAGCAAAGGGTTTGCCTGATATTGTGACTTCCACTTCGCCGTCAAGCACGTAAACCATTGCGTCGAAGGGCGCAGTGTGCTCGCTTAAGCCTTGTTTTTCATCAAATGCAAACAACGTCACGGTTCCAGATTTCTTATCAATTAAGGTGCGGCTAACGACCGAGCCTTCCTGATAATCAATTAAGCCCGATAGGTTTGATGCTTGGGCTTGTAGATCATGCTTTTTGTTTGACATAATAAACACTTCATACTGTTGAGGGCCGTGCGAGTTATTTCTTTTGTTTGCCTTTTTCCTCATCCCAACGTTTGAGCATTTCACTAATTATTTTGGGTCTAAGCGTGAAAATTTCTTGAGGCTTATCAACATAAATGTAAACACTAAATACTTTGGTAACGCCGGTTGACCCTGTCAACATGTATTCGGGTTTTCTTTTTAACATGCTTTGAATAGATGTCGAAGACTTGATCGAATAAAGCGCTCAATCGCTCTACCGAGACGCTGTGGTCAAAGCCAATTTCAAATGTGTAGCAGTAAAGGCTGCCATTTTTTGTGGTTTCATAGACGTAGTTGGTGATATCGCGATCCAAAATTTGAAGGTTGCTAATGGAAACGACGTTGTTGTCGGAAGTCAAAATCTTTGTGTAATTCATGGTTATTTCTTGAACTAAACCTTCATCAGTGCCGATTTTGACGTACTCGCCCACTTTAAAGGGTCTAGCAGCTAAAAGGAAAAGCCCAGCGATGAAGTTACCGATGGTTTTTTGTGAAGCAAAACCTATTGCAGCGCCGCCTACGGCGGAAACTGATAGTAACCATTCGGCTTGGACTCCGCCTACGCTGCTTATGGATAGTACGGCGAAGATTAGGATTAGGATTCGGAAGGTTAAAACAAGGTTGTTGCGTGCGCTGGGTTCAAGTTTAATTCGTTTGGCAAAACCTGTTAGGTAACGGCTAAGCAATCTTTCTAAGGTAACTGCTACTATAGCAATTACTATAATGTCGAATATAGTGGAAAGTGGAATTTGGACTCCGAAGATATCAGCCAAAGCCAAACCGCTCGTTTACTGCCAACTTGCGATAAGTCGTCTATAACTCTTTCGCGAGGAAAACCCTTTAGCAATTATTCTTCTTTTTTGTCTGGAATAAAATCCATAGACATCGAATTAACACAATGCCGCGTATCTTTTTCGGTGAAGTGTTCGCCTGTGAAGACGTGTCCGAGGTGGGCGCCGCAGTTGGCGCATTGAATTTCTGTTCGCATGCCATCGGGGTCAGGTTTTCGTATGACTGCGCCTGGGATTTCATCGTCAAAGCTTGGCCAGCCGCAGTCGGCTTCAAACTTGTTTTCTGAACGGTACAGTTTTGCGCCGCAGCGTTTACACACATAGGTGCCTTTTTCCCAGAAAGCGTAGTATTTGCCTGTGAAGGGCATTTCAGTGCCTTTGTGGACTATGACTTGTTCTTCTTCAGGGGTAAGTTTCTTAAAATTACTTTGAGTTTGAGAAGCAGACAATAAAACCACCAAAATAACTATGCGTTTGGAGAGTAAAAAACGCTTCTGCAACTCGCCTAAAAAACAGATATAAAGAAGCGGTTGGTATTTACTATCTGAAGGTTTTTATATGGTAGAAATCACAAGGTTATTTTGGAAACCAGCTGTCACTTCCGACGGATTTATGTTAGGCGAAGTGCAAAGCGCTGAATTTGACATGAGTAATTGGCAAATAATCAATCTCTTTGTTGCTTTAAGTGAGGAAGCCTCGAAGAAGATGGGTTTTAAGCATCCTTACCTTGGCAAAGTCATCGTTTGCTTACCCGTTTCCACAGTTGAATCCGCGTCAGATAAGGTTATGTTGAATAAAACCATTGAGGAACTGCGTTCCCTAAGGCAATGCAGAGAATAATCCTCTTCCTTTTTGGCTAAACTTTTTCTCATTTTCTTGGATTCATCAATAAAATGCTCCACTAACTTGTTTTTCCATAGAAACAAGGAAGAATCAATCAAGGTTTGGCTGAAACTTTATTAGTGGATACGGGCTTTTCTGAATAAAGCACCATGGTGCATAGAAATTAACTGTCAAGGTTAAACTTATGACTGAGGCAGCAACAACCCCACAAAATAGAGATCAGACCCATAAAAGCTTCCGAACTTGATCCAAAGTTCAAGTATGAACTTCAAAAGATGCATGGAAGCGAAAAAATTCTAAAATGTTTCCAGTGTGGAACATGCACCTCAGATTGCCCAGTTGCACGTTACAGCGACACTTACCGGCCAAGAACACTTATCCACATGGCGCAACTTGGCTTAAAAGACCGCGTTTTAAACAGCGACACCTTCTGGCTTTGTGCAGCATGCTTCACATGCACCGACCGCTGTCCCCAAGACGTCGAAGTTGCAAGCGTCATACGAGTATTCCGCAATTTAGCAGCAGAAAAAGGCTGTGTTCCACAAGTCTTCAAAGACCAAGCCCAAAGCCTACTTGAATCAGGTTACGCTTACAAAATTCCAGAATTAAGAATCAAAAAACGTGAATCCCAAGGACTTCCACCACTGCCAAAAGGATACCCAGAAAAAGTCCGCAAAGACCCTCAAAGGCGTAAAATTCATCGAAAAAATCCAAAAACCCGCAGGAGAAAAACCAAGTGGGCAATAAATACCTAATATTCCTCGGATGCGCAATTCCCTACCGTGTTTCTGCTTACGAGATTTCTTCACGCAAAGTTCTCGCTAAACTCGGCGTTGAACTGGTTGAAATGCCAGAGTTCAACTGTTGCGGTTTACCCTTAGACCCCGTAAGCCACGAAACAATGCTTATTTTGGCAGCAAAGAACTTGGCGTTAGCAGAGCAGCAGGGATTAAACATTCTCACGCTTTGCCCAGGCTGCGCTGGAACCTTAAAGAAAGTTAACAAAATCCTAAAGGCAGACAAAGCCCTAAAAGAACAAATCAACAGTCACCTAAAAGAAGCAGGCTTAGAATTCAAAGGAACAATCGAAACAAAACATCTTTTGCAGCTGCTCAAGGAAGATGTTGGTATTAGAAAAAATCAAAGCTTCAGTCGTCAAGCCCCTAACAAACCTTAAAGTTGCAGAACACAACGGCTGCCACATCCTGAGACCCAAAGAATACATTGACTTTGATGACCCCGAAGACCCCCAAACCCTAAAAGCCCTCATCGAAGCCACAGGCGCCACATGCCTAGACTACATTGACGAAACCGAATGTTGCGGTGCACCCAGCGTTGGAGTCAGCGACAAAGTTGCTTTGGCGCTTGCAAGAGACAAACTAAACCACGTAAAACAGGTTGAAGCTCAAGCCTTAATCACGATTTGTCCGTTCTGCCACATAATGTATGATACAAACGAGTTGCGAATAGAGAAACTGTTTAATGAAACCTATGGAATTCCAATCCTTCATTACCCACAACTACTCGGGTTAGCTATGGGTATGACGCCTGAAGAGTTAGCGTTCAATGAACTCCGAGTAAACGCATCAAAACTACTAAAACAATTAAACCAAGGAGCAAACAAACCATGAGTCAAAACAAACTAAAAATAGCCTTCTACTGGGCTGCAAGCTGCGGCGGCTGCGAAATAGCCGTCTTAGACTTAAACGAGAAAATCCTCGACGTAGTAAAAATCGCCGACATAGTTTTCTGGCCAGTAGCCATCGACGTCAAATACAAAGATGTCGAAGCGCTCCCAGACAAACACATCGACATAACCTTCTTCAACGGCTCAATCCGCAACAGCGAACAAGAACACATGGCAAAAGTGCTCAGAGCAAAATCCAAAACTTTAGTTGCATTCGGTTCATGCGCCCACGAAGGCAGCGTTCCAGGCTTAGCAAACTTGAACAATAAGAAAGAAATTTTCGATCAAGTTTACATAAAAGACAAATCAAACGTTAACCCGCAAGGAACAACGCCAAAAACTCAAACAGTAGTCAAAGAAGGCACCTTAAAAAACGCAGAATTCTACGACACCGTAAAAACCCTCGCACAAACAGTTGACGTAGACTATTACCTTCCAGGTTGCCCACCACCAGTTAAACTAATCGCGGCTGCAGTAGACGCCATCGCAAGCAACAAACTTCCGCCAAAAGGCTCAGTGCTTGCACCACTCAAAGCAGTATGCGACGAATGCCCAAGAAAACGCGAAAACAAAAAAATCGACAAAATCTACCGAGTCTACGAGAAAACTCCTGAACCAGAAAAATGCCTAATGGAACAAGGCATAATCTGCATGGGAATGGCAACCAGAAGCGGCTGTGGCGCTCAATGCTTAAAAGTTGACATGCCCTGCACAGGTTGCGGTGGACCAGCTCCCAACGTTCCAGAACAAGGTGCAGCAATGATAACTGCTTTAGCATCAATTCTCGGCTACGATGGCGTAGAAGGAAAAACCAAGTATACTGAAAAAGAAATTGAAGACTTAATCAATCAAGTAAAAGACCCAGTTGGCACAGTCTACATGTACAGTTTGCCAAACTCCATCTTAAAAAGAAAGGTGATTAAAAAATGAAAGAAATAGTAATAGACCCAATCACTCGCCTTGAAGGACACGGAAACGTATCCATATTCCTAAACGACCAAGGCGAAGTAGAAAACGCTTACCTCAAAATTCCCGAACTAAGAGGCTTCGAGAAATTCTGCATCGGCAGAAGAGCAGAACTTATGCCTCAACTTACCACCAGAATCTGCGGTGTCTGCCCAGTTGCCCACCACTTCGCCGCAATCAAAGCCTTAGACGCAGCATTCAACGTTGAACCAACCTCAGCCGCAAAGAAACTTCGAGAACTCATGTACAGCGCCTACTTCATCTACGACCACACACTGCACTTCTACTATCTTGGCGGACCAGACTTCATCGTTGGACCAGACGCACCAGCAGAAAAACGCAACATCCTCGGCGTCATCGAAAAAGTCGGCATGCCAATTGCAGCAGAAGTCATAAAACACCGAGCTTACGGACAAAAAATAACTGAAATCATCGGCGGCAAAGCAACCCACCCAGTCTGCGGCTTACCAGGCGGAATCTCCAAGCCATTAAGCGAAGAGAACAGACAAGAAATCGAAAAGATGGCTGCTTCATGCGTAGGTTTCGCACAATTCACACTAAAAATCTTCCATGACATCGTTTTGGGCAACACCAAATACGTTGACATGATAAAAAGCCCAGCTTACACAATGCCAACCTACTACATGGGTACGGTTGACGAAAACAACAAAGTCAACTTTTACGACGGCAAAATCCGCGTAGTTGACCCATCAGGCAAAGAATTCCTCAAGTTCGAATCCAAAGACTACCTCAAACACATCGGCGAACACGTTGAAGAATGGACATACAGCAAATTCCCATACCTCAAAGCAGTCGGCTGGAAAGGACAAGTTGCAGGCGCAGACAGCGGCGTTTACCGTGTTGGACCACTTGGCACGATTAAACGCTTCCGACGGCATGGCAACTCCACTTGCACAAGCAGAATACCAAGAAATGTACAAGACACTTAGGCGGCAAACCAGTCCACAGCACACTTCGCTTTCCACTGGGCAAGACTAATCGAACTACTCTACGCCACAGAAAGAACAATGGAACTGGTTAAAGACCCAGAAATCACAAGCACAAACGTCCGCAACAAACCAGGCGAACCAGGCGAAGGAGTCGGCATCGTTGAAGCGGCACGCGGAACACTAATCCACCACTACACCCTCGACAAAGATGCACTCGTCAAAGACGTAAACCTAATCGTTGCAACCACAAACAATTACCCAGCAATCTGCATGAGCATACGCGACGCAGCAAAAGGCTTAATCCACGGCGGCAAAGTCGACCAAGGCATACTAAACAAGGTTGAAATGGCATTCCGAGCCTACGACCCATGCTTTGGCTGTGCAACACACGCTGCAATCGGCCAAATGCCGCTAACCGTTGAAGTCTTCAACGCCCAAAAACAGTTAGTCAGCTCAGTTCACGTTAGTTTAGCCCTATTTTCTTTGGGCAACTAATATTTTCATTTTTGTTTTTGTCCTGAAAGCAAATCTTATATTCCCTTAGAATCGAATATAACGTTGTTTAGGGATTACATTTGAAAAGTTTAGTTGTTTACTATACACGAACTGGCAACGCACGTTTCGCTGCTGAAACAATCGCGGCGGAAATAGGAGCAGACGTTGAGGAAGTTATCGACATGAAAAAACGAAGCGGCGCACTTGGCTGGTTAAGCGGCGGCAAGGATGCTAGGCGAGGAAAAGAAACCGAAATAGCTCCAACCAAAAAAGTCCCCCGCTGACTACGACTTGATAATCGTTGGAACCCCAGTTTGGGCTGCAAGACCACACCGCAGTCACCACTTACCTCAAGAAAAACGACCTTTCAGGCAAAAAAGTCGCTTTGTTCTTCACGCAGGGAGGCAAAAAACCAAGGCATCGATCAAACTAAAGCGTTAATTCCCAACTCTGAGATTATCGGCGTGCTGACTCTGATTAATCCAGCTGGACAACAAAGCAGGAATCGGAAAAACAAATCATCGAATGGTGCAAAACCCTCAGTCCCTCAATAGGTATAATTCCGTAATGCTGTGCATAAATCTTTACTAACTTAGCATCTTTTTCTTTATTGGTGCTTCGATGTCTGAGCAAGTTGAAAAGAACTGAAAAACTGGTTTGCAGACGCAAAAAAAATTGTTATAGCAGGCATCGGAAACCCAATACGATCGGACGATTATGTGGGATTAAAAATCGTTCAAGGCTTTGCAAGGCAAGGTTCCAGAAAACGTTTGCCTTTTGGAATGTGAAACAGTTCCAGAAAGCTACCTCTTAGACATAGAGGCGTTCAATCCGACACATGTCTTGTTGATTGATGCTGCTTTTTTGGGGTTAAAACCTGGGGAAGCCAGTTTGTGGACGCTGAAAAAATTGCGGATTTTCCAGCTATAACCACGCATATGTTGCCTTTGAGGATTTTCTGTGATTACATTAAAAAAGCGACTGGTGCAAAAATTGGTTTGTTGCTGATTGAGCCAAAAAGCATGGAGTTTGGGGAAGGCTTAAGCGTTGAAGTTGAAGCGGCAGCAGAAGACTTTAGCTATATTGGCTTGAGTTGCTTGGTTAGGTTTCTTTTCTTTTGAAAACATAGTTGGCGCTGAGCTTTATTTTGCCGTTGGAAAAATCAGTTTCTTTAACTTCAATTTGGTCTTTACTTACCCATTTCACGGTTATTTTTTCTTCCAAATCCTCTTTTTCAAAGCATCCCTTCCAACTTAACTCAAGTGTTTTGTCATCTATCCATGTCGCCAACGTGGTCGTGGGCAGTCGCCTTGGGAGGTTACACTGAAAAGATGCATTTTGCCGCTGGGTTGGTCAAAACTCCAAAGGTCACTCTCCAAATAATCATCGTAAGCCTTCGATATGCATGTCCATTTCCGAGTTTACGCCTAACTGACCATGGCTATTTCTTTGGCGGTCATGGTTCCGCAGCCAGAAAGAACTTTGCCGTTGGTTGTTTTCATGGCTACCCCTACATCCATTCGCCAACTAACTGACTAAGTAACTTTAGCTCTTTGAGTTTGTTGTGCCATAAAAATCAACCCTTAAAAATCAAGAATTCAATCAGCGGATTTAGGGTAATAAAGGCTTGTGGTTGGTGGCTTGCAACAACGGAAAATTTGTCAAGGAAAACTTGTTAAAAACCAATTTAAGCGCACATCAAACAATAGTTTCTGAGGATAAGCAGATGATAAACCAAAATGAACAAATTGAAAACGTCACTTTCCAAGCCTTAGCACACCCAACACGCAGAACAATAATCAGAATCGTGGAATCAAGAAACCAAGGCATATCCTACACTGAATTAATTACTGAACTTGGAATGTCAACGGGAAAACTAAACTATCATCTGGAACAGTTGAAGGGGTTGATTGAAAAAAACAGCAATCAACATTACGTTTTGACTCCTTTCGGCAAAAAAGCTATCGAACATCTTAACCTCATAGAGCAGAAAATTAGTTCTGAAGATGAAAAATACGTTAAAATCGCCGTTTTATCACAAAAAACAAGCCTTCAACCCATAGTAAAAGCGTTCCTTGCAATCAGCATTGTGTCTGTCAGCTGTTTTAACTGCTGTATGGGGTTTTCTTGCTTACGTATTCATAGTTGAGGGTGCGCCACTAATAATTTATCATTCTTATGCCTGTTTTGATTGCGGTTGGTTTTGGCTTGCTTGGGACGTTAGTTTATGCTTTGGTTAAAGCGCCTTCATGGGTTAAGCGATTTGAACAAAGGTTCTTCGGCGAAAACTAGTGGCAAACCCAAATTTTCTCATTTTCTTTTTTGTTGATTAAATATTAATTAGCCAGTTTCAAGTTAGCATTGTTTGTGATTGGCATGGCTGGAAAAGCAGTTATCATTATGGGTTCCGAGCGGGATTTGGATTTTTCCCGAGAAATCGCAAAGTACCTTAAACTTTTAGGTGTAAACTACGAGTTTCGGGTTGCTTCAGCCCATAAGACTCCAGAAAAAGTGCTTGAAGTAATCAAAGAATTTGAGGCAGAGAAAGTCGTTTACGTCACCGTTGCAGGCCGCTCCAACGCACTCAGCGCTTTCATCGATGGCAACACAACAAAACCCGTTATCGCTTGTCCACCGTACAGCGAAAAATTCGGCGGAGCAGACATCTACTCTTCACTGAGGGTTCCAAGCGGCATCGGCAGCGTCGTAACTATTGAGCCAGAGGGCGCAGCAATTGCAACCGCAAAAATTTTAGCGCTCGAAGATCCTGCTTTGGAGGCTTCTGTGAAGGCGTATCAAGAGGGCAAACGCAAAGAACTTGAAAAAGCCAACGAATCCGTGAAAAAACTAAAGTAAATCGATAGCTCTAATTTTCTCTATTCCTCCCAAATTATTTGGTCGAAATTAAGCTATGTTGGAATCCGCGGTCCGTCATGCGTGACTTTCCTTTCTTAGATAAAAGAGTAAAACTCTAACTTTGCGAATGCTTTTTGTCTGGCTCACGCATAATATTGCCTTAGTGAATGTTAGGTGCCGTTGATTTCAAGCTTTGACCCTTGGCGTTCAGGCCTTTGCACATGCCCACCCAAACTAACCTTTAACCCCTACACCGGATGCGACCACCAATGCATCTACTGTTACGCATCAAGCTACATCCCAAACTTCAAGGATAGCCGCCCCAAAAGAGAGGCGCTGGCAATGCTCAAGCGGGAAGCAACTAAACTCAAAGGCGAAACCATCTCCATCTCAAATTCCTCTGATCCTTACCCACGAGATGAAGTACGGAGGGTTTAACTCGGCGTTGCCTTGAAATCATAGTCGAAAGCAACTGCAAAATCCAAATCATCACCAAAAGCAACATTGTAACCAGAGACGATGACCTACTCCGCAAGGTTCCAGCGACAGTTGCCTTAACTATAACCACAGAAGACGATAACCTCGCCAAAATCCTTGAACCCTATGCGCCTTCTCCTTCCCAGCGAATTAGAGCAGCCCAAGACCTAATCAAAAAAGGAATACCAGTCTCGGTGCGCATCGACCCAATCATTCCCTTCGTAAACGACCAACCGCAGAAACTCATCAAAACCCTCGCAAACATCGGCGTCAAACACATAACCGCCTCAACCTACAAGGCAAAATCAGACAACTGGAAACGCTTAACAGAAGCATTGCCCGAAGTAGCTGAGAAATTAAAGCCGCTTTACTTCCAGCAAGGAGAGCGAATCGGAGGAAGCATTCTTTTACCCAAAGATTACCGTTTCAAAATCCTAAAGGCTGTTCGCGACTTAGCTAACGCTGATGAATTGAAGTATGGGGTTTGCCGCGAAGGTTTAGCCCAACTTAACACGGCTCCATGTGATGGTTCCTTGCAGATGCCTAAAATAAAGGGAGCCTAAAAAATGCAGCACTCGCGTGGTTATGCTTGCTGACTTTGACTATTTCTTTGCCCAATGCGAAGAACTTCGCGATCCATCAATCAAAGACAAACCTATAGTCGTCGGTGTTTATTCGGGGCGCACCGAAGAAAGCGGAGCCGTCTCCACCAGCAACTACATCGCGCGCAAATACGGTGTCAAATCCGGTATGCCTCTTTTTCTGGCAAAACGTAAACTAGAAGGTACGGAAGCCGTTTTCTTTAAAGTAGACCACGAATACTACGACCAAATCAGCGATCGCATCATGCAGATTTTTCGAACTTACGCAACCAGCCTAGAGCAAGTCAGCGTGGACGAAGCATACTTAGATGTTACTCAGCAGGTTGAATGCAGCTTTGAGAAGGCAAGGGATTACGCTCAGAAAATTAAAGTCGATGTTAAGGCGCAAGTTGGGATATCCTTCTCGATAGGAGTTGGACCTAACAAACTTGTAGCCAAAATTGCTTGCGACAGCCAAAAACCCGATGGCTTAACCATCATTAAACCTGAAGAAACTAAGGCTTTTCTTGCACCTCTGGAAGTTGACCGCCTGTTGGGGGTCGGCAAAAAAACCATGGTCCGCATGGAACTGATGGGCATCAAAACCATCGGCGACCTAGCAAAATATGATTGTCAAAGGCTCATCGAAGTCTTCGGCAAAGCATTAGGTATCTACTTTCATAACGCAGCTAACGCTGTCGACAATGAACCCGTCGTTGAGCAGGGAGAAGCCGAATCCATCAGTCGTATCGGAACCCTAAAACAAGATACCCACGACTTGGAATTTATTCTTCAGAAAACCAACGAACTAACCGAAGATGTCTACAGGGATCTAACCAACAGAGCCGTAAGTTTTAAGCTGGTTTCTATTTATGCGGTTAATGTGGATTTAAGTAGCAAAAGCCGATCTGTAACACTTGAACAACCCGCAAAAGATAAAGAAACCATCAACAGAAATGTGCGAATGCTTTTTGAGAAGTTCTTGGCGGAGTCACAACTTGGCGTCCGACGTGTAGGCGTTCGGGTTTCAGGCTTCAGCAAAGAAGAGCTAAGGCAAAAGCAGCTATCAAGCTTTTTTCCATAGGTGAGTAACCTTTTTCTTTGCTGTTGTGAATGAGTTATCAGTGATATTTTTGTCTGCTAAAAAACCAAGGTTGCCTAATGACCAAGAAGCTACCGAACGTATTCTGCGTTGGGGATACGACCATCCAGGAATAACTTCAACCAACCCACAGCTGCAGCCGGAAACCTACTATCTTAACCGTAGACGGCGAAGTTGAAAAACCCGTTAAGCTTAGCTGGGAAGATTTTATGGCTTTACCAAAAACCATCTCCGTGAGCGATTTTCACTGTGTGGAAGGTTGGAGTGTGCTGGACTGCAAGTGGGAAGGCGTCAAAATCAAAGATATCGAAAAACTCGTTAAACCCAAGGCTGTTGCTCGTTCGGTAACTTTTGATTGTGCCGATAACTATCGGACTTCACTTTTTCGAGAGGAACTATCAGGCGACGATGTACTTTTAGCGTATAAGCTGAATGGTGAATTGCTTGAAGAAGGTTTGGGGGCTCCTGTGCGGCTGATTGTACCCAGTAAGTATGCCTATAAGAGTGCGCTCTGGGTGGTGCGTTTGGGGTTTACTCGGGGCAAGGAATTGGGATTTTGGGAGCGGCGGGGTTACAGTGACAGCGCTGATGTGTGGAAGAATGATCGTTTCAACCGCTAATCAATCTGATTGACTCTGTGAAATTAGCTTGCTATGTGTGTGTCATATTTTTTCATTTACAATCATTTATTAATACAATGAACGCTTTTAAGACCGGGATAAAGTTTATAAGTGAACTTTAACATGTCGTTGGCTCTTCAAGAGGTCGAAAAATATGGCACAAAAAAATGAAGTAAGGCACAGCGCAAAATGCCAAATAACCGCTAAAACAACGGTTACATTAGCATCAACCGTGCCTTCACAGAAACGAAAAGAAGACGCAAAGAAAACACTATACCTAAACAGAATATAACACAGAATTCTGCTGCCTACCAGAAAGTTTTGGCGCAGTTGAATTCTTTTATATTTGAGTTTCTCAGTTCTTAACAGAAAAGAGGCTAAACCTTGAACTACACAGAAGCCAACCTCGATAGAATCTTCATCCTAAGACTTCACAACGACGAAATCCTTCACGAAGTCATAGAAAAATTCGCCGTAGAAAAACAAATCAAAAGTGCGTTATGTTTTTTCCTCGGCGGCGCCCAAGATAAAAGCAAGGTAGTTGTGGGACCAAAAGACGGCAAAGCAATGCCCCCCGAACCCATGATTACTCTTCTCAAAGGCGTCCATGAAGGCTTGGGCGTCGGCACAATCTTCACTGATGAAGAAGGCAAACCCAAGTTGCATATGCATGCGAGTTTTGGCAGAAACGACAATACGGTTACAGGTTGTGTCCGGATGGGTGTAGAGGTTTGGCAAATCGGCGAAGTCGTCATTTTAGAATTAGCTGGCGGCACGGCTAAACGTGAAAAGAACAAGGAAACCGGCTTTGAATTTCTGGAATGCTAACCCAAAAAGCGGACCAAAAAGATTCTGTGTCCCATCCATCCGTTGAAGTCGCCCCAGAATGGTTGGTCCTGAGGATCCCCAAACCTGCCTGTTGCCGCAATCATAGCTTTGACCTGCGTATAGTCGAGTGTTGAGTTGAAGAATTGTGTGTTAATGCCGAAGTCGTAGAGAATTATGTATTTTACGTTTCTCTGGACGCAGAGGTTTACAAATTCGGTTATATTGAAGTTGGGCGTAAAAGCGTCAACCGCCAACGCTGGGTACTGCCAGATTTGGTCACTTGACATGTTATCGGGTAAATAGAAACGGAACATGTCTTGGTCAAGGAGGTTAAAAGAGCAAATCAGTACGGCAGATTGATTTTGGTCTAAATGGTTTGCTAAGTAATCGGTGGCTTCTTGGATGGGGATGTGGATTTGGTCTCTAACGGTCATCTGGTAAGAGTCATAGCTGGCGTAAGCCACCGCCGACGCTATTAAAACTATGAAGAATGTTGCAGCAAGCTTCTTTGTGCGGTCCGCTTTGAATCCGATTTGATGCGGTTTCCAAGAGTGAAGTCTGCTGTAAAGGAACATGATGAAGCATGCGGCGGATATGGCTAAGATCGGAAACAGCGGAGTAACGTAACGCCACTGCCTATTCGGAATTAATGTGAAGAACACATATACTACAACAAACCATGTCAAAAAGAAAATGTCTTGTTTCTTTCTTCGATACGCAAACAAACCTAACCCAGCTAAGCCCAACGCAAAAATCGGAAGCGAAATCGGGTGCACAGTGATGTCGTTGAAGGGCCATACCATCTCGATGAGGTAGTAGACGGGGATAGGTTGGAATCGGTTGCTGTAGGCTGGGCGGTCCTGCCCACCTTCACTCATAACATATTGTAAGGTTTGGAATTTCGTGACGCCGTCATAGTGGTAAATCATAACAAACCAAGGAACCACAACCAAAACGGCAATCGCACAAATCACCAGAAACTTTGGTAAGCTGAGTTTTAGGCGTTTTCGAGAAAGAAACAGGATACAAAGCAGCATAGCGAAGGCGGCTACGACAATCTGATATTTCGCCAAAACTCCAATGCCTAATGCTAAACCGCTGAAAATAAGCGCCTTATTGCTGTCTTTGGTTATCCAAGAATAGAACGCAAACATCACGAGAGTGAAGAAGAAGATAAGCATGGTTTCTAGCATGGTTACTCTTGAGAGCCAGAAGAACCCTGGCATGGTACCTAGTAGAATGCTTGCGATTAACGCGTTTCTTTGCCCATACGTTCGCTTAGTAAACGCAAACAGAAGCCCAATTGCCAACAAAGAAAACGTCACCGCCACCAAACGTCCAGCAACCTGAGTTGCCCCAAAAACTTGGAAGAAACCTGTTGTAACTAGGTCAAAAATTGGTGGGTAGTAGCCGTAAGTCGTCATGTAATCCCAAGTTTGTCCTCGCAGAAGCATCGTGGCGCCATAGAGGTGGGGCATTTCGTCCCATTGCACCGACATATAACCCAAATTGTACAGGGCGGCAATTGCAAAACCAATCAAGAAAACCAGCAATAACAGTCGATATTGATGTTTTTTGGCGAACCCAGCTAAACTTTGTGTGGCTTGTTCGCTGGTGCTGGTTGGTGAGGTAATCTTTGGCGACCCCTTTATGGAGTGTGAATTATTGCTTGCGTCTAAAAAGAGTTTGCGATAGCTCGAGGAATACGGCTGTAAAAGTTTATGCGGAGATACACAAGTCATTTATGGGTTAGAATCATCATTTGTTTCCCAGTTTGGAAAGGTCGAATACTGCTTGAAGAGTGGGGTGCTTAACAAAGAAATTTCAATCCTGTTGCCAGCCTATAACGAGGCGGGGCAGATTGAAAAATGTGTGCGGGAAGTTGAAGCCGCCCTCAAATCCTTTTCCAAATCATACGAAATCATCGTTTCTGAAGACGGAAGCACAGACGGCACCGATATAATTGTGGCTAAAATGGCTAAACACAACCCAAACCTTGTCCTGCTCCATTCGTCAAGCCGTCTGGGAAAGGGCAAAGGCATCAAAAACGCATTATGCATCTCCAAAGGAAAATTCATAACTTTCATGGATGTTGACTTAGCGACAGATCTCGCATGCTTACCAAAGCTTCTGCAAATAGTAAAAACTAATGGTGGAATGGCAATTGGTTCAAGACACATCGAAGGTTCACGCGTTCAACGCCGCGTTACGCGGACACTTTTTAGTTTAGCCTACAATCTGGTGGTTCGGCTGCTTTTTTTTGACGGGGTCCATGACCATCAATGCGGCTTCAAAACCATGAGCCGTGAAGTCGCCGAATCCGTTTTGAGGGCTTCAAAATCTGATGGCTACTTTTTTGATACTGAAATGATTGTGCGCTGCAAAAAACTGGGTTTTCCAGTGGCTGAGGTAGCGGTGCAATGGTCCGAGCGGGATAAGGGTGCCTCAAAGGTTAACCCTGTAAGAGATGCCACGAAGATTGGGTTGGATTTGTTAGCTTTCAGGCTTAAATCTTCAAAATAATCGGTTAGTTGTCGTTGCCTTTTATTAACTTGCGTTTCATCCTTTCAAACTCCTGCATAAGGTTCAAGGTTAAAGGAACAGCTTGTCCAAAAGGCTGACAATGTCCCTCAACAATGGCTTTTGCAATAGCTTCAACGCTTGCCTCTTCAGCTTCTATAGCGGTATAGCCGTAACCGATTTGGGGACCATAATGAGCGTCAGTTCCGGCCACCCTTGAAAGGTTTAGTCGGTCTGCGGTTTCTGTGGCTTTTTTTAAGTTTCTTTTGAAGGGAAATGCTCGGGCGTTTATGATTTCTATGGCGTCGAAGGTTTCGCAGACATTTCCTTCTAGGCTACCTTTGAAGTAGGCATAGGGGTGGCATGCGATTGCAACTCCGCCTGCTCTATGAATCCGAAGTACTGTTTCACGGGCGCTGAGTCCTCTAGGGATGAGTTCAGAAACATTCAGGGCAACGATGTGTCCGTCGCTGCTGGATACTTCCATACCGGGGATGACGAGGAAATCTGTTTCTTTTGCAATTTTGTAGGCTCCATCGAGTTCGTTGTGATCGGTGACCGCAACAGCGTTCAACCCTCGTTTCTTGGCATAGTAAATGAGGTCTTTGGGGGTTATCAGTGAATCTTTCGAGTAGGTTGTGTGAACGTGGAGATCGGCTTTTATTTGCATTAGTTTGCCCCTATTTTGCAGGTGCCTTCGATCTAATCTGCGATAGCATGTCTTCGAGTTTTGCTTCGTCTGCATCGATTTTGTGGAATAGCGGGGTTGGTTTAGCGATTTTGTGTCCAGCTTCAATAGGTTTCGATGCATCGCTCCAGTTGCTCTTGCTAACGGTTTCGGGGAGGTTGAGAGTTTGCCAGAGTTGTTGCGATGTCTGGGGTATGAAGGGTTCTGAAACCACTGCGATTGCTTTTACCACTTGGGCTGCCACATAGAAGACAGTTCCTGCTTTTTCTTTGTCGGTCTTCATGAGATTCCAGGGTTCTTTGGTGTTTAGGTACTGGTTGCCTATGCGGCTGATGCTGATTAGCGTGTTTGCGGCAGATTGTAGCCATGAATCCTCAATTTCCTTTGCCGCTTGCTCAACTTTCTCCTTTACAGCCTGCAAAATAGCTTCATCGTCTTTGTCGAGTTTGGTTGGAGCTGGGATTTGTCCATCGAATTTGCTGTTGATGAAGCTGAGGGTGCGGTGGATGAAGTTCCCGAAGGTGTCGTTTAGGTCGGCATTGATTTTTTCGATGAAGGCTGACCAGGTGAAGTTTGTGTCTTTGCTTTCGGGACGAGTTGCGATGAGGAAGAAGCGCCAGTAATCAAGCGGGAACATCTCTAATGCTTCGTCTATCCATATGCCGATGCGTTGGCTTTTTGAGGCTTTTTGGCCTTTGAATTGGAGGAATTCGGTAGCGGAAACGTTCCAGGGTAGGTTGTAGCCTTGCCCCGACGCCAGTAGCAATGCGGGTAGGATTATTGTGTGGAATGGGATGTTGTCTTTGCCCACAAAATACAATGTTTTGGCTTCTTTGTCGAACCAAAACTCACGCCACTTCTCAGGTTGCCCCAAACGCTGGCTCTGCTCGATTGTTGCGGAAACATATCCCAGCACGGCGTCTACCCAAACGTAAATGGTTTTGCCCTCTGCTCCTTCAAAAGGCGCTGGGATGCCCCATTCGACGTCTCGGGTGACCGCACGGGGTTTTAAGCCTTCCTTTATCCAGTTTAAACTAAAATTTTTAACATTAGTTGGGAGATGCGGGTTATTTTTTAGGTAATCAGTTAGGGGTTCAGAAAGTTTTGTGAGGTCGATGTACCAGTGCCGTGTGGTTTTCACAATTGGTTTACTCTTGCAGATAACGCAGTAAGGGTCCACAAGTGCGGTGGGTTCTAAGAGTTTGCCGCAGATGTCACATTGGTCGCCTCGGGCTTTCTCGCAACCACAATAAGGGCACTTCCCTTCAACGAAGCGATCTGGCAAGAACCGTTGGTCGTGTTCGCAGTACAGCATTTGGGCGTCTTGAGCGAAGATGTAGCCGTTTTTCTGGATTTCAAGAAGAGTTTTTTGAACGAACTCTTTGTGAATGGGGCTTTCTGTGCTTGTATAATTATCAAAAGAGGCATCCCATCGTCGGAAGAGTTCGGCTACCTTAGCATGGTTTCGGTCAGTCAATACTTTTGGCGTTATGCCTTGTTTTATGGCTTCAACCTCGATGGGTGTTCCATGGGTGTCTGAACCGCTCACCATCATCGTGTCGGAACCTTTTAGGCGGTAATAGCGGGCAGTCACGTCGGCGGATAAGACGGAGCCGACGAGGTTGCCAAGGTGCGGGGTGACGTTGATGTACGGCCAAGCGGATGTTACGAGAACTTTTTCAGACAAAGGTATCATCAACAAATCGTTCAGCGCCAACCTTATTAAAATTCCTATAAGCCCTTTGAACTAAAAATCTGCAAATCAGAAAAAAAATTTGAGTATTTGGATCTAATAGAATATATTACAGAACCTTCTAAGCGTAGTTGCCATTGCCGAGTTATCAATAACTCCAAACTGTTTTGGTAAGCCTTAAATTTCTAAGTCATCATACCCTCTAACTTGAGGCTTCAAAATTGCTATATTGCCAAAGATGCGGAACAAAACTAGCTGACGACACACATTACTGTCAGAAATGCGGAACACCTGTAATGGTCGCCACTTATCCTCCTCCACCTCCATATTCTCTCACAAAGTCGACGCCGACGAAGCCCATAAGAAATGACCCTTTGATAATTGGAGCCATCGTGTTAATCGCCATTTTAGTCGTGGGTGTAGTGGTTGCGGCTCTTTTCGCGGCATCATACGCTACGGTGAACATTAACCAATCCTACCCGGACAACACCGTAGGCATCACCAAGTTAAACCTGAATGTTCAAGCCGAAGCGCTAAAAGTCAACATTTTCACCCAAAAGGTATCCAACAATAATTTCTTAATCACACTCGATGGGACAGCTTCCAAAGGAATCAACAGCGGGAGCGGAAGCCCCATCCAAGTTGAATTCAACAATGACACCGTAGTGGGTAACGAGTTAACTGTAACTGTAAAGATTACGCAGTCAAACGTTTTTTCCAGGTACAATGTTAAATGCGACATCTACGTTAACCCTGACGTAATCCGAAATCTCAATGTTACTTCTCAAGCTGGGCAAGTTAGCTTAACAGCCGATAAACTCGTAACTTTTGACTCCCTAAACCTGCAGTCCCAAGCAGGCGCTGTCCAAGCAAACCTTGAAAACGCAACAATTGCAGGAAACGTAACATTGAGAACTCAAGCAGGTTCGGTTGATTTTAGACTGAACGAAGCCAAGGTTGAAGGCAATAACTCAGTGACTTTGCAGACAAACGCTGGTTCCGTCACCATGGATATGACTGAAACTAAGGCTCTTCAGGGAAATCTGATGGTTAATGCTGTGACTGATTTGGGTTCAGTGACCGTTGGCTTAGTCGTCGATGATGGTGTTGGAGCCAAACTTGTTTCTCAGACCAACTTAGGCAGCATCCATGTGGATGTTCAGCATTTTTCAGGTAACCAATCGCCTATCCAATCTGACAATTACCCTGCAGCAAGCAACATCGAAATAAACAGCAAAACAAACCTTGGCAGCATAAACATAAACGCCAACTACTTATCATCAACTGGTCCAAGCAACAGTAACTAATACTTTGTAATCATCCCTAAACCTTTAAAACCATCTTCAAACTTTTATCAAATTAAGAAATGGTGAATTTTTTGTCACAACCAAAAAAAGTAACACGCCAAGAACTTCAAGAAAACAACGGAAAAAACGGAAAACCAGCGTACCTTGTCTACAAGGGAAAAGTGTATGATGTTTCAGACAGCAGTTTCTGGATGGAAGGAGACCACATGGGTATGCATGATGCAGGCAAAGACTTAACTGAAGAACTCGAAATGGCGCCGCACCGAGAAGAAACGTTCCAGCGCGTAAAGTTTGTAGGCGACCTCATTTAGAACAGGCATTGCAGCACGCCGTCAACCGTGTGCAATCCATTTATCACATTTTTTAATTCTTTTTCACTCAGAGACTGTCTTTTCTCATGGAGTTCACTTATGGTTTCGTAGAGGCTATCGAAGGCTGACTTTACATCCAAATCGTTGTTCATGCATTCTTCAAAATCAGCTATTATTTTACCCTCAAAATCTTCTCGTGCCCCTGCCGAACTCAAGGACTTAGTCTTTTCCAAATCCGTGACCATGGTCCTGAATGAATCCAGTTTTTGAATTGTATGCGCAAACTTTTCAAATGTGAAGTTCAACTTCTGTCTGTAAGGGCCGTAAATCAAGAAGAACCTTAATTGTTCGCCGCTAAAGCCTTTGGTGTAGAGATCTTTGGGGTAGTAGACGTTGCCTTTGCTTTTGCTCATTTTCTTGCCCTCTACGAATAGGTGTCCACCATGCAACCAGTACTTTGAGAATTGTTTGCCGGAAACCGCTTCTGCAACCGCCAACGTGTAATCATGGTGACGTACGAGGTTATCGATTCCACCGCATCCTACATCGATCGTGAAGCCTAAATGTTTGGTTACTATAGCGGCATCTTGAATGTTCCATGCAGGTCTGCCCTTTCCAACTGCGGTTTGGTAACAAACATCTTCTTGTTCACAGCCATGCCAAAGAACAAAATCCCCCATATTCCAGGGAGTACCCGGATAGGTGTCTTTGTGGAACCGCCGCTTCTTAGTGGGCCACTTATTCATGTCCAAGTGAGCAAGTTTGCCAAAGCCCTTGAATTTTAAAGGGTCAAAATAAACGTTCTTGGCACCTTCAAATGTGAAAGGGTAAGCGATGCCCTTTTCCATAAGCTTCAAAATCAGGTTTGCGGCTTGATCCACAGTGGTTGAAGCTCTTACAGGGTAATCGGGTTTCTTTATTTTTAAAAGTTCAAAATCTTTGAAGAAAACTTGTTCGTTTTTCCATGTTAGCTCTTCTACAGTGAGGTTTTCTTTTTTGGCCTGAGCAACCGCTTTATCCTCAACATCGGTTAGAGTCATCAACCGCATAACTTTGTATCCCGAGTATTCGAGGTACCTTTGAAGTATATCTTCGAAGAGGAAGGAGCGGTAATTCCCGATGTGTGCAAGTTGGTACGTTGAGGGACCGCACGTGTACATTTTAACTTGTTTGTCCTCTTCTGGCTGGAATGGTTCAATTTTGCACGTTAAGGTGTTGTAGAGGTTGAGCAATTTTTTTCCTCTGTTAGGCAGTGGCTTTTTCTTCTTTCTCTATTTCCATAAGCGTTTTCTTTGCTTCTTCCACATGCCGAGGCGCCTGGGTTTGGGAATTGAAAATGTGACGTACGATACCTTTCTTGTCGATAATGTAGGTTACTCGCCCAGGAATTATACCCATCGTTGAAGGGACACCGTAGAGTTCCCTAACCTTGTTGCCTTCGTCGGCGAGAAGAATGAATGGCAATCCATAATGGCTGGCGAAAGACTTGTGGGATTCCACGCTTTGTCCGCTTACGCCCAACACTTCGGCGCCCAACTTGGTTAGTTCTTCATAGTTATCTCTGAAAGTGCAGGCTTCTTTTGTGCATCCCTGCGTTTCGTCTTTGGGGTAAAAGTATAAAACAATATTCTTTTTTCCTAAAAACTCTGAGAGCGTTACGTTGTCGCCCATTTGGGAGGGCAATGTGAAATCAGGCGCTTTATCGCCGACTTTAACCGTCAAAAAATCACCAGACAATAGTTGCTTCTGTGAGCTATTATTCCTTTCGTACCTCATTTAAACGATATAAGACTCTGTGCGTAAATAGCTAGAAGGTGAGCTGGTTGGAAAAATCGTTAAACATATCAGGCTACAAGTGCCCAGCTTTATACTACACTGCAACCGGAGTTCCCATTGTTTTCCTGCACGGATTGTCTTATACCGCTGATATTTGGCAGCGCATAGGCGTAACCGATTTGCTCATGAAAAAACGCATACCTTTTCTTGCACTGAACATGCCTTATGGCTTGAAGAGTGAATGTCATCCTAAGACTCGTGACCCGGAAAAAAACATTGCTTTCGTGAATGAAGCTGTTAAAACCTTTTTTGGTTCAGCTATTCCTGTTCTTGTTGGGGCCAGCATAGGCGGCAACATTGCATTGCGATATGCAGTGAGGTTTCCGGTGAAGGGATTACTATTAGTTTCACCTGCAAGGACGCTCGAACCAGACTTAGTGCCTATGTACAGTCAATTCAAGTTTTCAACTACCATCGTTTGGGGCTCGGAAGACAATATAGTTGCAAGCGAAGACATGCGTGTTTTAGCAGACAAACTTCCCAACGCCAAACTCGTCATCTACGATGGGGCAAACCACTCTGCCTACAAGGATGATTCGGACAGGTTTAAACAGGATTTGCTAGAGCTCTACGCAAACGCCGAGTAGCCAGCTTATGGTTTTGCTGTTATCAGGTAATGATAACGACCAGCATCCCTAACATCTGTAATAGTAAAACCTGCAGATTTAATCAATCCTGACGTTTTTTCTTCGCTGAACCTAATAGAAACTGGTGGACCAAACGGCATCTCGATTTTTTTCCAATCCAAATCTAACAGTTGTCCGTTGGGTTTTATCATTTGTTTTGCATTTTGGAGTACTTTGACAGGGTCGCTGAAGTCATGAAGGTCCATGCTGTAAAATATGAAGTCAGAGCAGTTTTTGCAGAAAATAGTTTCTTCGGCTCTACCTGTTTTCGCAGAGATGTTTTCTAAGCCTTCAGCTTTCGCTTTTTGTTTGACTTTTTCAATGGCTGAAGCGTCGATATCTACTGCGTAGACTTTTCCTTTTTCACCTACTTTTCTTGCAGCTAAAATACTGAAGAATCCGTCGCCGCAGCCCACATCCACGAAAACCATGCCCGGTTGCAATTCTTTTAAGATGGCGTCTGGATTGTACCATGACCGCCTCGTTGCTTCGTCTAGACTAAAACCGCCGTGACAACCCACAACAAAAACCGCTGTCTATGGCTTTAGAAGCTCTCGGATTTGTTTTTCATGCGTTTGGCGGGTGGTTAAGGGGTAGATTTCACGTTCAGAATCGAAGAACATTGGGTCCTGTCCTATGATTTTTGAAAGTTTCTCATCTGAGTCAACGTTGACGATGAGCATGCTGCCTTGTTGCCCGATGAGGTGGTAGGTGGCTTCGAGAACTTTTTCTTTTTCTAATGAGTCAAAATATTTGAATTGCAACGGAAGCAGTTTTGACCATTTCTCCAGTGGAACATCGCGTTTAATTTTTTGTATGATTAAAAACTTCATAAAGTATCCTTATTTAGAAAGAGGCTGTTTGGGTATAAAATCTTTCTTTGAATCATCATCTTATTGAACCAATTTGGATGCTATTCAGCCAGGGGAAATGAAACTGTGGCCTTACCTTTTGATTGGCATCAAAAACTATCGCCAACTACCACCCTTCAATATACCGATTTTTGTTGTTGAAGAATAAGAAACTCGATTTTAGAATAAATTTTTATACAATCGTGTATGGTAAAGTGAACTGTTAGTCGAAAAATAGGAGCCTTCCGACAATTCCAAAATCTGAGAAGAAAAATGATAACGATTGTTTATCTGCGATTAAATGTCTTTGCGGAGAAATAATCTTGGTCGTACCCAATGTTAAACTAGTGAGCAAAGTCATAGAAACCCACGTTGAAAAACACATGCAAGAAGTTGCGGACCCACAGGAAGCTGAAGCAATAGCTGAACATATACGTGATGACTTGATAATTCAAGTCTTAGAGAAAGCAAGCCAAAACTAAGTATTATCCAAAAAAATAAAGAAATATTTGAAATTATTCGAGATGGAATATTTACTGTTTGTTTTCTCCGCCTCGTCGCATCATCTCAGGAATCTTTGCGGAAGCCTTAGACATTGCATCTTTAACAACATCCATCAATTCTTCGTTAACTTCAAGTTCAACAGTTATTTTCAACTTGCCTTTTTTGTCATTCATTTCACTCATGGAACCACCTCCTGAAGCGACTTAATCGTTTAGGAAACAAGTTACTCAAAAGATGCACTGCCTGCATCCCGGTTAAATCCAAATCCATCGTAATTCGGTAATGGTATTTGCCAAGACGTTTGGTGTGTGCTTTGTAGTTACCGATTGCGCCAGCTTCTTTGAAACGATGCAACTCTCTGTTCATCAAAACAGTAATGGCCGTTGGTGCTAAGGGTTCAAATACAAAAGCTACCCTCATTAAGACGCGAACTGCGCTGCCGATTATAGATTCAGAAACGGATTCTTCATTTGTCATTTTTTTTCCTCAAAAATTGGCGAAATCACCGAGTAAGTTCGTGTGTTTGATTGACAAGAACTTGATTTAACTATTAGGTAGGGGGCATTTTTTAAGGTTGCGTAACTAAACTATATGCCGCAACAGGGGCGATGACTTGTCTATGGAAGAATTGAACAATCAGATTTACAATTGCAGAAAATGCAGGCTCTGGCAAGGAGCCAAACACGGTGTACCTGGCGAGGGACCACTTAACGCTCGGATTATGTTTGTGGGGCAGAACCCCGGCGCCGACGAAGACGAATCCGGAAGACCATTTGTGGGCAGAGCAGGAAAATACCTAACCAAAACGCTTGTCGAATTTGGGATAAAACGCGAAGAGGTTTTCATAACTAACATAGTTAAGCATGTTTCTCCCCAAAACCGGAAACCATATGACGACGAAGTCAGGGCATGTTTGCCTTACTTGGTTACGCAAATTAGAGTAATTAATCCACAAATAATCGTACTTCTCGGTGCATCGGCAAAAGAGACCCCGCGAATGGAAGGCATTGAATATATCCAAGTTATCCATCCTTCAGCTGCGATGCGTTTCATTAAGATGCGTGAGAAATTCAGGCAGCAAATTATAGATCTTGCTGAAAGACTCAAACAGAACTAACGCTGCTTTCAGGATATTGCCTGTACTATTCCTCTATGTTGGCAATTCAGGGATAGTCAACATCCAATACGTAGTGAGTACTTGGCCTTGTCACGGAACGGTTAGGTTGGAAGTAGTCGACGAAGAGAAAAACAACGTTTCGACTACTACTTCTAAGCTTGCTGAGCTAATGTGGCATCTCTCTTAGCCGTCGGCTTGCGTTTGTGCTGTTTCTTTGCAAGGGAAGAGAGGTCGCTGAAAGCAGGCCTCAAAAGCCCTAAGTGGATAGGACGTATTTGTGTTTTTTTCCAACCATTATTTCATAGGTTGTCTTAAGATGGTTTTCAATTTTTCTGGTGCAGTTGTGCCTGGGTTGTTTAGGTAGATTTCATGATGTTTGCCGCTAAGTGTATGTCCGCTGTTTTGGATGTTTGCGTGCATTTTTGTTATGGTTGGTCCTTCAGCTGAGAACGGCCCAATATACATTATTTGTGCGGCGGTTCCTTCCTTGAAACTTTCAAACCGCACCTTGGACAGTGCTGCTGGATTTTTCTTCTTTTTTACCTGTTCCACCGCCGCCTGAAAGTCATCAGCAGAAACGTATTTGGGCTGCATTATCATAGCCGTCCACTTCCACTCGTCTTTTCGCTCCGCACTGAACTTGGTCATGTCATCAACCCACCATAACCCCTCAAGCGGCATAACCGTGTAATCTACACCTTTTCCTTTTTTAATCATGAATTTAAGCGTATAAGCGACACTGAATAATGCCTCAATCGCCTCGCTATATTGAGGTGATGTAGGTGCGCCTTCACCTTCAACTAATAGAAAATTCATAGCTGGAACATCAACGACCGATACTTCTTTCGCCGAAGGATTATAGAGGTTTTTTAGCTCTTTTTTTAAGTCAACTTTATCCAATAAATCACCTAATTTCATATTGTCGACCTGGAAATAAAAAACTAGTGCACACCTGTATAGCAATCGCCTAGTTGCTTAACAACCAGAAACGTCAACGTTAAAACTATAAATTAAGGGAGCTGCAATTGTTTTTAGGTGAATTCTGTGGTTTTAGCTCGAATGTCTTTTTGGTATTTCAAAGCTGGAAAACGTGAAGAAGGCTTTGCTGAACTTGATAAAATTCTTAACACTTTAGCCCAGGAATCGGAGGGTTTTCGAGGTTACATGTCGCTGCTTTCATTTGAGGACCCAAAGGCAGTAACTATCTTAACGCTCTGGCAGGATGAAGACGCCCTCAAGAAATCGGAGCTAGATGTGTTTGCTAGAGCAACAAAAAAAGTCGAAAATCAGCTTGAGAGACCCCCTCGAATCGATAATTATAGAGTGTTTTCAACCGAGCTGTTTCAGCGTCCACAATAAACATTTTTTTCAATTTTGTTTCAGGAGTAATTTAGGTAGGTTTTTTTCTTTAGGTTGCTTTTTGATTTATAGTACCTTTGGTATAAGGTACAAACTCACGGACCTGTTCAATCGAGGTTTTGCCTGCTTTTTCTCGCTGTTCCTTTGTTAGCTTTAGCATTAGAGACTTGAGGATCTGCTTGAGTAACTCTTTCCCCGCAGTATCTCCAGGAACCAAGACCACGTAAGCCTTTGTTTTCGCCTTCACAGCTTCAACTGGACCCCCAACAAAACTCGTTTCTTCGCCAACGATTATGCCTATTGCCACCCTTAGCGGTGTGTTCCTGTACCAGTTGCGTTTGCCCACCACAAAAAAAGCGCCATGCGGAACTGACTCACCAGATGGTCCACTCTTGCTGAGTTGGTCAACTTTAACCCAGTAAACATCTGCTGTCCCAAGGTTTTCCCGCCAAGCCCGCGAAAAAGAAGCTGCAAAATCAGCAGCCTCACGTAACGCCTGCTCACTTATCTCTCTACCCTCAGCTTTAATGACGACAAATGGTGACCCTGTTATTTCAGCGTGAAAAACCACATCCTCTTGAGCAGTGTGCTTTTTGATTAGTACCTCGTTGCTGACGGTGTCTTTGCCTGCAACCACCAAAAATCCATCTGAGGACGTGTACCAGCGGAACTTCTCATACCACTCCTTGTTCTCCATTGCTTCTTTGCGTTTAGAGAGGGCTTCCATGATTTGTGCTGGCTTTAAACTCTTCAATTCTTCTGCTTCAGCCAGTTCGCGTTCGATTTTACCAAGTTTTCTCTTAGAATCCTGTAGCGCTGAGAGTGCACCTTGGGATTTCTCCTTAGCCCTTTTGCCATGTTCATAGTACCTATTGGCGTTGTCGAAGATTGAATCTCGGAGGTTAAAGCTGAAATGATAATTGTCAACAGATAAATTTAATGCAAGGTTTTTGCCGTCAAACCCTTCAACGTAGGCCGCCGGCATTTTGCCTGCTTTTTTTGCAGCCATAACTGTTGTGATAATTGTGTTCCAGTCGTGTCCTTGATTGTTGGCTTTAAGAAGATTCTCTTGGAAGGTTTGGAGTTCATTAAAGTGTGCGTAGATGGTGTCGCCGATGAGTTTGTCGCGTTCGGCTTTGGTTTCATCTTCCTGGATGGATTTTTCCTGGTCCGCAACAATTCGCTTTAGACGTTCGGCTTCTTTTTTTATCTTGTCAACTTCGAGGTGGTTAACAGCTCTTTCAGCAACTGTAACCCGCAAATAAAATTCATCCAACGCTTGATTGAAGCTGTCATAGGTTTGCAGTTTGCAGCCTTCGTAACGTTTCAGCTTGATGGGCACAACATCCATAAAATCGCCTTCCTCGCCCAAAATTATGCATGCTTCCAATTTGCCGCCTGAAACTGCCGACAACAAAGTTTGCAGGGCACCAAAAATTGCTTCCGCTTCGATGCTTGCAATTGTGTTGCAATGTTTAGTTTTATCCACGCCAGCTCGAAGTAAAATCTCCTCAGCATAAACTCCGCCAACCCCCAAAAACCTTGCAATTGACCTAACTACCTCTGTTTCTCCTGCGTTTTTGAGAGCTTCTTCAAGTTCGATTTGGGTTACTTTAAACGGGTTTTTGCCGCTTGAAGGCGGAAGCTCAAGAACTACGTTGTGCAGGATGTCGCGGTCACGCATTTTCTTAAAAGCTAACGCGTGAATGATGACGTTTTGATCGTTGGTTAATATTATGTTTCCGTCGCCGAAAAGCTCCACTACAAGCTTCAGCAGCCCAGTTTTGGTTCGAAAGCTAACGGTTACGATTCTTTCAAACTCATATTGGTCAATGCCAGCGACCCAAGCGCCACGCAGGTACTTTCTTAGTATCATGCAGAAGGCTGGTGGTTCAGCCGGGTTTTCTTCTGCGTAGCTGGTGGCGTGTAATCTTCTGCCCGCTTCCATCACCAGACGAATTGGAGGCAAATCGGTTTTGTGAAGTTTGAAAATGACAGTTTTCTCGTCAAGTTGGTGGATGTTGTTCACTCTGGAATCTGCTAAAATGGTCTTTAATTCTTTGATTGCGGCAGCAATGTCAAAGCTTGAAAACTCTTTTTTGCGCAACCCATTCACCAATGCTTGTGAATCTTATATCTTAGTGGGCTATGAATTAACCGTTTTTACCAAAAAACAGAAAATAGTGGAAATTGAAGGCAGAAACGATTAATACTTAGGCATCTTTTTTAAGTAAGAATAAAATATACACAGCAAGGATTAGATTCACATGACACCTGTCGTTCAGCTTTACTGGTTAAGAGTTGTATTGGGCATAATTGCAGGCGCAGTAACAGCATTTATCTTTGCTTTTTTCGGCGGCAAGGCTGCATTGTTAGACTTAACTACCCTCTTAAACAGCATCACCGCTGCATTACTCATCTACTTTGTGACCTACTACATCTTGAGAGGTTACTACAAGAATAAAATAGAGAAACAATCGAAAATCCTAAGCACAGCCATTGGCATGTACTTTTTTGCCTGGCTATCCTTCTTTGTCCTATTCTACACAATATTCGCTAGTGCCCTTGGGTTCACATAAAAAAATTTATTCTTCTTCTTTATCGGGCTGCTTCTTCAGAAAATTCGCTATTGTAGCTTGACTTTTGTCGGTTCTAAGTGTTTCGATTTTTTCTTCTCCAGCTGCCTTGCTGTTGCCGTTCTGGGGGGCTGGAACATCCATTCGTGCGATTATACGCATGCAGTCTGCCCAGGCTGAGAAGTATCCTCGGTCAAAATCCCCGTGTAATCCGTTGCCCATGTGTTCGAGGAACTCTTTTCGATAAGCATGTAGGGTTACTTTGTCTGAGAAATCTACTTTGGAAAAGAATGCGTAGTCGTCGGTAGCGCTGTTTTTGCGTGAGAGGTACATGCCGTAGAGTGCACGGAAGTATCCTCTGTTCCATTCAGTCTTTTGCATTTTCTGCTTAACTCGCTCCAACTCACGTTCAGCTTCTGTGAATTGCCTGCTGACTATGAGCTGGAAGTACCTGGTTACTAGGGCTTGTGAAATCGGCATACTTAGCGTCCACGCGGTTTAGTTGCTTTCTCCTCTTCGGAGACATCCTCTATTCCGTTCTCGGTGACTTTAAGGATTTCCTCACCTTCAGGCAAATAAGGACTTGAAACTAACCGTGCGATACGTATTGGTCCATGCGAAGCTCGTCTGAGGTAGATTCGTGTAGCGCTTGTGTGGCCAACTATGTTTCCGCCGATTGGATGAATGGCGTCACCGAAGAATTGGTCGGGTTTAGCCATAACCTGGTTGGTTACAACTGCAACGGCGTTGAATGCTCTGGCTAACGCTATGAGTTTATGCATGTGTTTGTTGAGTCTTTGTTGTCTGGATGCAAGCATTTCTCTTCCGATGTATTCGCTTCTGAAATGAGCAGTTAACGAGTCAACGATGATTAGTTTAATGTTGTTGGCTTTTATGATTTCGTCTGCGTTTTCAAGCAGGAACATCTGGTGGTCGGATGTGTAGGCTTCAGCATAAATAATTTTTTTAACTGCTTCAGCTGGATCTAACCCTGCAGCTTTCGCCATCTGCACGATGCGTTCCAATCTGAAAGTATTCTCGGTGTCAACATAGAGGGCTGCAGCGTTGAGTCCACCTCTTTCTGGTGGCAACTGAACGTTGATGCATAGTTGATGGCACATTTGGCTTTTGCCACAACCGTATTCGCCGTAAAACTCCGTTATAGTTTGAGTTTCTAAGCCGCCATCTACAATCTTATCTAAGGCTTTACTGCCAGTAGTTACTCGCAGGACGGTTTGACGCATTTTGAAAAGTTCGTCTGCTCGGATAAATGAGATGCCGACGGATGAACGTGCCGCTTCAATGATTTGGAAAGCTTTTTTCTCGCTTACTCCGACGGGGTCCAGTTCACGGCTGGTTGCCATGGCTAAGGATTCTACAGTGTGGTAGCCGAGTTCTTTGAGTTTCGTTGCTGTTGCGGGTCCAACGCCTGGTAGGTCCTCTATGAACTGGTATTTTTTCTTGTTTGTTTCAAGTATAGATTCTTCTTCTTCTGGTTCTTCGATGTTTTCCTGCGTTTCAATGTCGGAGTCTTCAGTCATTTCTTATCAACACTTTTAGTGTTGATGTATGATTAGGATTATTTAAAACACGCGAATAAAGGAGTATTTCTAGCAGTGGGGGGTTGAGTGAAAGTGAAAAATTTCTGTACCACTAAGACAAGTTTGAAAACGGATTTATGGGGGAATTACTCCCATTCGGCTGCATTCTTCTTTAAGGCTGTCTTTGATATTTTTTAGGTTTTGGCGTTTCTGCACATATTCGTCACCATCCATCCGCTCAGATCGGAAGTCATTGTCTAGCTGCTGAATTTGCATGTTTATTTCGCCAATTCTAGCTTTAATCTGGTCCACGTATGAGAAAGCTTTTTCTTGCACAATAACCTCTGAGGGCGCCAATGCGGTTTTTATTACGCCGTCTTCGATGCGGAGTATCCTAGTGGAACGCGGGCGACGCTGGGGTCATGAGTAACCATGATTATGGTTTTGCCGAGTTCATGGTTGATTTTAACTAGGTAATCCGTGATAATTCTTGCGTTTGCCGTGTCCAACTCGCCTGTCGGCTCATCCGCCAACAGAACAGGAGCATCATTAGCTAGTGCCGAGGCTATGGCGATTCTTTGCTGTTCACCGCCGCTTAACTCTTCAGGTTTATGGTGAGCGCGGTCTTTCAAACCAACGGTTGAGAGAAGGTCTTGAACGCGTTGTTTTCTTTTGCTTCTTGCGACGCCTGACGCTACCATGGAAAATTCGATGTTTTCTTGGGCCGTTAGGGTTGGGATCAAGTTGAGGTTTTGGAATATGTGACCTACTACTTTGCGTCGGTAATCCACGAGTTGTCGGACTGAGAGGTTGGTTACGGTTTTTTCGCCAACTTGCACGGTGCCTGCGGTGGCTTTGTCTAATCCGCCGATTATGTTTAGCAGGGTGGATTTGCCACTGCCGCTGGGGCCAATGATAGAAACTAACTCTCCTGAGGTAATGTCTAGGTTTAAGCCTCGGAGGGCTTGCACTTCGATTTTGCCTGTATGGTGAATTTTGACTAAGTCTCTAATTTTTATATTAATTCCGCTCATCTTGCTCTAACCATCTTTTCAAGTTTTGTAACGTATTGACTTGTCATTACTAGGATTGCTCCGATTGTGGAAGCGTAAACCAGAACGATGTATGTGCCTATAGTTTCTATGGCGTTAGCTGGGAATATTAGTCTTTGATTTACTAGTTGTACGGTGTATAGTGATGTATTTGCCGAAGCTACAGAGCCATAGACTATTATCACTCCGACGACGACGCCTATGATTACCGTGAATGTTATGATCGCTATACTCTCGGTGAGGAACATCCAGACCAATTGCCGGTAAGATAAGCCTCGAACGCTCATCAATGTGGCTTCGCGGCTTCTTTCTTTCAAGCTGATGATAGCTACTAGAGCTGTTCCAACTGAAGCGGAGAGGACCGCAAAGACGATGCCTAAGCTTTGAATGTCTAAAGTTTGCTGGTTAGTGAATGTTCCAATGTTGTTGTATGCGGTTGTTTGCTGCATTTCCTGGTCAAAGGAGTTCACCTTGACTATTTCGGTGGGGTCTACTTTTTGTATTTGGTTCGCAACCAAAGTTCCGTTGACACCCGGATCGAGCTTTATGAGGTAGTATGTTGTGAAGGATTCCACTTTGTAGACAACGCTGTATTCGCTCATGTTGAAGAGATTTGCAGGCACGTACGAGTAGAACATTGGGTTAACATATTTGGTGGCGCCGGGGCCGTTGTAGGTCTGCTGGGGTAAACTGCTGTCGCTTGGTTCAGGACCAAAGAACCCAATTATTCGTAGTTTCCGGGCGACTGAGTTGAAGTCGATGCCAACTTGATCGTAGAGGTTTAAACCTAATTGTTTGGCTACGCTTCGGTCAAGTATGATTGTGTTATTGTTGTTTTTTAGGTCTGTCATCATCTGAGGAATGCTTGCACCGGTGAACCATTCTGGCTCATAGTAGGCGGCTGCAGTAAAGTTATCTGGATCTATGGTTCTTATCTGCATAGGCGAATAACTATCGCTCAGTTGAGCGGTCATTAAACGTTGTATTGTTGCATTGCTAATTCCTGTTACGTTTCCTAAAATGTCGTTAAAGATAGCTTGAGCTCGTGAAGCGTTATTTATACTGACCACAACATCTGCGCCAATGTTTGAGCCTGGACCGGCAACGTTCTGATGGACGTTTCGCACGATGTAGTCTTGTTGGCTTGCAATTTGCCCAGTTACTTGTACGCTGAAAGCTAAGATGAAGGCAATCATGAAACCTATAGCTGCTAAGCGAGCGGGGTTTCTCCGAACGTTTTTCGCGGCTAACGCCCCTAGTTCTCCCATAACGGAGGAGATTTTGGAGGCGACTCTCTGGAATTTATCCGAATCACGGATCAAGATATTGCATAGGCCCCAAAGGAACAGTATTGGACCTATCAAACCCATTAAGCCATCGAACACTACCAAGGGAACTGCAATTACGGATAAAAAAAAGCCGCCGATGGAGTAGCTTGTGGCTTGGTAGATTACTTGTTGAATGTTAACCCCTAATGCAAGCACAACGATTTTATAACTTCCCATGATCAGCGCTACCCAATGTAGAGCAGACCAGAAACGTGATTTGTTTTCCATGGGCAAGTAGTCTCTTAGGGCATCAACTGCAGGTATGCGAGAGGCTTTTCGTGAGGACCAGAATACTGAGGATAGTGATAGTACGATGCCAAAAACGATCGTGACTACGGCGATAGTTGGGTTGAATATTTCGGAGGCGAAGAGGTTGGTTAAGTTTACTGTGCCAATGTAGTATTGGTTTAGAATTAAGCCGCCAACAACGCCGAGTGCACCTCCGATTACGCCAATAACTAAAGCTTCTGTGAGAAACATCCGCTGTATTTGCCCGCTTGAAAGCCCTTTGGTTGATAGGAGGCCAATTTCCCGACGGCGAATGTTGAACGACACGTCAGATACTGTGGAGCCCAAATACCATGCGACAAAGAATACTGGAATTGAAACAAAGACGAAACTTGTTAACATAGTGTTAAAGTTGTTTTGATAGTTTTGCAAAGAATTAACTAGGCATGTTGTTAAGGTAGCCGTTGGTTAAGTAGTTGGCCATAACTTGGTTTTGGATTGTGTCAGAGATTTTGTTCACGTTGGTAATTGATGATTGGATGTTCCATGGGCTGATGAGATTTTGTCGGTCGACAGTCACTGAGAAAGTAATACTCACGGTGCTGCTGTCCAACGTGCTTTTCCAAAGTTTTGTTAGCGTATTATTCCAGTCTACAATCAGGCTGTTGCTTCTATAATTGCCAATAGAGCTGGCGTCGATGAGACCTCCGGTAAAAACCGGATGTGTTGAAACGAAACCTGTGGTGCTGCCGCCATAATAGATACCGCCGTTATTGTTTGTGAGATAAGAGTAGCCATTATCGGACAACGTGGCAAAGCCTGCCACAGTCAAATTAACGTAGACGTTCGATTGGTTGTAGTATTTTGGCTGTGGGAAACTAATCATAGTTGTGATATTGTCGCCGATTTTTACTTTCGATGCAAGGGAACTGCCGGCGACTATGTAAGTATAGTTTTCCGGGATGCCGTCCAGAGGTTTGTTTTGCCATTCACCATAAATTCGTGAAGAATCCGGAAAACTGTAGATTTGTGAATAATCTTGAGTTGTATAGTTATCTGTGGATTCACTGAGAGGTGCACTGAAACTCGCCACAGTATCAACGTTTTTTACCCCATCGACATGCGTTATGTTGTTGTAGGCTAAAGCAAGGTTTGATTGGTTGAGGTTAGTGGTAAATCCGATGTCTGTTACAATATTGCTAATCTGCTTATCCAGCGACTGCTCAGCGGCTAAGTTGGTTTTTACGCCTATTGCTGCGCAGAAAGTTGCCGCTAAGGTTATGCCGATTAAGAGTGCTGTGAAGAGTTTCCAGTTGCGAAAGACATGTTTGATAGGGTACATTAGCGGCATGGATATCAGTCCTTTGTTTGTTCTGTTTGCTTTTAAGTCTACTTATTAGAACACCTGATCTACCATTTTCAATGGAGCCTGCAACCGCTTAACAGGCTAGAAAGAATTAAATCGCAAGTTCTTCCTCTAATAGCTCATGAAAAGTTTTCTGGGCCCCCTTCCAGCGGAAAATATGAGCCTCTTCACCGACTTCTACGAGTTAACGATGTGTGCAAGCTACTTTGACAACAAAAACTTTGAGCCAGCCACATTCGACCTTTTCATTCGGCGGTTGCCAGAAAACCGCAGCTACTTTCTCTTCGCAGGATTAGAAGAAGCGCTTCAGTACCTGCAAAACATCAAGTTTACCGATGAACATTTGAATTACCTACAAAAACAAGGTTTTCGCCAAGACTTTCTCGAGTATCTTCACGGCTTCAAGTTTACAGGGGACGTCTGGGCTGTTCCTGAGGGTACTTTAGCTTTTCCCAACGAACCCTTAATGCGAGTAACTGCGCCAATCATCGAGGCCCAACTGGTAGAGACTTTTCTACTCAACACAATTAACCTGCAAACCATGATAGCCACTAAAACCTCACGGGTGGTCCAAGCTGCCAGAGGCAAATCAGTTATCGAATTCGGTTTAAGGCGTGAACAAGGTATCGATGCGGGAATGAAAGTAGCGCGTTCCAGCTACATTGCAGGCTGCCAAGGCACCAGCAACGTTTTAGCGGGGATGGCATACGGCATCCCAGTCTTCGGAACAATGGCACACTCATTCATTATGTCTTATCCAAAAGAAATCGACGCATTTCGCGCGTTTGCCAAAACCTTCCCAACCAAATCCATTCTCCTCATCGATACTTACGACGACCTTGCAGGTGCAGAAAAAGCCGTCGTAGTTGCAAAGGAACTGGAAGCAAAAGGCTTCAAGTTAGGTGGGGTACGTCTCGACAGCGGAGACTTATCAGAAACCAGCAAAAAAGTTAGAAAAATGTTAGATGAAAATGGTTTGTATTATGTTAAGATTTTTGTCAGCGGCGACTTGGACGAATACCGAATCACTGAACTGCTTGATAGCGGAGCAAAAATAGATTCTTTCGGTGTAGGCACTAAGATGGGTACTTCTGCCGATCGTCCATACTTAGATGTCATCTACAAGCTCTGTGAAACCATGGCACCCGATGGAAGTTTTTCGCCTATTATGAAGTTAAGTAAAGATAAAATTACGTTGCCGGGAAGAAAACAGGTTTACCGCTTCAAAGGTGCCGATGGTAAGTTTAAAGGAGACGTCATTGCTTTGTCAGATGAGCAATTGGAAGATGAACCATTGCTTGTTAAGGTCCTGGAAAAAGGCAAACTAAACTATAACTTGCCCTCGCTTGACGAAATTCGCAATAATGCATCCGAGAACCTCTCCAAGCTTCCAGATGAGTTTAAGGCATTGACGAATGCTCCAGCGTATCCAGTGGAGTTAAGCCAGAAGCTTCAAACCCTCGTAGAAACCACAAAACTTCATTTAACTAAAAATGAGATAAACAATGAAACCCATTGAAGCTGTAAGTGTTAATTTTTGTTATTGTCTCTCTTTTTGTAGTAGCCGCAGTGGCGTATTTTTTCT
>CAVUHI010000004.1:0-72188 GCA_963741295.1 Candidatus Bathyarchaeota archaeon
GCCAAGGGTGTTGATGGTCCAATTTGGGTTCGAGGAGGAATCCCCGTTTATTCCGCTGAAGGAAAACTCTACGAGGTTAGGAACCGAGTAACTTTGTGCCGATGTGGAAAATCAACTAACAAGCCATTTTGTGATAGCAGCCATTATCCTGAGGAAGACCAAGAGGTGATTGAAGATGAGCAAAAGTAAAATCCACGGAAAATCAACTGTGGAAAGCAATATCGATGAGTAGTTGAAGTCTAAGGAGAAAGCTTTTGTTCTTTTTTATGCATCATGGTGTCCTTATTCACAGCGGTTCCTGCCGATTTTTCAAGAATACGCAAAAGCAATCCGCAAGAATGCATAAGCATAATGATTGATGACAAGCCTGATTTATGCGAAAAATACGCAATAGAATACTACCCAACAGTGTTGCTGTTCAAGAAAGGGGAAGTAGAAAAAAGACTTGACGCCATTCCAGGCTTGGGTTAACCAAAAAACAACTAAAAGAACTCACAGCTAGCCCATAAACCCCTTTCTCAATTTTTGTTCGAAAAAATAGAGCATTTTTTTTTAAAGTTATTTTTGCTGTTTTGCATTTAGTCGTTTTTACTGTATACTATATTGCTGATTGTGTTTTGGTCGTTTTTTAAGTCGTAGTTTTCGCATACTCCAACTTTATCGGTTTTTTCCTGTCTTTGTTTTAGTTTGCAGATATGAAGCATCTTAAAACTGAGTAGTCTTAGGGTTCCTTCTGAGCGGAACCAAATGTTGTATTGTCCCTGTTTTTCCTTACTGATTGCCACTATGTCTGATTGGAAATCACTTGTTTTGTTAATGTATTCTTTGATTGTGATGTTTCGCGGCACAAGTATTTTGAGTTTTAACTTACTGTGCTTGCATTCCCAGCAAATATTCGTGTTATTCATGATTTTCTTACCGCTTCTGGCTTAAGGTTTTATCTACAAATAACATTTTTTGAGAACACTAATTTGCTTGCTTGTTAAATGCAGTTAACAAAGTGAGTGCTTATTTGTTAGGTTGGCTTCGCTAAAACCAATTCTCGACTTAACAAACACTCAAGAAATAAGTTACCCTACAGTTTCCTATTGCTTAGTCAGTAATTGTTGATATTCAGCGTTAACTTTTCCCCACTTGTTAAGAATACTGCGTTTATTTTGCGCCAGTCCTCACTTAAAGTAGCCCAATTTGGACTGCTAACGATGTCTTTTACGACATAGTCTTTGAGTGTTTTTTCACGTTTTATAGTTCGTTTGCTCCAGTCAACACTGATTAATCCAGAACGCCTTAGGTATTGAAGGTTTCGAGCTAGCTGGTTTTGATTTATCGGGTAATTAATTGCACTGTTTAAATCATCAGTCAACACTTCGATTGTGAATTCTTCATCAGGAAGAAGACTAATCACTGCAATCATATCTTGCATAAATCGAACTGACCGATCCGAGAAAACAGTCTTTACTTTAACAACCCTCACCTGCTCTAAAAGATTAGCATTGCGCTTGTAGAACCATTTTTTGACGGTTTCAGCCAGCACTGCGTAAGCTCCTAAAATCCCCGCTAACGCTAAGTAGAATGCGGCGGCGGTGGCACAAACCCAAAGAATGCTCCTAAAGGAGTATACGGCACTATTATGGCAAAGCTAATAACAGCTAAGAGCATCATTACGAGATATTTGCTTGGTTTACTCTTATAGAATGGCACCTTCCTGGTCCTTATGATGAGGACAACAAGCGTTTGCGAGCAAAGCGACTCGATAAACCAGGCAGTCTGGAATTGTCCCTGCTGGAATGGGGTTGCTAATGGAACACCTGCAGCTGAAAGACCAAAAGGAATACCAAAAATAAAAATCATAGTGAAAAAGGTCACAAAGTCAAACAGAGAACTAACAGGACCGATAGTCACCATAAACTTTCTAATGAAGGAAATGTCCCATCGTTTTGGCCTCATAATGTACTCAGGATCTACGTTATCGGTTGTCATCACTGTTTGGGAGGTATCGTAGAGAAGATTGTTTAGCAGAATTTGGATGGGCAACATTGGCAAAAACGCTAAGAATATTGACCCGCCAGCCGCGCTGAACATGTTTCCAAAGTTTGAACTTACACCCATCATAATGTATTTCATTGTGTTGCCAAAGGTTTTTCTGCCTTCTAACACACCTTCACCTAAAACGGTCAAATCATTCTTCAGCAAAATGATGTCAGCGGATTCTCTTGCCACGTCAACTGCGTTGCTGACAGATATGCCAACATCCGAGGTCTTTATAGAGGGTGCATCATTAATGCCATCACCCATAAAGCCGACAACATGCCCGTTGGTTTTCAAGACATTGATGATTCGGTCTTTTTGGGCAGGGGTTACTCTTGCAAACACGTTGGCGTCTTCCACGACGGCTGATAAGGCTTCATTAGTCAACAGTGAAATCTCGTTTCCTAAAACTACACCTTTTACTTCAAAGCCTAATTCACTGCAGACTTTTCTTGTAACAAGTTCGTTATCGCCAGTGAGGATTTTCAGTTCTACGTTTGCTTTGCTAAGCATCTCAATAGACTGTTTGGCTGTTTCTTTGGGTGGATCGAGGAAAGCGACAAAGCCTAAGAAAGTCATGTCGCATTCGTCGTTTATGGAGTAAACCGCTTTTTCTTCTCTTAGTTTTTTACTTGCAACTCCTAAAACTCTTAAGCCTTCAGCACTTAAGTCAAAATATTTCTGTTCAATCTTTCTGCGAATTTCTTCAGAGATATCGGAAATTAAGCCGTCCACTTCATAGTAGGCGCATACTTTGAGTATTTCTTCGGGGGCACCTTTCGCTATGAAGAATCTTTGCTTTTCATGTTCAACTACAACTGAGACACGCCTTCTGACAAAGTCAAAGGGGACCTCGTCGATTTTTTGGAAGCTGGTTATGTCAATTTCTTGATGTTTTAATATGGCTTCATCAAGGGGGCTTTTTAGTCCAGTTTGGAGACGACTATTTAGAAATGAATAGAGAAGGACTTTTTCTTCTTCTTTACCCTCCATGTCTATGTGAAGTAGAAGTTTAATTTGGTTCTCCGTAAGCGTTCCAGTCTTATCAGTGCATAGAACGTTCATGCTTCCGAAAGTTTCAATAGATGATAAACGTTTAACGATTACACCTTTCTTAGACATTCTCTGGGCGCCTTTGGATAAGTTGATGGTAATTATCATGGGAAGAAGCTCAGGCGTTAAACCCACTGCAAGAGCAACGGCAAATAGCAGAGCTTGCAATACGCCATTTGCATCAGGATGAAGAAGAGCGTTTATCATGAAAACAAAAATTACTAGCAAAAAGGTAACTTGCATAATGAGAAAACCGAATTGCTTGGTTCCCCTCTCAAATTCCGTCTCCGGCGCTTTCTCGACGAGTTTGGCGGCAATTTTCCCGTATTCAGTAAAGCCGCCTGTCCGCACAACCACAGCTGACGCGCTTCCACTAACTACTGAAGTACCCATGAAGAGATAGTTGTTCCATTCAGTTATCGTTGCCCCCTTATTTTTTACAGGTATGGAGGTTTTCTCAACTGGAAACGATTCTCCAGTTAATGCAGACTGGTTAACGAAAAGGTCTTTTGCTTCGATAATTCGTGCATCGGCGGGTGTAATGTCGCCAGCTGAAAGATAGATTATGTCACCTGGAACGATAAGTGGAAGTTTAATTTCTTGCTTATTTTTGTCTCTTAGAACTGTTGCTAATGTGGCAACTTTTTCTCTTAACAACTCGGCTGCTTTCGAAGCGTTGTTTTCCTGATAATATGCTAATGACACGCTTAGGAAAACCATTGTGTAGATTACTATTACGCTGGGATATGACCCAAGGGCAGCAGAAACCGCGCCAGCAATCATTAATATTATTACTAGTGGGCTCTTGAAGCGTGAAAGAAAATTTAAGATGGCTGCCCGTTTCTTTTTTTTGGCGAATTCGTTTCGACCATAAATTTCGAGGCGTTCTTCTGCTTCTTGAGAACTAAGTCCATTTGGAGAAGTGTTAAATCGAGACAGAAGCTCGTTTGTCGGAAGACTCAGAAGTTCCTCGGCGCTGAGCTTTGATTGAGCATTTTGTTCATGATTCTGTTTTGCTTCCGTGGATTTGAATCCGCCTCAATTTTGTTCCGATAGACAGAGATGCCATCGCTTATAGGCGTTTTGGGGATTCCGTTTACTAACCAACCCTGCTTTCTGGCTGTTTACTTATTGTATGTCCAGCGCAAGTTGTCTAGGACAAAAGAAAAAAGTTTAGAGATAGGCTTAGTTTGATGCTATGGATATTGGAATTTTTCGGATTTGAAATTTAGAGGTCGCTATAAGCGCCTCCAGCGAAGTAAATCTTTACAACAAAAATATATGCTCTTGAAGGGATTTCTAAAAAAATCGTGGTCTTTAACCCAAAAAACGGGGCTATTTCCATTTAGTTAGGATTTCTTCTCGCTGGAACGTGACTTTGCTTAGGTAAAATAGGGCGACGGTTGCAACGGCTAATGCTGCCGAGGTGATTAAGGCAAGGAGCTCTTTTGATATTATGGTGCTGCCTGTTGATGCGAAAACCACCAGCAAAATCAGCGGCAAAACAACCAGGCTGCCAAGTTGCTGGGCAGCCCTTACGTCGTTAACTCTGGAAGATATGATTACGTTGGCTTCAACACTTAAGACGCATACAAGCGGCGCCATAACGCCGATTATAATTGCCCAGTAAACGTTTGGAATCAGAAACGTGCCCAACGTTGTAAAGGACCAGCCGTCGATGATGCCTGTAAATATCGCTATGCCCAAGTAGGTTACGCCCATGCATGGAATGAATGCCGCTAAGCTTTTGCCTAAAAGCAATTCGCCGTCGGTTGTAGGAGTAGCCAGCAGAGGTTCGAGGCTGCGTTCAATTTTTTCCCCAACAAAACTGTACGATCCAATAATTGATGCCAAAGCGGCTGGTATGATAACAAAATACGTTGAACCCAAATTCGTTATAGTCTGAGCTGACTCTATAAGCTGCGGTTTGGTTAGTGCTGCTGCTTGGGCTTGTAGAGCAAATATGAAAATTATAGGCAACACTACCCCTAAAATCAGGGGCAAAGCCACCAGCGAGTAGAGGATATACCTGTTTTTCTTAAAGACGCTAAGGTCTTTTTTTGTTACAATCCACGATTTCCAAACCCTCATTTGTTAGAAGCCTCCTTGATGAGTTTTAAGTAAACATCCTCAAGCGTCGAACGCAACTCAGTAACGTACTGAATGTTGCCGCCTGCCGCCACGATGGCTCGGACAACTTCAGGGTTGTCTCTTTCAGGATTATCAATATCAAGAATTAACTTGTTATCGCTTACGCGCAGGTTCTTGACAAAACCCAATTTTTCCACTTCAGCCGAAACTGCGCCTGTAACGCTGCCTAAATGCACAATAGTTTTACGATTATAGAGGCTGCGTTCCAAGTTTTTGGGTGAGTCAACGACTACAAGCTTTGTTTTTAGGATGGCGATTCTGTCACAGAGCCGTTCAGCTTCATCCAAATTGTGGGTGTTAATGAAAATTGTTCGTTTTTCTTTTTTAAGCTCAATGACAAAATCTCTTACCGTTTTGGACGCTTCAGGATCAAGGTTCGCTGTTGGCTCATCTAAAAAGAGTAGTTGCGGGTCATGGATTAATGCTCGGGCGATTGCAAGTTTCTGTTTCATACCCTTGCTGAAGGTGCCCGCAGCGTCTTCTCGGCGTTCCCAAATACCCAGCAACTTTAGAAGATGTTCAATGTTTTCTTTGCGTTTTTGTTCCGGAACCTCGTAGAGTTGTCCATAAAAATCAAGATTTCGGTAAGCACTTAAGACTATCGTATAAACCGACGTTCTCTGGTAGAAAACCGACCATTTTTCGGATTTTTAGGCAGTTGCTTTCTGAGTCAATTGAGTAGTCGCCTATTTTTGCTTCGCCACTGGTTTTGCCGATAAGGCAACATAACATGCGCACGGTTGTTGTTTTGCCTGCTCCGTTGGGTCCAAGGAAACCAAAAACTTCGCCGTCATCCACATTCAGTGTTAGGTTGTCTACTGCGGTTAGGTTGCCGAATTTGCGGGTGAGGTTTTGGGTTTCAATCATGCAGGCACTTTCAAGGATTTTATAATTTAGGCTTTTTCGTATTTAGATTCTTCGATCCTTTTTTTCTCCAGTTCTTCCTCAGATAGTTCTGGTGCCGCAACCTGTTGCTGTTTTGCTTCTTCTGGAGGCCAAGTTAATGGATCTTTCACTGAAGAGTAAACGTTGAGCCAGCTTCTTTTTTCGCATTTAGGGCATTTTACATAGTGTAATGGACCAATATGGGGCGCCAAGGCTGCTCCGCCAAGCCCTTGTTCAAAGACAGCGCAGCATTTTTTACATTTCACTCTGGCCATTTCAATCGCTCTTTGAAATACGGATTGGAGATTAAAATGTTTGTTTGGTTTAGGCCGATTTTGTTTGTGAAAAGTATAAAAAGGCATATACATGCTAAGAAGTTTAGCGGTTAAGCAAGTGGGTAGCTGAAATGTTTGAGCATCACCACGAAAAACTTTTGCCAAGACGCCTATTCCTCAAGAGATTAGCCAAGTACGCGTTGATATCGTTGAGTCTTGTGCTTGGTTCATTGGTAATAGGCATGGTTGGTTACCGAATGCTTGAAGGTTACTCCTGGGTTGACTCGTTTTTGAATGCTGCTATGCTAATGGGCGGAATGGGACCAGCAGGCATTCTACATACTGACAGTGGAAAAATATTCGCTGGAATATATGCGTTATATTGCGGACTAATCGAGTTAGTAGCAATCGGTATTTTTGCCGCCCCAATAGTCCATCGGTTCCTTCATTACTTCCATTTAGAAAAGACATAGAATGAACTAAAACAGTTTTTCATCACTGGTTTGCACCATTGTTTTTGTCTTAATTTGCTTTTTTTGTGCAAAGTTTTTTATGCTAAGTAAGTTGAAATACTGATTGGGGTTGAGGGGTTGGGCAGTTGGGTTTACTAGACATTTACCCACTTTTCTCCTAAAATTACCCCCTCGGCCTTCTTTGTTTAAAGTGGCAGTAAAAGTTTCTGTTTGTTTGCTAATCTTTTTTAGAAGCCCATGATTGATTTTGCATATGACAACTGCAATGTTTTGGCGCAGGAACATCTTACCCAGTGGGTTAACAGTGCTACTATTTCCCCGAGAAACAGCCAACACAACACAGTTATCCATTTCAGTTGGATTTGGCTCAAACCAAGAACCTGAGGAAACCGCCGGAGTTGCCCATTTCATAGAACACATGCTTGCAGGGGGGTCAACAAGGCGCATTCAACTATCCCGAAGCATTGAGGATTCAGGCGGAATTTTAGATTTCTACACAGACCACGAACACATGATGACAACGATGGATATTTTACCCGAGAAATTAACTGAAGCTTCACAAGTTATCGCCACGTTACTCTTTAACTTGGAGTTTGAAGAAGAAAACTTCAAGAAAGAACGAAAAATAATTCTCAACGAGCTATCTGAAGCCCTTGATGACCCTTCAGAAAGAATTGAAGAATTGCTTCTGAAGACCTTGTTCAAAAATCACCCCATAAAACGGCCTGTTGGAGGATTTCCAAAAACCGTGGAGAAACTAACTCTGAACCAATTAGCACAAGCTCATAGAACCAACTATATTCTCCAAAATATGATATTAATTTTGACGGGTAATTTCACAGAAAAATCCTTAGAGGGGGTTCTTAAAAACTTCAAGAACAGCACAAGCGAACAGACTTTTCAAAGAAAAATAGTTCCTTTCGAAATAGCGAAACCTGAATCGCTGGTGGTTGAGAAAAAGCCTGGAATAGCCCAAACATACTTGAGCATTGGAGCTCGGACGGTTTGTTCTACTCATCAAGATTCGCCCAAATTGGATTTGATGAGTGCACTGCTAAGTGGAGGGACGAGTTCACGTTTATTTGTTGAACTTCGAGAAAAAAACGCTTTAACTTATGATGTCTGTTGTGACCATAATAAGGGCGTGGATTTTGGGTATTTCAGTATTAGCTGCGCAATGAAAGATAAAAAGCTTGGAAAAGCCACTGACTTGATTCTTGAAGAATTATCGAAGTTAAGAACCGATAAAGTGTCAAGAGAGGAGCTTGACAGAAACAAAAACCTGATTATGGCGGAGGTTCTTCGGGGAATGGATAATCCGCATGAATGCTCAGAGATTCTCGCTTATATGGAAATGCAGTTCAGAACCGAAACCGCATTGGTGGACTACATCGGAAAAATAAATGCAGTTTCAAGTGAAGACATATTGGAAGCAGCCAACCGTTATCTTCAAGAAAACAGTTTAACAAAGGTTATGCTTAAAGCAACAAAATAAAAAAGCGTCAAATTTTGCAGGTGCCGTTTGGTAGACTCCAACGCCGTTAAGGAATACCCAGAGATACATATTTGGGAACCTTAGCCCCATAGTGCATAACTGAAAAACAGAACATTAAGTCAGTTTCAGGTTTATCTAAACAAACGACACGAAATTTCTAGGCAAATATCCTACTGAATTAATAGAAAATAAGAATCTGTGGTAGTCCAAAACCAATGACAAGCTAAGGAACATAATGATAGATGTTGTTCACGTTTGTGACAACAACGTTTCATATAGTATTTCCGACTTTAACAGCAAGTTGATCTCGTGATATCGTGTAATAGAACTAATTGTCCAAAATGCGGAAAACAGTTGATTAAACCAGACAAAAAGCTGGAGAACTCTGTTTTTTGTGTCGCACGCTTCACCTGCGATTCATGCGGCACGGTCTTCAAGTACGCTACAGAATTTTAGAGGATTGTTAATTTCTTTTCTTTCTGAGAAGTACTTGATTGACGCGTTATTGGTTGTTAAAATACAAGACTATAAGTAACTTTTAGGTTCAAGCATCAGCCACTCCTTTTATATTTCCAAATCATTGTTTTTGTAAATCAAGGGGAAAATGCGTTGCAACTTGAAGAAATGAAAAAAGAGATCGAATCCCTAGTCATATCAAAAGGCTTCTACAATAAACCCGAAGATATTCCAAAGAAACTGCTTTTTGCCTTCATAGAGCTCGGGGAAGCTAGCGACGCATGGAAGAAGGGATTGCCTGAAGAAAAAATCGCCGAGGAATTTATCGACGTTATGTTCTATGTTTTGGATGCTAGCCGGTTAGCTTGTCCAAACATGAATATGGATGAAGTGTTCAAGAAGAAATTGGAGAAAAACTTGGGCAGACCCTTCCAGTATGGCGAAGGGCATCGTGCAAAACTGTCCGAAGAAACCAAGAAGTTGTAACCAAGGTTTTTATGGGCTAAAGCAGAATTAGATGTCTGTTGAATCAAAGTGGATTTCGTTTGCCCAACTAACGTGGTTTTCGAATGCAGCAAATGCGGTTTATGCTGTGGAGACACCGAAGAAAAAATAAGGCATATCTTGCTTTTAGAGTCAGAAACAATGGTAATATCAACTGAGACAAGCTTATCCAAAAAAGCCTTCACCGAACAAATCGCCAACAAAAACCCTTACTGTTATGAAATGAAAAAGAACAGTGAAGGTAAATGCTTCTTCCTAAAAGATAACCAATGCAGCATCTACGCATTAAGACCCCTAATCTGCAGGTTCTATCCCTTTGAACTAAAATTTGACCAAGACAAAGACCAACACGTTTTCAATTACACATTTGAATGCCCAGAAATAGGAAAAGGAAAAACGCTGATGACTCGAAAAGATTTTGAAGTATTATTTTTGTTGGCAAGAAAACGGTTACCTTAGAGTTGCGCCAAAACATCTGCCTGTTCAATTGTGACTCCGCAATAATGGCATTTGAGCAACACTGGTTCTTCATTTTTAACATAGAATTTCGAAACAACCGGTTCGTTGCTGTTACTTATGCAGCAGGGGTTAGCACATTTGACGATGCCTTCGATGGTTTTAGGCAGTTTAACCACCATTTTTTCGACCACTTCATAGTTACGAACGAAGTTTATCGATGCCCGTGGAGCAACAAGCGCAATCCTGTTAACTTCCTGTGAATTAAGTGCTTTTCCCTCGATTTTTACGATATCTTTAACTCCAAAGCGTCTGCTGGGAACATTAATGGCGATGGTCATGACTTTTTTTTCTTTGCCAGTTATGCCTAAAATCTTCACAACGTCTAAAGCGTATCCGCCGCGGATGTGATCGATTACGGTGCCATCTTTGATTTTATTTACTTTAAGCTCCTTGTCACTCATGACGTTCGCCTTCTTCAAGCTATGCATAGCTGCAAATAAGATTTTACTTAAACTCCAACTAAGGGTTTTCTCATGTTTTTAATTCGCCTTAACCTTGTGAACTACGCTGATTATCAGCTTTCCGTGAGCAGTCTTCACTAAACTCATACGCAAATGAATCGGAACTTTCTCGTTTTTCGTAACCTGAACAGTGTGGTAATCTACTTGCTCGGCTCTTAGAATTTTATCCATTAACTCTTTCTTTTCCTCTTCGGGAATTTTTAGAACCCCCCAAAGATTCAAGTTCAAGAATTCGTCACAGGGGTAACCGAATAATTCGCAAGCTGCAAGGTTTGCATATACAAATTCTCCACGCAAATTCGCCAAAAAAATAGCTTCAGTTAAATTATCTAAAATCATCGCCCTAAAAGTCAATCCATCTTCAATTTTTTTGCGTTCCATAATTTCATTGGTCAGTCTCTGGTTTGCCTGAGCATACTCTGCTGTGCGTTTAGCCACAACCTCCTCAAGTCGCTTATTGTAACTATTCAACTCTTGCTCCAGCTCCTTGCGCTTAGTGATGTTTTCAAAAATTGCTACGAAATGGTCTTTTTTTGGACCGTACACAGAAATATGCAACCAAATGTTTAGCGGCTTAAAGAAAAGTTCAAAGCGTTCGGATTTCCCAGTCTTGGCTACTCTGCCATATATTTGAAATATTTCGGGGTTAGATTCTTTTGTCCCCGGAATAGCTTCAGAAACCTTTCTGTTAATTACCGCTTCACGTTTTAAACCGGTTAGTTGCTCAAACGCTGCGTTGATTTCCAAGTACATAAAATCTGTTGGCTCATCCTTTTCGTCATAGATCATCTTGCAGTATGCATAGCCGTTAATCAGGTTTTCAAACAGAGAACGGTATTTTTCTTCGCTCACTTTCAGGGCTTCTTCCGCCTGTTTTTTCTGGTCAATGTTTACAACGTATATTCTGATTCTAGGTCCTATTGGCATGTATGAGAATTGCTGCAGGTACCAGTCTCCGTCAAGGTTTATTTCTCTTCCAAAAGAATACTCAACGGCGATTTTATCTTTAAAAACGCAGGAAACGGCTTCCCAATCCGAGAAGAACGGCTGGTCTAAACCTTTTTTTTCGAGGTTGGGGAACACTTTTTTTGCGGCTGGATTAGTGTAAGTTATTTTTCCGTCAAAATCTACTTCTACGATGGGGTTTGGGTCAAAAGCTGGAAATGATGCCAATCGAACGTATTTTTCTTCGAATAGTTTGCGGTCAGTTATGTCTTGCCCAGAAAAAATTGCTCCAGTGAACTTGCCTTTTTCATCTTTGACTGGTATGTTAAGCCAACTAATCATTCGTTCTTTCCCGCTTTTGGTCAAAACCTGTTTCTCAACGTGTCCTCTTCGGGAAGTTCCGTCCAGCAATTGGTGAAAAGAAATTCTCATCTCCTCGCGTACGTTTTTAGGAATAAAAACTTCAAACCAGTTCTTATCCAAAACCTCTTCTTTTGAGGACTCTAGTAACTCGCAGCCTTTCGAGTTTATATCAGCAACAATCTCATCGCTTCTAACAAAAACTATTATGGTGTCTTCCAAGTTGAGGCTGATGTTATCTATTTTTGTTTTTTCACTCATCAAAATTTCTCCTTTTCAATTAATGGGTTAGAAATAGAACCCTCAGGTAAAATAGCCGGTACGTACATTCGCTCAACGTACTCTTTCATCATTCGGCAAGCATTAAAAACGGGGTTGACTGTTTTGATTGCTTCTTTGGCTACTTGAATCCAGCCATGCGGTACTCCTTTGCGGTCGCGGTCGTAAAATAGAGGAACTATATTATTTTCCAATAAACTATATAGTGCTTCAGCGTCAGCCTTGTCTTCTTCGTCGGGGTTTCCACCTCTAAAGCTGTCGATTGCCCAGCCGTTAATGCCGTTGTAGGCTTCATCCCACCATCCGTCACGAACACTTAGATTAATAACTCCATTCATTGAAGCTTTCATGCCGCTTGTTCCGCATGCTTCTTGCAAACGTCTTGGTGTGTTTAGCCAAACATCAACGCCTCGAACTAAATCTCTTGCCAAGTTCATATCATAATCTTCAACGAACACTATTCGTCCCTGAAACCGCTTATCCAAAGCTACGTTGTAAACGAATTTTAGGAGCTCTTTTGAAGCGGTGTCTGCTGGATGAGATTTGCCTCCGAAAATTATCTGCACAGGGCGCAAAGGATCAGTAACTAACTTCTTGAGACGTTCGCTATCGGATAAAATCAAGTAAGGACGTTTGTACTGAGTAAATCGTCGTGTAAAAGCAATAGTTAAAGCGTAAGGGTCAAGCAAAGCCCCCATTGCAAGCACTTGCTGAGTAGAAATTCCATCCCTGACCAAACGTAGTTGAGCACGATCTTGAATGGCGCGGATAAGCCGATTCTTCATTAATTGGTGAACATTCCAAAACTGTTCATCTGGCATCTCAGGAGCACATTTCCAGAACTGTTCTTCGTTCTCGTTTGGCCTCGGTTCATCTTTAATTTGTTTTGCGCATAGTTCTGAGAATTTCTGCTGCTCGCCAACTAGGTGCATGAATACCATTTGTTATGCTTAATATTGGAACTTCTTCTATCGGTTTTTCTGGGTAGAGAACGCTCCACATTTTACGGGCGACTGATCCGTGTAGTTTGCTTACAGCGTTGGCTTGACCAGCTAACCTGAGGGCAAAAGCTGTTAAACTAAATTTTTCTGGACCTAAACCATTGTAGTTTCCAAGGTTCAAGAAGCTTTCTCGGTCAATACTCAAAGATTCCCAAAAGTTACTTTTGTAACGATCCATCAGTTGATAAGGGAAAATATGTTGCCCTGCCGCGACAGGCGTATGGGTTGTAAAAACAGTGCTTTTTCGCACATTATCGATTGCCTCTTTCAGAGGGGTTCCTTTTGCGCGTTCTTCTCTAAGTCGCTCAAGCATCATAAACGCTGTGTGATCTTCGTTTGCGTGCCATACAACTGGTTTTATATGCAATTCCCGCAGGGCTCGAACTCCACCGATACCTAAAACGATGAGTTGCCGCAGCCTCTCTTCTTGGTTAGCAGTGTAGAGCCTTGCTGAAAGCCCCCTGTCTTCCGCTCGGTTGTCGCTAATGTTTGTATCGAGCAGATACAGGTTCACTCTTCCAACTCGCACCTGCCAAACTTGGATGAATATTTGGCGGTCTCCAAGCGGAACTGCAATTATGGGACCGCATCCCATAGGCCAGGCACAGGGGGATATAGGTGCTTCGCTGAAATCTAGTTGCGTGTAGGCTTCTTCTTGCCAGCCTTCAGCAGAAACGTGTTGGCGAAAGTAACCTTGAGGATACATGAAACCAACGGCAACCAAAGGTAATCCACTGTCAGAAGATTGCTTGCAAATATCTCCCGCAAGGACGCCTAAGCCACCTGCGTATATGGGAAGTGAATTGTGGATAGCGTATTCAGCGGAAAAATAAGCGATCTGCCCTTCAAAGTCAGTGGGGACTTTTTTTCCGCACCAATCCTTTTTGCTTGTCATATAGTCATCAAATTTTAGAATTATTGAGTCGTATAGCTCAAGGAAGGCAGGATCTCTTGCGGCAGCTTCTAGCTTCTCAGGGGGAATGTCGCGGAGTTGCTTAACTGGGTTATGTCCGCTTGCCCTCCAAAGTTCATAATCCAAAGAACGAAAAACCTGCCGTGCCTCTTCATCCCAGCTCCACCAAAGGTTGTTTGCAAGCTCAGCTAGTCGTCCAATCCGTTTGGGAACTAATTGAATTATCTCTTCTGGAAACTCCATTCAAATACTCCTTTGACTTAGTTCGGCGTACATTTTTCCATTTAAAGCTGAAAATGTTACTATAGAAAATCCCCGAGGGTTTTCCAACTAGTTACTGTTTTTTTATTATTTATAGGTTGATATTCTCTCGAATCTAAGGTTCACAAAAAATTATTTTCGTTTTATATGGAATTGTTCGATTGAGTCTTTGGCTTTTTCCCGATTTTCCTGATGCACCTTTAGGAAAGCGTTAAGTTTTTCAGCTATGTCTTTTTTGCATTCTCCACAAAGCATTTCTCCGCCGCGGCATCTGCGTTCGCGTTCAGCTAGTTTGGTGTTGTTTTCTTCGAAGAGGAAGAAGTAGTATTGGAATATGCTGCAAATCGTTGGGTCAGCACCTTCTTTGCGCTGTTCAGCTGCAGTGCCTTTGCCGCCTGTGAAGGCGTTCCAAATTTTCTTCTTGACGATGTCGGGTTCATCTATGGTGAATATGCTGGTTTCAGGTTGGGATGCACTCATTTTTCCGCCAGCGCCAAGTCCTGGGAGAAAGCGACAGTGAATTTGGGCGGGTTTGTAGTAACCGAGTTTTTGAGCTATGTCGCGGGTGACTCGCCAGTAGGGGTCTTGGTCGATGGCTGCAGGAATCAATGCTGGAACGTTTTCGCCTGTGAGTTTTTTGTGGATAAAGCATGGTGCAGCTTGGATGGCGGGCCAGAAAACCCAGCCGATGTTTGTGCTGTCCTGGAACCCGAAGCTGCTTCTTGCGGTGCTGTAAGTTATGCGTTTAGCCACTTCCAGCGTTATATCATAGAGAAGGTCAATGTCTTTTGTATCATAGATTATGAAGGTATGTTCTGGCTTGAATCCTAAAGCAATAAGGTCCAGCGCGTTTTCGTAAGACCACTTCGCTGTGTTTTTGAGGTTTGCGTTGTCGCTGATGAGGTATTTTTCATCGTCGGTTATTTGAAAGTAAAGTCGTGTTTTAAATTTCTGTTGAATATGCAACGTGAATATCCATGGAACAAGATGTCCAATGTGAACAGGTCCACTGGGTCCTCTCCCCGTATAGAGTACGAATTTGACGCCTTTATCATAGAGGTCAAGCACGGTGTCTAGATCGCGGTGGCTAAAGAAAATCCGTCTTTCAAGCTGCAAGTGCAGTTTGTCAGTGTGACTTTCCACACGTTCCAGCAACTGCGGCGTTAGGGGTTGGGTGCCAAATTCTTTGATAAGACGTTGGTAGTCTACTTTGCCCTTAACTTCCCAAGGCGTAACTACCATTTCACCGTTGTTCTCTTCACCGTTAGTTGCAGACGTATAGTTTCACCAGTGCTTTGAATGAGAAACGGTGTTTTGTAATATATCCTTTTTTCGGTGAGCATAACTTAGTTAATTTAAATAAAATCCAATCGGCATTCAATCTATTCAATTAGACAAAAAACAGCCAAATCGGAAGGGTTAATGGCTTACTTCGGCGGATTCTTCGCGATTTTTAAGTTTTTCTTCTAAGAGAACCAATAATTCCTGAGGCTTCACTGGCTTCACCAAGTATGCGTCTGCGCCTTCATCGAGTGCTTTAACACCGGTTTCAAGAGATGGAAAACCAGTAATCATGATTTTAACGGTGTGTTGCAGTTGTTTTTTGAGTTTACTAAGTAAATCGGTGCCATCCATGTCTGGAAGTCTAATGTCTACGAGTGCTAGGTCGTAGTGGCGTTTTTCTGCTTTTTCCATGGCTTCTTTGCCTGTTTCGGCTGTTTCTATTTCGTAGCCGCTTTTTTGGAGGATACGTGTGAACGTTCGAAGTATCGATTTGTCATCATCGACAACGAGTATTGTTTTTTTAGGTTCTGCCACTTCTAACATTCCCTTCTTATTTCATAATTTCGGCTTTCTTAAACCTTGCAAATCCAAGGTAAGTCATGTAACTTTTGTGAAATCAAACCTGCTTAATAATTGATTTGATTTCAACAAAGCTTTTTTGCCCTTGGGCTATTCCTATCAATGTTTTCGGAGATTAATAAACGCTGTCCCGTTTGTTAAATCCTAAAGCAACCATGTTAACAATAAAGTTATAACTGGGAAAAGCCAACTTGACTTATAGATAAACTGGGTTTTAGCTATGGTATCTGCATCTGTTTCTTACTCAATAGACACTGGAGTTCCGCCAGCCTACTTTGAGAAGCTATTTGACTTCATTTATACGCAGTACCTAGCTCCACAAAAGCAACGATTCACAAACTTATCCCGAGAAACCTCGCCAACAAGCAATAGAATCTCTTACTCGGTTCTCGACACGCAAGGAAGACAAATTATCAAAGTTGAAGTAACAGGCAAAGACACCATAAATGCAAACATAATACCCTTAGAATCGGATGTTACAGATGCAGTTCTCACGGAAGCAAGGCAAGACGTCCTAATCGCCACCGAATTGTTTGAGGAAAAAGCCCGCAAACTAACATGGTACTTTGCTTGGAGAGAAGGCGAAAAAATCGTACCCGAAAAAGTTACGCTCCACGAAAAAAGTTTCAACCGCCTTTTCTTAGAAACCCAAGTCTTGTTAACCTTTGTTTTTGTCGTGTTTGGATCGGCACTATTTATTGCTGTCTTAGCTCTTTACCCATCTTACTTCTGGATTGTTCCTTTAATTCTAATTGCTTCACAATTCCCGTTCATTTTTTACTCAAACAAAATAATTTCTTAGATCTGGCGAATGGACAATTAGCGAAGAAAACCCCTACATACAATTCCTAGAGTATCAGCCACCAATCGGTTCATTGGGTACACTTGATGACTACAAACAAATTCCACCTGAGCAACTAATGGCTTTAAAGAAAGAAGTTTACGAAGAAATAATAGCAAAACATGGAGCAATCGACTGCCAAGAAGCAGAAAAAATCTTCACAAAGTATAACGTGTCCTGCAGACTTGGCAGTTTAACTACCAAAAAAATCGATGTTTACGCAATCGTAAAGAAAGTTGCCGACCGCTTCGGTTATAAAGTTCCAAAAATCGTGGTTTCAAACACAATGGTTCCAAACGCAGCCGCTTCCGGCCCCAGCCCCGGCAGAGGCATCGTACTGATAACAACTGGATTGCTTGTTCAATTAGAAGAGCCTGAAGTAGTGAGCGTTTTGGGGCACGAATTTGGGCACCTCAAAGGCAGAGATCCTCTTATCCTGTTTGGATTGTTGAGTGCAGAGTTCTTGTTTAGGTTTTATGTGCTGTTAGCTTTGTTTCCAGTTATATTCCAGAATTTGGTGTTGTTCTTCATCTATTTCTTTGTAGTGATGACGGTAATTTTCTTTATAGCGAAATTCTTTGAAGCCCGTGCAGACCTAACGTCAGTCATTATGATGGGACAACCCAAAGTTATGGCAAGATCGCTGGAGAAAATCGGTTTCCACCGACTCCTTTTTGAGCGAACACCGAGTTTCCGCCTACAAGAATGGGTCGGCTTGGATACGCATCCACCCATCTACTTTAGAGTGGAACGACTGGAGAATCTTTCGAATGAAAATATACGGCATCCATTAGCGCAATCAATCAAGGACGTTGTAAAAGGGTTCGCTGCAACAATAAAAGGCTAAAGCCATTTTGTATCTTTTTTTTAACGCCATTTTCTTTTAATTTAGCTTCCAAATCTTTAATCTCGAAATCTAAAAGAGGTATTTCATTTCTTAGTGAGCGATTGTTTTTTGCTTCGGCTACCGCTTTGTCTATGAGGTGTAAGATTTCGGGGGAAATAGGTTTTTTAATTGGTTTCGGTTCCTTTAGGCATTTATCCTTGTGGGGCCGTCGTCTAGCATGGTTCAGGATACATGCCTGGGGCGTATGCGATCCTGGGTTCAAATCCCAGCGGCCTCACCACATTTCCAGTGGCCCTATTGGCGATGTTTTGTTCAATTTTTTGGTCATTTTACTTTCGCTTCCTGAATAGTTTTACTTCTCCAAAGTCGCACACGTATTCAAATCCTACTTCCACCAGTTTTTGGGCGTCTTCAACGGTCTTGGCGGTGGCAGAGTGGAATTCGTCGTTTTTGAAGGTGATAAGTTGAGTATAGAGCAAAGTATTTTGGATATTTTGTGGCGGAGTAGCTTCATGACGTGTAAGATGTCTTTAGTTTTGGCGTATTCTATGGTGGCTTTCCAGTGGCGGAAGGGGTGGAAGTGGATTTTCTATAAGCGATCGTTTTTGAGATTAAAGGCGATTCGGTTTCTTTGTAGTCGGAAGGCTCTGGCGAAGTCTCTCTCACTGCACTTGTAGGGTTGCTCATGGTCTCTTGGTAGGCTGTTTACCATTGCTATGAGCAGAAGACTTCCCCATCCCCAACCTACTTTAATACATAATTTAGGGACAAAGCGGCGTGCTGCTTAATCTAAAACCTTTTAAGCAGATCATTGCAACGAGGATAAATAAAAGGGACAAGAAATGAGCAAACTAGATTTAGTTCCAAAAAAGAAGAGGCTTAATGTTGGAATAATTGCAGTTGCTTTAATCGTTATAATTGTTGGAGCAGCTTCATCTGGTTGCTTAAGTAGCGCAAGTGAATACCCGACTCTGTCAAGTATGGCTGGCATTTATTCAAACACATCAACAGGATCCATAATAACTCTTTATCAAGATGGCTCAGCACTATTTGACACACATGATGGCATATGGCACATAGTCAACGCAACAGCCTTCGAAGTCTCATATACAACAATAAGCGGACGTCAATACTATGAATTCAGAATCACAAATAACGGTTTCACGGCAGCCGAAACAGGAAACGTGTACGTTAAAACTACGTCTGGTCACCAAGCTCAACTACATCTGCATCGGCTTCCCCGAGCCCGACAGTGCCAGAATTCAGCAACACATTACTCGCTTTAATCGTGACTATGATAGCAGTCGCAACTTGCACAGTTGCTTTAGCAGCAAAGAAAGCGAAAAAAACGATTTAATCAACAAGCACTTTGACAAACAACAAGAAAGCTAAAATTCGAAAAACTCTTTTTTTTGTTGAACCTAGAAAAATCAGAAAAAAAGTATTTTCGGGACAAGGCAACGCGCTACGTCCCGCAATCTCTGACGAAGATAAGAAAAAGTAATGCTCAAGAAATAAGCTTCTGTTTTATCAGAAGCAGGGCACGCTTGATAATTTCTTTAAGCTCATGGAAATCTGCATCAAAATTAAGGGTTAATCCTGAAAGGACAATTCGAATGATAACCGGGCAGCATCTATCTGCTTCTGATTCAATGGGGCAGCCTCCAAGTGGGCACTGTTAGGAAAAAAGGGAAGAAGGCTGCGGAGCTTAAACAGACATTGTGGCGATAACTGGAAAAATGTCGCCTCGGTGGTCCGCCTTCAAATCCCAGCGGCCTCACCACACTCCACTCGATACCTATTTTTACAGAGTCTAATTGAGTCTTTTAAGAACTGACTTTGGCAATTTAGCAACAAAGCTTTAGAATGGTCTTAACCTAATTGTGAACTGCCTGGATTGATGTTTTCATATGAATGAACTTGTACCCTTGTTGGTTGGAGCTGCCCTTGTTGGAGTTTTACACATGTCGGCTCCAGACCACTGGGTTACCATCTGCATTCTGGGTCAAAAAACTAGGCTGGACCGAGAAAAAATTATTCGGTATATCACTTATAACAGCCACAGGGCACGCCGTTGTTTCAGCGGCTTTGGGTTTTGGAATCGCCATCGCAGGCCTATTATTTTCACGCCTGATCGCCTCTTATATTTCTTATGCCGTTGGATCCATAATGTTTGTAGCAGGTCTTTTTATTGGCACCAAAGCGCTTGTGTCAAAGAAAAAGGAAGAGGTCACTCCGGGAGAAAAATTGGTTGAGAAAGGAAAAAACAACGCCGCGAAACTTAATGGGATTGGCTATTTTGCGATTCTGGGAGCTGCGCTTTCTCCCGATCTAAGCATAGCCCCGATATTCCTTGGATCAATTACAATTGGAGTACTATTCGCATTCTATCTTCTCATAATCTTTGTAGTAACTTCAATTCTAACCCAATTGATTCTAGTTCAAGTTGGAAGCAAAGGGCTCGCCAAAACATTTGAACATGTTCCTGAGAAATACAACGATGCTATTGTAGGCTTCATCATTGCTGCCGTTGGAATCTACATAATAATTGCAGTATAGATCTTCAAATCAACGAACCATCTTAACCATAAAAAGAATCTGGCTGAAAATTCAAAGCTTGGAAAGTGCCTTCGCCTCGCCTAATGCTATAATGCCGCACTCCGTAACTTTTGGATGAGATGGGCGAATAAATGAAGGAGCATAGAGCGATTGCTCGCCCTAAATTTCAGCCCAGAAGATATAGAATCTTTCCTAAGAAATTGTCTATCTTTTAATTGTAGGTCAAGTTACTGTTTAGCTGCTTGAGTTGGTAAGCGCACAGTGAAAATTGTTCCTTTACCTTCTTGGCTCTCAAAAGAAACGCTGCCGCCTAAAGATTCAGTCATACGCTTGATGACTGCTAAGCCGAAGCCTTGACCTTTAGACTTAGTCGTGAACATTGGAGTAAACAATTTTCCTTTTACGGCTTCAGGAATGCCAACACCCGTGTCTTTTACTGTTAAGACCGTGTCCCTTGCTTCTTTGAAAGCATGTATGGTTAGTTTTCCGCCTTTGGGCATGGCTTGAACTGCATTGTTAACTAAATTGTACATAATGCGATTTATGAAAGTGGAGTCAGCTACAACTTTTGTTGCGTCGTTTTCCACTCTGACATTTACTTTGACGTTCTCTGGCAAAACGTTCTTTTTCAATAAGTTTTCAATTGCGATTTTCAAATCGGTTTCTTCTGAATTAGGCCTTAGAGGTCTGGCAAAGTCTTGGAGATCAGCTACAATCTTGTTAATGTAGTCAACATTTTTCTCAATTTCCGATAAGCTTTCTTGGACGCTATTTTTCTCTTCACTTTCAGGAATTGCAATTAAATCTGTTTTAGCCAAGAAAATATCGCCCGTAATCGCTTGCAGTGGATTTCGAATGTCATGTCCAACCATGCCTGCAGTGGCGCCTATGGTTGCTAGGCGCTCTGAATCCTTCAATTGCTCTGCCCTTTTATTTGCGAGCTCCTCCATTTGATTAGCGTATTCTTCAAGACGGACAGCAGACTCTTCCAGCTTAACTTGTAACTGTATCCGGTCGGTAATATCCACATTCGATTCCATTATTTCAAATATTTGTCTGTTCGAACCAAACTTTCCCAACCAATAACTCTGCACAACCAGCTTGCTTCCATCTTTGCAAACATGGATAATTTCTCCAGACCATTTTCCTTGTTCACTGATCTTGTCTTGAATATCTTCAAGCGATTGTGGCAATTCTGTCTTTAATAGAGTGTTGATATCTTTTCCGATGGCTTCGTCTTTTGTCCAACCGTACAGTTTCTCTGCGCCCTTACTCCAGAGTGTAATGGTACCATCAAGCTTTCTAACAACAATAGCATCAGGACTAAGATCAATAAGCTCAGCCTGCCTTGCAATATCTTCCTCTACCTTCTTGCGTTCAGTGATGTTTGTGGCTAAGATCGCAACGTGGTTTGCCTTATCTGCTCTCCAAGCATAAACTTCATAGAAACGATCGTGCAGCTGAACATAGTTTTCATAATGAACATATTCTCCAGTTTTCGCCACCTTATCATATAATTGATACCAGTAGTCCTCAACAGCTCCAAACGATTCCCGGGTAGTTTTACCTATAATTTGCTCTCTGCTCCTATCCACCAACTTTGCATAAGCATCATTGATTTCAAGATAGCGAATGTCAACAGCTAAATTGTTCTTATCGCGAACTATCTCAACAAGACAAAACCCTTCAGGAATAGAATTGAAAAGTAAACTATAACGTTGCTCACTTTCCTGCATTGCTTCTTCAGCTTTCCTGCGTTCAGCAATTTCTCTTTCCAAGTCATCTTTGGAGGCAGTTATTGTTTTCAAGTCAGCAGTCATCTGATTAAAGAGCGGGATAATTCACCTATCTCATCATTACTATTAGATCCAACAGAGTAGTCAAGATTGCCTAAACCAATTATTTTTGTTCCTTCTTGGAGCTTTGTTATCGAGCTGAACGTACGCCTGAAAACGACTAAATAAACTGTGACAAAATATACACCGAAAATAGCCAATAGAGCAAAAACTAGAATATTGTTTGTTTGTTTCACCTGGCTGGCTTGCGCCTCAAAAGAGGAAGAAAGAATCGAAGCGTCGAAAGCAAGCGCTTGATTTTGCACGGCCAATCTGCTTGAAGCTGTATTTAATTCTGGATGGACCCGCCCATCATTAGGTATACCCTCAACTAGTGACACTGAGCTGTTGAATACTGTGCCTAAACGTTGCAAATCATCGTTAACATTGTTTATTAGAGTCTGCTGTTCTGGAACACTAGAATTTAGTTTTGATAGGTCTTCGGTAAGGGAGGAAAATTGTGTTTGCCAAAGAGTTAACTGGTCGTTTTGCTGATAGAGGAAATAATCGTTCGAAATGTACGCAAGACTACTTGCTCCAGTGTTAAGGGTATTCGCTATTTTTTCATTATTGCTTATTTGAGTCAGTTCCTGGTCAGTAACGATAATGGAGCCTGAAACAATTATCAAAATAATTGCAAAGATAATAATGCTGATCATCAGTTGGCTTTTTAATTTCATTTTTGTTTCCTCATCTTAGGATATTTACGGATGTAGGTTTTACTGTCTCAAGCCCATCAAAATAAATGTAATTCAGAAAGCTCGGAATTGTATTTGCATTGGTCAAATTGTTTTGAATCAACCAAAGCGATTCATCCTGCATAGCCAAAATTTGAGACTGATCAAGGGAAACTGTGAACTGATAATTAGACCAAAGAGAAGGCAGGTATGTGCTAGAATAATTTAGCGCCTTTGTTACTATGTCTATAGCTTGGTTTTGATGATTAATAATGAAGTCTTCAGCATGAATTAATGATTTCAAGAATCGAATGATTAAATCAGGATGTTGTTGCGCCCAGCTCCTTGAACAGACTAAGTCGTTATAACCAAGCTGATTGGATTGAGCTGGCCAAACTACAACCTCGTTTCCAAGTAAGCTTTCGATTTGGCTAACGTACGGTTGAAGCGTTAAAACTGCATTGACAGTGCCGTTTGCTAAAGCACCCTGTGACTGCGCAAATGGAACATTAACTAGGATTACTTTGCTTAAGTTTAAGTTATTTAGTTCAAGAAATCTCCAAGATAGAATTGTGCAATAGTTCCAAACGAAACTCCTATCACTTTTCCGTTCAAATCCGCAACACCGTTTATGCCTTGGTCTGTTCGGGCAACCATCGAGAAGCTGGAGAATTTACTATCGGTTCCCAATACGTAAAGGCTCACGTTGTCAAATGCTTCTTCAGCGACAATGAATTCGGTTGCGATGCCTATGTTTATCTCGCCGTTTAGGACTGCTTTTGCGTCTGCTAAGCCCGAAGGATAGCTTTTGAGAGTTATGTTTAGACCGTTGGCGGCGAAGTATTTCTGGTCGTTTGCGACGTAAATTAGTGAGTTGGTTTCGTTAGGAACTGTTCCAATGGTGATTGATTCGATATTGCCTGCATTTGGTCTTTGAAAATTAATGTAAATAAAAGAACCCAGAATGAGAGCAACTGAAATTACTACAACGATTGCCGTAATGGCGGCTTTTTTTCCAAATTTAAGTCTCAGAATCTTGCTCCTCATTGAATTATATTAACAGATTCAGGCTTAACAGATCTAAGCCCGTCAGTATTAATGTAATTTAAGAAGTTGGGAACAAGTGTTGCATTGGTCAAATTGCTTTGTATTAACCAGCGTGATTCGTCTTGCATTGATGAAATAAGGGATTGGTCAAGCGACAGGGAAAATTGATGGTTGGACCATTTAGCTAAGATTGTCGAAGTTGTGATGTTTAGTCTTTTTTGGGCAATTGCTTGGGCTGTTGCGACATGATTAACTGAATAATCTTCCGCTTTACTTAGTGAACTTAGGAATCGAGTGACCAAATCGGTATGTTGTGTAATCCACGAATTCCTTGCAGAAACAACTATGTCTAATAGTTGATCGCTCTGCACTGACCAAACTACTGTATCATTTGGTAGCTGGTCTTCAATTTGATTAACGGTTGATCCTGAGACTATCACAGCATCTACTGTTCCGTTTACTAATGCCGTCACATATTGAGTTGTTGGAATATTAACTTGGGTTACACTTTGAGGAGCTATATTGTTAAGTTCTAAGAATCTTGAGAGATAGAATTGGGGTGCAATTTGGAATGTGAGTCCAATTTTTTTACCGACTAAGTCAGGGATCGTTTCAATACCCTTATCCTTTCGGCAGACGATTGAAACCGATTGTGTTTTATCGATTGTTGTGATGATGTTTAGAGTTCCTTGTTTTAAGACATTGGTTGTTACAAAGGCGTATTCTGAAGAGATAACTAAGTCAATTTTATTGTTTATAGCTGCGTTAAGCGCGTTTGTCGCAGACGAGTAATCTGTTACTGTCAAGTTGATGCCATTTTGAGAAAAGAAACCTTCATCTTGAGCGATGTAAACAAGTTCTGCGTAAGGTTCATTGCTGCCTGCCAAAAATGTTCCAAAAGAAAGGTTTTCTGTTTTGCCTGAGTAAGTATTCTGAGAATTTAGGTAAACAAATGAACTTAAGACGATGGCTACGACCAAGATAATGACGGTTATTATGATGAGGCTTCGTTTTTTTGGGGTCGTCATGCAATTGAACCTTAGAAGTGCTTAGTTTACTACCAATGGCTCGTTGACTGTTAATATAATTATTGGAGAAAGCCTCAAACCAATCTATTTTATTGAGCGATGAGATTAAGAGAGTAAAATAGACAAAACAACTTTTTTGTTTTGATGCAAAGCCTTAAAGCAAAGTTGGTAAGTGCTCCAACGCCAGCCTCTTTTTTCAGCTATATGTTCCCCGAATTCTTCTCTAATCATTTGTTCATTCGCAATGTCATTTGTAGATATGTTTACCGTTCAGTTTCTTGTGGGGGGTAAACGTATGATGAATGTTGTTCCTTTGTTTACTTTTGATTTAACCTTAATTGTGCCCCCATGTGCCTCTATGATACGTTTGCATATGGCTAAGCCAAAGCCCATTCCTTGCGCTTTTGTAGTGAACAGCGGAGTAAAGAGTTTCTGCATAATCTCTTCAGGTATACCTACACCTGAGTCAGCGAAAACAATCTCAACACAATCATTTCTTGGGCAACTATAGATTTCGAGTGTACCTTTCTCAGGCATGGCGTCAATCGCGTTTTTAACAAGATTTATGAAAACTCGCCGCATCTTGTCTTCATTAACCCAAATCCAATTATCTTGTTGAACTCTGTTGACAATTTTTATTCGATCTGGAACTTTAATCATTTCTAAAGTCTCATCGACAAGAGTATATGCAGAGTATTTTGTTAATTCCAAATGCATCTCTCGTGAGTAATCTAGAAGGTCATTGATAATTTTGTCTGAGTGATCAATTGCTTTATCGATGATTTCAATCATTTCTTTAGTCTGAGCCTCGGAAATTGTTTGTCCTTTCTTTTTTAAGTAATAGGTAGCATTCTTGATTCCTGCTAACGGGTTACGTAAGTCATGTCCAATCATGCCCGCTAGTTCACCTATAGCTGAAAAACGTTCAGACTTCACAAGGCGCTCATTCGCATCCTTCAATTGTGCGGTTCTCAGATCAACCATGCATTTTAGGTGTTCGGAATAGTTCTTTACTTTTCTCTCTAAAACCTTGCGTCGTTCTTCAGCCTTTTTGCGTTCAGTTATATCTAACGCAATTTCCACTGCAGAAGTAATATTTCCTTGTTCATCCTTAATTGGGGTAGCGACAATTTCAACCCAATATGGAGTGCCATCGACGGTGGTGGAGCAGTATTCATGGGAGTCAAGAGTAGTTATTCCTGCAAAAATCTTTGATACACCGCAATCAAGGCAAGGTGTATCTAAATTGTTAAGTGTAGCATGACACAGTTTCCCTATTGCATCGCCTTTGTACTGTTTTATGAAGTCGTTAGCCCAAACCACACGATAGTCTTTATTTATAATTACTAGACCAGCACCGATTGCTTTTGTAACTGATTTAAATTTGTTGCACTCTTGCACAAGAGCGGCTTCATTTTTTTTGCGTTCTGTGATGTCTTGAAGTATACCATATATGAACCTTTTACCGTTTGTTTCAAGTATCGTTCCTGAAAAAAGAAGTGGGAATACTTCTCCGTTTTTTCTCCTGCCATCGAATTCCAAGTTGCTAAAATGACCTTTCAATTTGAGCTCAGACAGCATTCTTTGCCGATCTGGAGGACCTTTCGCATAAAGACCAAGATGCAGCGATGTTTTGCCTAAACATTCTTCTCTTGTGTAGCCCCAAATGCGTGAAAAGGCATCATTAACTTCAACAATAACACCGTCTTCTAGCGTGCCAATATAACATGCATCAGGTGAAGTTTCAAACGCTTTCCTAAACTTTTCTTCACTTTCTTTAATTGTTTGTTCAATTTTTTTCCGGTCAGTTATGTCTATAACCAATCCTCTTAACCCTGTTACTTTTCGTTCGCAAATAATGGGAACTGATTTGACGATTGCAGGGTAAGTGGAGCCGTTTCTTTGAAGGAGCGTATATTCGCTAGAACCATTGCTTGCCCCATGTTCTTCTCCGTTCAATGCTTTCTTCAGATTTTCTTTTGCTCTTTCTCGTTCCTCAGGAACAACAAATGAAAGTAAGTTTAACCCTTTTTCAAATTCCTTTTGTGAAAAGCCTGTTATCTCAAAAGCTCGTTTGCTAAAAAAAGTAATTTTCCCCGTCAGATCAGTTTCAAAAACTGTTTCAGGCAAAAAGTTAGCAAGTTCTTTATATCTCTCTTCACTTTTTTTGAGAAGATTTTCGACTTTCTTTTGCTCGGTTATGTTTATGACCAACCCTCTAAGTCCAGTCACCTTGTTTTTGGATACTCGAAGAGAGGTAGCAATAAGAGCCGGAAAAGTGGTTCCATCTTTTCGCAAGAATTCGTATTCGGCAGGAATATAGTCGCCTCCTGCGAGTAATCGTTGCATGCTTTTCGCTGCTCTTTCTCTGTCTTCAGGAACTAAGAATTGCATGATGTTTAATCCTTTTTCAAAATCCCCTTTTGAAATGCCCGCAATTTCTAAAGCTCTTTCATTGATATAATCAACTTTACCAGCTAAATCAGATTCGTAAACAATATTTGGCATAGAATTTGCCAGTTCCCTGTAACTCGCCTCGCTTTCACGCAAAATCTGTTCAGCTTTCTTCCGTTCAGTTACGTCCTCGCCTGAACTTAAAGTTCCAATAAGAAGCCCTTCACCATTTTCTACTTTTGTGTTATACCAGCTGATTGTTCTTATTTCGCCCTTCTTGGTAGTAATAGAATTCTCATAATGTACAGGAGCTACTTCTTTTCCCTGAACCAAGCTTTTAAAAACACTTCTCAATTCTTTTTGGCTTTCCTTGGGAATGCACATTTCCAGCCAATTTTTTCCTTCAAGTTCTCCATCTTCGTATCCTAGAATTTCGTAAGCTTTTTTGTTTAAGAGAGTAATCTTTCCTTCGAGATCTAAAGCAAGAACAATGTTTCCGACCACGTTTAGGTATCTATCGGCTTTGAGTTTTTGTTCCAAGATTTCTTGCTCTGCTTTTCTGTGTTTTACCGAAAATCTTATTGCGTGATACAGTTCACCATAGACCGTTTCAGTTGTGCCTTGTTTGTTGTAGTATCCATCAGCTCCAAGATTTAGTGCGGTTATGGCTACTTCTTCTCTGCCTTTTCCGGTAAACAAGATGAACGGGATATTTGTTTTCTGTTCACGCAATTCTTTTAGGAATTGAAGACCGTCTTTTTTGGGCATCTCGTAATCAGAAATAACCACATCATAAAGTCCATTTGCCAATTTGCTAAGACCTTCATCAACGCAGCTGGCTTGGTCAATCTCAAAGCTTTTGTCTAGATCCATGAGCAATAATTTGGAAATCTCTCGAAAAGAAGCATCATCGTCAACATGTAAAATTCGAATCCGCTCTTTCTGTTTTGCAGCAGCTATATCACTTATTTCTACAACTATTCCATTCTGATTGAGGGTTTGTATTAACCATGCCCCACAGCGGGATAGTTAATGATTTGATAATAAGTCAGTTATGAATTAAGAATAAGGAGCACAGATGATCTTAATCCAGAATAACTAAAGAAAGATTTCCGATATGAGATTTTTAACACTTATAATTGCTTGTAAACCCATTTAGCGTTTATCTCATTGAGGAGGGTAAATTTATAATCAAAGTTGTTCCCTTACCTTCTTGACTTTTAAAAGAAAATTGCCACTGCGCTCTTACAAGCGCCCAGAATTGGTTTAGTCAGTTTCTGAAGAACCACTTTTACTGGTAAATTGGTCTAGTATCCCCGCCCAGTGCTAATCAAATCGTGAAGGTTCCATCGAAGAATTTTCACCTTAGATTACTTTTCAAGCGGAAAATACTGAAGGCTAAACTTACATGCGCAAACACCCGGTAGCATAGCCTTTTCAAAGCGCATACCTGAGAAAATAGAATAAAGAAGCTTTAAAACAGGAAAAGATCAAGAAGCGAATTTGTCGAACTGCATTTGACAACGGTTTTTTGCTCAAAGGGAATTAGAAAACTGATGTCTTGGTTGTAAGTCCATTTACTAGTTTTTTTTTGGGGGGGGGGAAATGCAAAATGAAGGTCGTTCCATTGCATTATTGACTCTTAAAAATCATAGAGCCACATAATGCTTCAGTTTTTGGTTCAATTTTTGCTGTCCATAATGAATACTCTCAGGCTACAAAAACTGCATAAACAATCGAGTTACCTACACATGAAAACCCTTGCGAGATAGCAGTTGGCAACAATTGCCTGAAGCTATGCATCCAAGCTATTGCTGCTGGATTACAGTAACATAGTTTTATATGTGCTGTGCATTGATGTGAGTTTAGAAAAAAATGTTGGAAGGTTCCAGTTGAAACTAATCCCCTTAATATTGATCATTTTATTGTCAATTCTCTTGTTTTCGATGGCGATAACTTCAGTACAGGCTCAGGTTGGGGACAATGGTGGAGGAGAGGGAGAGTTTGAATTTCACTGCTCTTTGGGTGGAATAAGTTTTCTTCTAGTCATGGCAACTCTGGCTGCAGGGTTCTTAGTTTCAGGCCGCTTCGGGCGCTTTGCTGGTGTTAAGCCTTTACCCGTGCATAAATTGGTGGTCGTTGCAATGGCAGCTTATCTGACTGGAGAATTCATTTTCGGCTTAGTGATTCGAAACATTGCTTTTGTTAGGAGCTTGCATGGAGTTCTGGGATTCTCTGTTGCTGCACTAGCTTGGGCTACAGCAAGCCTTAATCCCCTCGTTTTGAGAAGAGCCGTTAAGTGGAAATGGGCTTCTAAAATCCACTTAGTCCTCGCAGCAACCCTGTTTATCCTTCTAGCTATTCACCTGTATTATGCATTCACAGTACTTGGGGAATAAGAGACTGAGGTCTTAGTAAGCAGGTAAACTCTTAGTTTCGGAAAAAAATAGAAATAATTACTTGTTTCATTCTTCAGTGTTGCTCAAAGCCTCAATAGCAAAACTGTTAAGTGCCCAACGTCAACCTTTTTTCTCAGCTATGTGTGTTCCCGAATTCTTTTTCCAATCGTTTTTCCATTCTAATGATTCTATAGATCTAAAATTAAACTATTCTAATGTCAGGTCTTAACTGAAAAAAGAGGAAAACGGCTGATGTCAAGGCGCATCTAGGTATAAATCCCCGCGGCCTAACCACAATCTTCCAGGTCCCCTATTAATACAGAGTCTACATATGATTTTTAAGAGGCTATTTTTTCGCTTAGATTCCTGTTTTGTGTAAAGTCCTTTATATTAAATTGTTAGAAACGATTGGTTTGAGGGTTTGCGAAAAGATGCTACTATCGAGTTCTCTTTCTCACCTATTTGGTACAGGTTAAGAAATAGCAACTCTTCAGCTTTCTTTGCCTTTTCCAAAGTTCTCATAGAGAGGCAGCAGATCTATCCTTAGCTTGTGATGGGCGTTTAGGTCCTCAAGGTTGTTTGTAATTCTAAAGGTGCGTTTGGGGCATTCTTGGACAATTTCTCACAAGTTATTTGTGATTGTATGCAGCCTACAGGAAAGTTTCTTATTTTAACAACCTGTGGGATTATTGAGGAATTATTGTGTCTCATTATTCAAGTAAAACCTCTAACTGCGATTTCTATTTAGCAATTCATGAGAATGGAATAAACCGCGTGATAAAACGAGCGATGAAATATCTTCCTTCTTTCTTTAATTACGGATCGCCATATATTACTAAACATCCCCAACTTGCTTGCAATAACATTGTGGCTGATCCAAGTGTAGCAGCGAATGGAGATCCGTTGATATCGAAACTGGATCTCCCTATTCCGACAAACCTTGTGCTGCCGCTTAACATTCAATTGCCACTCTCGCCGGATTTTATTTTTCAGCTATTAAATCTTGCAATCGACTTCTATCCTGGAAATGCAATCACTCTTCCATCTACAATCCAGAAACCTCTACCAGCTCAACAACTTGCAATTCACGCTGAAACCTCTGCAGGGCTCTCTTGTCCTTCAGAAGAGAATGAGTTCGATTGTTTTAACCTGGATTTTTTTGTTGAGCTAGGGCTTAAGAAACCACCATTAAATCAGTTCTTGAACATTTTCATCAATTCCTTGGATGTGACAGAAATAAAGCCTGACGGCTTACGGAGACTTCTCGATTGTTACGCCAAGGATCTGGGTAACCAAGCGTTAAATTGGATAAGCCTTTATGCAAATAATTTCATCGGGCAACCGCTTCCACTCAAATCGCTAGGTTTAGACGGCGTCATGAAGGAGCTCCAGTTAAGTCCAGCCGCGATACCAAATGAGAACAACCCCGCGGTTGAGGAAGACCAACTCAAGGTGTTCATGAACATTGATAACTTCCAATTGAACTACGTAGTTGGAGTGTCTTCTGGTACAACCCAACCTGGAACTAGCCTAGCGCCGCCGGTGTCGAAGGTTAAGAAGAGCCGCCCTGGAACAGGACCGAGCGATTTGACCCTTGCCATTTCCTCAAAGACCTTCGGAAAGATATTCCACGACGTGTTGAATGGAGGAACAATCTTCGAGATTCCTGCTCCGGCACTTCCAGTCTGGCCGGGGAATCCTTTTGCAACCCAACCGTGGGGCCAATACGGATCATCTCCAATCTACGTCAAATACAAGGTGGGAACCTCTCTTGCAGGAGGGAACATAAATCTGCAAAATCCAGCGCCCGGACAACCAAACGGGTCGATACAGGTAAGTGACCTTAAAGTACTGTGGAACGAGCTGAAGTTCGAAATAAACATTGACTTACCAAAGATAACTGTCCTGGCGTTTCACACTGACGCCGTAGTGATCCTCGGAGTGACCATAGTTCCCGCCATCGACTTCCCAGGGATAACACTCTTTGGAGGGGGGGACATCAAGATACCTATCGATTTAAGCCCAATGAACATGGTAACTGAGATCAGCGTCTCGGCGGAACCCGTCGTCTATTATGGAACAGGCAACCCTGGAATTCTGAACTGCCCAAATAGGTGGATGTTCTACGTCGTTCCCCAAGTCCCGATCTTTGTGCTGGCCTGTATTCAGTTTCGACCTTAACAAGGCTATAACAGATGGAATTAACAATTTCTTCAAGGATATCTTCGGCAATTATCCAGACCCCGTCGTGAACGCCATTAAGTCTGCACTAGAAGCCGCGCTAACCGGAATCTTTAGTTCACTCTCGACAATATTCTCGGACCTTGGTTCATTAGTGGAGTCGATAGTGGATGACATAATCAACGATGTCCCAGGAATCAAGTCGGCGTTAGATAAACTCTTCTTAGATTACTTTACCAGCCAAGCACCCATATTCGAACTTCAAGATCCGTTCCCAAATTCAAAAGGATTCTGGGGACCTAATCCGGCGGGTGCACTTCTGCAGAACAGCCCAATTGGTCCAAACAACATTGACCTCCCAATGCGGTTAGCCTACTTGGGTGTAACCGTTAATTCAAGCGAATTAACAGTTGAAGGAGACATAGCACCATGATTACGCAGGGAAAGAATCTGGTTACTGAACAAATCTCAAGACAGGTGAATTCTATCAACTTGCTGATGGCTGAGCTCAATTTGATAACTGAGCGGTAGCGAGGTCCTTTGGGAGAGATGCCCCAGTCCTACGCGCAGCGGCTGGCGGAGCGGAGAATGGAACTAACACGTAAGCTGCAGAAGGGGCAGCCAGGAGGTTAGGTGCTGCCTACTACGCAAAAGAAGGGCGAACCACCTGACATCTATATAACGAGACTCGTCAGCGAGATCGGGAGATTGTTCGGCTCATGCAACCAAATCGCAGTACCGATAATGGCTGAAGGCTCAAGCGATGCTCCAGGAATCCCGGGCACCTCTGGCGAAATAGACACAATCCCATACTAACTATGGCACGGTCAGGCGGATTTTGGAGGGCAACCGCTTGATACGGGTCAACAGAATCCCGACACGGAAAAGTTCTGGAGTCGCCACTGGAATTGGACGGCGGTCGTTCCACCAGCGCCTCAGTCGCCCCTTGTTTGTTAATAATCTTTCCAGTCCACCACTTTTCCCACGTCCTTCTCGGCGCTGCCAATCTTGTTGCTCAACAACAATCACATGATAGCGATGAAACGTCAAAATAACTGGCGAGCGTTATTGATTTTTAGCTCATAAGTTTGAGCTGATTCGCCTTAAGGAAAGGTATTGCGATTTCTAAAAAGTTGCAATTTGTATAGTTGACTTGAACCGGTAACTCGGTGGACTTGACGCAGGATTGGGACTTAAATAAAAGACTAAAATTTCAATTCAGGCTGAAGGGCTCATGGTACTTTGCATATTTCATATACAATCAAATGCGGATACTTCAAGTAAAACTTGTACAAATGAGGATTTTCTTTTTCCAATTCAACACTTGGATCAGGCTCATAAATCCTAAAAACAGCCAAGCAGTTCTCACTAAAACCATTTGTCATTTCATCAAGGGTAAACCAATGATGCAGATTATCCTTAGTCTTATACTCTATCTTATAATTCGGCAAACGACCATGAAAACGTCCTTTGCTTGAGAGTGCTATTCCTTTAGCAAGTTGACCGAAAAACGGATGTGCCTCAATAACAAAAAATCTACCCCCATCTTTCAGAACTCTATTAATTTCGCTTAAAGCTTGGGTAAAATCCTTATGATTATGTGTTTGTCTGCAATAGTCAAAACTCACAATGGTATCTATCGCTAAAATGTAGTCAAACTCTTCTGAAGACACATTTTTTGCAAAATCAAGAAAATCCCCTTGAAAAAACTCTACATTTTCAAGTCCTAGTCTTTGTTTAAGTTCATTTGCTTTCGAAATCAGAAATGCACTTCTGTCAATTCCAGTTATGTGTGCTCCACGTTTGGCTAAAATCGTGGAAAAATATCCTGGCCCACATCCAAAATCAAGGATTTTCTTTCCAGATATTTTTTCTTTTGTAAAAAATTGTTTAACGAAATTTTCAACGTAATATTTGTAGTATGCTCGGCTTTCAGGTCTTATGTCAGAAACGTCATCATAAAACTTCATTTTAAACCATTTTTCCATAATTCCTTGCTGCTCATCATTTTCCTTCAAAGCTTTGTCCATTGCAGTTATCATAGCTTTGTTGACTGCCGAAACCACCATCTTGTCGATGTTCTGCAATGGCCCATTTGAATAATCAATGCTACTGATTTTTTTGCCTAATGCAGAGTTTAACCATTTTTTGTACTCGGGCAACGTTTTTTCTATGACTTCACTGATTGTTGATTGCAGTTTTGCATAAATTTCAGGATTTAACTTTTCAAAATTAGGAACTTTTTCTGAAGGTGCGTTCAGGTGTTGATTTTGCTTTTCGGTTTTTATTCTTATGGGCTTTTTGGAGGCGCTTTTTGTTGTTGTTTTGTTTTTTGGCAAAAATAATCGCTCTACTTTTAGGATCTCTCAAGATAATATTTATGGTTTTTTGCAGGATATGGAACTGAAGAAGAAACTGGCGGAATGCAAAGAAAAATAGTGGCCAGTACACCTTTGTTGTGTAAATGGGCGAGCTGTTTTTCAGTTGATTGCGTTTGGTTTCTAACCGTGAAGCTGCTTCTTATTTGAACTGCTCTTTCAAAGCTTGACGAATTGCTCCCATCATAGCCTCGTTGACAGCATTAACAACCATATCGTCCAGTTTTCTATTTGGAGTTGGACAGTCGTTTCCACATGAACTACAAAGCTGCGTGGGGCAATCGTTGCCACAAGAGCTACATACAGGTGTCGGCGGCGGGCAATCATCGGCTGCTATCAATGAAGAATTTACCCACTTCTGATATTCCGGCAAAGTTTTCGCCACGGCATCACGTATCGATGACTGCAGCTTTGCATAAACTGCAGGATCCAGTTTTTCAATAGGTGGCATTTGTGCCAAGGTTTTCTCTAAACGTTTCTTTTGTGCTGGGGTCAGGTTTTTTGTGGAAGAGTTAGGTGTAGATTTATTTTTTGACAAAAACAATCACTGCTCTCTTTATGATCTCTCAAGATAATATTTATGGTTTTAATGATTAACATTAAGACTAAGCTAGGAGACGTTTTCGTGAAAGTAAACTCTTAGTAATATGGAACAATTATTTTTGGAAGATAATTCCTTTTTGAGCCAACTGTTTTTTCCATACTTAAGCGGTTCCAAACCAAACGTAGATTTTCATATCGATAGCTATCACGCGTGGGAGAATACAAATAACTAAAATTAACCCCTGTTTTTCCTTTGATGATCTCAATTCCGTATTCTTGTGGGTTATGGGAAATTTCTGAATTAGGCAAAACCCCAAAACGTGCAATGCTGACTTGATCAATAAATTGGTGGTTTTGCTCCAAGAAAGCAACAGACTTGTTAAAATCGCTGGTAGTTTCGCCTGGAAAATCTACTATCATAAATATCTGGACACGAATGCCATTTTTTGCAGTATCGCGGATCACATTTTTAGCAGTTTCCAAATCATACCCTTTTTTCATTTTGTGCAGAATTCTCTGGGACCCAGATTCTATGCCAAACCACAAGCCCATACAACCCGCTTGCCGCATTTTTTTAAGAAGTTTGTTGTTCATTTCGGGACGGATTCTGAGCGTTGCTTGTCCATTTCATTTCGAGTTTTTCTTCAATCATTAAATCGCAGAGTTTTTCTAGCGCTTTGATGTTACAATTAATTGAGCTGTCATTGAATCGGATGATTGAAGTTCCGTATTTTTCTTTGATCTTCTTGATTTCCGATATAATGTTTTCTGGTGACCTCATCCGATACGTGTTGCCCCATAAACGTTTTTCAACACAAAAAACGCAGTCTCCAATACAGCCTCTAGATCCAACAACCGGCATTACAGGCATCCCAAACTTATTCTGAGGATATTCATGTAATGGTAAATCATCGTAATCGGGAAAAGGCAAAGCATCAAGAGACTTAATCAACTGTCGATTAGTATTAGAAACAATTCCGTTGTTACCATTTCTGTAGGAAATTCCATCGATTCCCTTTATTGATTCCAAACTACCGTCATAAGAATTAGCTATCTCAGAAATTGTCACCTCGCCCTCCCCTCGGACTATTACGTCAATTTCTGAATTGACAGATAGAACTTCTTGCTCTGAAAGGAATGCTGGACCGCCTAAAACTGTCAAAATTCTGGGCTGAATTCTCTTTAATTTGCGTGCCAGAAGTATGCTCCACATCAAACCAGAATGGCTTATTACATGAAATCCCACCACGATATTTTGCCCTTTGGAATCGTGGGCAACTTCTAAAAACCAATCATTACAAATTTTCCAAACATCCGACAACGTTGCCTGCTTTGATTCTTCATTGATAATATCTTTGAAGATCAAGTTTGAGATATTATAGCCTAATTGATCATAAGCTTCTTTTAAAATTATTTCTTCAAAAATTTTTTGGCTATCTCGCATGGTTGAATAAATCTCTGCGTTAGGAACTCTTTTCCATTTAGACTTTTCCGTGTTGTTACTTTTATTTAGAATTTCTCCGGGTTTGATATCTATTCTTTGATGTAAAAGAGTCAGGTTAAATGCTTTAATGTTTAGATCAAATGTACTTACCCTCTGATTATTTGCTCTCAGGCTACTTGTCAAGTATGGAATTGCAGGATATGGAACTAAAGAAGAAACTGGCGGAATGCAAAGAAAAACAGGCAATTTAGATCATCGGAACGTCAATAAGCATTGGTTTTTGGGTATCCACTACTTTTATGGCGTAAATAGGCAAACTATTTTTCAGTTGATAGCGTTCGGTTTCTGAAGCGTAAAGCAGCTTCTTACTTGAACTGCTCGTTCAAAGCTTGACGAATTGCTACCAACATAGCCTCGTTAACAGCACTCACGATAATTTCATTAATGTTACTCAGTGGTGTGGGACATTGGTTGCTGCATGCACTACACAATTGTGTTGGGCAGTCGTTTCCACATGAACTACAGAGTTCTGTCGGGCAATCATCGGCTGCTATCAATGAAGAATTTACCCATTGTTGATATTCCGGTAAAGTCTTCGCTACGGCATCTCGTATTGTTGACTGCAGTTTTGCATACATTTTAGGATCCAGTTTCTCAATAGATGGCATTTGTGCCAAAGTCTTCTCTAAACGTTTCTTTTGTGTTGGAGTCAATTTTTTTGCTGATGGAGCGGTAGTTGGTTCTTTTGAGGAAAAGTTAGGTATTGATTTATTTTTTGACAAAAACAATCACTACATTGATCTATTATGTCGTTTTATTTAATGTTTATTATGAAGTAAATCCTTGGCTGGATTATTTTGGAAATTTTTTAACTTTTGGCTTTTGTAATTTTGTTTTTGTGAGATTCCAACAAGAAATTGTATGAAATTAGGAGCTTTAGTATTTCATTTTGAAAAGTGCAGAAGTAGTCTTCTTTTATGCCAAGTTGCCCAGTTTTAACATAGATATCGTAGGCGCATCCTCCGCCGCAAATTCCAATCGCGGCACACTGCATGCAGTCTTTATTTTTTAGCGTGCCTATTTCTAGCCATTTGTGAAATAATGGTTCTTCTTGAATTTTCAAATCCTCTTTGATTGGAATTTGATATTTCCCCGAGGGATAGAACGCATGGCATGGGCCAATTGTTCCTGTTGGCGAAAAAAATATTAGTTGGCCAAATGCGGGGCAATCGTATATGTGAAATATTTCTTTGAAAAAATAATTTGCTCGCCGATTATCTATTCGATCTTCAAACATGTGTAATTCTTTTGCTTTTAAGTAAGCGGCAAAAAGATGATGGGCGAGTTGTTTTGGATCTGGTACCTCAAATTTGCTTGGCTCTTTAAGTCTGGTTAACAAGTTGAAGCCTATGGTTCTGACGCCTAGTTTCTGGAGAAATTCTATTATTTCTTCTGCGTGCATATAGTTCTGTTTTGTGATTGTGCACGATATTCCTGTGTTTACGCCTGCTTCTTTCAGAATAGCTAAGGCTTTGAGAGCTTGGTAGAAGGTTTCTTTTCCATCTGTTGAAACGCGGTTTTTATCAATGTTGGCCCATCCGTCTAGCGATAATCCTACACCAACATTGTGTTGCTTAAGTTTTTTAGCGATGTCTTCGGTTATTAGGCTTCCATTTGTGACGCAGGAAAACAAGAATTTCTTAGAGGCTTCTTCAAGCTTCTCAATAATGTGGAAAACAATTTCGCTATTGCTAAACGGCTCTCCCCCATAAAATGTGACCCGGAATTCTGGAACTTGTTTTGCCTCGTTAGTTAGGACGTTTATGACTTTGTCAGCCAAATCTTTAGACATCGCGGTACTTGGTCCGTCTAGATTGTTTTCGATAAAGCAGTAGCCACATCTGAAATTGCAGAAGTCAGTTACCAAAATGTAGGCAAGATTGGGTTGTGGTTTTTTTCTAAGCAAGCTACCTGCAACAGTATCAAACACTTTTTCCGCATCAAATCCCTGAGGTACCACAAATTTTAATTCAACTAATTCTTTGACGCCCTTACTGCGCTCGCCTTTACTCAGATCTGATAAAACCTTTTCGTATTTACTGTTGGTTAAATATAATTTCTTTAGAGTTAAAGAATTGAAAAGACACTTGGTCTTTTCATCAATATTGAACACGTGGATGAACGGCGAAAGTATTAATTTAGCAGATTCTTCGCGGTTCGATCGTTTAGAGGAATTGCTATTACTCATAAGCACGTTAATGGATTTGGATTGTTTCTTGCTCAATTTACACGCTGAAAAAGAAAACACCTTTAATGTCTTAAATTGATAAATTATTAAAGTCTTTCCTAAATTCTGTTGGTGATCATTTGCTTTTAACAGCCAAGAAAATCATCAAAGGGCGTTGTGTTGTTTTTCGTTTTTTTTTGTAAATTTATCTAAATGCCATTTAATAAAATCGTATATGTTCGCGTTCTTATTCAAGAGTAAGTCCGCTCATACTTTGTCATAACACCTATGAACACGAAAAAACATTGTTATCGCGGTCTTGAGCAGGATCAAAAGATGCTCTAAGGAGTAGACGCATAAAATGTCTAGCATCGGGTTTAGGTTGATGGCTTTGGGATTCAAGATTCGTGATTATCGTCGCCCCAGAGAAAACATCCTAAAAGAAGTCAGCATAAAGCCGGGTTTTCGTGTACTTGACTTTGGGTGTGGACCGGGGGGTTATGTGCTTGGCGCATCCAAACTCGTTGGCGAAACAGGGAAAGTGTATGCTTTGGATGTTACTCCACTCGCCATAAAGATGGTTAAGGACATTGTTGAGAAAAACGGTTTAAAAAACGTAGAGACCATCCTTTCTGATTGCGCCACTGGGTTGCCCGATGAGAGTTTAGATGTTGTGTTGTTGTATGATGTCTTTCACGGCTTAGAGGACAAACAGGCTGTTTTGAGTGAACTTCACAGAGTTCTAAAACAATCTGGATTACTATCTTTCAGTGACCATCACCTCAAAGAACCCGAAATTCTCACAATGATAGCTGAGGGAAAGCTGTTTAGACTGGTTAAAAAGGGCGAATACGCTTACAGCTTTGTGAAAACTGAGGCATAGAATATGAAAAAAGCTTTGATTGTTTATGGAACTCGCTATGGAACAACGGCAAATACTTCGGATGTTATCGCTGATACTCTTCGACAAGTAGGCTTTGAAGTCAAAATCGTCGACGCCAAAAAAGAAAAAGTGCAAAGCATAAGCGAATTCGACCTCATCATCGTAGGAAGCGGAATCCAAATGGGTAAATGGACAAGCGAACCTGAAGATTTTCTCAAGAAATATCAAAATGAACTATCAAAAAAGAAGGTAGCTCTCTTCGTGTCTTGTGGTGGAGCAAATCCACTATCTGAAGGAGAAAAGAAGAACAAAGAAATGGATGACGCTAAAAGGAAATACCTTGAGGATAAAGCTGTCGAATACAAAATGACCCCAATCGCATTGGGTTTCTTTGGTGGATGCTATGACTTCAACAAAATGTCCTGGTTCTTCAAAAAAACACTCTCATCGATTAAGCATAAACTCGAAAGTGCAGGTTACAAAGAAACAAAAACTGGAGTTTATGATTTAAGAGATTTAGATGGTATCCGTAATTGGACGAGAGAACTAGCTAGACAATGAAAAATAAGCAAAAGAGGTTGAATTCTATGTCGTTGGAAAAGAACAAGAAAATTGTTCGTGGATTCATAGATGCTTACAATGCACGAAAGCTGGATTTAGTGGATGATTTTGTGTCACCAGATTACATCGACCACGAAAAAAATATTGGTCGAGAAGGTCTCAAACAGCTAATTGCTATGGGCGTTAACGCTTTCCCTGACTGGTTTGAAACTGTTGAAGACATCATTGCTGAAGGTGATAAAGTGTGGGTTCTTCTCTCTTACACTGGAACTCATAGAGGCGAATTTATGGGATTAGCTCCAACTAACAAAAAAATAGAGGCTAAGGCTGTGGATATCTATCGCATAGTTGATGGCAAACTCGCCGAGTATTGGAATGTAACCGACAACCTAAATATTTTCAAACAAGTGGGCGCCGTCGAAATCACTGAAAAAGGAAAGCAACTCTTCCCAGAAGAAAGCCAAGGAAAAATGAAGCTGCCATGAAGTGTTTGATAGTTATATATTCTTACCATCATAACAACACACAGAAGATAGCAGAAGTCTTCAAAAAAGTGCTTGATGCCCAAGTCAAAACTCCACAACAAACTAACCCAGAAGAGCTCCCAAACTATGATTTAGTAGGCTTCGGGTCAGGGATAGACTCTGGAAAAAACTACCCTGAACTTCTTGACTTTGCAGATAAACTTCCACAAGTCACAAACAAGAAAGCCTTTGTTTTCTCAACTAGCGGAATGCCAATCGGAATCTCCGGTCAACAAAGAGTAGAAGAGTACACAAGCAAATGTCATACAACCCTCAAAGAAATGCTTCAATCAAAAGGCTACACGATTGTTGGTGAGTTTGGGTGTGCTGGGTTCAACACAAACAAGTTCCTCAAGTACTTTGGTGGAATAAACAAAGGCAGACCAAACAGCGAAGACCTCAAAAACGCAGAAGAATTTGCTGCAAAACTAAAGCAGTAACTTAACGGTGTGGTGAGAATCTATCATTTCGCTCAAACTGGACAGGATGAGACAACTACAATAATGGTTGGAAGATCAAGAGTCGCTACTGTTTGCTCACTAACTAAACTTCATAAAACAATAGTTTACTAGGACAGAAAGAAAAACCCTGCATTGACACAAAAATAGAATCGCCAACATACCCCACACTCACACCCACACTACTCAACATAGAATCCACGTTGACAGTGTACACGAACCCAACTTCCCACACACAAACCACAAAGGAAAAACAACCCAAACCAAAAAAGCAACCATTTCCAAAGCCACAAGTGTAGTGTGCAACTTTACAGTGCCACACCCACACAAAGAGAACAAAAAAGAATGTTGCGGGGCTTCACAAACTCAAAAACGTTTCTCAAAGATTTGAAAAAACAAAAATTTTATTGTTGTTGATTAACCACAGTCACAATACTATATGTAGCCTTCTTGCTTCACTCGTATTGCCAAGCAATCGGTATAACCGTTACCCGATTATTCTTTGGAGGAAAAATGAATGGGAGACATTATAGATATTATTACTTCAACAGGAACTTTTAGACTGTTCTTTTCAGGACTTCAAGCAGCAGAACTAGTTAGCACTCTTAGAGGCGGCCTTTTCACTGTGTTTGCGCCCGACGATGAAGCTTTCGCCAAACTTCCCCCAGGCGCATTTGACGGTCTTCTAAAGGACCTGCCAAAGTTGACGGCAGTTCTAATGTACCACATCGTTGCAGGAAAATTAACCATTGACGAAATCAGCAAAATGGATTCAGTCAAAACAATTCAGGGGCAAGAAGTCAAAATTAACGCGCAAAAATTGCATCTCCACGTGAACCCCAAAATCAACGACGCAAACATAACAAACACTAACATCAAAGCGGACAACGGGTTGATTCATGTTTTAGACAGGGTTCTTATGCCAAACATGAAGCTAACCTGCCCCATATGCGGCATGGGCTTCATGAACATGGAAGCTTTAGAAACCCACATTAAAATGGGCCATAAAGAAGAGAAAGAGCAAGAACTAATGGTTCCCGCCGAGACCACTCTTGTAGCTGAAAAAACCATGGAACCAATGCCAATCACTCGAGAGGTCCCGTTGAGAGGATTAGATCCTAATGAGATTCTTTGTCCAGTCTGTGGAAGACCCTTCAAGAGCCACGCAGAGATGGAGCGACACCTTGATTCAACTCATCATGAGTCAAAAGGACATGAAGAATAGACTAACAAATTAGAAGGAGACGATAAAATGAGTAAAAAGGGCGAAACAGGGGAACAAGATCGGGGAAAACCCCAACCCCGAAAAAAGAAGGATATAGACGAAGCACGCAAAAAGAAAAAACTCGGCAGAAAAGAAAGACAACAGTCAAGACAAGCCTAGATAGAATAATCTTTGCAAACAAGCTCGTGGTTCTGCAATACCTCGAAGGGTGTCAGCACATTGGAATTTCTAGCGAGCTTTATATCAACCGAAGAAAATTAACTATCAAGAAGGGCTTTTATGCAAAGATATGCTTTATTTCTAATAACGGTCGTCAGCATCTTAGGTTTAGGCATTTCTAGTTTAGGTTCTTTTTCGTTTGCCAGCGCAGCCACACTCAACAACGTGGATGTTAAAATTCAAACCTCAAGCATCCAAGCAGACTATTTTGTCGTCAACGCATTCAACATGAGCGGCTACTTGGAATCGTCGGTTCAGACGCATTATTCAGGCGCATCTTTTGAGCTGCCCAACGACCAATACATTTTCACGGTAACAGCGAACAACGAATCTAACTCAATCTATCCTGTTCCACTTTTGTCTCCATCCAGTGGTTCGGCAAGCTCTTCGAGTTACCCGTCGCTGCCCATTTACATAGCTCCCGCCATAGAATACGGCTTTTCAGTAAACCAGATTTCAAGCTCAACATCATTCACAATTACAACACAAAACGTCAATCAATTCCCAACAAACTCGCTTGCCGTGACCGTTCAATATCCCAATGGTACGGCTGCTGCAGGCGCCTCAGTATCGGCATCAGTCATAGGTTCATCATATTACTGGGGATACGAAGCCAACGTTATTACTTGGGCTACGACCGGAGCTGATGGCGTAGCAAATCTAATCGTACCCACGGCACCCGTTCAAATCAACGGATGGCTTTGGGTCCCATCTAACGAAACCGGTTTTTCAACACCGAAGGTTGTTGGAGCTCCTGGCCAAGTAGTAAACGGGTCGATCATCGCATACCCAATTTATCTTGGGTTAGCTGGTTCAGCTATAGTAATTCCACCTCAAACAAGTGCAACAATCTCTTTGCAGGTTCAAGAACCTAATTATTGGGTTACGCCCTACGCAGGTGCTGCATCTGCGGTTCCAGGTTCATCAAGTTCAGGCATAGCTGCAGGTCCCGGTTCAGTTCCCTCCTCAGTATATGCTCAACAACAAGGAAGCCCCAACCTTCAGAGTTTTCCAGCACCATCAACCACATCTCTCCCTCAGCCAACCACAACCCAAACAACATCAACAGGTGGTTCCACACCAACACCAAATATTAGCGGAGAAGCGGTAATTTTGGTTTTTGTTGCAGCTGTGGCAGTGGTAGTTGTGAGCTTGGTATTGATGCTGAAGAGTAAGAAAAAGAAACCTTAGCTCTTAGAAGAAGAAAAACAGATGTTCGCACGGGAAAGTGTTATTGTTCTTTCCTTCAAAAGCCGTCATCACCTAAAATATTCTTAATCAAGGCAACTTGTACTCTCTAATTTCTTGGACTTCTCTTAGTTTTTCTTTAATTAATCTTTCCATAACAATTTCTAAGGGTATAACGGAGAAAATGTTTGAATCTTCAAGTTTTCTTTCTATGAAGCCTTTTTTTGTTAACCGTTGGATGCTGTCTGTTAATTCTTGTTCCCCAATTTCAAGTTCTCTGATAACTTCTTTTTTCTTGTCGAAATTATTTTGAGCGAAAAAAACATAGATGTACGCTTCTTGTGAGGTTAAGCCTAAACTCATAAGTTCTTTAACAAGTTTTTCCAAGCTAAATCAGCCCTACCCGGTTTTATTAGGCGAAAAAAAAGAAAAAAGAAGAGTTGTTTGACTTGTACTGTATCCTATACTTTTGGTAGAGGCGGAGTTATGACTTCGCTGAAGTGATAGTCAATGTGCCCAGCGACTTCTAGCGGGGATGTAGCGCCAAGCCATAATGGTACGGTTTCTTCTACCCAGGCGGGTGTTCGCATTTCAGCGATTGGTTGTCGAGCATATCCGGATGGCAATGTTGCGTTGGCTCCTGAATCAGAGTAGCTGTCTGCGATTGAGCGGAATTTCAGAGTTAATGGTGGTAGAGTGAAACTCATGTCTCCATAAGCGGTCAATGACGACCCTGTCCAAAGATTAAAGGGAAGATTGATTTTTACTCCATCTGCTTTTGTAAAGTTAACTATGAAGACACCGTTGTTTTGATCGTTTGAATCCCTTTTGTCATCGTGTCCTTGATTTACGTTTTCGGTCCACATTTGCAGGTCTTTGTCTGCTACTTGAATTACGTTAAGAAATGCGTTTGGATTGCTTGTAATTCCAGTGGTGTTATACCATATGAAAGTCTTGTACCATAAGTCCTGGAATAGCTGAACGTTTGGGGCATTGGTAATAAGTGCTGCGAGATTGTAGCTATTTCGTTGCGGGATCCACAAGTAAACCAAAATTGAATCAAATGGACCCATTGGTGATTTGTCGAAGTGGTAGCTGCGGAGTTGAAGGTTAGATGGATGACTTGGTACAGCGGATGTTGCTGTTGAAGGTGGTAGATTGAGATAAACTAGGCTTCCAGTTCCACTATTTATTATTAGATTGCTATCTATCCGATCGTTGTCTCTATGATTGGCTCTGGTAGAGGCTAATGTCTGTCCAACTGTTGCTACTAGTGAAATAACTAAGATTGATAGCAACAGAAGACTTAGGCCAAGATATTTTTTTTTCATTTACTTTAGCTCCTTAGTTAAATTAAATAACATATTCGCATCATAAACTGTAGTCAGTCTGAGATTCGACTGACCACTACTTGGATGTAGGTGAAAAGAAACGACTGAGGAACGCGTCTTCAAAACATTAACTGGATTGGATTCTCCGAGACAGAAGCCCAAATCTACGTTTTTCTATCAAAGAAAGGTCTCAAGAGAGGACGCGACATTTCACTTGCTTTAAAAATAAATAAGCAACAACTTTACCCCTCTTTAAAAAACTTGCAGAGTAAGGGTGTGGTTAGCGTTACTTTGGAGCATCCTGCAAAGTTTAGTGCGATTCCGTTTGAAAAATTATTGGATTTGTATTTGAAAGCAAAAATGGAAGAAGTAAAGCGATTACAACAGAGTAAGGATCAGATTCTGAACGACTGGCAATCTATCGTCATTGGAATGGCGGGTGATTCCTCAGAAAAATTCATGGTTTTTGAAGGCAAAACTCGTATTTTCTCTAGACTTCAAAAGATGATTCAAGAAAGCAAAAGTCAATTGCTTACAATAGCATCGGTGGTTGGTTTAACACAGGCGGATGACTTTGGAATTTTCGAACTCGCCCAAAATTCTCCTTTCAATTCAAGTATTCAATTCAAATGTTTAGTAGAGGTTCAAGATAAAAATTTTGAAGTCATAAAAAAACTCTTAAGAGAAACTTCTAAAGGCCAGGTAAACGTTGAAGCGAGAAATCCTGTTTTACCCTTAAAAAATTTTCCTACATTAGTTATAAGGGATAATGAAGAAATTCTACTTTTCATTAAACCGCTATCTGAAAAAAACAAAGTAGAGGAAAATGACGTTTGTCTTTGGACTGACTGTAAAACGATAGTTGGTGCATTTACAGCTATTTTTGAAGAGCTTTGGCGCAATTCAGTTGATATTGACAAGAATGTTCCAAGTATTGAGCAATGACTATTTGGTTGAAAAAAAGAGCCCAATAAATCCAAAACAGGTTGAATTGGAGTACGATGAGAAATTAGCTAAAGCAGAACATGAAGTGGTTATTCTTACTTCGTCTCAAGGGTTAATTGAGTTGCCCAAGAAACAAGATATTTTTGAGAGACTTAGGGCAAATGGCGTCTTAATCAAAATTCTGGCGCCGGTTGAAAGAGGAAACTTGGGAATCGCACAGTCGTTTTCAAAGTTTGGCACAGTTAAGCATGTTCCCGCGAATTATGTTGGAGTAACAATAATTGATGGAAAACATCTCTTCCAGTCTCAAAACTATTCTGTAAACGAAAGAAATGTTAGCACCAGCTCTTATTTTATTCGAATTCTATTGATTACATTAAATCGATGCTAAATACCTTGGAGGACATGTGGGAGAAAGCTCAGGAGCCTTCTGAAGTAACATTAGAGTCAATAACGGGACCTTACGGGTATAACATATTTCCTTTTCCTAAAAAGGAAGATTTAACTGCTGATCAGAGAACAAGTGTCACATACAATATTCTTGACATAAAACCGCCAGGATCAGTCACAGAGCAAGATATATTAAATAAAATAATAACTGGTAAAAAACATAGAATTACACGATCAAACACTGTCAACGTCATGTACGCAAGCGCTGGTTCTGCAGTAATTCATCCGCCAGAATATTTCAATCTGCCCAGAATGCTCATAAATGTCAATCATATCGAAAAGAGATCTTCTTTGGGAGAAGCAGATGCACTTGAAATTCACCTCTGGATGGATACCCCTAAACGGCTATTCGTTTGTGCCTATGGGAGGTTTAGGTGACAACTCAAAGGGGGTTCTTCACAGAAAATCGATGTTTGCCGGAACGCCCTTTGAAAAGAATTATCAGTTAGTCAGTAAAGATAAGCTCCAAGTTAGGGTTTATGGTAACACATTTTTTGCAGGTTGGACTGTGCCGATAAAACTTGATCCATGGAAACATGTTCTTCCGCCCGGGCTGCATCATTTTTGAAGGATACGGAAATGTAAAATCCAGCTCTGTTACGGTAATAAATTCGTCTGGAGTAAAAATTGATAAGGAACAAAACTGGTTTGATGCGTTTGTTACGTTCATGCATCCTTCTTCAAAGTATTCGGGACCAGGCACTGATGGATTGTTTGCAAGAGATTTAATTGTAACAATGACGCCGCCACAAAAAAATGGTAGTTAATAACTAAGAAATCGAGTTCTTAGCTGGGTAACATGGTTCTTTGGCAATGAAAAGTATTATCAGTGCTGCAATGACTGCGAAAATTCCAAGTGTTAGACCCAATAGTTGGAAGCCTTGAGTTAGCGCTAGTCCTCCGCATAGCAGTTCCTATAGTGACTCCGATAGAGGCGAAGACCCCGTTTATGGACATCATTGTTCCTCGAGATTTGGGTACTTGTTCAACAATCAAATTGTGTGATCCTGTAACTGCGAAACCGCCAATCAAAGTTGCAACAAACGACATGAACAGTGCACTGTAGACATTAGGCATAAACACAATAGCTGCAATCAGCACACCTCTTGTGAACCAATTATAAACAACAAAGCGTTTCCGACCAAATCTATCGACGAGTCTACCTCCCATGAACCCGCCTAAGGCATAAACCAACACTACAGCTACAGTAATCAATGCTACAACTTCTATTGGTAAAGAATAGTATTTTCTCCAAAAAGTAGCTGCAAAGATAGACCACACGCCCGCTGCAGTCAAAAACATGTTGCCAATTAAGCATGCGGCAGCTGATTTGTTTAGGAACACTTGTTTGAAGCTTTCAGAAAAAGATTGCTTCACGACTGCAACTTGATGAAGGCTCTTTGGCACAAAAAAATATGCCACAAAAAGAGCCACTAACGAAACGGGCAGGACATACCAAGCTAAATAAGAATGATATCCTCCGATGTTTGCGCCATACCCAGCTATGGCAAATCCAATGGCAGTTGACACGATCCTGAAGAAGTCACTACTCCAATTGCTTGTGCTCTTTTTTCTGATGGAAGTGATTCACCGATTAATGTAAAAGCCATCGCTCCAACGATTATAGTTCCAATGCCGTCGAAGGGATAAAAAATCTGCAAGAACAGAAGGTTTGGCGCCAATAAGCATCCAACTGCTCCTATAACAATGCATAATGCTCCAAAAAGCAGAAGCGTTCTATGCTTAACTCTTACACTCAAAAAACCATTCAATACTCCGAAAACTATAGCCGCTATGCTTGAAATCGTAACAATTTGGCTTACAATCGCTACGTATGATTAGGTCGGGGGAACCCAAGAAAGTTTTAGCTAAATCAACCAAGAATAGACTTGACAATACATCAAGCATACTTGTTCCGAAAAAAGCCAGAGCCAAAGATAAAATGAACCGTCTTCCAAGCGGTTTATCGACAGCTGAATTACTTATCATGCATCCTAATTTAATGTTGAATGTTTAAAACATTTGCCAATTTGACTATTTTAATGCCCAACTCAGAAAGTGACTTGGATAAGGTTTTGGGGAGGCACATTTTCAGTCAAACATTATCTGAATTGTCCGATAAAAGAAAAAATGAACCTGAAAGCACGCTTGATTACTTGTTGTTTAATTCTGGAATTCGCTGCACAATCGCATCCCAGCCTTCTGCAACAGCATTTTTTATGATCGGCTTCACGCCCGCGAACACTTGCGGAGGCATAAACATCATCCATCCCCTCGTGACCGTTACTCGGTCGACCAGGTTGAGCAGGGGGAACAGCCACGCAATCGCTGCGGGGAACCGGTCAGGAGGAATCTTACTCGACATAATTCCACCAATCGCCACTTGTTGGGTTAATGTTGTTTTCTCTCTTAGAATTGGGTAGAGGTGGGCATCTTCTTTGTCTAAATGAATCCGCAGATGCGAATTTAGAACCGCCGTGGCTCTGGACGCGAGGAGCGGGTCGGGCGATTTTTGTAGCCTCATATCTTCCAAGGTCTCGACCATCTTGTCAAGTTCTCGATGATCCATCAAGTACGCTCTGGCTACGAGAGGTGCGACATTGTCGACTGCAGGAAAAACTGCTGCTTCCTCGCCTCGTGCGTGATAATCCAAGATTTCATCCATGGAATGTAGCCGATTCAAAACCGGTGTTAGGTCCCCGCTGCTGCGCGCGGTGTTAAGAACTGAGGAATCAATCTCCGCAATATCTCGGCGGAACGCATTATGAAAACAAAGAACTACATCTATAGGACTTGACAACTAAAAAACTCCATTATGGAATAAACGATAGATCAGGTTATTAATGTTCCTAACGCTCGTTTTTCCCTGCTCTGAATCTTTGGTGATAAGATTATTAATTATCTAATACAATGTAGTTTTATGGCAAGAAAAGAAATCAGCGAAGAAAAACAAAACACAAAAATTGAAGGCACAGCTCTGTCAAGCGAGTCGGATCGAGAAACTAAAATCTTAAACGCCATGGCAAACACGACCATTCTTTTAATGAGCACAATGATGGGTGCATTTACAAATTTAATGGTAGCTGCAACAAGTGCGATGGCTTCAGGAATGGCAGAAGCAATGGGCGGAAAAGAAGCCGAAGACAAAGTCAGCCAAGAAATCAAACAAGGGACTCCTGAGATTAACGAAAAAATCAAAGCTATGATTTCGGATATAAGAAAAGACATTTACGCCCAGATGACCAAAAAGAAGCAAGAATTCGAATCGCTGCTTTCTGATCCAGCGTTCGACATTGGACCGAGAATAATTGAAAAATACGACTTTAAACTGCCAAAACTGACCCAAGAACTCGACGACAATGCATTATCTCAATATACACAATTGCTGATAAGTGAGGATGAAAGTTTTGCCAAGATGTTCAAGGAACTATCCGAATGGATTGGTTCCCTCCCCAAACCTGACGAACCAAGCCAGCAGAAAACTTGAAAATATAGTCTCTACGATTTTATCTAAAACGTAAATCTTCTCGCTATCCCCCATTCGGTTTGCCGCAATAACTCAACAATTAATCATCCCTCAAGTAAGTTTAAGTTAAATAACTTGCCCGAAAACTGTAAAAAAAATGTTATAAGCCATGCACCTTCAATGTGGATTGAGGGTGGAAAAAATGAACCGGAAAGAGGCAATAACTCTACTGAGCGAGTTAGGCGCTAACCAACTTGTTTGTCCAACTTTTGTTATTCTTGAAATTGGAAAAACTGGTAGTTATCAACTGAAAATAGGGGGCAGCTATAACCTTCATGAAATTGGAAATTTTCTTAAGAGTAGGTTTTCAGTGAAAGAGATCAGAAATTTCCTGGTTATATACTCACAATAAAAAAAGGAGAAAATGCTCTTTTTAAAAAAACGGTGCTCCTCGTATTGATTCATCTATAGATGAAGAATGAAGGTAAGATCATAAAAACTTGAATTCTATTCAGAAACGCGCATAAGCAACATATGACATGTGTCATACTTAGGTGAAATGAAAAAATGTTATCCCGTGATTGTGACGGATGCGAAAGGCAACTCCACGAATGCCAACTTCGCTTTGCAAAAGTCACCTTATTCGAAAAAGTCTTCTGCCCAGACGGAACAGCCCACCTCGTGGACAGCCAATAACCAAGTAAACCGTTATATTATAGCGGTTTGTTTGTTAAACAAAATTTTTGTCAAAGCTAGAAAAATATCCAGACAGTTCTTTTATTCGCCATTCTTCCATGTCCGAGCCATAAACCTGCTTCGTTGCCCGACAAAACTAAAAGTGCCCGAGTAACATTTCGTTCGTTTGCTTCGCCTGACTTGAGCCAAGAAAAGTAGCGAAGAGAGCAAGAATAATTGCAACAAGAAATAACTCGAGCAAACCGACTCCAGTTCTCAAGTTGATTCAAAATTCCACCAAACTAATAGATTAAGGTAAAAGTCGGGATAGACATCGATAATTAATTTCAGTTCTTTCTCAGATATTATTTAATCGCTTATAAGTAAGGTTGCATGTATACACCAGTAAATGCATTATAATGGTGAATGAAATGGTAGAAAGATCAGGAATTGTTTTCGTCGGAAATAAAATGCCCATGGACTATGTTCTAGCAATAATTACAGGTCTGTCTGCAAACAATGCTAAAGAAATAACTTTGAAAGCAAGAGGACAGGCAATAACTACAGCAGTTGACGCAGCTGAAATAACGAGAAATCGCTTCATAAAAGACCTGAAAGTTAGCAAAATCCAGATAGCAACGGAAGAAATGCCGCCAAGAGAAGGCGAAAGTAGATCGCGAATGGTTTCAACAATTGAAATCGTGCTTACCAAACCATAGAAACCTACATTTCTAATTTTGTTCTAAAAGGGCTTTCACCCTTTTGGGTAAGTCCAGTCCGTTCAGCCTTGTCCCAATTCAATTATTTGGATTTCTGATTTTTTGGCGAAATTAACGAGGCATTTTTAGAAATCTTTTATTAGTGCAATTAAGCGCTGACAATTGGACAGGTTAATGGGGATTGTTTCCCCCTCCCTGCTATGAGAAGCCTTCCTTTTCCTCAAACAAAAAGTTGTATGCGGGGAATAAAAGGCATGTTTCAAAATCGGAATATATCAAAAAGTTTAAAGAAAAAAATGAGTTCCCAGAGACCTAATTTCTTTTTCTTCTGATTTCTCATTTGTGTTGGAAAAGCTACAGTTTCTAGTTAGTGATCATAATTTGGCTGTTAGAGTAGGCTTTAAGTGCCTTCAACCGTTTATTGAGCTCTTTTCTGACGTCTTCATCTTTTTCTTTTTTCAAGGCATTATGCAAGAGTTTACTCGCAACTTCCAAGCCGCTTGCACCAAAAACCTTGCCGAAAATATGTGAGGATTTTCCCAAAGATGTTGTTGCTTGAGGAAGAATGCAGACAAAGTTTAGAGGGTACTGCTTTGATTTGTCCAGATCTACTACAACTACTTGAACTTCTGTCTTCTTTGAGTATTCTGATCGACCACTATATTTCTTAAGTAGATATAGACTGGGCCTCATGATAATTTTCTACCTATTCTCATTAGACCCCGAACAAGATCGAGGCATACTGACATTGCGCTCGACCCATCATAAACTATTGTGTGTAATATTATACTACTACAAACGACCTAACTGCCTGCATTACTAAAAATAAGGCCATTTAAGCCTGATTTGCTCCTAGTGTTCAACCAGATTTTGTTAATATGGTTGTTTTTGTTTAAACTTAAAAATAAAAGGGCGATATTACAAATAGACAGATGATCTGAATGTTAAATTGGACAATCGTTGACTCAGATGGAAGCCTTTTTTCAAGGGGAAAACACGATTATTACGCAATACTTGTCCGAGGAATTCCTGAAGAACACCCAAAAGACTGCATCGTAGAACTGTATGTGACAGATAAAGAGATGACGATTTTTGAGATTAAGGTCAGCGCATATAATGAACAAATTGAACTATTATCACGGTCAATCGTTTTGGGAAACTTGTTGCCCATGACAAGTATAGGTCAAGTCGTTGAAGAAATGAAAGAGACTGCTGAGAGAAGAGAGAACGAGAATCCCTACAGCTCAATCTCTAGCAATTACAGATCAAGATAAAACAAGTGGATAAAACGCTTGGGCTTGGATAAAGTCTAAGAATAATCGAAATTATAGGTGTCCACCAAGGATACCTGCTAATATTGAAACAATAAAAAGCACAATAATACCGGTAAAAAGGATTTTTTTGGTTAAAGCCTTCATTTGTTAGGTATCTCCCTAGGTCCCTTGCAAGATACTTCGCATTTAAGTTTAGCCGTTATAAATTCAAAACATAGATTTGGAGTTTTGGGTTTTTAACAAGTCTTAAATCTATATAGCACAGAAAAAACAAGCGAGTTGTGAATGAATATGCCGATGGACTATGAAGTGTTTGAACCAAACGATGAAAATCTTGCTCAACTTATCGTAAGAATTCTTGAGGAAAGAGGTTATAATGCAGGTTACCAACTCGGTTACCCACATAATAAAATCCTCATAAAAGTAGATGACAAAGAAGAAGCAAACAGAATTTCAGGCGCAATCGGAAAAGTTCATGAAAAAATTCAATTTAACTGACAGAGGAATAACAACTTCCAAATTAGACACATTAACAAATAAACTTGGTAACTTAATACCCGAACCACCAAACAGAAAGCGAGAAAAACCCACGGAAAAAACAGAAAAGAAAACAGAAAACTACGACATTGATCACCCTGAAAAGTCAGAAAGAGAGGTTTACGATAATTCCAAACTTGAAGAATTGAGAAGCAAAATCGATGAAAAGCTTAACCAAATAAATACTCTAATTGCGAAAACTCCAAACGACCGCTCAAACGAGAAAAGAAGAATTGAAAGAGACACATTGATTTGGGTTCTTCAAAACATGCCATAATTAACTAAGACTTATTGCGAAAAATAAGAATGCAATTTTTGAAAACATATCTAACTGTTTAGTAACATCGTTTATATTCTCGATTTTATTCATGAAGTAAATAATTGCTGTCTTCTTAGATATTGGTTGATTATTTATGGCGACCCCAGATGATATGAAAGATATTCTTGACCCAAATGAGACTATTGAACTCTACATTAAACAAAAGTTGTACCATCTCGCTATCGACATTGACTCGGTCGTGATAACCAACCAAAGATTAATCTTGCGCCATCCACACGCCCTCGGACTAAAAAAAGACTACACAGACTACAACTACCTAGACTTTGAAAACGTAATCATAGACAAAGGAATACTTCGTTCAACAATCAAATTCACCTTCAAATCCACAGCACCACCTCTATTACTAATCGACATACCCAAAGATGACGCAGAAAAAGCCTACAGAACAATAAGAGACAACATCAACAAAGCCCAAACACAAGCGCTAATTCAAGAAACAACTCCAGCAATGATAATATGTTCATACTGCGGAACCAAGAATCAACCAGACGCATCCAAATGCATTAATTGTGGAGCAAAATTAACATAAAAACATTCATAGTTTCCCGGATGGTTTTTTGTGGTTTTTGCCTAAAGCTTTAATTTGGGGAAAGATGTTCAGTTTTTTGTCGAAGTTAGTCGACTTACCGATAATTTTGGTGGGTAGCATATGAGTTTGAATAATTTTACGGTTAAATCGCAGGAAGCTATTCAGAAGGCTGTAGAAATTGCCTCTGCAGGGCGCAATCAGGCAGTTGAGCCGCTTCATTTGCTGAAGGGGATCTTGCTTGTTGATGAGAATGTGGTTCCTTTCTTGCTTAGAAAACTTGGTGTCAACTCTGATGCTTTCTCTGGTTTGCTTGATAAGGAAATTGATTGTTTACCTAAGGTTAGCGGGGGAGAGCAGTATCTTTCCTCAAATTCTAATAAGGCGCTTCATAAGGCTCAAGAGTTGGCTTCTGCTGCTAAGGATGAGTTTGTTTCTATAGAGCAGTTGTTGTTGGCTATATTGTCGTTGGATGATTCTGCTTCGCGTTTGCTCAAAAGCAGTGGTGTTAATGAAAAAGACCTCAAATCCGCAATTAGCCAGTTGCGTAAGGGATCCTCTGTTAATTCGCCGACTGCAGAAGAAACCTACAATGCCCTCAACAAGTACGCCATCAACCTAAACAGTATGGCTCGGGCGGGAAAATTAGATCCAGTTATAGGCCGCGACAGTGAAATTCGGCGGGTTCTTCAGATTCTATCAAGAAGGACAAAGAACAATCCGATCTTGATCGGCGAGCCGGGTGTGGGTAAAACAGCTATCGTTGAGGGTCTTGCTCAGCGTATAATTAACGGTGATGTGCCTGAGAATTTGAAGTCAAAGCAGGTTTTTTCTCTTGATATGGGTGCTTTGATTGCAGGTGCCAAGTACAAGGGAGAGTTTGAGGAGCGTTTAAGAGTGTAATTAAGGAAGTCGTGGGAGCAGAGGGTGATATCTTGCTTTTCATCGATGAGATTCATACGCTTGTTGGGGCAGGCGGCGGCGAGGGCGCCATGGATGCGGCCAATATTCTTAAGCCTGCGTTGGCGCGAGGCGAGTTGCGTGCTATTGGCGCGACGACTTTGAAGGAATATCAGAAGTATTTTGAGAAAGACAAGGCTTTAGAGAGACGTTTTCAGCCTGTTATGGTTAATGAGCCTAATGTTTTGGATACTATCTCTATCCTTCGAGGTCTAAAAGAGCGTTACGAAGTGTATCATCATGTTCGAATTAGAGATGATGCAATAATTGCTGCTGCTGAGTTATCTCAACGGTATATTACTGAGCGTTTTCTGCCCGATAAAGCGATTGATTTGATTGATGAAGCGGCTTCCAAGTTGGAGCTTGAAATTAATTCTGAGCCTCAGGAACTTGAGGATGTTGATCGGAAGATTCGGCAGTTAGAGATTGAACGTGAAGCCATCAAACATGAAAAAAATGAAGTTAAGCTCAAGTCGCTAAATCAGGAAATCGCAAATTTGACTGAGCAACGCAATAGTTTACGGGCAAAGTGGCATGCTGAGAAAGAAATTGTTGATCAGATTCAGGCTAAGAAAAATGAGATTGAACAGTTAAAGTTTGAAGAGGAAAATGCTAACCGTCGGGGCGATCTTGGAAAGATTGCCGAGATTCGGTATGGCAAAATTCCCAATGCGACTAAAGCGATTGAGGATTTGAAGAAAAAATTAACAGAGTTGCAGAAGGATTCAGCGTTGGTAAATGAAGAGGTAGGTGCGGAGGAAATTGCTGAGGTTGTTTCTTGCTGGACGGGAATTCCTGTTAGTCGTATGCTGCAGACTGAGAAGCAAAAGCTGCTAAATATAGAAACTGAGCTTCACATGAGGGTTGTTGGGCAGGATGAAGCAATCCAAGCGGTTTCTGATGCGTTGCGGCGGAGTCGTGCTGGCCTGCAAGATCCTAAGCGCCCAATTGGGTCTTTTATTTTCTTAGGTACAACTGGGGTTGGAAAAACTGAATTGGTGAAGGCTTTAGCAGAGTTTCTCTTCAACAACGAGAACAATATGGTTCGGATTGATATGTCGGAGTATCAGGAGCGGCATACCGTTTCTAGGCTTGTGGGTGCTCCGCCGGGTTATGTTGGCTATGAAGAAAGCGGACAGTTAACTGAAGCGGTGCGAAGAAAGCCTTACTCTGTTGTTTTGCTTGATGAAATCGAGAAGGCGCATCCGGATGTTTTCAATATTTTACTGCAAGTCCTCGATGATGGCCGATTGACTGATAATAAAGGTCGAACAGTCGATTTCAAAAATACCATCATTATTATGACTTCAAACATAGGCTCTCACCTCATTCAAGAAAACCTGGAAAAAATTAACTCTGAAAACCGAGAGCATATCCTAAATCAAACCAAAGAGCAAGTTTTTGAGTTACTCAAGAAAAGCATCAAACCAGAATTCCTCAACCGAATCGACGAAATAATAATGTTTCAACCCCTCACCCAAGAGGAAATTCGGAAAATAGTGGAGCTGCAACTGCGAAAAGTTGAGCAAATGCTTGGAAAAAACTAACATAAAACTCTCAGCCACCAAAAAAGCCATAGACTACATTGCCAATGTTGGATTTGACCCTCAATTCGGCGCCAGACCAATAAAACGTGTTATCCAAAAAGAAATCCTGAACGAGCTTTCAAAGATGCTGCTATCTGAAAAAGTCAACAAAGACACAACCATTGTCGTGGATGAAAAAAACGGTCAACTGATATTTAAAAATAAATAGACACTTCTTCTTTCTTCTGACTTAATACCTATTTGCCATCTCCGTAGAGAGAAGAAGCCCTAAAGCAACCTCAGTTAATATTCTAAAATGAAAGAACAACAAGCAAAATTTTTCACCTATGTTGTTCTTCTATAGATAGAAATTACTCGTGAACAACATAGGAAAAAACCTTTTTCTCCTTTTTCACTTTCGAGTTTTTCTATTTCCGTTTCCAAAAAGTTTATGCAGCAGAGAAAAACCCGTTAAATGAATTGTGGTTGCACAATTGTTGCATTGAATTATCACTTCATCCAAACTTTGTGTTTCGACCTTTATCTCTAAAATGGAATATCCTGTTTCGGCACAGTCATCCGGTGATATTTTATTTCCACATTCTGGGCAAAGAAATTCTCCATCGCCGTCTATTTTAGTTAAGTCTAACACATGCGTTTGTATTTGTTTCATTTGTAGCTCCTCTTTTGGGGTTTTAGGTTTTCAAACTTTTTCATGTGTTAGATATTATTAATTGATTTTTCCATTTTGTACTCAATTCCTTCCCAAATTGCTGCCAAATTAGAAAACACAATCATTAAAAAACAACAAGTTTGATTGGATTAAATTTTTAGAGCGCACACACTTTTTAAAACTACCACAATAGTTTGGAGTTATGGTATGCTGAAATAGAGGGTAGTGAAGGTACTTTGTCTGTAACTGTGAAGCCATACGCTGTACTCTCCTGAAGGCAGAGTAGTGTTGAAATTTAATGTTAGTATCTTTTCGGATGCAGCGGGTAATCGAGCTGCATAATGAAATGTCCAATATGGCGAAGCATTTGGCTTTTGAACCTCAACCATTTCACCAATAATTGACGCCACAGTGGTTTGATTGCAGTCTTTGACGTATGCATTGTCAAACCATATTTCAGCCATGTAGAATGATTTTGCGTCAAGTGAGAGAATGAGCGGACTTGTGGCGGTTACTAAAACGTTGGTGATAGCCATCTTTTCTGGCGGGTCGCATAATACGGGGTAGGTAGTGGCAAGAATCAATGAAAAAAACAAGGCAATCACCAGTATTGGGGTCAATGCAACCGTAAGCACCGTAAAAAGTGTCCTCTTATTCTTTAGGCGTTGCCTTCCAATGCCCAATATTCCAAGCATCAAAAAGCCTGTTCCAGAGATTAAAAAGAGCACCCAAAAATGTCCAAAAATTGAACTGGGTATTAGAGCTTCGATTGCTAAGATTCCAGATGAATAGGTACGAGCCAGATAAACAGCCGTGAGGAAAAATGTGAGGATAACAAGTCCCAAAGCGGCGATGAACCCGAAAATTAGTGTAGGATGTTTCACCATAGGTTTCATTTGTATCAATGCATAGTTGATTTAAGGTTTCTGAATCCTTAGTCATTGCAGTAGTCTCGATTCCAACTATACTTTTACTCTATATGGTAAAAGGGTTGGTTGAATTAAATTTAAAGCACAAAAAATAACCGTTTGAAAACAGAACTATGTTGGTTCAGGTTTCCTGCAAGGGCAGTACATACTATGATTGGATTGTTTGTGTTTATAAACGGGGTTTCTGTTGGCATCTTCTTTTTCAATCCAGATGAGGTGCCCGCAGTTCTTACATCTCATAAAGCATCCATTCTTGGAATCTTGTTATAAGTCTACTGGAAAAGCGCTGTTGAAATCTATTGACGTTGAGTAATTGTGAAATAATTTTAATTTTATTCAGCAGCCCAAGTTTTTTTTCAATTGTAATACGAAAAAACAAGGTTATTATGCTTGGTCAGACTTATAGAAGATAGGTGAATTTTTTTGGGTGTTAAAGAAAATCTTGAATTAATGAAGACTCTTGATGATGCTTGGAATGCAGGACCTAATAGCCCATTATGGGAAACTTTTAAGAAACGCCACCGAGAAGACGTCAAAGTATACTGGCCAGCCCAACCTCTCCCTACCATTGGACGCCACAACCACGACGTTGAAGCCACCGAGTTCTTCAAAACATTCGACAACAAACTAGCCAACGACCCCTACAAGATCATTTTCGGCGAAGGAGATCACACATGCACCGTTGCTGATTGGACCGTAACAATGAAGGGACCAATGAAAGGCGCAGATGGAAAAACGATTCCGTCGACAGGCAAAACTGCGAAACTCGAATTCTGCACAGTTGCCACATGGAAAGATAGCGAAATCGTGGAAGAACGATTATTCTACGATGTTGTTGGCTTCATGCAACAACTTGGACTAAGCAAATAAGGCAACCTTATCTGCCTTAACTTCCCAAGTCGTTTTTTTTGATTAACATTTTTGTCTTGTGAGTGTTTCTTATTTTTTTAAAGGGATTTTTCCAGACATTCAATAAGTTTTTTTGCCCATTCCCCTGCGGCTTTGATTTCTTCAGGTTTGGGGTGGCCTCTTTTCATAAGAATGCCTTTCCAGCCACCGTAACATGCAAAATGGTTTTCAAGCACTTTCTGCCCTTTACTTTCCAGAAGGGTCCTAAGTCTTGTTAAGGCCAATTTATCTGTTCTTGGTGCTCCACCCCAAGTTATGAAAAGAGCAAACAATTTAGTGGTTTTCAAATTTAGGTTCCTAAGATACCGCACGAGGTCTTCGTTTGGGGTTCCAGCAAAAAGACCCGTTCCAACCAAAACCAAGTCGTAGCCTTCCAAATCCACAGTTGGTTGAAGGCTATCTGAAGTTATTCTTATTGCATCACAGCCTATTTGATTAGCCATTGAGTCGGCGATTTTTTTTGTGTTGCCACTCTTAGAAGAGTAAATGATAATTGGTCTCATATTTATCGGCAATTTGTAAGTTGAGTGTTTTTATTTAAGGTTTCAAAATATTGTGATCAGTATTTACTTGGTTGGTTGGGGTTGAATTAAATTTTAATCCAACCGATCACCAAACAATCACTCTCTCACTAAGTCCACTGTATTTCAGTCAATTTAAAAGAGTTATAAACCCATTATTTTTCTCGCACGCATAACCTAGATGTTAGTACAAAATGTAGTCACAACACTTTATGTTTCACAGGAATATAATTGTATTATTTGAGGTATTTTAAAAATGAATGTTGCACTAGATCCGAAAATTGTAGCTTCGAACGTTTACACTGTGCTAAATGAGAACGAAAAAATGCGTGTTGTTAGAGTGACTTTCAAAGTCGGCGAGACAGCAAAAATGCATCATCATCCTCAACACGTGATTTATGTATTGAAAGGCGGAAAACTTTCCTTAACTTCTGGGGGAAAGACGCAAGAAGTAGATTTGAAAGAAGGTTCAGCCGTTTTTATGGAAGCACAAGACCATGAAGCTACAAATATTGGCGATTCAGTAGTTGATATGGTTGTAGTTGAGTTAAAGTAAAGCGAGACTTCCACTGCTACTCGCCTAACTTTTTTTGAATAGATTTTTATTTCACACCCATTCTACGGTTGGAACAATAGAGTAATTAGATTATACAAATTTTGAGAAAAGCCAACGAAACAATCAGATAATGCTTATAAATTAGTTCACTAATCGGATATAGTTGGAGATTATTTTTTATGCAATCAATAATTATGGCTCTTCCAATTTTGCCAGGCAAGACAGAATCTTTAAAAATATTTTTTAAAACCGTGAAGGAAGAAAAATGGGAAGATTACACCAGAGTTCAGAAGAAATCGGGTATAATAAAAGAACGAGACTTTTTGCAAGTAACACCGATGGGCGACATGCTCCTGTTCTACATTGAATCAGAAGATATTCAAAAGACTTTCATGTCGTTTACAACAACCAAAGACCCATTCGACCTATGGTATATAGAAGAAATGAAGAAAAACACAGGCATAGACTTTAGTCAACCATCTTCAGGTCCTCTTCCAGAACTGCTAATTTCATACGACCAATCTATTCTTTAACAGTAATTTCATGAAGAAGTCTAAGGTTCAGTAAACTAAACATCTGAGCATTAATTTGGCGGTTGAGGATTAAAATTTCTCACGCGGAGAAGCTCCCTACGCAAAAAACGACCCCATACAATATCCAAATGCACCCAGTTTAAGAGAAGGTTATCTGAACAGAATCTTGTTCGAGCTGCTGAAATCGCCGAAACACTCAACAAAAAACCCGCCATAACCCTGCACACCGCGGACGCTGCGGAGTAAACCTTTTTTCATTTTTCATCATCTATTTTCCTTCTGGCTTTTTCAAATAGTTTTTATGTGAGACTGTCCTAGTTACGATTGGTGTTTTTAAATGGTTGAAGATTTTGATCAAGACGATTTCGACATTATTGACCCAACAGCCAAAAAGAGTTCTAGTAACTCTTTCCCAATTTGAGAAAGGACTTTTGGTGACGGTGGACCTTTTACACAAAAAAACAGGTTTGATGCCTGAAGCCCTAAATGACGCGGTTCGGCACCTGACAAAATCCAAGCTCATCGACATACCTGAGCCGGAAAAAAGGCATGGCCCCTACGATTTCAACACTATCGAAATAACCGACTTCGGAAGAGAAGTACTGGCGAAATTCGGATAAAACTTTACAAATAGAGAAGCGAGTTTGTTGGATTACTTTTAATCCCTCTTCTTTGTGTATTTGCGAAACCGAAAACTGCTTATACACTACCGCCTCATATATGGGGTTAATGGAAACGATGTTTCCGTGCTCGATTCTTCGAATCATAAAATTTTTAGAGGTAGAAAAGAAATGACAACAAAAAAATCCAAAGCAAATAGTATAACACACACAACAGACTTCAAATATAGACTAAAAGAGGTCCAAAAGAAAAATCAAAGCCCCAATAAAAGAATTGAGACATTTTTACCCGTTTCAAATGAAGAAACACCCAAAAAATAACTAATTATTGCAAATAGTTCATGTGTCCCTTTGTCTAAATTTACTCTTTAGGCGCCTTAATGACTAAAGGTGGGTAAAAGGTAATTGAAAGAATTTTATGGGGTGGAGATAGTCAAGTAGTTGTTGTTCATTTTGCATGACAAATCTCTTTTTCTTACAAATAGTGCAATTGCGGAACGGTCATAATCGCCTCTAATCTGCAATCGATATCTATCTGGTTCATCGGATTCAATAAGAACTAACCTGGGATTAACAAGATTGTTAGCGCCCAATTCATTTAATAAAACTGTTGCCTCATCCTTCTTCATGTACTTTTCCACACATTCAACTATGAGCCCTACAAGATTAAGATTATGCAATTGAATCAGGAAAACTAATGGATTGATTCTGACAAAGAAGGTTTAGATAATTATTTGATAAGATGTAAGAAGGCTTATGACTACGATTTGGTTGGTTGGGTTAAATTTTTAAGTTTACAGGCAGTATTCACATTCTTCAAATCTGCAGCTTCGACATTTCTTTGAATTATTATGGTGTTCGGGCTCAATCTTCCCCAAAGCCAGCAAAGCAAATCTTTGGATCTTTTCGTTCAGGAAATCTTCGGCTTCTCTGGTTTGGTAGCCTTGAAAAATCTTGATGCTCTTCAAAGTTTCCTTGTCCTTTATGTTGATTATCCATGCCTTCTTCTCGTGGCAAACCTCAAAACAATCTTTTTCCTCTAAAGATCCTGTCTCACTAAAATTCGAATTCAAATACAGTAGAGTTTGGAGTTTCTGGTTATCAAACGGCTCAAATTGGTTGCGGTATTTGTTTTTGGTGGCTGGAAACTTGGAGTCCTCCACAATGAGCGTGCCGTTGCTTCGCATAACCTTATCCGCCCGACCATAGAGCAAAAGCGAAACCCTCTCCTCCCCAAACAACAGCTCCCTCAAAAACCTGGTAAACAAGCCTTCACGAGCAAACTCTATATCCTTAGATAAATCCCCAAGCGCCTCGGGTGTAACGGGCTCAAAGGTGAAGTGTTCTTTTTCGTAAACCTCTTCTTTCTCATGTGATTTGACGCCATCGATTGTAATTTGAGTTTCAGGCGGCTTAATTCTCTTCAAATAATGTTTTATTCTGATTTCACAGTAACCCATGCAAGCGCAGAAATCAGAAACCGACGATTTAACCACAACATTGCCTTCGGGCGCCTGCTTTATCTCTATCATAGCCTAACAAACCACCTAGAGATTAAAAGCCATTAAGTCCAATTCAAAATAGCCCTCTGTAAGAAACAGACGATTAACTGAAAGAAGAAGAAGATTGAAAAATTTTCAATTCGTCTTCTTCTTCTTTTAGGTCCTGGCAGTTTTAAAGAATAGTAAAATGCAAATAGAAAATTGTTAAATAAAAATGGAGTGCTCATATTATACATCATATTTGGTGAAGCGTTTGGGTCTTTCTAATCCAGTCTTAGTTGGAAGAAACGATGAACTAAACGCTTTAAACGAGATCTTAAATTCCGTTCTAAAAGCAAATGGCCAAACAATCTTTATTTCTGGCGAAGCTGGAAGTGGAAAGACCAGACTGGTTAATGAATTTGTCGAGATAGCTCGCAGGAAAGAAATCAACATTTTGTATGGTTGGTGTTTGAGCAATGCAGGTGTTCCATATTTTCCTTTTATCGAGGCGTTTAGTGCAGTCTTTTCAAGTATTGAAGAACTAATTTCTGTCATTCCAACGACTTCTGGCCAAACCAATGGTTTAACACATTTTCAAGGCAGCGGATATGAAGGAGAGCAGAGGTCACCGCAAGGTTGGATGGATTTCACCTTTTCATCAGTCACAAAAGAATTACTAAGTTTGTCGACAAAAAAGCCAGTTATTTTGGTACTTGAAGATATTCATTGGGCTGATTCTGCTTCGCTGGCTTTGCTTCATTACATTTCCCGGTTTGTCAATTCTGAAAGGATTCTTGTTCTAGCTACATTTAGAAGTGAAGGTTTAAGTTTTGATTTAGAAGGACATCCCTCATCTCTTACTGAAACACTTCGAGCAATGGGAAGGGAGGATTTATATCGGGAAATTAAGTTGCCGAACCTTAATGAAGAGGAGGTTGGATTGTTGGCATCCAGTATGTTGGGTGGTCAAATTCAACTTTCTTTTTTGGAAAAATTGTCAACTGAGAGTCATGGAAATGCTCTTTTTGTTGTTGAGTCCATAAGAACATTGATGAGCGAAGGTTGTCTTATTCAAGAAAATGGTGAATGGCGTCCTTCCACTGATAGACTAAAAATTCCTTCAAAGGTCAAAGACTTAATTCTTCAAAGAGTTAGTAGTTTAAAACTTAAGCTAAGAAAAATCCTTGATGTTGCGTCTGTTCTTGGAGATAAGTTTGATTACAGGTTGATTGCCTCTGTCCTAAATCAAGAACAAATTCAGATATTAGAAAAATTAAACTCCATTGCTCAAACAACTTTGTTGATAAAATTTGAAGATAATTCTTATTCGTTTGATCATGCGAAGTCTCGGGAGATCCTCTATGATGAATTGCCTCTGCCTTTGAAGATGGGTTACCACCTGATGATTGCGGAGAGATTGGAAACTCTAAGCAGGATAGACAAGAAAAGCGTAGCTAGCGACTTAGCTTATCATTATGAAAAAGCGGAGAACTCGCCTAAAACATTGGTCTATTCGTTGTTGGCGGGTGAGGAAGCCTTAGCTAAGTTTAGCAATTTGGAGGCGAAGAAATACTTCTTACATGTTCTAAATATTGCTGGAGAGAAAAATGAATACTACAATGATCGTATTTCTGCAATTGAAGGACTTGGTGATGTTTTTCTTGCTACGGGGGAGTTTAGTGAAGCGCTGAATAGGTTTCAACAGCTTATGAAAAGTGCGAATGTTGAAATTGTTAAGCTGCGTGCCCTTAGAAAAGCAATGGTATCTGCTCGTTTTCTCGGCAATTTTGATCTTTCATTAGAATTATCAAAAGAGGCGGAAAACCTCAAGGATGCTAATCGCTTGGAATATGCTCGGGTTCTTCTAAACAAAGGGGCAGCGATGGGTTCTTTTGGAAACACCAAAGAAGCATTGGTTTGCTTGGAAAAAGCCACAATTGAATTCGAAGAAGTAAATTCCTTGGCGGATTTAGCTCAAGGGCTAAACGAAAGCGCTAGTTTATACCAAACTGAAGGGTACCCTGAAAAAGCCATTGCAACTGCAAAGCGTGCTGTTGCTTTGAATGAAGAAATTGAAGATTTGCGAGGGCAGGTCGATGCTTACTTCTATGCTGGACAAATATTTTTTAATTACCGATTGTTTCAAGAAGCTTTTGCTTGCTTCGATAAGTCGTTTAAGATTGGGGAGAAGATATCTTACAACAATAGGGCTTCTTGGGCTGCGCTCTATTCGGCTATAGCTCTTGATATCTTAGGTGAAGTAAAATCTGCGATTTCTCAGAATTTGTTAGCTGTCAAATATGCTGAGAAAACGGATTCTCATTATTCTCAAAGCCAGAGTTTGGCGAATCTTTTAGCATTGTATTCAAAAATTGGCGATATTGAAAACGCTGATAGGTGTTACGCTAAGATTAAGCAGTTGTTCCCAGATGAATCTAAGGCAGGTAGTAAACTTGGTTATGCCGCTATGGTTAAAGCTGAGGCCTTGTTTTTTGCTGCAAAGAAAGATTGGATAAAAAGTAACAGGCTTTTTGACTTGAGTCTTGATCTTTTGAAAGGCGCACTTTTTGCAAAACTCTTTGAAGCAATGATGAGGATGGATTACGCTTCAACATTGAATAATCAAGGACGCTCTCAGATTTGGCTAATGCTCAAAGAGCAAAAGCCATTGATAACTACAAAGAAAATTGATAGCCAATTCAGAGATTTTAAAGTTGAAACAGCCTTAATTATTAAAAAAGATAACGTGATGGGGAAAGAAATCGATTTCAGGATTGATTTTTTCAACGTTTCCAGAATTAATGGATTCCTTTTAAGAGTGAAAAATATTATTCCTCCCAACTTCAACTTTTGTAATCTGCAATCTGAGTACGTTCTAACAAAAGGTTCTTTAGACCTTAAGAAAACAGCCCATCGAACCTTTTCAAATGGCAACTATCAAATTTTCACTTCAAGCAATTAAAGAAGGCAATTACATCTTTTCTCCGGAGCTTTTCTATGAAGATAAACCGAAGAATATTAAAGTGCACAAATTCAAACCAGTCAACATAAAGGTAAATTCTGCACTTCAATCAAAGGAGAATCAAAGTGAAACATCGTTTCAAGTTGTTTCTGCAGAAAAGCAATTTGTGCCCTCACAAGATTTAGGCGTGGAATTTGAATTTAAAAGTGAACATTCTAGCAAAGTTTTTGATTTCTTGATTGCTTCTTTTGTTGAAGATTATATGCGATTAAGATTGCCTGTTGAGAAGTCGGGATGGAGAACGTTGATGAATGCAATTAAGCGCACCAAAGTTCCGGCTTCAGCCGTTTATGGAAGAAAAGGTCGATTGGGAAAGGCAATCGGGGAGTTACAACATAGAGGCTTAGTTGAAACGCGTTTTCTTCCCTGGTGAACGAGGGAGGGGTGGAAATATTATGAAGTTCAGGATTTGCTACGAAAGAGAACCGGTAAGGAGGCAGATTGATCTTAAGGTTGCAAGAAATAAAAAATAAACAATTATATTCAAGGTTTATTCAGTCATTCTCCGTTTTATATTGCGTTATTTTGATTTAAGTCTTTAATTTTACAACAATTATTTGAATTAAGCCATTTTTTTGAGTAAATGAGCTTTTGGGGCATAAATAGCGGCTTTTTCAATAGTAAAAATAACTAAGTATTTTTTGTATCTTAAGAATCATGGCAAGAAAAAATTGGTGAAAAAAATGAATAATAAAGGATTAACAAAAACAATATTTGCAGTTGGATTGATAGTTGCAATTGTATTATCAAGCTCTTCTATCCTATGGAATCACGACAACTCAACTCGCAGTGGGAACACAAATACAAAAAGGTGATACAGGTACGCAAGGACCAAAAGGAGATGCAGGCGAGCCTGGAGCAACAGGCGCCTCAGGGGCAAATGGACACAATGGAGCAACAGGTTCTACCGGAGCTACAGGACCTCAGGGACCCAAGGACAGGGACCTATCTAACACCAGACTATGACAGTGGTTGGATAAATATTTCCAGTAAAGCAGGACAATATATAACCTTGACTCACAACCTAAACAGCGTCGATACAATAGTTCAGATAACAGGAAAGACAACAGTTGACGGCCAAGCCCACCAAAAATACTACGGCTTAACAAACTACATTTCTGGGTGGAACAAGACTTTCGGGGGACAATAAAAGACCAAGCCTACAGCCTTGTTCAATCAAGTGACTGGGGATTTGCAATTGCTGTTGAAACAACGTCTTATGGTGCGGGCGGCTGGGATTTTATGCTAGTTAAGACAGACATGAGCGGAAACATGCAATGGAACAAGACATACGGTGGTCCAGGTACAGACTATGTTAATTCCATAATTTCGACTACTGATGGTGGATATTTGATGACTGGTTCAACTAATTCATGGGGTGCAGGAGGAGATGACGTTAACGTGATAAAGACTGATAGCTTCAGGAAACCTTCAATGGAACAAAACATATGGAGGTGCAGCGCAAGATAAGGCATATGGTGCGATAAAGACCAGTGACGGCGGATATGCGATTGTAGGTATTACTGCTTCTTATGGTGCAGGGCTTGCTGATTACTATCTGATTAAAATAGATACTACAGGAATAATGCAATGGAATAAGACATATGGCGGAACAAATGCTGATGGTGCATTTCGCTCTTGTACAAACTTCTGATGGCGGCTACGCAGTAGCAGGTGGCGAATTATCATTTGGTGCAGGTAACCATGATTTCTGGCTAGTGAAGACAGATTCTATCGGTATTATGCAATGGAACAAACCTACGGCGGACCAGCGACAGATATTTGCCGTTCTTTGATTCGCACAGCGGATGGTGGATATGCTTTGGCTGGCTTTACTAATTCTTCAGGAAACGGTGGCTATGACGTTTGGATGGTAAAGACTGATGGCAACGGTATCATGCAATGGAATAAAACGTACGGCGGAGCAAACGACGATTACCTATATGCGTACACTGGACTTGTTGCGACAACAGACGGTGGCTATGCATTGGCTGCGTTTACAACATCATTTGGTTCAGGCGCTTCAAAGGCATCAGCACTTATCCCAGGTGTACTTTCATTTGATGTTTGGCTTATCAAAACAGATTCGTTTGGTAACATGCAATGAAGTAAAACTTACGGAGGACAAGGCGACGATTTACCGTATTCAATCATTCAAACAACTGACGGATCATTGGCAATGGCTGGATTCACCAACTCTTTTGGAGCAGGCAACGATGACGTATACCTAATTAAAACTAGTTCTGATGGAGAAACAGGTTTAGCTTGGACAGATTCAACTGCAAACTCAGTAACTTTCTACCGCGGTGCAAATGACGTCTTCTGGAATTATGTCAGAGTTGAAGTATGGAAGATAAAGTAGGAAAGATCTCTATTTTCTTTTTTTCTTTTTTTGTTTGAGTCACTTAATTTATTGCAGAGAATAGCGCCATCTTGCACGTAGTGAAGTCTTTTTTAGAAATATTCGCTTTCGTGGTTGGAAAGGATTAATTGCATTTATCGACTTTTAAACTCTCAACAAACTCGTTTGCAAAGTCTTCCATCGAAGTCAATTCGATGCCGTAAAGTTTGGAGAGTTCATCCATTTCGATTGGCGAGTCAAAAAAATTAAGTCCAGCCAACATTTCGGATATCAGATTTGGCAACCCACGTACAGGCTCATCTGGAGCAACATGGTTTATGGGTATTTGACGGTTTAAGACTTTTTCAAAAACTGTGACTGAGTCAAGCATTGAATAAGGTTTTGGACCGCCAATGACTATTCGTTGATTAATTGCTTTAGGGTTGTTGATTGAGGCAATCATGAACTTTGCCACGTCGTTTAAGGAGATGAAGGAATGTTTTCTTTTTCCTTCACCAACAATTGTTACATTTTGACCTGTAATTGCTGGGATACCGACTGGCAGGGCTATCCATGTCTCCATGAAAGCGTTTGGGGCAACTATAGTGTAAGGAATGTTGCTTGATCGAAGATAATCTTCGGTTTTTGCTTTTGCTTGAACAAATGGAACTGGACTGTTTGGATCTGCAATGCTTAATGAAGTGAATATGAATTGTTTCAATCCGGCTCCCTTTGCTGCATCTATTAGGTTATGGTTGCCTTCAAGATCCACCGTTGTCGCTGTGTCGGGACCTCCGCGTTTTGTGGCAGTGGCAGTAGTGATTAAAAATTGGATGTCTTTGCACGCTGTATCGAGGGAAGCTGGATTTTTTAAATCTCCCAAAACCGCTTGAGCACCAGCTTGAACTAAAGGCTGGTAGTTTGATTGGGGTCTAACGAGAATGCGAACGTTTTTTCCTTTTGCTAAGAGCATTCGAGTTATTGTTCCACCTAAATCGCCGGTGGATCCAACATTAGGGCTTTGCCTAATTTGGAATGCTCTAACTCCATTGTCTAAATGATGCGTCGCTAACGTGTAAAGATCTTGATAATCATATGGTTCTCCATCGCTTGTTGGTGGCAGTGGGTTTTTGGGGTTGTTTGGGTCGCCACCTACGCCTAACCTTTCTGCGACACGTACGATATTGCGGTCTGTTTGGGCGATGTTTCTTCCGTGGTAGTGTAGGTAGCCCATTTTGTATTTGTCGTAGTCTGCTTTTGAGTAGAGGAGATCACCCTCTCGTTTCAAGTATACCTTGAGATTAGGTATTGTTCGTGGATCTGGGTATTCGGTTGGGAAGTTGTGGTGCATTTCGTAGAGGAGGTATGCGAGTTTGGGATTTATTACTAGGGTGCGGTCGTTTTCTTTTGTGGCTTGGTGGATGGTGTTGAAGCGTGTTAAGTCCTTCCAACCAAAGTTTATGAGGATTAACCCTTCTGAGCGCCGAATGTCAGCAGAGATGTCTTTTCCAACTTGTTCTTCAGTCAAAACTTCGTCTTTGTCAATCCTTGTTCCTTCTGTGATTAAAACATCAACGGGGCCATCGATGGAACGCACATATTCATCAATGGAAACCTCGCCAGCGCCATGAAACCGAACATCTCCGGTGTATAGGATGCGTTTGCCATCTGGAAGGGTAAGCAGAATTGAGCAGGCGCCCGGTACTGAGTGCCCAACTTGGATCAGCTTGTACTTGATGCCTTTTATTTGCCCCTCAGAAGCCGTGTTAAACGTTCGGTACTGAGGCGCTATATCGTAGGTGAATTTGAATCTAGTTTTGGGATCTTCAACGATTGGGTGCACGGTTTCTTTTTCTTCGGTGCACGCACACTCGCCTGGACAAAGGGTTTTGAACCCATCTTCTTTGGGCTTAATTGTGACTTTTTTTGCGACTTTGTAATACTGATCATCCACGCCAGAAACCGAAACATCAGTCATCGCCTTCGCCAAGATTTTGGTTTTTTCGGTGCAGTAGACGGTGATGCATGGGTCGAGAAAGCTGACATCTTGGATATGATCAAAATGAGCATGCGAAACAAAGACGCCGTCGACTGCTGGGTGCTCAGGATCGCAGGGACAAACATCGATGGTTCTCCAATAATCCAACGCCTCATCCAAAGGAACCTTCTTGCTAACGTCCTCGTTTTCAAACAGAACCGTCATATCAACTAAGTGTGGAGTGTAGATGCCGTCGATTTTAGGCAAAATCCCCAACCGAAGCATATCGCGGAGGGCATTCTTCGAACGGGCAACGAGAAACTCTGAAAAGAACTTGCCGTATTCACCCATTCTACGGCCAAAATCCAAAAGAACCGACCCATCCTCGGTTTGGAGAAGGATTTTGTTGCCGCCGATTTCGTTGACTCCACCGTAGAACGTGATCTTAGCAGTCATGACTTTCCCAAATGGCAGTTAACAAGCAAGTTGCTTTAATAATTTGTCCATTGGGAACAAAACCAGACCAACAGAGGGCATAAGAAGTTATTGTTGTTGCTGCTGCTGCAACTGATTGCTTCAGACCTGTTGCAACAATCAACTTAAACCTAAACCCGGAGAAGATGATGATGCAAACGAATTTTACACATCAACTGTTGCATCTTTCAAAACTAACATAACCCAAAATCAGCAATCGTGATGCACTATTTCTTAACACGTTAAAAGACAATTAACTTATGTATTAACCGAATAATAGGAGCATTGAGGGGTAGAATTGAAGAAGTGTGGTTTGTGTGGGGAAGAAATCAAAGATGACAAATACTTCACGATTTATCAATGCAAAAGTACGGAGAGTAGACTTGTTCTGGTAGCTTGTGAAAGAGACTTCAACGATAAAGCCTACCGAGAAATAATAATGAAAATCGCAAGTATGTAAAAGAAGCCATAATAGTCAATAAAGCGAAGATAGAACACCATGGGAATCATCAATTCATTTCTTGCGCAGTTACTAAAGGCAAGTCCTTATCCATCTGAATCATTAGACAACCTCGCAGAGACAATGCACGTTTCTAGAATTTTGAAAAAACCCAAGTTAGATCGGTATTATAAGGCGAGGTTGAGGGTTGGCGGTATGGCTTTCTTAGATAGAATTTTCTTTGACGCCAACTACTTCGATGCTCTACTACCTGATGAGGTGCTAGCTGTTGCAGCGCATGAGTTAACTCACCTAAAAAAAAGACATGGAATAAAAAAGTTCTTTCGATTAACCGTCCCTTCAGCAACAATTGGAGTTCTGATGGGCTTCTTTGTGTTTTCCAACTTTGCAGCAATAAATACCATGCCACTAATCGGCAGTTTAGGAAAAGTCGTATCCAGTTTGCTTGCAACCTTATTCTTCGGTTTTTTTGGCTTAGTTGCTGCTTTGTTCGTTAACGCAAAATGGCTCCGAAGTCAAGAGACAGAATGCGACCTCAGCTCAGTAAAGTACCTAAACGGCGAACCGATGATAACAGCTATGATCAAGCTAAACAACCTGCGACCCCAAAGAAATAACCGAATAGAACGGTACCTACCAAAACTCTACCCAACAATAGAACAAAGAATAAACGACATCAGAGTAGCAACCGAGAACAAAAAGAAACAAAGTGCCTCCTATGATCAACCAATTGATCTTTGAATCAAAAATTAACAATCAAACATCGCGACAACAATGAAAGAAAAAGAATTTTTTGGTCAAAACTCTATTTTCTGTTAATTGGGGCATATTTGGGAAAGGGGTATTAAGGAATAGCTTCTAATTTTAGATTGATGAAATTCAAGTATCCAACGTTTCTTCTTATTCTTGTTATTATTCTACCCCTTTTCATAAACTATAGTCTAACAACCAAAGAGGTTAATGCTCAGGTTTCTCCAAGCCTCTATGTGGGTGTAGATGTTGCTTTTGAGAGCGTTGCTGACACTGAACACTTAATAGATAATCTTAGTTCGTTTACTAATTTCTTGGTAATTGGATGTACAGGAAACTATAACGAAACAAGGCTCACTGCCATAAGCCAATATGCCTTTGACAAAGGTTTGACTTTCATAGTTTATACCGATGACACAAGATATCCCTCGAAAACATGGCTTGGAGATGCTCAGAAATGGGGAACCAAATTTTTGGGGATTTATTTCTATGATGAACCTGGTGGAAAACAACTTGACCAATCAAGTTATCCATTAGTTACTAAAGCAGATAATTACAGCGATGCATCAAACAAGTATGTTAGTCTTCTAAGTTGGTGGCTAAAGGATGGCCCCAGATCGATGGCTAAAAGTTTTGGAATATCAAACTATCAATTGTTTACGTCAGATTATTCGCTTTATTGGTATGATTATTTGGGTGGTTATGACACGGTTTTTGCAGAGTTTGCCCTAAATTACAGTCGAGAACTAAACGTTGACCTCTGCAGAGGGGCAGCTACTGCTCAGGGTAAAGACTGGGGGGTTATGATA
>CAVUHI010000005.1:0-14129 GCA_963741295.1 Candidatus Bathyarchaeota archaeon
CTTATTTAATTTTTTTCTTTTTTCATATTTTATCTCTTAATGGCTCAAGAAACTGTCAATGGTGACCTCCTCTCTATAGGTTTCTGCAATGAACCGCTCTCAGGCTCAAAATTGGTTAGTAAAGGGTTAAATTTGCAAGGTAACATTTCACATCAGGATATTATATGTCAACGATTACCGACAGAGTGGCTGATGCCCTATACTTGTCCGGGTGCCTTAGGTTTGGCAACTTCACAATCAAGTCAGGAGCCACAAGCCCCTACTACATCGACCTGGCACGGGTTCTATCTACCCCGAAACAACTTTGTGTAATAGCTGAAGCTGCCTCGGAAAAAATCAGGCAGATTAAGGCGGCTGACCGAATAGACAAGTTAGCCTCGATCGAATTGAAGGGCGCGTTGATTGTCCCCAGCATCGCCTGCAAATTGGATTTGCCATGTGTTATAGTTCGAAAAGAAGAGAAAGGATACGGGGTCACAGGCAGGATAGCGGGGGCAGATGTTAACAAAGGTGACAACATTCTTTTCTTCGATGACGTCATAAGCGAAGGCATATCTAAAGTTGAAGGCATAAAACCTCTCTTAGAATTAGGCGCCAACATCCGGCACCTACTTGTCGTGGTGAATCGTGAACATGGCGGCAAGGAGAAACTGGAAAAACTCGGCTACCACGTACATGCTCTGGCAAAAATAACTGATATCGTTGCCTCACTCCACATTGGCAACCACATTTCTAAGGAACAAGCCGACAAAGTTCTACATTACGTCAAAAACATTCAGAATGTGTAGAGGAAAACTAAGATGCTGGATCAAAAACAAATAATAGCTGCTCTTCTAACCCCTGAAGCTTACCCTAAAAATCCGGGCAAAATTGAACTCATCCAAACCCACATATCCTTTGTTTTCTTAACCGAAAATTACGTTTACAAAGTAAAGAAAGCCGTTAACTTCGGCTTCTTAGATTTTTCAACCCTCGGCAAGAGACATTTGTTCTGTGAAAAAGAGTTGGACCTCAATAGGAGGCTTTGCCCAGAAATTTACCTTGAAGTTATTCCCATCACTAAGTCAGACACCATTAAAGTTGGCGGCACTGGTGTAATTGTCGAGTACGCCCTAAAGATGGTGCGACTGCCTCAAGAAAGAATCATGACTGTCCTGCTCAAAGAGAATAAGGTCGATAAAAAAACAGTCGATGCAATTGCAGAGATAGTTGCCAAGTTCCATTCTAAAGCACACACAAACTCTGAAATCAGCCAGTTCGGTTCGCTCAACATAGTGAAGACTAACTGGGACGAAAACTTTTCCCAAACAACAAAATACCTCAATCAAACCATCCCCCAAATCGACTTCCAATGCATCGAATCCAAAATCAATAACTTCATGACCCAAAACACTGCTCTGTTTGAAAGCCGAATAGCGGACAACCGTATCCGAGACTGCCACGGCGATCTACACTCAGGAAACATCTTCATTACTGATAAAATCTGCATATTCGATGCCATAGAATTCAACGACCGCTTCCGATACTCCGACGTCGCCGCCGACGTGGCTTTCTTAGCAATGGATTTGGATTTCCAGGGAAGGATGGACCTTTCAGACTATTTTATAGAACAGTACTTGGCTTACTCAAAAGACAAGACGCTCCCCCTATTGCTGCTTTTCTACAAGTGTTACAGGGCTTATGTACGTGGAAAAGTGGTCAGCTTCAGACTCGACGACCAAAACATAAGCGCCCAAGAAAAAGCATCTGCAATTAAAGAAGCCCAAGCCTACTTCAATTTAGCTGCTGAATACGCAAAAAAACTTTAAGCTGCTATTTTGTGAATTGGTCTGCTACCCAGTCTGGAATATGGACTGTGCCCATGAGTACTGGTTTTTGGTGGCAGTCGCTGCCTCCAGTCATCATTAACCCGTTTTCTCTTGCGAATGCTGTATAATGGTTGGTTGTTTCGGGGGTGTTTCTTGAATGCCAACATTCAATTCCGTCAATTGAGAGAAACATTTTTTCTTTAACAATTTCCGTTTGTTCGTTAAGGACTTTAGTTAAGGCTGCCAGTGAGGTTCCATGAGGATCATTGGGATGAGCTAAAACCAGTTTTCCTCCTGCCTCTCGGATAAGTTTTGAGGCTTCTTCCAGGTAGAGGGGATATTTTGGGACGTCACATTTAACGAGGTACTTGTCAAAGGCTTCTTGGCGGGTTTTAACAATTCGTTTCTTGACCAAATAGTCTGCTATGTGGGGTCTTCCAAGAACGCCGTCAACTGATTCCTCAATTTGTCGTAAATCGTTTGGGGTTAAGGCAGGAATGTGTTCTTTTTGGAATTCAGTGTTGAGGTTATCGAGGATTTTAGCTGCTCGCTCCTGCCGGTACTTAGCCATCGTCTCCAGTTTGCTCTGTAGCGCCTGGTTGTCTGGGTTGAATTGGTAACCCAGGAAATCAAGCGAAACCGACTTGCCTTCCTTGTACTTGGGGTGAGAAAAAGTTACATTTAATTCCACACCCGTAACGTATCTGATTCCTGCTTTTTTTGCTTCAGCGGAGGCTTGGGTTTGGCAGCCGATTGAATCGTGGTCTGTAATCGCTAATAAATTGATTTCCCTGGCTCTACCTTCTTGCAAAATTTCTTGGACAGTGAATTTTCCGTCTGAGCTATTAGAATGGATGTGTAAGTCAATTTTCATTTGGCTTAATCATCTTTTCTCTACGCCAACTACGGACCATTGGTCGGTTTCGTCTCGGCAGGTGTCAACTGTCAGGTGGGTGACTTTGAGGGTTGGATATTGTTTCTTAAGTTCATCAATGTCTACTGGCTCAAACTTGTTTTTGTTGGCAAGGTAGGCTTCTTCGGTTAGAGCATTTGACTCGTACTTTTCCTTCGTTCGCTTGCTTATTCTGGCAAGAGAGACTTCTTGGGGACAACTGGTTTGAAGGATGACAAAAGTCATGTTGTTTTTTGCTGCTATCTTAGCTGCTCGCCTGCGCAGTTCTTGGGTCACAAAAGTTGCGTCAAGGATTAGGCCATCTTCGCTTTTTCCTGCTTGCTCGTCTGCCCGTCGGAACACCTCGTCGTAGACTGATAAACGTTTGTTCATGTTTCCAGCGACTTTCGCATCGAAAATATCCTCGTTCTTGAGGACTTCTAATCTTATTAAGTCGCTGCGCAGGATAGGGTACCCTTTGATTTTGGAAATTTCCTCAGCAGTTTCTGTTTTGTAGCTTGCTGGTAGTCCGCATGTTATGAGCAGGGTTCTTGGCCCTAATTCTTTTTTGATGAATGTAGCAAAGGGTTCCTTCATTTGAATTCTCTCATGTAGGTTTAGGCTTTGGGTAATTAATCTTTTTCGAGTAGCCATTTTAGTTGATTAGCGAAGCAAATTCTAAATAGGTTGAGAACACAATGTTCCTAAAAAGAAGGAATGTTCATGGAAGACTTCCAAGTTAAAGATAAAAGTTTAGCACCTCAAGGACACTTACAAATCGAATGGGCATCAAAACACATGCCCGTTTTAAACATCATAAAAGCTCGTTTTGAAAAAGAAAAACCGCTCAAAGGCCAAACCCTAGCTGCATGCCTACACGTAACCAAAGAAACAGCAGTACTCATCAAAGTACTCATTGCTGGAGGCGCCAAAGTCGCTTTATGCGGTTCAAATCCACTTTCAACCCAGGATGACGTTGCCGCAGCATTAGCAGATAGCGGCGTACATGTGTTCGCATGGAGAGGACAAAACACTGAAGACTACTACAAATGCATCGACAAAGTTCTCGATTTCAAACCAACCATAACGATGGATGACGGCGCAGACGTCGTTGGTATGATTCACAGCAAACGTCAAAACCTAATTAAAGACGTCAAAGGCGGAACTGAAGAAACCTCTACTGGTGTAGTCCGACTAAAAGCTATGGAGCAGGATGGCAGCCTCAAATATCCCATCATAGCAGTCAACGACGCATACACAAAGTATCTCTTTGATAACCGCTATGGAACGGGCCAAAGCACCATTGATGGTATTATGCGGGCAACTTCGGTTCTGCTTGCTGGCAAAAACTTTGTTGTCGGCGGATACGGCTGGTGCAGCAGAGGCATAGCTATGCGTGCAAAAGGCTTGGGAGCCAACGTTATAGTAACAGAAATTCAACCAACCCGCGCCTTGGAAGCAGTAATGGATGGTTACCGAGTTATGCCCATGGCTGAAGCAGCACCCATCGGCGACATATTCGTCACTGCGACGGGAGACATAAGTGTCATACGCAAGGAACACATGCAGAAGATGAAAGACGGCGCTATCATGTGCAACAGCGGCCACTTCAACGTAGAAATCAACATTCCTGACTTAGAATCGCTCACTAAAGCTAAACGGACGATGCGTCCCAACATGGAAGAGTACAGCTTAAAAGATGGCAAAAAACTCTACCTGCTCGCAGAAGGCAGACTAGTTAACCTCGCCGCTGCGGAAGGTCACCCCTCAGAAGTTATGGATATGTCCTTTGCAAACCAAGCTCTATGCTCCGAGTACATCGCCAAAACAGCCAAACTACAAACTAAAGTCTACACGGTTCCAAAAGATATTGATGAAAAAGTTGCCGAGTTGAAACTGAAATCTATGGGCGTTGCAATCGATGAGCTTACCGCTGAACAGAAAAAGTACCTTTCAACTTGGGAAATGGGCACTACCTGATCAATCGAGTGATTGAATTCATGACAAACTTTAAATTGATTAAGCGAATACATGGCTATAAAGTGGTGAATCACTAAATGGTTAGCAAAGATCAAGCAATAGGTGGAGCAATACTACTAGTCTGCGTAGTGGTCGCTGTAGTTTACTTAGTTGCACTATTCGGTTATCAACAATTAATCCAGCCGTGGCTTAACATTGGCTCATCTGCAGATGTCCGATTCTGGCTCATCGCTGTCCCAGTCTTTGTCGCTTTCGTAGCTATCCTTTTCATCGGAGCATGGATAGGCTGGACAATGGCAACAACACCCCCGCCAAAACCAATCGAAGAAATCACAACCGAAATGGAAGAGAAGAAAGAAGAACCGAAAGTTGAAGCAACCGAACCGATGAAAGCACCTGACGCTTCTGCCGAAGAAAAATCAGCAGCAAAGAAAAAGAAATAAACTTTCACTCTTTTCTTATATTTTCCTTTTCAGTTTTTTTATTTTTTATAAAAGCAAAAAATTGTTTGTTATTCACGCATCTTTCTAAGCATGCATTCCAGTATGTCCTTGCATACGAGACATTCATCTGGAATATTCTCTTTCGAGGTTCTTTCACTTAAGTAGCCTTTGTGAAAATGGCATTTTATTGAATTACTGATATTTCTATCGAGTATCTCTTTAGTTTTTACTTGGTTTGCTTTTTCTTGCAGATTTTCAGGTTGAATTTCAACAGCTTTTTCAGGTTCTTTAATCTTAGTTAGACAATATGGGCAAGCGTTGTAGATTTCTGTTGGGGCTGACTGTAGATTCAGGGTTTTTAGTGGGGCTTCAAAGGTTTTTTTGCAAGAACTATTTTGGCATGTTAGCAATTCTTTTCCCAACTTCTGTAAAGCAAACCTGCTTGAATAGCAATTGCGGCTACTGCCTTATAGCATTAATGAATCCAAACTAAAGATTATGAATTATTCAACGTTGCAAGTTTGGGTTGGAGATGCCAGCTTCTTTAAGGCATCAGCACCCTCAGCGTATCCTGAAGCAATCAACACATCTCCTGCTTCAATCTTTGAATCTCCACGAGGTCGCACACAGCTATCTTTCCTCTTTATGACTAAAACCCACATGCCAGTTTCCTCGTGTATTCGCGCTTCCTTTAGGGATTTGCCGACCAATGGAGACTCCAAAGTTACACATGCTTGCGCAACAGTTTCTTCCGCCTCTTTAATTGTTAGTGTTAAAATGGGGTGCGGTTCAATTCCTCTTAAAACGACTTCCGCCATATCCGCAGCCGCGTCAGCAATCTTTTCCGTCGCAACTCCCAACCTGATCAACCCAAGAAAGCCTGAAGCCTCATCTTTCGTAAAATCACTTGTTAACGCAAGTAACTCAAAATCTGTATGCAACTGATCCATGCGTTCTTCAAGCTGCTCCACCTCTTCAGCCAACTCTTTACTGTTCAACATTAAAGAAGAATAGGCAAGGTCTATCATCAACTCGGAAGTATCCTTCAACTCAACGAACCTTGTGACTATCTCCTCGAATTTCGCGCGTTTTTCTGTATCTAAGGTTGCAAGTTCGCCTTCGGCTAAATCCTTGAATTCCTCAATTCCAGACGGTGCCCCTCGCGTAATTAGAATGTCTCCCTGAAACACGATTTCGGTTTCGCTGGGGTTTAGGATCCAATCGTGGTTTCGGCGGATAGCAATTATATCAACGCCCATTCTTTGCGCTAGATTGAGTTCCTCGATTGTTTTCTTGATGATTTCAGAGTTGGGTTTTACTGTAACTTTCATTAGGCGTTCTTCAACTTTCTGGAAGATTTCTCCGATGATTGGGTGAATGCCGATGTTGCGAGTTACTATGGCTGCTATGTCTGCGGCTGCATCTGAAATTTTATCAGTAGATGCCGCAACGATTGACACGCCGATTAATGCTTCTGCGTCTTTTGGGTCTCGCGCGGCAACCATAATCTCCATGTCTAAAAGGTAAGATAGAGAATCCACCCTTCTTTCCAAGGCAAGTACATCTTCTGCAAGGTCCTTGTCATTGTAGAGGGCTGCAGAATAAGCTAAATCAATCATTAACTCCGAGAGATTTTTCATTTCAAGCAAGAGTTCTCTGACGGGAATGGGTTTATACACTATTTTTTCGAATTGAGGCAACTGAAAGAGTGCTCCAACATTAAGATGCTTGGTCTAGGATATTTTAATTGCGCTTTGTACTATAATATTAAAAGCAATGTAACAAACAATGCGATAGTTGTAATTGCGTCAGCTATGGAACTCTCTACAGGAATAACAAAGTTGTCGGGGTCTAATCCTCTTTTGAAAGTCAATATTGAAATTGAATATGATACAACTACGATTGCAGTGAAAGCGATTACGTTGGAAACGAAAAGTACCGGTAACAGACTAAAAACTCCCTGCATAGACAGCATGCCGTTTAATGCTAAAGACAAGAATCCCAAGACAGCAAAGAGCATGAGTGTCGCGGTCCAAGCACTAAAAATGTTTTTCGCATGATTCTTTATTGACGACAGTGAGGGGGTAAGGACGCCTAACGCAAGTTTGGTCGTTGCCGCTGAACCAACTACTAGCCCAACGTCGCCCATCATGTCGATTATGGCTGGGTAAATAGTGTAGATTTCCCTTCGACCAGCCGCAAGGTTGCTTATGCCCTTTAGAACCGTGCCTGTTATGTTTACCATAAAAGCGACTAAAAGCATGGTCGGCAAAGATTCTTTAATTATTCTTAGAAATTCCCTGTCCCTTATGTTGCGTGGCACGATTATTAGGACTAGAATCACGTTGATTAACCCAAAAATGATTAGTGCCCAACTACCGATTGTCCCCGAAAAATATAGGTGCAACACTCCGATGTAGAGGAACGTTATTATGATATCAGCCACGGTCGAGATGGCTGGGTAAACGATGGTGTCGGGGTCTAAGCTGTTCTTAAAGGAAATAAATGTGAACTTTACAGTTATCAAAGTTATAAGTAGCCCCAAAGACAACGTCGCCACCATAACCGTCAAGACAGCTGCAAAATCGCTGATTGCCATACCCCAAAACAAAGTCCCAAAAACCATCGCTATCGCACTAATCGTAGCGCTAGTTGCCAGAGTTAAAACAACCATGGCTCCAAGAAGCCTGTAGAATATCCTTGTATTTCCAAAGAATTTTGGGTAAATGGTTCCAAGATGCAGTGCGGTGCTTAAACGTCCAGTTAAGAGACCAGTGATTACGCCTTTTACGCTTACAACCGCGGGGTAGAGTGCTATTGCCCATGGCGAAAGTTGGAAAACGCCCAATTGCAGTGCAATCGTGAAGCCGGCGATTAATCCGCCGATGTCGAAGAGACATGCCAGAGCCGTTTCTTTGAACATTCCAAAGAAACTTTTTGAGAGACCAGCATGTGTAATCTTGACTGGCCTCCTAACGCCTGTTTATTTTTCGATTAAAGAAATTAGTCGTGTCATGTGGGGCTGGTGCTTTAACCGCTTTGATCGAATCTGGGGAGGTGTGGACTCCTTGCATGTTTTCGCCGTCCAAGTTCGTTTTGGCGGTCCACAGTTATTTGAAATGCTGTGTTGCGGGCTGCCAAAGCCTTTTTAACTGCCTGTTGAAGTTTCTGAAAGACATCTAAGACTTAAAGGGTTTTTGGTTGATATACACACCAAGGGTCCTCAGTGAGGTAATCGTTTTTTAGCTCTCCTGGTTCGTGAAGATCGCCGCAGTAATCGATGAAGTCGCTTGAAAGCCCATAAGCACGTGCCCTGCAACCCCCACATAAGGTGCGGTAGTTACATTTCCCGCATTTCCCTTTGAGCGCATTTGGATCCCGCAGGGCTTTGAAGATGGTTGAGTTAAACCAGATTTCTTTGAAGGCTTTTTCTTTGACGTTGCCAAGTTTAACTGGCAGGTAAGGGCAGGGGGTTACATCTCCGTTGGGGTAGATGCGACAATAGTATAAGCCCGCCATGCAGCCGCGAACCCATTGTCTCATATCTAAGCCCATGCCCTTGGCAATGCGCATGAACTGTGGCGCACAGGAGGGTCGCACGTTCAATTTGTGTTTAGTAACTTTTGCAAAGGTATTAGAAATCATGTCTTCGTATTTTTGAGGTGAAATATCGGTTAGTTTTGAGCCGCGGCCCGTTGGGACTAGGAAGAAGAGGTGGAAGTTTTCGACGCCTATTTCCTCAGCTAAACTCATGATGTCGTCGATTTGGTCGTAATTCTGCTGGGTTAAGGTTGTGTTTACTTGGACAAGCACATTGTTTTTTCGTAGGGCCCTGCATGCGTTGACGGCTTTTTGCCATGACCCCATGACGCCTCGAAACTCATCGTGCTGCGCCGGAATATGAGAATCCAAGCTGATGGAAACTGTCGCTATACCAGCTGCCTTAAGTTTAGCAGCCACAACGTCGTCGATGAGGCTTCCGTTACTTCCCAACCCCATCTTCAAACCCTTAGATGCGCCATACTTGATTAACTCGTATATGTCTGGGCGCAAGAGGGGTTCGCCGCCGCTGAGAATGAGTAGGGGCTTGCTTACTTGGCATATTTGGTCCATGAGTTTTTTGCCTTCTTCGGTGGTTAATTCGTGGGCAAGTTTGTTTTCTGTTGCATTGATGTAGCAATGGCTGCATTTCATGTTGCATTCGCGGGTAACGTTCCAAGACATAACTAGCGGAACATACCGTTCCGATTTCTCTGCTTCTGGTGAATGGGCGAGTTTTAGGTAGAATTCACAGTTGCCGTGGGTTGCTATCAATTTAGGCTGCCAAAGGGTGAATGGGAAAGGTAAAACAGTGTCGAGCATCGCTTTAGCATGCGCAAAACAGAAATGTTTACAGAACAAACCCGAAACATTTCCATCTACCCCATATTTTTCTTGGGCGAACCTGTGGCTTCCGTAGATGGGGCAATTCAGAAACTCCATGCGTCCATCGAGGGTTTCATTGCTCATAGCCATGTTGATGAAGTGGTCGCTTAACATGACGGACTGCAGTTTTTCTCGACGCATACCAACCTTCAAGGTTACGTCGAGGGCGATGCTGACGGTTTCTTGACCGAACCTATCCCGCACATCCAACATAGCTTTTTCAAGAGTTGACAACCCACGGGTTTTAGCTAATTCAGCTGTAACCAGTAACCCTTTGATTGTTTCGTACTCCTGAATAAGACGCATCCGAATAACTTGCTCAGCCCAGTCGGCGAACAGTTGCTCCAACGCTTCAGTTGCTTTGGGATTCTTGCTGTTTAGGAGTGCTTCGACTTTTTTGTTTTCTTGCTTTAGTTTTGTGAATAGTTCGATTTTTTCCTCGCTTGTCAGCCTTGAGCTTGTTATTATTTCTTTTAGACCTAAGGGGAGAGAGGCTAATGTTTTAAGGAGCTCTTTAGCGTCAGATTCAAAATCACAATAAATTATGCCTAACTGAGCAGAGATATCTGGCAACTTAACATTTAATGCTTCAAGCAGAACTTGTGTTTCTGACTCCATCTTCGAAACCATGGCCATATGATACAGAAGCGATCCTGCCATGCCTGGGTCAGCTTGTTTGCCGCCCATAAACCCATTAAAAATTTGGGTAGTCAATTTTTTGGCTGAATCAAAATCCTGGTTTGAGATTGCGATTGAGGCTTGGGTAAGTTTCTGTTTTCGCTCAAGCAACAGCTGTGCCCATTTATGGCAATGTCTGGCGTCAAAGTTTGTTACTGTATCCACACCCTTAAAGCTAAAGATTCCCTGCCATGGGTAAAAAAAGTTAACGGTACGTTACCTGCTTAACTGTGATGCATCTTAAAAGCAGAAGTTAATTCGATAAGCTAATTAACCTCCGTTGGGAACATAGCCAACTTACACGGTGATTGGTTTGAGTTACGATTGGATCTACGCATTAGTTGGCTTTCTTATCATGTTTGGTTTTCTAGGCGGCATCGGAATAAACAAGCCCCGCGGTATGAGCGTCAAAACCTGGTGCATGGGCTACCTTGGCGTTGCAATAGGATTTGATGTCTTGGCAGTTGTTGGTTTGATTGGAGGAAGCGGTTTCCAATGGCTCACTTTCCTGCTTGTAGGATTATCTGCAGGCGCCGCCACAGGTTTAGCGCTTCATGTGATGCATCACATTAACGAAGAAGATGCACATCCAACAATCATGGGCTAAAAACCAATTTCGTATTTCATTTGAATTTTTGCACTGCCGTTTCTTAAGAGCGGCAATTATTACGGCAATAATGCCGTCAAGAAAAAGCCGTCAAACGTGCTAGCGTCACCTATGCTAGCCACGGGGCACCGAGTTTTGTTATCCTGTTGAGGTTAAGCAGGTCAGCCCCTATAAGTGTGCCACGCACTTCTGAAATATACGCCCTCACCACAGGCGAACCCTGTAAAACTATCCACTTTTCCTTTTCTTTTATTTTTGTTCTATTTTTAAGGCATTTTGGACAGCTTTGAGGCATTTTTCCAACCCGCCAAGATAATTAAACAACTGGTCGGCAGGTGCTTCTTCAACGACCAAAAGTCTGCGGCTTGGGGAAACGCATCCGTCTATCATCAGGTTATCGGTTAAATCTAATTCTTCAATAAACATGCCGTGTGAGTCTCTTAATTTTCCATCTCTGCTGCGGGTAACTTTCAAGTTGAGAACTTTCACCGTGCGCTCAGTAAACGGAACAGCAGTGTTGGTGTAGGCAAACACTTTTTTACCCAAACCATGCGCAAAACCCATCTCATACACTGTTCCTACATCAGCACTTGGCCCCCTAAACGGAGTAATGTTTGCAATCACAAAGTTGCAAGTTTTAATCAAGCCCTCATTTACGGCGCTGATGCAAAAACCAACCTCCTTTGGACTCTTACCCGTGGTGTCTACTTCATTGTCTAGAGGAAACACGCCTTCAAAACCGTATTTTCTGCATAGAGTTTTCTTTTGTTCGCCGACTTCTTTTGCGTTTTTGAGGAAGACTTCTGGTCCGGCTAAGTAAATACGGATGGGTGCCATTAAGAGACATCTCTGGACTAAGTAGAAGCTTAAGGGTAAATAAGTGCAGCCTAATGTATTGCTAAACTTTCATTTCAGCAAAACTCAGGATGATTTTAAGCAAAACGCGGATTCTCAAAAGGTATATACCCAACTTAATTCAAAGTACTGAAAGTAACCCATGTAAAAACCGTTTGTTGGGGTTTCGGATGAATTTTAAATCCCTCAAAGCCAGCGTACTTCTACTAACTATCCTCTTATCCTTTTTCCTAATTTCCACCTCTTTCGCCGAAAGCAACAACAATATTCCTAATTTTCAAGCTCAGTTCCAAGTTTTAAGCCATAAACTGTACGTTTCAATCCCGCCCTCAGTTTACAATTACTTCGGAAACTTAACCCACGAAATAAACAGTGACGCTGACTACGCAAAACTAATAACACCTCAATCAGTTGAACCCATCGCAGAAAGTCTCCTAAACAAAACCTCTTATTTGCCCAATCATGATGAACAGTTTGCTGACGCTGTCCTATCCCTGGTCCACCAAATTCCCTACAAAATAACTGACCCAAAATATCCTGTTGAAACTCTTGTTCAAAATTCGGCGGATTGTGTTGGGCTATCAATCCTTGCTGCTTCAATCATGAATGCTGGAGGTTTGGATGTTGTTTTAATTCACTATATGGGAATCGATCCTGGACACATGAATGTGGGAGTTCATCTTCCATACACTCCCGCCTACCACACTTTGCTTATGACGCCGGCAAGTTTTGAATACAACAACAAAACATACTGGACCGCTGAAGCCACTGCTAAGATGGATTGGAAAGTCGGTGACCAATCGGATTCTGTTGCTAACGCGCAGGCAGAGATTATTCCCCTTGGCAATATAGAGAACGACTCCCATCTTGCACGTGTTTCAGCGCGATTAGACTATCCTTTGGTTTCTTCTTCAATAAGCCTGAATCTTTCTCAACAACCAACAATCAATCAAAATGACTCACGTGCACTAGTAATTTCCGGCTTAAACTCACCTGTGCAACCAGATAAAAACATCACATTCTACATCTACCACAACGGTGCCTACATCGATTGCTCAGGAAACTTTACTGACAGTTACGGCGAGTTTCTTTGGCTTTGGAATTTTACGCAAACAGGATCTTACTATGTTACTGCAAACTGGTGTGGTGACTCAAAATACGATGGCGTAGATAGCGAAACGCTCGCTGTTTTCATCGGTCCTGAATTCCTTGTTCAATTCCAGACCCCTGAATACAATTACATTTTTGGACATGATGGGCTTGCAAACTATGAGCTACGTCCTTATATGGGTGTCAACGATTTTCTCAGCATCCCCTTGGGAACCAATGTTTCTCTCAGCTACGATTTTATGATATTGCCAACAGGGCATGCGCCTTCAAATGTCCAAACCCAAACAATCACTGTTCCCGCACGAGAGCTTTCGTTGAGAGGAGCGGGTAGACAGAACCATTCTCAACTCATACCTGGAAGAACGTTTGTGGTACCGACGAATGTGCCACAGGGATTGGAGCCTCTATCTTTACCGGACGATTTTAATCAAACCATCAACAACCAATTCTGCTTGACACTACGGTGTAACTCCGCAGATAATTTCAGCTTAAGCTTTCAGGGGCTAAGCGGCTATGGCTTGACAAGCATGCTGGACAATCAAGGTAACACTGTCTTTGTTAACGCTACAGACCATTTATTCGAAAATACTTGGTACAGCATTTCATCGGTTATATCTATGAACGGAATAGCCACTAAACTGGAAGATGCAAATGGAACTGCAATAGCAAGCAAAACAACCTCCTACGATGCAGGCAACAATAGCATGGTACTTTTGATTGCGAACAATGTTAACACCGCAGTATCCTTCAAAGACTTGAACATCCAAACCATTAACCCACCTATCCAAGCAACAGAAAGCAGCCCAAAACCAACAATCTACCACCGCGAAATAACTTTCTACATAATTTTAACGTTACTTTTAGTTGGTATCTTAGCCATCACTGCAGCATTTTACGCGAAGAAAACGAAATTACTGAAGCGAAAAGATTAGACGGTAATTAGCCATAAAGATGGGAATTTTAACCCTGTGCTATTTAGTTTTTGTTCTTTGTGTGGGTGTGGTGGCGTAGGATTGCACACTCACACTTGTGGCTTTGGGAATGGTTGCTTTTTTCGTTTAGGCTGTTTTTGGCCTGCTGTTTGAGTGTGGGAAGAGGGATTATGCCACGCAGTCAACATTGCTGCTATGTTGAGTTGTGTGGATGTGAGTGTGGTGGTATGTTGACGAATCTATTTTCTGCGACATTTAGGCGTTCTTGTGAGCGAGCATGATTCTTAGCAAAAAACAGTTTAGGAATTGTCGTGCAATTCTTAATATTTCACTGCCTTATCAGCTCTTGGGTACTAATCTGCCTGTGAATGTCAATTCGAAAATCCGCGATCTTGCCAC
>CAVUHI010000006.1:0-165990 GCA_963741295.1 Candidatus Bathyarchaeota archaeon
TGTGATTTAGCGTCCACTCATATTGTTCGGGAGATGGTGTTAAATCCATCATTGATTTGGCTCTTCCACTTGGAACCAGATGATTGTACCAGACAAAGTTAGCATGATATTTATCAGCCAATTCGGCAACGTGGTCAAGGTGCTTGTAGTTTATTGTTGTAATGGCACAGGCTAATCCGTTGAGGATTTTTCCTTTCGACAATTTTTCGATTGCTGCCAATGCTTTTTTGTATGACCCTTTTCCTCGGAGTTGGTCATTTATTTCTTCTGGTCCATCGATGCTAACAGATGTCCAAACCTGGTTTTTCACCAAGTTATCGTAGATTTCTCCGTCAACAAAGCATCCATTCGTTAATAGGCAAACGTTGAGGCCTTTGCTCTTCGCATACTTTACTATTTCAAAGATGTCTTTTCGCATTAGGGGTTCGCCGCCCTTTATTCCAAACCATCGGACACCGAAACTGTGAACTTCATCAACCAACGCAAAGGCTTCTTTTGTAGTTAATTCTCTATCTGCATGTTCGCATTTAGCGTCAACATTACAGTAGGCGCAACGTGCATTACAGGCACCTGTTGCTCTCCAAGAAGTCATAAGTAAAGGACCCTTTTTCTCTTCCAAACCAAAACCCCAGTTTAATTACTATATTCCCGTCTTTCACTACCCTACAATTTTCAAACTAAAAAAGATTTTGCGGTATTCAAAAACTCTGAATCTTTAAGCATGACTGCAGAATCTTTTTTCTGGTGCAAGGAATTATTTTTTTGTCTTTCATTTCTTTTTTGGAGGCAGAATTTCTTATTTTGTTTAGAATTTGGCTCATCCGCCGGCGTGAGCATTAACAAAGGGTTTTTAAGCTCAGAAACCTAGTGGTGTGGATATGCATATGAAAATATGTATAAAATTTTAGGAGAAAAGAAAAAATGTCTAATATTTTAGCAACAAACAAAATGGAATTCCCACGAAACAAAGCAACTATAGGCGCAATCGCAATGATTCTATTGATGGCAATCAGCGCTTTCGCAGTAGCAGTACCGCGAACTAACGGCACAAGCATTCACACCAACAATATACATTCCGCAGTGGACGTACATTAACGCATTTCCACCAACAGTCGGTGTCGGTCAGCCAATCAGCATCTTCTTATGGACTGCAAACTTGCCACCTACCGGAAGCGGAGCTTACGGTGACAGATGGTACATGTCCGTAAATGTAACAGCACCAGATGGCACAAACCAAACAATTGGCCCAATAGTATCTGATCCAGTAGGCACAATATTCGTAACCTTCACTCCAGACGTAGCGGGCAATTATTCATTCCAAGGATCACAGCTGGAAAACTCATCGATGAAACACCAAACGGTCTTGACCCCGTAGCAGTTCAACACTCACTCAACACAACTTGCACAAGCTCAAGCCTATGCAACAGCTAACAACGTATCACTAGCTGTTGGCGAAGCATCCGTCATTGCAGGCACAAACTGGCACAGATACTTCCTCGATAAGCATGTCCGGATCAGTAACAGTCAACGTACAAGCAAACCCAATTCCAACCGAAATAGTCTATCCAATGCCAACCGAATACTGGAGCGATCCAGTTAGTCAAGCAGGACACAAGCATGGTCTTATGTAACTGGCGACTGGCTAGGTCAAGCTATTGCACCAAACTACCAAGGCAGCCAAATTCCAGAGAATAACATCGGCGGAATAATCAACGACTACACAACACCACCAACAACCGCACACATTGCATGGACTAAACCAATAAACTTCGGAGGAGTTGCAGGCAACCCACAGCAACTTAACAACGGAGGAGACAACTACTATGGTTATCAATCATACGAAACAATGTTCTCAAACGCAATTATCATGAACGGAAGATTATACTACAACACACCTAACCCACCAGAATACGGCTTTACATGTGTTGATCTGAGAACTGGAGAAACAATCTGGTACCAGAACGGCACAAACGCATGGACTGGCACAGTTAACATGGGCAGCGGCGCAAGCCTAAACCCAATCCAAATAGGCAGCTTCAACAAGAACAGCTACCCACAGCTAACATTCGGACAAGAAATGGACTTTGAATCACCAAACCAACACGGCACGATTGATACTCTCTGGGCAGTTTGGACAGCCAACAACGGATCTAACGTCTGGTCAGCATTCGACCCCATGACTGGCAACTGGATATGCAACCTTTGGAACGTCCCAAGCTATGCAGTATCATTCGGTTCACCAAGCTTAACAACTGATGCAAACGGTAACATAATTATCTACACTGTCAACAACGCCACTAAACAATTATCCGTATGGAACAGCACTGACGTGTTTGTCAACCAATACGAAGTAGCACACATGGGGCTTCTGGAATTAGAAATGGAACCGTTAACTATGGTAGCTCATCTAACAGCTATTGGTTCTACAGACCAGCACTCGGCGCACAAATCGACGCAAGAATCAACGGCAACACAGTTTATAACATCACTGCAGGTTCACAAGGCACCATACCCAACACTCCATCTATCACCACTTCTCTTCGCAGTAGACCAAGCAGACCAAGAACTAATCTACAGCACCCTACCAAACACACTCGGCACAGCATCATACCCAACACCAGCTAACTACTACTCATACGCAATCAGCATCGCTCCAGATACAATGGGCAAAGTTTTGTGGTCAGTTTCAGGTCCACGTCCAGGTAACTTAACCATGCTGTTCAACCAGAACAACTTGGGTAACGGCGTTTTGCAATGATGCAGAAAGAAACAGCTACAATGGATGGCATTCAGCACAACCACAGGCGCACTCCTTTGGACTGGTCAACCAGAAACTGTTAACCACGTTTACGGAGTCAGCGGCGGCATCTACAACGGCGTACTCTACAGCGGTGACGCAAGCGGCACAGGCGGAATAGTATACGCATACAACGCTAACCACCGGAACACTTACTGTTCACTTACCAATCAGCCCAAATGGGCTATGATGGTTATTGGGCATACGCTCCAGCATCAGTCTCAGCCTTCTCAGCAAACAACGTCTACACTAGCAGCGCAGAACACAGCCCAGGACCAAACCTTGAAGCAGCCGAATACCTACAAGACTTCGACGCATTAACAGGACAACAAATCTGGAACATCACCTTCTTCAAAGGCGGAGCCTTAGCAGTCGCAGACGGATGCACTCGTGTCCTTAAACGAATTCGACAACCAAATCTACGCATTCGGTATGGGTCCAACACAAACAACATGTCAAACACCATTAGGCGGTGTCATACAAGGAAACGGCTTAACAGTGCAAGGTACAGTTATGGACATTTCAGCAGGCACAAAACAAACACACCGTAGCTGCAAGATTCCCCAACGGAGTCGCAGCAGTACGCGACAGCGACCAAACTGCATGGATGGAATACGTCTATACCAGAATCCAAAGCCAACAACGTTGCAGGTGTCGATGTATGTAATATCAGTCATTGACCCCAACGGAAACATCAATCCAGTCGGCACAACACACAGCGACGCAAACGGATACTACGCATTCCAAGTTACACCAGCCATGACAGCAGCAGGCCCAGGCATGTACACAGTCCTCGCATCATTCGAAGGATCACACGCATACTGGCCATCAACAGCTGAGTCAAGCTTCACCATCGGCGCAGCAGCAGCAACACCAGCACCAACAGCAACACCAGCAACATCAGTTGCAGACCAATACTTTGTTCCAGCGATTGCAGGACTCTTTGTCCTCATCATCATAGTAGCCATTGTTTTGGCTCTATTGATGCTCAGAAAGAAATAAGCCACAACCACAAAAACAAAACAACAACCCTTTTTCTTTTTTTGTTTAATCCTTAGATGAAGCGCTTTAGGTTATCGAAAATTTTAATGCGTTTAAAACTAATTTTGCCCAGTTCTTCTATATTATTTGAAAAATTTTCTTAATCTCTAATTTATTGCCACCTTAAGTTTCAACAGGTTGCTCCTTGTTGAACGGATGGATAAACTGCCCCTTTTCCCATAGAAGTGAAGAAAATAAATTCATCGGCCAAATACAAAATGCTCTGTAAAAATACGTATCCGCTTTGTCTATACCCTTGATTCTGCGGAAAGTTTCTGCTACCTTAAACAAGTCTTCAAAGTCGCTTACGGCGACTAACGCCCTAATGTCATAGGGTCCAATTAGTTTGATAGCTATAATTAGGTTTGGGATTTGGAAGATTTGGTTGTTAATCTCTTGCATTTTGCTCCTGTTTGAAACCTTTACGAATACATGTGCCATCGCTGTATACCCAATCTTGTTTAGGTCAACTGATATAGTTGCTTTAGTCAGCACTGTTCCCTTGAGTCGATTGTATCTTTGGTTAACGTTTTTAGGTGAAATGCCTATTTGCTTTGCGATGTTCCTAAACGACATGCGAGAATTCTGCGATAATATTGAAGCTATCTGTTTGTCGATTTCATCAAGCTTCTCTTCATTACGGTCTACTTCTAAAGGTTTGAAGGCAGGCGAGATTTGTTTTAAAGGTTTTATTACTAAATTTTCAGTATGATCCATATTTACGGATTCAGCCCAAATTAGGCTGTCTATTCGCGTGACTTTTGGGTTAGCTTCGATCTCCTGGAGTATTCTTGTTAATTTTTCAATATCACGCAGCACCAAAAAAGCGTGGATGTTGTATCTTCCAAAGTTTTCGCTAGCACCCGAAATATAGGGTTTACTTCTTAAAAATTCGATTACATCCTGCTCGTTTTCTACAGAAGTCACAATCCCTAGATCGACGGTACATTTATAGCCTAAACTGTAAGGGTTTACCAGCATCATTTCGCCGTTGATTATGCCCGTTTTCTTGAGTCTCATATAACGTCTTTTCACTGCGACAACAGATATCTTACAATCCTTTGCAATTGCAGTAAAACTAGTTCTAGAATCGCTTAGTAAAATGTGTAAAATTCTCGCATCGATTTCATCAAGCTTCTTTGTATTTTGCATAGGTATACCTTAACTTAGCACTGGTATTTGTTTAGGTGTAAATTAAACCTTTTCTGGTTAAAAATTTAGGTAGCAAAGTGAACAGACACCTAATAGGAGTAGTTTAAATTGCGCATATTTTTGTACCTTTTCTGGAAATTTTTAAATACTAAAAGCGATCGACTGCTTAATTAGCGACTAAAAGGAGTAAGAAAATGTCTAATTCTATCACAAAAACCAACAAAACAAAAACCCTTACATTCGTTATAATCGCAATATTAGCAGCAAGCACGCTATTTTTAACGTCAAATGTTAGTGCACACAATCCGCCAATTTCTATCCCCAGCTACGTCTACATTAATGCATTTCCAACCCCAGTCGGCGTAGGACAAACAATCAGCTTATTCGCTTGGAGCGCAACTTATCCTCCAACCGCGGAGGGCGAATATGGTGACCGATGGACCAATTGTATTATAACTGTAACGCAGCCAGATGGGTCTAACACAACATTAGGACCATTTACGTCAGACTCAGTGGGCACCGTCTTTGCTTCGTTTGTTCCAACAACAGCAGGCAATTACACATTTACCTTCCACTTACCTAACCAAAAAATAACCGGTGTAAACTCTCAGTATCCCGTAACCCCACCGTCATCACTAACTGGCACTCAATACATAAACGATACATTTCTTGCAGCAGACTCAGCGCCCGTTACAGTCCAGGTTACTGACAGCCCAATTGCACCTGCAGTATCCTATCCAATTCCAACTGATTATTGGACAAACCCCATAAGCCAACCAGGACATCAAAACTGGCAATTCATTTCAGGTGACTGGCTAGCAGCAACTATACCTGGTGCAAACATCAACGACTTCACACAACCCCCTACCACTGCTCACATTGCATGGACTAAACCAATAAACTTCGGCGGTTCAGGTGGTCAACCTTCAGCGATTGCCTCTGGCGGCGACAACTATTACTCTTATCTTTCATACGAAGGCATGTTTACACCACCAATCGTTATGGGAGGAGTACTATACTATAACACTGCTAACCCACCAGAATACGGTTGGACGGCTGTTGATCTGCGTACTGGACAACAACTCTGGTACAACAACGGCACACAAGACCCATTAATGGTGCAGCAATTAGGCTTCGGCTTCGCTAAACAGAACTATCCACAACTCAGCTACGGACAAGAACTTGACTATGAATCACCCAACCAACATGGCTTAATTGATTACTTATGGGTAACATACGCATTATCCAACGGCTCAAATGTCTGGGCAATGTATGACCCCTTCAGCGGCAACTGGATCTGCGACATAGTCGGTGTACCAGCAGGATCAGCATTCTTCGGAGCTTCCAGCATGATAACTGACCAAATTGGCAGCTACCTGATCTTCAGCTTCTCAGCCGACTTCAAAACCGTCACAGTCTGGAACAGCACTCAATGCATCCAAAACACGCAGCCATCACTTGCTCAAGCCAACGGCTATTGGATGTGGAGACCTCAACTGGGCGGCAAATTCAGTGCAAGCTCAGGCATAACTACCTACAACACAACTGGAATACCGGCAGATTTCCAAAAGACGGCATTTGGCATTTTTGGACCAAGCAACTCGCTAGGTTTGAGTCTGCTAGGTATTGATGCACAAAAACAAATCGCCATATACAGCAACGCTACAGCAGTTTTAGGCATGGCAGCCTATCCTTCACCCAATGGTATTGCACAGATGGGCATCAGTATAGCCCCTGATAGCATGGGCCAATACAAATGGAGCAAAATATCTACTTACCCCTCAGGTAACGTAACTCTCTTAGGAGGCTTCGCAGGCGACGGCGTCTTTACACTCTACAACAAAGAATTAGCCCAGTGGATAGCCTACAACTCTACTTCAGGAGAACAAATTTGGACTTCCAAATCTGAAGTTTCAAACCACATCTACGGCGTCACAGGTGGCGTTTACAACAACGTCCTCTACAGCGGCGACTCAATCGGCGAAGGAGGAGTCATATACGCGTACGATATTACAAACGGCAACCTACTATGGCAAACTGAACAAGTAAGCATGGGTAACAATGGTTACTGGAATTATGTCCCCAGAAGCGTTGGAACCTTCGCATCAGGTATAATCTACTGGTATGGTTCAGAACACAGCCCAGGACCTAACCTTGAACCAGGCTTCAAACTGGGTGCAGTCAATTCAACAACTGGAAATCCAATCTGGAACATAACCTTCTGGAACGCAGGTGGCGGCTTTGGTGCAGGAATCCCGATTGCAGATGGATATCTGACAGCGTTGAACGCTTATGACAATCAAATCTACGCGTTCGGCAAAGGACCAACTTCTACAACAGTGCAGACACCCTTGACAGCAGTTTCTCCAGGTCAAGGTTTGATAATTCAGGGAACAGTAATGGATATCTCTTCAGGCACAATGCAGTCAACGATTGCTCCACGTTTCCCCAATGGTGTTCCAGCAGTTTCTGACGCTGACCAAACTGCATGGATGGAATACATTTACATGCAAAATCCTAAGCCAACCAGTGTTTCAGGCGTTCAGATTTCAATCGATGCTATCGACCCCAACGGCAACACCATCAACTTAGGCACCACTCACAGCGATTCTAGCGGATTATACAGCTTCCAAGTGAATCCAAACATGCTCACAGCCGGAGCAGGCACCTACACAATCATCGCTACCTTTGCAGGCTCTAACGCATACTGGCCATCATCCTCAGAATCTACCATTTTAATTGGCAATGAAGCGGCAGCAACTCCAACAGCAACTCCAACCCCATCATCCATGGTTGAAGCATACTTCCTACCAGCAGTTGCAGCAATAATCATCATTCTCATAGTCGGCATCGCATTGATTATGCTAATGCTCAGAAAACGGCCATAACCACTCTTAAACCAAACACATTTCCCTTTTTTCTTTTTTTTAAAAAAAAATTGAATAAGTTGAAATCTTTCATTTAGCGAAATCAAATAAGTTACAAAAAATGCTCTTTCCGATTTCTCTATAAGCGTACTATTCTCTTAAAGTTCGAAGAAAGCCACGTCAACTTCATTCGCCAAAAAAGCTGATGCAACGCATTTTCAACCATAATTTTGCTGTAGATGGTTCCTTTCACCGACTGCTTCAATATGTAAGTAGGCGAATACAGCTGATTATAGAAGACTTCACGCATCTTATTTACTCGCTCAAAGGGAATACCTTGGTTTTCAAAACTGGCTGTCTGCATTTCGTAGCTGTTCCAGTCCTGCGACATTTTCCACCCTAAATCGCTAACAGCATCACGCAGTTGCGTGCTGGGAAAGGGTGTTGCCAGGAAAAGGTAGAGGTCGTCGGGTTCGGTTCTTTTAATGAAGTCGATGGTTTGATGGATGGTTTGGTCCGTTTCGCCTGGGTAACCAAGAACCAAAGAGACTGTGACTGATAATCCTGCTTCTTTAGCCGTTCTAATGGCTGCGGCATTCTGCTGCACCGTCGTGCCCTTTCCCATGGCGTTTAGGATTCCTTGGTTGGCTGATTCTACGCCGAAGTTGATGGATTGGCAATTTGCTTCTTTCATGGCGTTTAGTAGTTCTTTTGATATGAGGTCAACTCGGGTTTGGCAGTCCCATGGAACTTTGATTTTGCGCTGCTTTATTCCCGAGCAAATATCCAAAACTCGCTGTTTGTCGTAGGTGAATATTTCATCGTTGAAGGTAACAAAGTCGATGTGGTATCTCTCTTTTACCGCTTGCAATTCGTTTAGGACGCTTGCGGGGCTTCTTGCCCTGAAATTGTTCCCTGCGATCTGAGGAACCAAACAGAAACTGCAGTTGGAACCGCATCCTCGGCTGGTTAGGATGGGGACGCCGATTTTTTTGAAGATGCGGTACTTGATTAGATGGGAAATAATGGTATGCTGGGTATGGTAGGTCGTCGAGGTTTTGGATGCAGGGTCGGTTGGCTGTGCGGATAACTTGTTCTTTGCTGTTGAAAGCTATGCCAGCTACGTCATTTAGGCTCTTTGTACCAGCCACATAGCGGGCGAGTTCGACGATGGTTTGTTCGCCTTCCCCCTTCACAACCACATCTACTTCCGGGTGTTGCAGGAGAAACTGGTCGTCGGCGATTGTTACATGAGGTCCACCCAAAACCACCAGAGCATTGGGGCATGTTTGTTTTGTGTTTTGTGCAACTTTGAGTGCTGAGTTAAAGGTGGCGGTTACGGAGGTGATGCCGACGATGTCTGGCTGGAAACGGCTTAACTCATGGTCAATATGCCCATAAGTTAAGGTGCTGCGGCGGACAATCGATTACCAAAATTGCATGCCCATCTTTCTCCAAAACAGCCGCCAAATACGCCAACCCAATAAGCGGATACTGGTAGTCGACAAAAGCCCATTGCGAAGCAGGCGGAGGACTAATCAACGCAACCCTAAGACGGCGAGTTTCAGCAATAGGCATACCCAAATGACCTTTCCTATACTAAAAAACCAGAATTAAATAAGCATATCCCACTTATGCTGCGATAACAAGTTTAGTGTTTTGATTTCACTTTCCTATTTTGCACTTGAATTTCATTGACGGTTTTATCTTTAAACCGTTAAAGTATTTACTGAGAACTATGCCAATAGCATTAGTGAGAATAGAATGGTGACATTATGGCGAGAAAGTCGGCATGTCTATGAAAGTTAAAGCTTGGAAGATGATAGGTCTAATATTCATCGTGCTTGTTGTCTCACAAACAATCAATCTGGTCAGAGCTATAGGGGTAACAGACAACATAACTTCAGGGAACAGAATATGGTGGACATTACGGCATCGCTTATGATTATGGCAAGAGCGAGATGTTCATCACTAATGTGGATTTTAATTCGGTGACAGTGATATCCGACATTTCTCATGCTGTGGTCGCCAGCGTTTCTGTTGGGACTTTGCCCTATGGCATAGTTTATGATTCTGGCAGGGGGGAACTGTTTGTTGCTAACTACGGTGATAATTCTGTCTCGGTGATATCTGACAGTACAAACACTGTTGTAGCAAATATTGCGGTGGGACGCCAGCCTTCCGCCTTAGCCTACGATTCCACTAAAAACGAGGTGCTTGTTGCCAATTTCAATTCCAGTACAGTTTCGGTGATTTCGGATAATAATTATTCAATTGTTGCAACAATACCCGTGGGAAATCAGCCCTGCGCTTTAGCTTACGATAATGTGACAGGAGAGATCTACGTGGGTCACGCATTGGACAATGAGGTTTTGGTGATATCGGACAGCACCAACACAGTTGTTGCAAACGTGACAGTTGGAAACCAGCCCGCAAGCCTAACCTATGATTCAGCAAAAAACGAAATATTTGTTGCTAACCACAACTCCAGCTCTGTTTCCGTAATATCGGATAGCCAAAAAACCGTCATTGCAACAGTGCCCGTGGGAAAGAACCCGATTGGTTTAGATTATGCTGCAGATAGAGGAGAAATATACGTCGCTAACTATAACACAAGTTCAGTATCGGTCATATCTGATAGCAACAATTCAGTGGTTGCCACTGTTCCTTTGCAAATTCAGCCTTTAAACTTAGCTTATGATCCCAATAGAGGAGAGGTTTTTGTGATTCATTCTGAAACCAACGTAGTCTCAGTAATTTCCGATTCCCCTAACGCCACATCTCTTCTCCCCGATAAACCACAATTCCCACAAGAAACCCTCTACGCTATAGTGATTGTATCAGTAGCAGCAGTAATTGCAGGAGCGGTTTTGGCTATCAAAAGAAGAATGTAACACCTGACTTTCGCTTATTTAGATCCAATATGCAAACTATGCGATTGAAACCTTAGAGGGAAGGTTGGTCATATTGGCGATTTCCAGAGCTAACTTATTGCGCACTTCTAATCGTTTTCTTCTTTGGAACATAACTATAATAGCCTTAATTTTTAAAAAAAGGGGTCAACTTTTTACTCCACTAAGGACAGCGCCAACTCGTTTTTAGTGCAAGTGTAGCTGTTTATTCCCAGTCACACATCTTAAAATAAAGCGCCCGTGTTAAACACAAAATAGAGAATGTGAAAAACTATGGCAGCAAAAACCCTAATAGTTTTTTCGACAATAAGGGGATTAAATGACGAGGTAGCACATGTCATAGCTGATGTGCTCAAAACAACCTACAACACAGATGTAACTGTCGCAGATCTTAGAAAGGGCCCACCGGACATAACACCATTCCAAAACATTATTGTTGGCGGTGGTGGTGGTGGAAATACCGTTTACAGTGAAGCTGTGGATTTTTTGGAGAAGGACTTTGAAGGAAGGAATGTTGCAATCTACTTCCTTTGCGAGGGTGGGGAAAACCCGAAAGCGGAAAGTACAGAAGCAAACCAAAAGAAATTATTGGTCAAGAACAATTCTCTCAAGCCTATCGGCGTTGCTGCCTTTGGAGGCTGCATGATTAGCCAAAATAGACTCGTTATGGACGATTCAAACACGGCTATGGTGAAGCAATGGGCGATAGAGCTGGGGGAGAAGTTTAATAATCTATCCCAACCGGTAAACCTACTCAAAGCCGTTCCCTTCGAAAACGATTTTCAATTTTTCACAGAACTCGGAAAAAACACTGGAATAACTGCAAGTAGCACTGTCGAGCTCGCTGAAAAACTCCAAATAATACCCATTCAATCTGTCACGTTTCATTTTCAGCGTCAAGATTTTCAAAGATGGCTCAAGATAACTATTGGCGATGAAGAATTGGCTAAGAGAATTGACCAGATTAATGTATGGACCTACGATGATGAAAACTTGAGGAAAAAGCTATTCGAAACGGTTCAAAATCGCATCGCCGAATTAACAAAATCTCAACATCAGATTTCTGCCTAACGAAACGAAAATGTGCTCATACAGACAATTCATAGAAGATATTGACGATGCGGTTAGATCAAGCTACTCCAGATGGATGATAATAGTTGAACGTCAAACCCTGAGTTCTTTACTAACTCGGGTTGGGTGAGAGGCTGATCTTTCTTTTGAGAATATCGAGCATCTTCTGTCAAAAAATCCAGCTGCATACCAAGAATAAAACTAAATCTATTAAAATCTATTTTGTTTGAATTTTGAAACAAGTTGGCGCGCCAAGTATTCAACTAACACCATTAATCCATACTGAACAACACCATCAATAACACCATAAAATAGCAGTTATACAATTGTTGCAAACTTTACCAAATTTATCGCATTATTCTATTGGACGCTTTCCCATGCTTTTAGGGTTTATTGTAATTTCCAGAGTTAATAACATGTTAACCGATTTATCCTTGAGCTAATTCTGCAAAAAAACGCTCAAATTCTCTCAAAGCAACTTTACAGTTAAGTTTATTATTAAACAAAGTTATGCTATTTGTCACAAGCAACATGACTGAGGGCAAATTTGCATTGATTCTGTTAATGACCACCATACCACCTGAAAATTCGCCATGGGGTATCCCAGCCAAGCTTCCCCCATTAGGCTTATCATACGTTGCTGGTGCACTTGAGAAAGCGGGTTTTGAGGTGCAGATGCTCGACAACTACCAGATGCGAACAACCATTGATTTTGTCAAGCAAGAAGTTCAGAAACGCAAGCCTGATATCGTGGGCATAACCTGCGGTTCAGTTACTTACCGCCGAGCCGTAGAAATGGCTAAAGCCACCAAAGAAGTTCTTCCATCTTGCAAAGTCGTGGTCGGCGGATGGCACGCATCGTACTTGCCAGATTCAGCCTTGGAAAATCCAGAAATAGATTACGCCATATTGGGGGAGGGCGAGCGAGCGATGGTGGAATTGGCAACCCAAATTACCAAAGGCGCCGATCAACAGACCATAGCGAAAATTCCTGGCGTTGCTTGCAGATTAGACGGAAAAATTTCTAAAACTCCTCCTATACTGATCGAAGAAATAGATTCAATTCCTTATCCAGCACGTCATTTGTTGGATATGAACTTCTACGACCGACAAATAGGCTACTTAAAAGCCAAACCCGTAGATGTCATGCATGTGATGCGCGGTTGCCCCTACAGCTGCAACTACTGTGAAACCAAAAAGCTATGGGGTATGAAGTGCCGAGCGTTTAGTCCCGAACGCGTCATCGGCGAACTCAAGTACATGAAGGAGAAATTCGGCTCCAAAGGCATCTACTTCATAGACGATAACTTTACAATTAACAAGGAACGAACTATCGAGTTATGTCACCAGATGAGAGCGAACAATTTAGACCTTGAATGGGCATGCGACACTCGAGTGGATTTGCTCTCTGAAGATGTGCTCAAAGAAATGCGTGATGCAGGGTGCAGAACCATATTCTTCGGCATACAATCAGGTTCCCAACGAATCTTGGATAAACTAAACACTCACACAACCCCCGAGAAAATTGAGGCAGCGTTCAAGCTCTGCAGAAAAGCAGGCATAAACATCGCAGCTTCATTCATGCTCGGCGTTCCCGGCGAAACAGTCGCGGATATGGAAACTACTTTCAAGTTTGCTAAGAAGCTCGGTCCAGACTGGGCAACATTCTATGTGTTCATCGCTTGCCCTCACAGCCTCCTCTACGAAGAAGTCTTGGAGAAGCATGAGTACGACCGCATGGAAGACTTTTTGGCTTTCGTCAAAACAGACCAATTCAACTATGAATCAGTCGTCGCACTCCAAAAACGGTATCAACGAGGTTTCAACACAGCGCCAAAGACGCTTCTTCGCAGAATAAGACGTGATGGTTTGCTTGCTTTCCTAAAAAGCTTAAGCAGGATGCTGTAGACTGTTGAGTGACCTCGCCGTTTTTAAGTCGAACAGAAAACTTAAGGTAGCCCTTGTTATTCCTCCAGCTTTTGACATCCGCAAGCTCTGGTGTCCTAACTTACCTATCGGCTTGGCGTATTTGTCTGCTGTTATCGAAAAAAATGGGCATGAACTCAAAGTATTCGATTGCCTTGCATTAGGCTTAAGCCACGAAAGCCTCGGCAAAGAATTCGCCGCATACCAACCCGACGTAGTCGGCATCACTTCTGTTACTCCAACGATTAAATCCACTTATCTAACGGCAAAGGTAGCTAAACAAAACACGCCCAACTGCGTTGTAATCTTAGGTGGTCCCCATGCAACCTTCCTTGATACGGACGTTTTGACCGAGGAATCATCGGTGGATATAGTGGTTCGAGGCGAAGGCGAAATTACCCTAGCTGAACTGCTTTCAAAATTATTCGGTAACGGCGACCTCACGAGCGTTCTAGGAATTTCTTTCCGCAGAAACGGCGAAGTTATCCGCACACCCGAACGCCCCTTCATAGAAAACCTCGACGAACTGCCCTACCCCGCCTACCAGTATTTTTCGCTTAAACAATACCGGTTTTTCGGACGAACAATCCTGCCTATCTTAACCAGCAGAGGTTGCCCCTTTCAATGCTCGTATTGCGTTTCGTCAAGAATGGCTGGAAAAGAGTTCCGCGCCAGAGACCCGATGAAAGTAGTTGATGAACTTGAATGGTTAAAGAGCAATCATGATGCAGGGGCTGGAGCGTTCAGTTTCTTTGATGATGCTTTCACTTACGATAAAGAGCGAGCAATCAAAATCTGCCAGGAAATGCGAAAGAGAAAAATAAATGTCCCTTGGGATGCCCAAACCAGAGTTGACCGTATCTCTCCAGAAGTTCTCAACGCTATGAAAGCAGCAGATTGTCAACTGCTAAGTTTCGGTGCTGAATCCGGCTGCCAAAAAATCCTCGATTCAGTTCACAAAAAAACCACTGTTGAAATGAACGAGAAAGCAGTGAAGATGGCTAAAAAAGCGGGATTGTCAGTTGCTATGTCAGTAATCATTGGTTTTCCTGGCGAAACTAAAGAATCGCTTAAGCAAACTTACGATTTTATTCATAGAGCCGACCCAGACTACGTTTACCTATGCATGGCAACGCCGTATCCGGGTACACATCTTAGCAGTTACCTTCAAGAGTTGGGCTGGAAGGTCTCATCTGATTGGAGCAAATACGATTTGCAACAACCTGTTTTTGAAAACCCCCTGCTCCAAGATGTGGATTTAATCAAGAGCCGACGTGAATTCTACGATCACTTCTATTCATGGCGCTACATTGCCCGCCAATACCTCAAAGGAACGTTCTACAGCAAAAACATGGGAAGAACCGCATTAAATGACCGTATATGGCGAACAAAATCTCTGAGGTGGGCGTTCACCAACATGGTGAAGCTTAGGGCACGCAATAAACCAGCGCAAATTTAATTCTGTTTCAAGAACTCATTGAGTTGCTTTCTGATTAACAATCGGCTTTTTTCAACTGAAAGCTTCCCAGTTTTTTGAAGCTTGAGCCTATCTGTGAATTCGGCAAACAATCCGTTTCCTGTCTTTTCAGAAAAGCCTTCTAAAACTTTTGCAAGCTCCATTTTTTCTTTCTCAAGCTCTTCATCGCATAGGGCTTGACTCAATAAGATATCGTTCAAGGTAAAATAGGCTAGAATTACGGATTTTAGCGAACCGTAAATAAGTGAGGTTTCCTCTGAGGCTTCTTTCCCCTTTAGTGCTGATACGTCTCTATGTAATGTTTGAATCAAGGCTGCGATTTCGTTTGCAGCTTCTTTTGGCTTCTTATTCCTTATTAAATTGGAGAGATTTCTGAAGTTCAGGTTTTCAGTGGAAATTTTTCCTTCCAGCGCTTTTGAAAGTTTGCAGCGGGTCAAGTCGTTTTCTAGGTCCATCCAGCTTGTATGTCCATGAAGGTCCATGAGCAAATCGTGCAATGAATCGATGATGTTGGCGTAAGCGTTGAAAATGTCGTTGAGTTCTGGGTTAACCTCAACTTTCTTTGGGGTTGTTATTGGTGCTTCTAAAAGCACTTCTTTGCTTGGGCTGAATTCCTGCACCAATTGAGTTGGTAGTTTTGGCTTTCTGCTTTTTGTAACCCAATAACTGGATACACAGGCAACTGCACCAACCGTACCTACTACTGAAATCAAAATGTAAACTTCATTTGATAGAGTTGGTGTTGAAGCAAAGTTGATGGTGCTGTTCCAAAGGTATGTTTGAGAATACAGTCCTTGGATGTTCACGGCGGGGTCGTCATACACGATGTCAAGGTTTAATCCATATCTCTCGGTTAGGTTGCCGATGTTATTCCAGATTCCAGTAGCATTGTTTTCTGCTTTATTTGGATCCCATAAACCCCACATCCTGTCGTTTAGGCGCCGCATCCCCCACCCATAATTAGCTGGCAACACCAACGCAACTTGTCCTGGGGAACTACCAAACGAATCTGCGGAAGAGCCATGGATGTTGTCCCAGAACTGTTTCATAGCGTTAAATTGTTCATCTGTTAGGATACCTTGACCGTTGAGTTCATAATTGAAAACTAAGATGTACTTGGCACCTGCCTTATAAGCCATAGTCATGTCACTAAGGACAGTTGAACCGTTTTCAGGAGTTGGATTTGGCTTATCCGTCCCTAAAGTGACTATAGCGCCCCAATCTTTGTTTTGTGCTGTAGCTGCACCCCTACACAGGGCTATCTGATCGATTTTACTCTCCGGTGGAAGGTTGTTGCCTAATTCGACAAAAACAGTATTGTAACCTGCTTTGTAATCAAACCAGTAAAGAGCATAATCAGCTGTGAATACAGGCACTGGACTGGTTACGGAGTTGGGAATTGTAGCGTTGATGATATGCTGCATGCTTCCACCGCTTAAACTTCTTATAAACCGGCTAGCTGCATCAGCATAACTGGAGGTATTGACAAATGTGGTGATTTTTGATCCTGTGAACGTCGTCATAGTGCTTCCTCCCCAGTATCCCGTGTCTATTTGTTTTCCTCCTGGCTCATCATAGAGGTATGCACCCAAGAACATGTCGCCCCATTTTGCTTTAGCTTGGTTCAGCCAATCATTATGCCAAGGTAAAACCCCGTAGAGCTCCCATGTTGAGGAGTTGTAGAGGTTACTAACCGCACGAGTGTAGTTGTAATAGATGAAGCTGAAATAGACTATGACGCTCAAATTGTGCTGAACTGCATAATCACAAATTTCAGTTAACGGAGTAGAATCATTGAAGGCGCCACTGATGGTCCAAGAATCCATGATGAAAAGATTCGTATATGGGCTAACTTTGTCAATCAACTGTTTAGCTTCTTCGACAGTGGTTCCTCCAAAGGTAACGCCAACGTACACCTTATCGCCGCTTGCAGCTTTAGCGGTGTTTTCAGACGCAAAAATGGATGTTGAAATGGCGAAAACGAGTAAAGTAACGAGTATTATTCGCCACATTTTTTTCATGTAGCATCCACCGTAGAGAGCTGTTTAGAATCTTAATAAACTATTGGTGTTTCGAAATTTCCTGACTATAATTCAAGATTGAGCAGTTCCGTTAGATGATTTGAACCTTACTGAAATCCCTCAATATTTCGCATCATCAATATTCGTCAGGTTGAACCTGGATAGCATTTTAACGTAAAGTTTATACTCCCATAGTATCATAAACATTTTTTGTGGACAAGAGATTAAACTCTCCTCGCTATAAATGTCTATTAACTCTTGGGGGACTACCAAATTATTAAAAATCTCAAAGTTGCATCGTTCTTACTTCTGCTGCTTGTTACATCAGTTTTTGCTTCACTTTACTTTCAGGCAGGAACTAACTCTGTAAATGCACAAGTCAACAGTATTCCCCCTTCTACTTCTGGCAATCTAAATCAATATGAATGGCCCCAATTCCAAGGCGATTCCTCTTTTTCGCGGTCTTCAGCAGGACCAGCCCCCGCCACATCAAATGTGCTGTGGAAAACTAACGTCACTGGGATAGAACCCTACATTGTGGCTTTTGACGGAAAGATTTTTGTCACAACCACCACGGGCGTTAGCGCAATCGACCAATCGGGTCAGATTGTTTGGCATACCGAAATCCCCATGAATGGAACATGGCCGGTCGTATACAAGATTGACGACTCACACATGATCGTCGAAGGCACGTGCCTTAACCCGCAAACAGGCAACATTCTATGGACAAGCACACAATTCTCCGCCGATACAGGCGTCCTCTTCGTCGCCAACGTGTACAGCCCCGAAGAAAAAATGTTCTACGCCAAAGTCGACTCCTACATTGACGCTTGGGACTTCTCCAACCCTTCAGCGCCCCCAACTTTGGCTTGGCAAACTTACGTTCCAGGCGGCGGCACTACTGGCTCAGGAGTAACTTATGGCGGCGGGCTTGTGTTTCCAGGGTCCTTTGAGAATCATCAGATGGCGCTCGATGCCAGAACTGGCAAGGTTGTGTGGGATACCCTTACGAAGGGACCGATGATTTTCAGCGGTTCCTACTATGAGGGCAGGTTTCTGAGGGGAGGTACAGATGATAATACGCTGTATTGTTTTAACGCTACAAACGGCGACATTCTTTGGACTTACAAGCCTAACACTGACGGTTACTTCTGCGTAGGAACAGCGGTGGGTTACGGCATGGTTTATTCGCTCAATAAGGATGGCAACCTCTATGCTGTCAACGTAAAAACTGGCAAACTTGTATGGAACTATACGGGTCCAGGTCCACTGATGTTTCCAGGTGCCCCCACGGTTGCAGATGGCAAAGTGTATGCTACAACTGGGCAAAATGCATACTATAATAATGAAGTTGGGGCTTCACAGTTTGCATGTTTAGATGCTTATACTGGACAGGTAATTTGGAAGCTTAAGATGGAAGCCCTAGCGCCAAGGGAATCTGTCATCGTAGCGTACGGTACCTTATACCTTATTCCAGGCGAAGTAACAACTGCGGTAGATACTATCTCGGGCAACGAGTACTCTACGGTTAACCAACTTTGGGCGATGGGAACAAACTCAGCTTCAGCTAGCAACTGGTCCATGTGGGGAGCAGACCCAACTCATTCCTCAACCGCACCCCAAGGACCAAACAACCTTACTTTAGCATGGAAATTCGCAACAAACGGGTCCGTTCTTTCTTCTCCCACAATCGTGGATGGAATCGTCTATTTCGGTTCTCAAGACAAAAACATCTATGCGGTTGGTGCATGGAGCGGCAATTTGCTTTGGAGCTTCGCCACTAAAGCCTCCGTTGAATCTTCACCTGCAGTCGTGAACGGAAAAATCTACACTGGAGGCGACGACGGCAACATATACTGCCTTGACGCTTACAGCGGCAACCTCCTGTGGACAACACCCGTCAACGGGAACGCACCTTATACATTTTCAACCATAGTTATGAAATCGTCGCCCACAGTTTCAAACGGCATAGTATACATCGGTTCAATGGATGGCAACATGTATGCCCTCGATGCAAACACCGGCAGTATTGTATGGAAAACAGAAACTCTCGGACCGATAATGAATTCACCCTCGGTTTCTAACGGCGCAGTCTTCTTTACCTCTCATGAACCAACCACCGGCATGCTCTACAAACTCGACGCTGCCAGTGGGTCGGTAATTTGGACTCGACCAATTCCTTATGTACCCGTTTTCGTGGGAGGAACAGAACTGCTGGGTTCAACATCGGTCGCAGATGGCAAAGTATTTACTTCCTCAAACGTAATTACCTACTATGCGATAAGCGAGGCAACAGGTGAAGTTCTGTGGAATTTCACCAACAAAGATGCAGGCGAATTCATATATAATGCGCCAATCTACGTGAACGGACAAGTTATCCTCATCGACAAATTCAACATAGCAGCACTCAACGCAAACACTGGAAAAGTCACTTGGAGCTTCTACACTGGCGACGAATTGTATGTTGCACCCACTTATGCAGACGGCAAAGTCTACGATGTAACTAGCCAACGCCACATATTCGTACTTGACGCAGCCAACAACGGAGAAAAACTTGAAACGATGAATATGCCTTCAAGCAGCTGGTCCTCCCCAACCATCGCAAACAAAATGCTATACATTGGATGCAACGACTGGAGCCTTTATGCATTCAGAGAAAACATCACTGTCGAAACCTCAGCTTCTACAACTTCAACCGCAGCAAACTCCTTTGAGCTGGCTCCTAACATTGCACTATTGATTGGCGGTACAAGCATACTAGTCGTTGCAGTTTTAGCTGTCGGCTATGTCATCAGAAAAAGAAGCAAAAAACAGTAAGGTATCTGTCGGTTTCGACCCAAACGGGTAACTCAATATTAGTATTCAATTTTTAGCAATGAAGTTTTATAACTTTTCAGCCGATTTCGTTGTTTATTTTAATTGTGATAGCATAGATAGCTCGAATATTTCTATTGCATCTTTGACTCAATTTTTTCAGGTTAAATTAATATATTTCTTTCATTGATCAACAACCAGCGACACATCAGGCAACTATGCAATCCTATATAATCCAGAGGCCCCAGGAACATACCAAATCCTCGCTTCATTCGCAGAGTCCAAAGCATACGGACCATCATTCGCAACAACATACATCAACGTAGGCAGTGAAGCACAATCAGCATCAGTCACACTAGTACCACAACCAGTATCAATCGCCGACACCTACTTTGTCCCAGCTACAATTGGGATAATTATTGCAATCATAGCAGTCGGTATATTGAACCTTCTGATACTTCGTAAACGGCCATAAACAACTTTAATCACCTCTTTCTTTTTTTTGAACAATTTTTGTTCAATATTTCACAAAATCTTTATTTTGTCTACTAACCTGTCAATTCAGAATACAGTTGTGTGATAAAAATCTCTTTTTTTGTTAATTTGTCATTTGAAAGAAATATAAATATGAACATTTATTTCTAATTATTTTTAAATTAATTTCTTCTTATCTGAGATTTTTCTAAGTTAATTTAATATACCCTTGAATCGATAATCTCAGGGCACGGAAAGCAAGTGCTTTCTGTAATTTAAACAAAAGGAAAGAACAAAATGAACACATTAAGAAAAAATAAAACAAAACTCGCCACTACTACAATATTTCTAATGTTAACAATCGCTATTTCGATGTTTGCTATTTCGACAACTGAAGCTCAAACAGTGCCAGTAACAAATACGCGTTCTTACATATACGTCGGTGTTTCCCCCATTACTGTTGGCGTTGGTCAGCAAGTAATTATAGTTACTTGGACTGCAGACATGCCTCCAGATGTAGGAGAGACAGCAGGCACAGTCGCTTCACCAAACGGCAGAGCCGCTTGGAATAATCCTGCAATAGTGACAATCACAAAACCTGATGGAACCAACGACACTCTATCAATGCCACGCACTGACCCCGTAGGTGCTACCTGGACAAATTACGTACCAGAGACTGTAGGCACTTATGTTTTGCAAGCCTATTTCCCTGGAGAATATAAAGACACGACTAACAGTTCAGGTGCTGTTGTATCAAGAAGATATTATCAGCCAGATTACAGTTCGACAACAAATATGACAGTTCAGCAAGAACCAACATCTATTTGGACAGAAACTCCGCTAACAACCGATTACTGGAATCGTCCCCTAAACAGTGCAAACCATGAATGGTATGTACTAGCCGGAAACTGGCTAGGGGGTGCAGCACAAAACTACCCACAAGGAACCGCAGGTCAAACCGCTAACTACGTAAACGGTGCAGGAACCGAAACACCTCACATATTGTGGACAAAGCAATATTACACTGGTGGCTTGATGGATGAGAACTACAGTACCATAGGCTATCAAACTGCTCACTACCAAGGTCTCAGCTGGACAGGAATAATACTTAACGGCAAAATTAGCTACACTCCACGCATGACTGCACATGGCACTCAAGGATGGGAACAACTTGATTTATACACAGGCGAACAGCTATTCCTTGACTACAACCAAACTAATCCCGCATTTGGCCAAATCTACAACTATGAATCACCTAACCAACACGGAGGCTTCGCATACCTATGGCGAACATCTGGCGTTTCATTACCAGAGATCGTTCAAGTACCACGAGCGACACAATTTACCAACCTCTCAGTAGTCCAACAGGGCGCTTCACTGACCATAAATAGAACTGCAACCTCGATGAACGTTGGTTCTGTTTGGGAAATGCTCGACGGATTCACAGGAGAGACAATCACCTACATAGCCAACACAACACAAACTGAGACTAGATCTGGTCAAGTTAATGCCCAGGGACAACCCACCGCTATAACAACAGGCGCAACAGGAACATCTGTCTACGGAAAAGACGGAAGCATACTCCGCTACAACATAGTAAACCTTGGATCAACAGCAGCACCTAAATACTATTTGCAAGTATGGAACACATCAGCAGGCACCATGCCTTCAAGTCAACTTGGAACAGGATTATGGCAATGGAGACCCGCAGGCGGAACATTCGGTGGCGCAAACGCATACCTTGGCACACTCGCCTACAACTATGTACATGATGGACGCACCTTCTACTCATTGAATGCTTCAATACCCAGCATACTAGGCACAAGAAACGCCGTATCAAACCAAACAGGCAGCATCTCAGTGATCAAACAAGACGAATACATGATTATTTCAGCCCTAGGATTCAACAACGGAACACACACTGCACCAGGCTTCATCACGAAAATTAGTCTAGTACCAGGACAAGAAGGCACACTGATATCGACCAAAGAATTTACTCCTCCATCAATGGCAGACGGAGAAACAGTATCCCTCACAGGAATCTATCCAGACGATGGCATGATACTCTTCCAAAAAGCAAGGACAACCGAAAGATTCGGCTATAGCATGGATACCGGACAATTAGTTTGGACAAGCCAACCTGAAGTTCAATTCCAATACTACGGTATGAGCCAAAACTACTACAACCACACATTGTACAGCTCTGGCTACGGCGGAGTCATCACAGCATACGACGTAAAGACCGGGAACGTTCTATGGACATACTATCCTGAAAGCATCGGCACTGAATCCGCTTACGGCGGTGTCTATCCAACCGCTGTCGTAATGATTAATGACGGCAAACTCTACACAGTTTCAGGCGAACACTCCCCAACTCAACCACTGTTCCGCGGACCCAACCTACGATGCTTAGATGCTTCTACAGGCAAAGAAATCTGGAAGATACTCGGATTCTTCGGCGGAATGTCACCCTCATCGTCAAACATCATCATGTCTGACGGTGTTCTCGTAGGTCTAAACTACTTTGACAACCAACTCTATGCATTCGGCAAAGGCCCAAGCGGCACCACAGTCACAACACAAAACGACATATCTGTTCTCGGACACAAGGTAATGGTAACAGGCACAGTAACTGACCAATCTCCAGTCGGCAGACGCAACATCAACGATGTCCTACAAACTCCACTCAAAGGCACACCAGCAGTATCCGACGACAGCATGACCGCATGGATGGAATACCTATTCATGCAACAGGCAAAGCCAACAAACGCTACAGGTGTTGACTTAAGCTTAAGCGCAATTGACCCCAACGGCAACTCAGTTCAAATCGGCACAACCACAAGTGACATAAACGGCAACTATGCACTCGCATTCGACCCACAAGTTTCAGGAACATACCAGATAATCGCGAACTTTGCAGGCACAAAAGCATACGGTCCATCATCAGCAACATCATACGTCACAGTTGAAGACGCAGCACAAGCAGCAGCCACACCAACACCACTACCTGTATCCATCGCTGACACATACTTTGTTCCAGCAATCGCAGGCATAATAGTAGCCATCGCAATAGTCGGCGCGATACTTGCGCTACTCTTAATTAGAAAACGACCATAAAGAAGAGATTACAACCAATCTCTTTCCCTTTTTCATTTTCTTTTTTTTTAAATACATTCAATTAAAAAAAACACGCTTACCAATTATATCGTGCCTTGTATAAACCGAATTACTTTTTTAGGATGCTTTGCGGCGTTTAGGATTTTTTTAAGCGTTAATGCTGAATTTATTTGGTTAGCTCTCCTACACAATTCTATTAAATCGTTTGCCGAAAAATCTTCTGTTTCAATCAGCGGTTCAGACGCTGCCAGAGCCTCATCGCTGAAACATTTCCTAAGATAACCTCCTTTCAGCGCTTGTTCATAGAGTTCTGTTCCATACACTGGCATGGCTATGCTAAAGTGAAAACCCTCTGCACCCAACTTGCGAAGTTTGTAAGCATACTTTATGGTTTGTTCGATGTCTTCTTTGTTCTCCCCGATAAGTCCCATTACGAAGAAGATGCCCACTTTGATTCCTGCTTTCTTAGCCCAAACAATAGCTTGCTCCACATCGGTTAGTTTGAGATTTTTTTTAATGATTTCATCTACAACTCGTTGAACGCCAGACTCTGGGGCAAGACGTATTTTTTTGCATCCCGATGCCTGCATCTTTTTCAAAAGTGTTGGGCTTAATGTGTCAGCTCTAACGCCGTTTGGAGTAAACCATTCGATGTCAAACTTGTTTTGGACTATTAGGTCGCAGATGGATTCCATTCTTTTTCTGTCTAAACAGATGTTTTCGTCGCTGAAGTCGATCTGCTTTATGTTATATGTGTCGACTAATTGTTTTATTTCTGCGATTACGTTTTCTGGGCTTCTGCCTCTCCACTGTTTACCCATAAGCGTATGTACTGAACAGAAAACGCAGTTGTAGGGGCAGCCTCTGCTCGTAATCATTGTTGTCCAATGATGGCCAATTTCGCCCCTGAGAGGATTCTCTTTTACTGCTGAGAAGTATTCTTGCATGGGCAACAGGTGTCTTGCTGGAAATGGCAGGTCATCTAAATCTTCGATGGGTGGTCTTGGAGGAGTGATTACCTGTTGCCCATCTTTCATGTAACCGATGCCCCTAACTTTCTTGAGGTTGCCCTCTTTTTTTTGGCATAACACGCTTACGAGTTCTTTTGCAGTGTACTCCGGTTCACCAACTATCACATAATCTACGTTTGGATGTGAAAGACATTCGATGGGTCTAGCAGAAGGATGTAACCCGCTCAAAACAGTGACGGTGTCTTTGTCTGTGCTTTTAGCTATTTCCGCCATCTCGTAAGCTGATTTCCACCAGCCCGAAAAAGGAATCGTAATCTGCACAACATCAGGCAACCAATGTTTGAGTCTTGCAGCTATCTCTTCGTTCTTCAGTCCCTGCCGATACTTGTTTCCATTCACGTCTTGTAGAGTTTTCCAGCCCTCGTTTGCAGCATCGATAACGTGTACTTCGTGGTCTTTTTCCAAGACAGCTGCAACGTACGCTATATCCAAGGGTTGAAGTATACTCGGCTTACCCCACAACCTGGGTTGAATACGCGGGGGATTAATCAAACAAACACGCATGCTTACTTTCACACAGTACTTTGGTTGCCTACGAAGGGTTCTATCCGAATGAGGGATTTATAAATTTTGTAAAATTCAACGATTTTCATTTTTTTCAGCAAGATACAGGTTTAACGTAAGCATTAATAGCGATTTGTAAAGAATACTATCTTGGGAAACTGAAAATTGCCAGCTGACTTAGCTCTTATTAATGCGAACATACGAACCATGAACCCACGACAACCTATTGCTCAAGCAGTAGCTATAACAAAGGGCAGAATCGTCAAAGTTGGTTCAAATCATAAAATAGACAAGCTGATTGGGAAGAGCACCAAAGTAGTTAGCCTCGATGGCAAAACAGTGATCCCCGGTTTAATCGACACTCATATTCATGTTGCCGATTTTGGTAGGTGCTTGATGTGGCTTGACCTCTCCAGTGCTCAATCAGTCGGGGACGTGCAAGCACTTCTCAAACAAAAGGCGAAGCAGACGCCTTCTGGAAAATGGATAATTGGACGAGGATGGAACGAAAACAACTTCAAAGAAAAACGTCTCCTAACCCTCGGCGAGCTCGATGAGGCTGCTCCGGAAAACCCCGTAATCCTCTATCACGGAGCCGCATACGCCTTGGCCGCAAACACCAAAGCCATAGCGATCGCTGGAGTAACAAGTCAAACAATCTCTCCATCAGGCGGATCAATCGAAAAATTTGCGAGGGGTGAGTTGACGGGGATTTTTCGAGGTAGCGCTACCAACTTGGTTTGGCGGGCAGTTACAGAGCCAACCCCTGAGGAACTTGCAGATGCGACAGCGTTAGCATGCCAGAAATATCGTGGAAGCAGGAATTACCAGCATCGACTGGATAATTCTCTCCGAAAACGAGCTTTCCCTTGTTCAGACGCTCCATAAACAAGGAAAGCTCCCAGTCAGAGTTAACGTAATAATACCATACGAATTCTTAGAATGTGTAAGCGGATTTACGTCGAATGACTCTATGCAACTGCGGTTGGGAGGCGTCATAATCTTTGTTGACGGCTATTTAGACTCCAAAACCGCAGCCCTTATTGAACCATACAGCGACGACCCAAACAACAAAGGCAAACTGATACTCAACCAGAATGAATTGGCTGTTTGGGTGGCGCAGGTTGTAGCATTGGGTCTTCAGCCTGTTATCCATGCGATGGGCGATAGGGCAGTCGACACGGCACTGAACGTAATTGAGCGATTCCGCCGAAAAGGTCAGGTTCCGCATCGAACAGGCAGCAGTACTTAGCAGAGACCTAGTCAAGCGCCTTGGAACGCAGGATATCGTTGTTTCAGTTCAGCCTAAGATGGTTCCTACAGAATTCACAACATGGTCAGCCACCGAGCATTTAGGCGTTGAACGCGCAAAGTGGTTACATCCACTTAAAACACTTCTAAATGAAGGCATCAGGGTTGCTGGCGGCTCTGATTGCCCCATGGAACCCCTGAACCCGTTACTGGGTATGCAGGAAGCCGTTGTGAGGGAAAATTATCCTGAACAGCAGCTAACCGTTGAAGAAGCCTTGCGCATGTACACGCTTGACGCCGCTTATTGTTCGGGCGAAGAAGAAATTAAGGGCTCCATTGAAGAGGGCAAACTCGCTGATCTAACCGTTCTCGTAGCCGATCCAGCGGATGTTCCAATCGATAAAATTAAAGACATACAGGTGAATTTGACAGTAATTGATGGAAAAGTAGTTTATTCTAAGCTTTAAGCTGTTTTTTTGTCCGCTTTGATTAGTTCAGCGATTATTCTCCAAACAAAAAACCCAACAGCACTCAATAAGAACATTAAAATCGTGAAGGTGTCGGTTCTTATCCAAAGCAAAAGATGCGATACAGGCAACGGCAGCCACTCGGGATGAGTGAACTGAATGACTACGCCGTCAAGCCAAGCCAACAATCCAAACAAAAACAAGACCTGACTAAATACCTTGATAATAATTAGTAACTTGTAAAAAGCAGAATTCATGAATAAAGAGGTAGCAGCGGAAATATAATAAACTTGTTAAACTAATCGCAATTAATCTAAACTAAATGGGCAAGAAAAATAACCTCACAACAACAATGACAGCCACGCAGAAGAGTCCCCACAAAACAATTGTAACATCCCTAATTCGAAGGGCTCCCAAAATCTTGTCCCCCATCAAAGGTTCTTGAGCATCGCCAAGGATGTACTGCCCGGGCTTTTCCAACTGAATTCGCAAAGCGCCGGCGACGGCTGCCATAGGCCAACCGTGATTCCGGCTGGGAGTTTTTTTGTGGTCTCGCCGCGCCATTCTCCATGCGTTTCCGGCATCCATTCGTAAGATTGCTGCGGCAACAATCATGAGCAAAGCCGTCAATCGAGTTGGAACATAGTTTACAAAGTTATCGAGATTGGCGCTAAACCATCCCGTGTTAATATGCTCTTTAGTTTTGAATCCAACCATGCCGTCAAGGGTGTTTATGGCTCGAAAAGCAATAGCGCCTGTGACTCCAAACAATGCGAAGGACATCATTGGTGAGAGTTTAAAGTCGATCAGGTTCTCAGACATGGATTCGATGACTGCACTTCCCATTTGGGCGCCGTTTAGGTCTTTGGATTCTCGCCTTGAAAAATGGCTGTATTTTTTTGCTTCAGGCAAATCGGCTGCGTCTATGGCTTTAGCTGCGGCTTTTGCCCAATCCGTCTCAAGTTTAATGCATATTGTCATTTTGAGCAGTATGATGCCTATGACTGCATAGAAAAGGATGTTGAAGTAGAAGGGCATGAAAGTGTAGATTGCCCAAAGCCCCAAGAAAGTGGGTACCGTGAACGCAGCAATCACTGTTAAACCCAAAAAAACGCCCAGGAATTTTTCGGTTTTTGGATCTGGGTTTTTGAAGTGGGGCTCAATTTTTTTGGTGAAGTTACCCATGAGTACGGTGGGGTGTAGCTTGAAAACCCATCTATCAGGGCTGTTGGGTGAGGGATCGCCAAGCGCCAAATCTAACAAGACAGCCAAAACCATAATGCAAACGGCGATTCCAACGGTTAAGAGGTTTAATTGCAACGATTACCCCGTGCTCGAAATACTTTAAGTAAACGTTAATATCGATTACGGTAAACCCGACAATCAAAAAATCTGCGAAAAAGGTGACACCAGCTAAAGAGTAGATTATTGCTCCAACTCATTTTAATTCCTAGCTGAGTCAGTTTGCGTTTGGTTTTTAAAGACAAACATGCTAAAGATGTAGAAAGGTGCCGAGTTTGGAGCCTGAAGAAGAACTCAACGCAACAACCTTTCAGACATACCTGTATCTTGTCAAACTGGGGCGACCTGCAGGACCTCGAGACGTAATGCGCGGCGCCAACCTAAGTAGCCCAAGCGTTGCCTACCGAAACCTCCAAAAACTCACCGACCTCGGCTTAGTCGTTAAAGACGAGTATGGCAACTACGTGGTTAAGGAAAAATTGGGTGTCAAAGGTTATGTTTGGTTTGGCAAATCGCTCATTCCAAGCTTCGCGGTGTTCGGATTCATCTTCGTGGGCGTTTTGATCGGTGAAATCGCAATTTTGATTCCTCACCTGTTAGTTGGAGCCCCTATTCAGGAGTCGTTTTGGCTTTTGACTTTGGTGACGATTGTTGCTGCCATGATTTTTATAGTGGAAGCGTTGCGGTTCAGGAAAAAATAGTCTTCAGAAAACTCAAACTCAGTTATTTTTTGATAGCTATCGTCTGAATATTGTTTTGGTACGTTTGGTGGTTTAACGAAAAGGTTTATAGTTTCTTCATCTGCCTATTTTCAAAAGAGAAGGTTAAGATGAAGCTGGTTGTTTATTGGAGTGGGGGCAAAGAATGCTCTTTAGCTTACCACAAAGTCATCGCTCAAGGTCATCAAGTTGCTTGTCTTCTCAGCTTCGAATATCAAAGACCCTACATTTTCCACAGCTTCGACGTTATGCAGCTCCAATCCAAAACCTTAGGCACACCCCTCAAAGTTGTCCGAATCAAAAAAGCCTACGAAGACATCTTGGGCGCCCTAACCAAACTTAAGCAGGAGCAAGGCATCGAGGGCATCGTTACCGGTGACATAGCTGGAGCAGGCTGCGCCCTTGTTCACTCAAGCTACTACGAGAGCATGGCAAAACAGCTGAACCTTGCATTTCTTATGCCTAATGTGAGCGCCGACGGCGACACCTATGGTGTCCTCAAAGAAGTCATCGACGGCGGCTTAAGACCAATGCTAAACTGCATCAACACGAACTTTTTTGGTGAAGAATGGCTGGGAAAAAAAATCGACCCAAAATCCATCAAAGAACTCAAAGAGTTAGCGGATGCAAAAGGTATAGATGTATCCAGCGAAGACGGCCAAGGTTACCACAGCACAGTAGTGGAAGCGCCGCTTTTCAAAGAATCCATCGAAATTGGCAAGTTCAAAGCCAAAAAGAAAGATGAAAAATCCAAGAACTGGAAGCGCAAATGGCTTTACATGGATATTAAAGAATGTTACCTAAAGCCAAAACAACCTACAAAGTAAATATCAATTTTTTTGCGTCAATTCTGAAAAATAAGCTGTTGCATAAAAAATAAACCGTTTTGCATAAAGTAAATGAACCCCAAGGCATAAACTCTACGTGTTTCGGGGAAAAAGATGAAAACTCGCATTACTCTCGTGAATCCACCTTACCCTGCCGGTTCCCATCAGCATCCACCCTTCATGCCATTAGGCATAGGATACTTGGGTGCGGTGTTAGAAAAGAATCATTTTGAAGTTAAAGTCATTGACTGTCAGGCACAAAAAATCAGTCATGACCAATTCAAAGAAGTAATCGCCAAGTACAAACCAGACATCGTAGGCGTCACATGCACGACCTTGACCTACAAATCTGCGCTAAAAATTGTAAAATCAACGAAAGACGCTCTGCCAAACTGCATAACTGCCGTTGGCGGTCCACACGTTACGTTCTGGGATGACAAGGCATTGCAAGAAGCGCCTTCCTTAGATGTAATCATTCGAAGAGAGGGCGAAGAAACTATGTTGGAACTGGCTCAAAGAGTCGAAAACAATCAGCCTCTCTTTGACCTTCCAGGCACCACGTGCAGGAAAGGCAATGAAATAGTCAAGAATGCCGACCGACCTTTCCTAGAAAACCTCGATAGCCTACCATTCCCCGCACTTCACCTATGGGAAAAACTGGGCGAACTGCGAAAATATGGAACCATACCCTATCCCGTCATGACAAGCCGCGGATGCGTGTTCTGGTGTAATTTCTGCACTGCAGTCCGAATGTTCGGCAGAAAATATCGTATGCGTACACCCAAAAATGTCGTCGACGAGCTCGAATACCTCCACAAAAACTACAAAGCCAACCAATTCACTTTCTACGACGATGCCTTCACCGTGGACCAAGCAAGGACCGCTGAAATCTGCGACGAAATCCATCGCAGGGGACTCAAAATTAAATGGGATTGCGAAACTCGCGTTGACATGGTTAGCAAAGACCTGCTCGTCAAGATGCGTGAAGCTGGATGCATCGCTGTTTGGTTTGGAGTGGAATCAGGCTCTTTGAAACAGTTAACGAGTATGGGCAAAGGTTTCTCGCTTACACAAACAAGACGCGCCTTCAAATGGGCAAAAGAAGCAGGACTAATGACCGTTGCAGGCGTAATTTTAGGTTTCCCCGGCGAAACTAAAGAGAGCGCTTGGGAAACAATCCGTTTTGTCAAGGAACTTAACCCCAACGACGTTGGCTTCTATATCGCCACACCTTATCCCGGAACACCAATGTACGAAGAAGTCAAAGCCAACGGCTCACTAAAAATAACAGACTTCGATAGGTACGACACCGCCACCCCAACCTTCGAAATCCCAAATATGACCATGCAGGAACTGGTACAGATACGCGAACAAGCGTTCCAGAGCTTCTACCTTAGCCCAAGATACTTCATCAGCGCAATCGGCATGTTCAAAAAAGGCAAGATGTGGGGTTTAGGTGCTACAAGGCTTATAATGGCTCACTTCCGAAGGGCATTGATGGCTAAACTAACCAGCCCCGTCAAGTAACCACTATGGAGAAAGCAACTTGATACTTCTAATGACCACCATGCTCCCCGAGAAGTCTCCCTGGGGCATGGCGGGAAAATTAGCTCCATTAGGCTTAGCCTACGTTGCGGCAGCTCTGGAGAAGAGTGGTTTCTCAGTTGAGATTTACGATAATTACCTTTTAGGGCAACCTATCGAAACGGTTAAAGCAGAAATTAAAAAGCGGCAACCAGAAATTGTGGGCATAACCTGCAGTAGCTTGACTTACTCGCGTTGTGTCGAGATGGCTAAAGCCGCCAAAGAAGCATGCCCCTCTTGCAAGGTTGTGGTAGGTGGTCCACATGCTTCTTACATGCCTGAAACACTGCTTCAGCACAGCGAAATTGACTTTGTAATTGTTGGTGAAGGCGAATCAGCGATGGTTACGCTTGCAGCTAGCATCCAAAAGGGTGAACAGAAAACTGTTTCCGCTAACATTCCGGGGGTTGCATGCAAAGTTGCCGGTGAAACCGTCAAGACTCCCCACAGTTTATCAGCGACTTAGATACAATTCCCTTTCCAGCGCGTCATTTGTTGCCCATGAAGATGTATGACCGCGTCTTGCCCTACATTGACGCTAAACCAGTTGACACAATAAGCATCCTTCGCGGTTGCCCATATCAATGCGCTTACTGTGAAACCCGGGAGCTCTGGGGAACCAGTTGCCGGGCATTCTCGCCTCAACGCGTCATTGACGAAATCAAAAACATGGTTGAAAACTACGGGACAAGAGGCATCTACTTTGTCGGGGACAACTTCACTATAAACAAAAACCGCACCATCGAGCTCTGCCGGAAAATTAAAGAAAACAAACTTGACCTAAAATGGACCTGCGAAACCCGCGCCGATCTCGTAAACAAAGAGGTGCTTTCCGCCATGAAGTCAGCAGGATGCCAAACTATATTCTTTGGCGTCGAATCCGGTTCAGAGCGGATTCAGCAGAAACTCAACAAAAACATCGACCTCCAAGAAGTAAAACGCGCTTTTGAACTCACCCGGCAAGTAGGTATACGCACCGCCACATCGTTTATGCTGGGCATCCCTGGCGAAACTGTCGAAGACATGCAAGCCACCTTCAAGTATGCCAAGACACTAAAGGCTGATGTCTGCATGTTCAACATCTACATTGCTTGTCCAGGCAGCAAACTCTATGACGAAGTAATAAGCCAACACCTCTACGACCAAATGGACAACTATCTTGCCCGTGTTAAAACAAAAGACTTCGACTATGACATGCTTGTCAAAATTCAAAAAGAGTTTCAAGGAAGTTTTCGGAAGTCTGCGGCTTCCAACCTAATTCGGGTGATTAAGCAGGAAGGTATTGGTTCTGCCGTTAAGAAGGGCACCAAACTAATATTCCATTAACTTTCTAACTTAGATGGGCACATCGAGCACTCTAAGTATCTCCAAATATGCTTTAGGCGCCTGCTTCTCATCAGTCACGTTTTTTATGAGCATGCGTCCCCCATCGAAAAGGCTAACTTCCATCTTCATAAAATCAAAAATCACCAGCATCGGCGCTTTCACACGAATTTTAATTTTTTGTTTCTTTATTTTTTCGCACGCTTGCTCCATGCTAAACTTCACTTGGGGCGCTGGAGTTATGTCAGCTGTCGTTCCACCACAAATCCAAACAATGTTGAGAGTTAGGTTCCCCACGGTTTGTTTTTCTTGTGACGTTTGATTCACTCCAGCTTGTATGTTTAGGCGTAAAGTTGCCTAATCAATATTGCGATAAAAACACGAGTTGGCTTCTTATGATAATCGAATTACTGTGGCTTCGGCAGTGTTTATTTTCGCTGATTGTTTATGGAAGGCAACGAAAGATACTTACTTTGAACCAATAGACCTTTCCCAAGCTCAAAAATGATCAATGAAAGCTAAGAATTGGAGACAACAATCCCCGAATGAAACTCCTTTTTCAGAACAAGAATTATTTGGTGGAACAACAATTGCAAAAATTGGTCTGTTGTTAGAGTCAAGTTGAAAAGAAGTTGGCATAATTTTCACTTCTTCTTCTACCAGTTGCTGAGTATCTACTTGATGGGAAGAACAACAACAGTTGGCATTGCAGTGTTGTTGTTCTTTCAGCTAAGTTTAGTCATCTTTGAAGAAGAAGGACAAACTTTTCCCAGAGAAGTGATGTTTTTCTTCTTCTCGTCACTGCTCAACAAACGGTATATGGATTTGAATTCTACATCGTGTTTCTAAGTAACTGCCTTTTCTTCTTTGGGTTTTAGAACTGCCTCTTCGACATCCATGTAAAGGAAATCGCCTTCTCGAAACGGTGAGCCGCCAAAATCAACTACCTTGCTCTTCTTGGCAAACTTGGTTAATTCGACACGTTGTTTAAACAACGGCGCATCAAGGGTTGTCGAGTGGTATTCTCCGGGTTCGCCTGACACGTCGATGCCTTTGCCTGCTGGACCCACAAGCGGCTGCATGTCCTCGATGCATTTTCTATCGATTTGGCGTCCAAGCCACTCAGGGGTAAAGTATCTTTGGTCAATGCAGCTAAGAATAGCTTTAACGCCCGTTGCCTGTTCCATTTCCATAATTCGTTTGCGGCGCCGATTGCCCGGAATCAGGTTGAGCGGTCGGTCCCAAAGCGGCATCATGAGCTGAACTCCCAGTTTTTTGCAGGCGTCTTTCCAGACGCGGCGGTGGTGGACGTTGTCGATGTCTCCTGTGACGATGGCTTGTGCGTTTTCTTCTTTGTGGAGGCGTTCAAGGGTTCCCATGATGTCGTCATAGCGGTTGTCGGTAATTTTAACGAATTGGTGGGGCATGCCCAATGCTTTGACTTGTTGTTCTATGGTTTTGAAGCTGTGGAAAACGTAGGGTTCCATGTAAATGTACGTAACTAGGCATGCGACTTCGTGGCCTTGCTCGACGACTTTGTGCAGTGCGGTGCAACAGTCTTTTCCTCCGCTCCAGTGGACAACCACTTTCATTCAAATTCAACATCCAAAGTACAGTTCGTTAATTTTTATGTTAGATAAACATGTGAACTTATTAAGCGTTTACGGAAGCCTTGCTTGTTGAATGTTTAGGTAGGTTTCTCCAGATCTAAAATTTAGAAAGGAAAAAGTTAGAAATCAGCCTGTAGTTCAGTTAGTTGGTTAGCCCCTTGTTATCTCGTGATTATTTTAATTGCTTTATGGTCTTTAACGGAAAGCTACATATGTTTGGTTCAGAATGAATGTTTTAATTTAAAATCAAGGGCATAAACGACTTGTCTAACACAGAAAACCTGCAGGAAAGCATACATCAAGCCAATGTAACCGTCCATCGGTTTGAAGCAAAATACTACGAGGCAATCCACCCAGAAGTATACAGCAAAAAAGAACAAAAACGAATAATCTCTACCCTAAATAACGCTGACCAATTAATAACGGATAACCATAAGAGAGCTCTTGATTTTGGAGCAGGGACAGGAAACTTAACTGGCAAACTTCTGGGCATAGGCTATAACGTTACAGCCATCGATATTTCCGCTGAAATGTGCGCCATTTTGAAAAACAAGTTTAAAAAAGAAATAGCAGATAAAAAATTAGTCGTTATCAACTCGCCAATAGAAGCCGTCGACCTTAAAGCAGGCGAATTCGACCTAATCGCCTGTTACTCAGTCCTGCACCATTTACCCGACTACATAGATACCCTTCAGAGGCTTTCAGGTTTCCTAAAAAAAGGCGGCGTTGTATACATCGACCACGAGGCTTCGCCTTTTTACTGGAAAGACGAACCAAACCCAATAGCGAACATCGTAAAACTCTTCTATTTTCACTCAAACCCAATTCTAAATATTCTGTATTTCCAGATGGCGGGAATAAAACTTCCCTCAATTGATTATACTTTATCGGATTATTGGCACAAAAAAGAACATCCACTAGACCATAATCTTTTAGGAGCTTTTTTCAAAAAAAACTTTGAACAGTCCAAGCGAGTGGACTATTACCAACATGCAACTTGGATAGGAAATCCACTTTTTTACCTTTATAAAATTACTTGCAAACCAGAAATGAGTTATTGGATAGCCAAAAAATAGTGCCGCTCAGGTTATTGGAAATCCAACTTTGCTTTCTTTAACATATTTGTAACAGGTAATAGGTAGGGACATTTTAGCTCACACTCGCCGCACATTGTGCAATTATCAACCCCAACATCTAATCCTTTGTAGAGTTTTTTAGCCCAAACCTTTAACCCATAAACCTCAAAGAGCGTGTGGAATCGAAGTATGGCTGCGATATTGATGTTCTGTGGGCAGGTTAGGCATTGTCCGCAGTCTCTGCAGTAGCTTTTCCCAAGGTTAAAGCTGAATTTTTCTTGTTCTTCTGGAGTTGCTCCTCTGTATTGTTCTGCAGCTTTAGCTGCGGTTTCCACTTCGTGGATGGATTTTAACCCTGGAATAACAGTTGCCACATCCTGCGATAGCACATACCTCAATGCACTGTTAACCCTAGAATCGACGTTTTCTCCTAGTAGTGCTTTGAGTTCTGGCTCTTCTGAAAGAAGGGTAAGTGAAGGATTGTAGAGGCAGGTGATTAAAGTGGAGGTTTTAGCTGACAATGGCTTCATCACCACCACACCGACATCATATGCTTTAGCAGACGGCAACAGTTCCTCAAGCGCCTGCCTGGTCACGACGTTTAGCGGAACCAAAACCGAATCAAACTCACCAGACTCCACTGCTTTAACTAAAACCCGAGGCTTATGCCCAGTAATTCCGATGAAATCTACCAGCCCCTGCTTGCGTGCTTCTTTGCAAGTTTGTAGCGAACCATCCGCTCCCATGGCTTTAGCAAGGATTTTTTCGTCGTCGATTCCGTGGAGTTGAATTATGTCTAATCGGTCAGTTCTTAGCCGTTTTAAGCTGCCTTTGAAGTCTTCAAGGGACTCCTTTTTTGTTCGGGAACCCGTCTTGGTTGCGATTATGCATTTTTCTCTGACGTCTTGCAGGGCGGCGCCGATTTTTTCTTCGCTGTCGCCATCTAGTTTGGCGGTGTCAAAGTAAGTGATGCCAAGTTCAAAGGCTCTCCTAACAACACGTATTGCATTAGTCGCTGTTAACTCAGAAATCCATGTTCCGCCAAACCCAACTGTTGAGACTTGAAGATTTGTTCTACCTAACCTTCTTTTCTGCAAAACAGTCATCAAACGCCGTTTTTGTTGAGGATTTGTTTCATTTTTTCAGCGAGTATTTGGTTGTCTTTGGCTGACCTGATGGTTACTCTAAAGTAGTGATCGTCTAATCCCATGAAAGTACAACAGTCGCGAATTAAGATTCTTTCTTTCGCCAAGAGTTCCTTTAGCATGGTGGATGTGATTTTGCTGTTCTGTATTTTTACGAGTAGGAAGTTTGTCACAGATGGATAGACGTGTAAGCATGGGATTTGGCTGAGGCTTTGATCGAGTTCTTGGCGGTTTTTGGCGATTGTTTCTTTGGTGTTCTGTATGAATTGGGTGTCGTTTATAGCTGCCATCGTGACTTGGCATGCTAATCCGTTGATGCTCCACGGGAGCCGCATGGTTTCAAGCTTGTCAATTAGGTTTCCCGCAGTTAAGGCGTAGCCTAAGCGGATGCCTGCCATGCCATAGAATTTGGTGACTGAACGAATAACAAAAAGATTTTCGTAGTCTTTGACCATTCCCGCTAATGTGTTATTCAAGCTTTGGTCGGCAAATTCGATGTAATTTTCGTCTACGCTAAAAATGATGTCTTTTTTGTTGCAGAACTCCACGAGGTCTAAGAGTTCTTTTTTGTTGTAGAGTTTACCTGAGGGGCTGTGAGGGTTGCAAAGGCACATGATTTTTGTGTCGTCGGTAACTGCTTTCTTTATTTTGTCCAAATCCAACGAAAAGTCCTCTGGCAACTGGACAAAAATGGGTTCACCACTCACTCGCAGGGTCGCTTTCTCGTATTCTGAGAATGACGGCACAGGGATTACTGCTTTGTGACCGCGAGGCAGAATCTCAGTTATCATGTAGATGAGTTCAATGGAGCCGTTGCCCAAGAGAATGTTTTCTTCTTTTATGCCGCAGCCTACGTATTTGGCGATTTCCTCTTTGAACTCAACTCGGGTTTGGGTCCGGATAGAACTTGATTAAACGGGCGTTCTGTTTTACAGCTTCGACAGCTTTTGGTGAGGGTCCAAGAAAGTTTATGGGTCCGCTGAATTCGAGCACTTCGTCGAGGGGTATGTTGTATTTTCTGCTAAAACCCCAGATATCTCCGCCGTGGCTAACGAACCTGCGTTTTTTACAGTTGCTCGACAAGTTTTTGCTCCTCCATCAGCCTTACCATTTCTTTCTCTACTTGTAAGTGTGCCTTATAGTGAGCGTTGTACAAGTTAACAACCTTGTAGAGCCAGTAGATTACCCCAACGCCCAACGTAACTAAAGTTATCAAAACATAGGTTTTTATGGGTATCGTCTGCGGCATAAAAACTCGTTCTGGCAAAGTAGCCGCAAGAAACGCATCTTGGCTGCGTTCATGTACTATTAAATCGCGTGATAACAAGTAAACGATAATGAAGATGGGGATGACTAAAATGATGCTGGCTGCCCACGCCTTCGCATTCATGGGTTTGAACTGCTCTGTCTTTGTTGAGGGCATCTCTTTCCCCTGTTTCTGCAAGTAAGCTGCAACTTTCTCCTCAAAAGCTGCTTCGTTCTGTAAATGCCTGTTCCTGCCATCGACCAAACGGTAAAACATTGGGAAAAAAGCCACACCAAAAGTGACAACTGCCCCCAGAAACCACATGGAAAACCAAACCTTGCGGTCGCCTTCAACTTTAATTTTCAGAGTGGTTTCCATTTTGGGATCAAACTTTCCATTCGGTTGCTAACAAGGTTGGGGTAGCCAAACTTTATAAGTTCTTCCTTTGGCTTCTTAAATAAAATGAGCCGACGCCAAATGCTGCTTTCCGTCATAATTCCCGTGTACAACGAGGAATTAACTGTAGGCAACGTAATCGACCGCGTAAAAGTTGCTCTTCAGAAAATCGGCTTGCAACATGAGATTATTGTTGTGGATGACCACTCCTACGATCACTCTGTTGAAGTGGTCAGGGAACATAACAGCAAACTCTACAGTCTAAAACAGCACATGGGCAAAGGCTATGGTTTGCGAGCTGGGTTTGCCAAAGCAAAAGGCGACATTATAATCACAATCGACTCGGACGGCTCCCACCGCCCTGAAGAACTCCCCCGAGTAATTGCGCCAGTCCTAAAAGACCAAGCTGACTTGGTGATTGGTTCAAGATATCTGAATCAGAAAAACGTCGCTGCAAGAAAACTAAATGCCTTCGGCGTTCGCATTTTCAACGTTCTAATTCAGTTCTTAACCGGAACTACCGTAACTGATTCTCAGTCAGGCTACCGCGCTATGAAACGGGAGGTCCTAAACAAACAAAAACTAAAGTCAGGCGGCTACGAGATAGAGTCGGAGATGCTCGTTAAAACAGCTAAAGAGGGTTTTAGAGTGGCCGAGGTGCCGATTAGTTTTGAGCAGCGAACTTATGGGCACTCAGGTGTCGACCCTGTTATAGATGGCTCCAAAATCCTGTTGTCGATTGTTTTAGCATATGCGAAGAGGTAAGCAAGTGGCTGAAACTCTTTATCCTAAGGTTTCGATTATAGTTGCAGCATATAACAGCCAAGACACAATCGAAGATTGTCTCAAATCCATTCTGGCATTGAATTACCCCGCAGGCTTTTTTGAGGTCATCGTTATGGACGGCGGCTCCAAAGATGACACCGTGAAAATCTCTCAGCAATTCCCAATCAAAGTCGTTTCCATACGGCTAAACGCCCCAGCAGCCTACAATTACGCCATGAAAATCGCCTCTTTCCCTATTCTGGGATTCATAGACGCAGACGCCAAAGTAGAGGTTGAATGGCTAAACAAACTCGTGCCTCACCTATCTGAACCTAAGGTTGCAGGAGTCAGCGGCAGAATAGAAACCTGGAACCACGACAACCCATGGGCAAGAAGCATCGGATTCGAACTCAAAAACCGCTACCAACGCATAGGTAAGTACACTGGGCGAATCGCTACCATGAACCTTTTGCTCAAAAAATCTGTCGTCGAAGAGGCAGGCGGGTGGGACGAGAAACTGCCCAGTCAATATGACACCGACTTTGGCTATCGTATAGCTGCCAAAGGCTACAAAATCGCCTACGAGCCCAGCACAGTCTGCTACCACTTTAATCGTCCCACATTGAAAGCGTATTATCGCCAGCAACTGCAGTACGGTAAAAACACGCTAAAACTCTACTTCAAACACGGACACTTGGCAAAGGGCGACGAAATCACAGATGTGGGTATGAACATACAACCAATCCTGCTCTTGGGGGTCGTTGCGTTTTTCTTTGTAGGCATCGTGCCGCCGCTCAGGTTGATGTGGATTGTTTCGGGTTTAATTTTTTTGGCGATGATGGTTTACTTCGTTTATTCAGCTGTCAAAATAGCTGTTAAATTCCATGACCGTGTTGCCTCGCGGCTGGTGTTGCTCTACTTTGTGAGGGCTGGCGCATGGTTTGATGGCGCAATAATGACTACGGCAAGGTATCTTGCAGGGAAGGACAGGTAATGCCGCATAACGTCTGTTTTATCTCACCCGAATACTGGCCGCTGACTGGGGGAACAGGAGCCTACGTCTACTACCTCAGCAATGAACTGATAAAAAACGGCTACAAAATCTTTGTCGTAACAGGCTCCAACCAAGCCCAAGACATACAAGTCAACCCCCAACTCAACGTGTCCTTTCTAAAAATCCCCAAAATGCCCATCGTAAAATCCTTCATGCTAGCAGCTGCCAGCAATAGCAAACTCAGCAGCGTTCAAAACACCGCCAACGTTGATATCACCCATCCACAATTGCCCCTAACACCCAACTTTGCAGTGCCTCCCAACTTTGGTAAAGCACTTGTCTGCACCGTCCACTCCACATGGAAAGGCGAAGCCGAAGCCATCCGAGGAGAACCTTACACCCGATTAAATTCGAACGAGAAGTTTTTGGTAAGTTTTAATTGGTTTTTGCGGTTTTTTGAGGAGGGTATGTTGCATAGGGCTCGAAGAATCATTGCCGTCAGCCATTTCACCAAGTGGGAACTCACGAACTATTACAAGATTCCTCCAAGCAAGATACGGGTTATTCACAACGGCGTCGACATCAAAAAATTCCAGCCCCCAGCAGATAAACGCAGGGTCAAGAATGAGCTTGGGTTTAACCCCGACGACTTAGCCATCGTCTCCGTCGGCAGACTGTATGCGCGTAAGGGTTTGTTTACCCTTATTGAAAGCATGCCCGCCGTCATCAAATGTTTTCCAAACGCTAAATTCATCATTTCAGGCAAGGGACAAAGCGACGAAATGCACAAACTCATTGCCCACGCAGAAAAACTCGGCGTAAAAAACAATATACTTTTCACTGGTTACTACCCCGACAAGAAATTGCCTCTGCTTTACCAAGCCGCCGACGTCTTTGCCTTCTCCACCTTCTACGAGCACCATCCCTTCGCCATATTGGAAGCGCTTGCAACAGGTCTGCCCGTTGTCACAACCACAGTTGGCGGCATCCCAGAAACAATCGAAAGCAGCAAAAACGGCTTTCTGGTGGAACCCTTTAATTCCAAAGCGTTCAGCGAAAAAATCCTCTACCTGCTCGAGCATCCCGCCTTCGCAGCAGAAATGGGTGCATTGGCTAGGAAAACGATCGTGGAAAACTATGATTGGCGCATAGTCGTCAAAGACGCCATGAAAGTGTACGATGAAGCACTGAGCTAGCCGATTTCGACTGGTTTGCCTCGATACGCCGTGGTTACCTTCTGGAACAATCTAACGATGTCCAGAGAGCAAAAGAGCATTTTTGTCAAGTATTCATGCTGGTAAATCATCATTTGAGCTTTCACGGGCAAATCTATTCTAGGCGGTTCAAATCGGTGTTCAACTTCCGATATAGATAAGCCTTCAACTTGGATTTCTTCTTCACCCATGCCTGTTTTGTTGGCTATGTATTTAAGGTAGGTTTCTTTCCAGTTAAGCATCATAATTTTGGCGGCAGTTATGTCTAAAGCCAAAGCATCGTTGCCCGTTAGGATTAGCCCCATCTTGACAGGTTTGCCTTTGGTAGGTCCGTTGCCTTCGATACCTGTTCGGGCATCCATAATCGTTAACTGAGGTTTAAAAAGCGTGTAAAGCCGGTACATGACTTCTGGCAGGTAGGGGTGGAGATAGATGCGTTTATTGCTGGGAACGCAGCCGAAGAGGTTCTTGATAGCGCCGCTGTAAGCCATGAACTCATGAGTTTTCATCAGGGGCAAGTCGACGACGGCTTCGGCGTCAAGGATAGTTTTGGGCAGAAAAAGCCGTTTAAGGGGGCAACCGCCTGAAAACTTGACTTCGACGACCTTATCCTCTGATAGGTTGATAACTGTGCCACCTGCAGCTTTCACAGCTGCCTCAGCACCCGTTTTGTCAAACGCTGTCCAGCATGGGTAGTTGAAGCCGTTAGATTCGCCGACGATAACTTCACTGTTGCCATCTCGAAGCAAGCCAACTAGCTGTCGCATTAGTTCGGGGCTGGTTACAACGCCTGGCAAGTATTCCGGATGACTCAAGTTTGGTTTAACAAAAATCTTGCTTTTTCCCCGCAATCCCGAGTTTGAAACAGCCTCTTTCACAATTTCGTTTATGTCCTCTTGAGCACGGAAGATTTTAACTGTCTTCGATGGAAAATTAGGCATTTTTTGCATTTTTCACTCCTTGAAGACATCCTGGGTCGCCGCTGAGCATGTCACCGTTGTGGTAAGCTGCTGAGCGTGCCCTGCACCCTCCACAGATAAACTTGTAATCGCATTTGCCGCATGATCCTTTGAGGTTGGCTCTGTTGCGGAACGATTTGAAGAGGGGTGCGTTTAGCCAGATATCTTGGAATTTTTCTGTTTTTAGGTTCCCAACATTTACTGGCAAGAAGACGCATGGGTGAACGTCGCCTTGAGGAGAAAGCGAACAGTATAGTCTTCCAGCTCCGCAGCCTCCGATAAAGTCTGCAAGCGGAAGAGCCTTTTTGGTTACTCTGACCGTTTGCATGTGTGCCATAGACATGGTGACTTCGCCTGTACCAGCGGGACCTTGACACTGCAGAGCTACACGTGCAAGTTGCGGTGCAGTGGCGAGGATGGTGGTTTTGCAGCCTGCAGACATGCGATTAAGCAGATACTGCATAACTTTTTCCCGCTCTTGCGGCGAGAGGTCTTGGTCAAAATGCGCTTTTCCCCGCCCAGTCGGAATGAAGTTGAAGTAGGTGAATCTTTCCGCATGTATTTCTTCAGCTAAATCGATGATAGCGGGCAACTCTGCCATGTTGTTCTTGCCCACCGTCGTCGCGATGCAGACGCATAAGTCGGCTTCGACACAATTTTTGAGTCCAGCAACGGCTTTATCAAACGTGCCGGGTACGCCTCTGAAGTCGTCATGTGTTTTGGCGGATGCGCCATCTATACTAACGTCAAGGTAATTGACTTTGGCTTGTTTGAGTTTCTGCACGTTTTCTTTTGTGAGCAGGGTGCCATTTGAAGCGACTGACACGTAAAGTCCGCGGTCAGAGGCGTGCCGCGCAACCTCAAAGAAGTCTTTTCGGGTGAGAGGTTCGCCGCCGCTAAACGCCAAAGCCGTCACACCCGCATCGGCAAGCTGATCCACAACCAACAACGCTTGCCCGGTAGTTAGTTCTTCTTCTTGAACAGCGCCGCTGTTCGAGTAGCAGTGTTTACAGCTTAGGTTGCATTTGTGTGTGAAATCCCAAACCACAAGGAACGGCGCGTAAAGTGACATGGGTTTTTTGATGCCCAAATAAGCAAATGACTTTGTTAGGTTCAATACCGCTCTTCTCGCGTAAGGGTCGGTTAAGAGTTTCTCAACTTTTGCCCGTTTAAAGCCAAGACCTCTCCGCAGAAATTCAACCCAAAAACCAATAACCTGCGCGTACAAACCGCTACACCTGTCGCATTTGACGTCGGTTTTGCCCGCGTAATAGTCGAGCGCCGCTTCAAGCACAGTTCTGCCGCATTTGCAGCATTTTTTTAAAGACATTTGGAGCATTTTTTTTGTCATAGGCATAGTTATGACTGCGTTCCAGAAGCTGTCGTGGCTAAGGATGCTCATTGCGGTTTCTCCAAGCTGGTCTTGGTAGTTAATTGGCTGCGTGGGATGTTAAATATTTCTCTAAAAACAAAAATTAAGCTTTAAAAACAAAATTTGCTCTTTTCGCCTTTGAAAATATCCCAAAGCTAATAAGTGGTTTCCGACAAATTCCGCAGTTGTCCAAAGTGCCCAAATGAAAAACAAATTAGTGCTAACGGGTTTCATAGTTGCTGTTTTCTTATTGGTGATGATTGTAGGTGTAGTTCAAGCTAACCCTTTACCGTCGCCGATGGTAATTGTCCATTCTCCCAAGAACAACGAAATCTACCCTTCAAGCATCGTTCAACTTAATTTTACTCCCATTTACGTAGATGACAAGAACTTTACTTCATTTACCTATGTCCTCGATGGTCAATCGCCAGTAGCGACCAACGGAACAGCAACCCTGACTGATTTATCGTCTGGTTCACATACCTTAAAAATCTACTGCACATTCTGCATCCAATGCGGCAACATAACTCATGATTATAAGGATCAGGTTACGTACATTGTTTATTTCAGCTCTGAATATTCAACCGCATGGGTAGCCTTTACAATAATCTCGGTGGCAATTTTGACGGTAATTCCTTCGTTGCTGTTTTTTAAACGCAGACAAATAACGACGCGGCTAAAGGGCAAAAAAACCGGCGTTTTCTGGTTGGGAACGCTTTTGTTTATTTTAGGATCTTTAGCGTTTGTTCCATTTGCTTGGAAGGTGACAACAGATTCGCTGTTTCCCTTTTTGGCCAAAGGGCGTGGACGTTTCTCCCTCCTTTTATTTTTCCTTTATTGGTGCGTTAATCTTCACAGTGGGTGTAGGTTTGTTCATGATGTGGATTGGCACTCGCGACGGAAAAAATCTCGACGAAGCAAACGACGAAAGAAAATATCTTTTTGGGTAAACCCCACGGCGGCAGACTTTTTGCAAGCAATAATGGTTTTCTGCATTTGTCTTTAAAAGACCAACATCGCCCAACATCACTATCTTATCTATCTTTATTCTTGGGTTTGGAGAGTAAGCTTTGGGAAAAATTTATATCTCAAGGTTTGATTGTTCCGTTTAGAATCTAATAACTCATAAAGGAAATATTTGGTGAAAAATATGTCTCAAGGCGGAGGAAACATTCCAATTCTCGTATTAAAAGAAGGCACAGGCCGCTCAAGTGGCCGCGAAGCACAAAAAAACAACATCATGGCTGCAAAAATCGTAGCTGAATCAGTAAAATCCACACTCGGTCCATGCGGCATGGATAAAATGCTCGTTAGTAGCATGGGCGACGTCGCTATAACCAACGACGGCGCAACCATCATGAAAGAACTCGACGTTCAGCATCCAGCAGCAAAAATGCTAGTTGAAGTCGCAAAAGCACAGGACAACGAAGTGGGCGACGGAACAACAACCGCTGTCATCTTAGCCGGTGAATTACTAGCAAAAGCCGAAAGCTTGCTAGACAAAAACATTCATCCAACAGTTATAATAGAAGGCTACAAGAAAGCAAGCGAAGAAGCACAAAGAATTCTCGACAAAATAGCTATACCTATAGCTTTTGAAGATGAAAAAACCCTCAGAGAAGTAGCGATAACCTCGATTTCCAGCAAAAGCATCAACGTTGCAGAAGACCATTTTGCAAAAATAATCGTTGAAGCAGTAAAGCAAGTTTCCGAAAAAGTTGACAACAAATACGTTTCTGACATAGACCTCATAAAAGTCGTCAAGAAACATGGCCAAAGCCTAGATGAAACCGAACTCGTCAAAGGTATGGTCCTAGACAAGGAAGTTGCAAGCTCCGGAATGCCAAAACTCATCGATGGCGCAAAAATCGCTCTCCTAAACGCTAAACTCGAAATCGAGAAAACCGAATTCGACGCAAAAATCAACATCGAAAGCCCCAATCAAATGAAGATGTTCCTTGACGAAGAAGAACGCATGCTAAAAGAAATGGTGACCACAATTACCAAATCCGGTGCAAACGTTATCTTCTGCGAGAAAGGCATCGACGACATGGTCTTGCACTTCTTAAGTAAAGCAGGCGTTTTAGCTGTTAAAAGCGTAAGCAGCAGCGACATGGAAAAACTCTCAAGAGCTACAGGAGCCAGCATAGGTGCAAGCGTAAAAGATTTGACACCTGACGCACTTGGAAAAGCAAAACGCGTCGAAGAAGTCAAAATCGGCGATGACAAACTAATCTACATCCGCGACTGCAAGAACCCCAAAGCAGTAACAATCGTTATTCGAGGCGCATCCAAAAACGTCATAGACGAAGCAGAACGCAGCCTACACGACGGCTTATGCGTAGTAAGAAACGCAATCGAAGACGGCAAAATTGTTGCAGGCGGCGGCGCACCAGAAGCAGAATTAGCAAAGAACCTTCGTGCTTTCGCCGTAAAAGTTGGTGGACGTGAACAACTTGCAGTTGAAGCTTTCGCAGACGCAGTCGAAGAAATCCCTCTAACACTCGCTGAGAACGCAGGCTTAGACCCCATAGACATCATGGTAGCCCTTCGGGCCCAACATGAAAAAGCAAAAAGCGAAACCTTCGGCATCGACGTAACCACAGGCAAAATCGTTGACATGCGCACAAAGATGGTCATTGAGCCACTCCGAGTAAAACAGCAAGTCATAAAATCTGCAACCGAAGCAACTAACATGATTCTGAAGATCGACGATTTAATTAGCATCAAAGGCGGCGGCAGCAAGATGCCCCCAATGCCCCCAGGAGGAATGGGCGGTATGGGAGGCATGGGTGGAATGGGCGGTATGGGCGGAATGCCCTACTAAACAACCCAAACTTCTTTTCTTTATTTTAATTTTGAAAAAATTTGTCTTTATTCGATTATTGATTCTATTGAACTTTTTTAGTGTAAACTTATATTCGCAGTCGCTAGAACTATTCGGTGTCCTTGGAGACTTCCCGATATGAAGCATGTAAAGATTTTAGCTTTCGATTGCCCTGATGCTTGGTTCAAAGCGTTAAGTGCAATTTGGAGAGAGGGCGATGTTTTCCGAGTTGGTTTTGGCTCAGAAGAGACTGAAACTAGGAAGCTGAATCTTACAATCGAAATAACAAACCCTGAAAATCGGCCTTTGGTCAGCGATAAAGCACCATGCGACTTCAAGTATGTACAAGGATATGCGTTAGAGTATCTGTGGTGTGGAGAAAAACAAGAAGACGAAACCTACACCTATGGCAGTCGCCTAAACCAACCCGTAAACCAAGTTGAAGAAGCGATAAAAAGATACATCGAAGAGCAGAGGGATAGGCAAGTTACGATGGTTATTCGACTTCCAAGTGACATAAAGAAATTCGATGAGAACCACAAAAAAAGTGAGCCGCCCTGCTTAAGTCTGATTGACACAGAAATTCTTGATAACCAAATGCATTTTACATGCTATTTTCGAAGTTGGGATGCGTATGGGGGCTTGCCCGCTAACATTGCTGGATTGCAACTTTTTAATGAAGCCTTCGTGAACGAAATTAACGAGCGAGGTAACCTTTCATTGAAAACAGGCAAACTAATTTTCCACTCGAAAAACTGCCACATCTACCAACGCCAATACAACCTTGTCAAGGAACTCTTGGAACCCAAAGACAACGCCAAACGAATGGCGAAAGCACTTAAGCCATAAGAACAATAAGGCTAAATCTCTTTTTTGATTGGATACCCAAGGTTTGTCCATGCAGTCAACCCGCCGAGCATATTACTGACATCTTCAAAGCCAGCCCGCTCCAACATGACTTACTGCAATGCTTGATCGGTTCCCAACCGAACAAGTAACAACAATCGGTTTGTCTTTTGGCAATTCTGTGGTTTTTTGAGGTAAGTCAGCAAAGAAAATCCGAGTTGCACCCTCAACGTAGCCATCTTCGATCCATTCTGGCGGATCCCGAACATCCAATAACAAAACTTCGCCCTTAGCAAACCGCTCTTTTGTTTCTGGGGCTGATACGGTTTTGTAGCTACGGAAAGGCTTCCCCGCATCCTGCCACTGATTCATGCCGCCGCAGAGGTAACCGCACATGTTGTCAAAGCCCAGCCGCCTAAACCTTGGCGCCGCAATGTCGATGTCACTTGGGCGCTCAAGCATGAAGATAATGTACTGGTTGGTGTCAAAGAGCCATCCTGGGTAAACGCTGGTTCCGCCAAGCCACAAACTGACTGAATTGGTGATGTGAGATCCTGCAATAAGCGTAGGGCATCCGAGTGTCTATAACAATCATGTTCTGCTCCTGCATTTCCTCTTCAAATTCAAGAAGCGAGAGAGGTTTTGGATAGGACATTTCGCTGAGAAGCGGTGGACCATTTAAATTCAGTTCCTCCATTTTCTTGAAGTACCTAGGTACCACCAATTTTTCAGCAGAAACTTTTTTGATAAACTCTTCTTTGCCGAGTTGCAGGTAAGGGTTGGTTTTTTTCTCGAAGCCAAGCGTGGTTGGTTCCATGCCGTTTATGCCGTGTCCACAGACGCTGCCTGCGCCATGGGCGGGATACACCAGAACATGGTCACCCAGTTGAAACAACTTTTCTTTTAGGCTAATGTATAGTTCTTCTGATTGTTTGGGCTGGTTGGTTTTGCCGTAAAGGTCGGTTCGCCCAACGGAGCCAGCGAAGAGAGTATCGCCAGTGAAAACAGCTTTTGCCTCTGTGTCGTCTGATGTACAGACAATGTAGCATAGCGATTCATTTGTATGCCCCGGCGTGGAGAGCGCTTTGATTTTTAAACTGCCAACATGCAAGACGTCACCATCAGACAACTTATCTTCCCCATACTTGAACGGCAAAACGTTACTGTGGCCGATTTCTGCCTCTGTGATGATTCTGCAGTTCCAGTGAACCTACGACATAGTCTTCATTGCGATGAGTTTCTAAGATATATTTGATTTTTGCGCAGTCTTCTTTGGCAAGTTGGGTGTAGATTTCGCAGTCACGCCTTGGGTCAATAACGACTGCTTCATTTTCGCTGGATAGGTAGTAGCTGTTGTGGGCTAACCCCTCAGACTTGATAATTTGTAACTTCATTATTATCGCCAAAACGTATAGATGTATACAGAAGACCGTCACTCCAAAACGAGTTTCTGCACTTAAAGAAGAAAATGGCTTAAATGATTTATTCTTTTCCAACCCTTCTTCTGATAACATTTTATAGCCCAAACCCCTTCATTTCAAGTAGGTGTTCATCATGGGTCACAACATGGCATCATGGAAAGTTCTCGAAGGTATGCTAATCGATTTAGAGAAAAAAGGTGTAAAAATCCCGGAAAACATTTTGGCGGACTTGCGATCTGCGAAAAGTATGATAAAGCTCCATTGCACGCAAGCAATAGGAGCGGGTGATGCCCTTCAAAAAGCTGAGGAATTATCAGCGAACGTGGAAGCTTATCTGGCTGAGGAAGCCCAGAAAATTTTTGGATCTGAAAAAGTTGACGCCTGGCTAAGACGCTTGGAAGAAGCCAACGCTGAAATCTGCGAAGAACATGCATCCGAAAACAAGTATGTGACGGGAGTTCCCAGAGACCAAAAGTGGGTAAGAGTAGAACCAATCAAAGACTTGCCAGCTGGGCGAATATTGGAAATTGCTGAAAAACAAAACCTCCAAGTAAAATCGGAAAAGGATGGGCGCTTAGTCGTTTATGGCCAACCTGAAGGCATCAAAGCGTTCGTCAAGCAAATGACCGCAGAAGCAGCCAAAAAATAATTCTTTTAGAGTTCAAAAAGGCTAGAAAGCAACAAGAAGACCTAAATTCCATTCCAATAGGTTAGGCTTTCCTTTGTTTTTCTGCGTACGCTTTTTCGATGGCGACTCGGTGGACGTTGTTGTAGGCGCAGAATGGAATGATTTTGAGGTCTGGTGTGATATAGTGGACGACACATCGGCGGACGCGGTTAACATCGAAGTTGTATGAGTCCATAAACGCCATGCACCCTAAGAGGAAGATTCTTCGTCGGATTTTGCCAAGTGACTGGTAAGATGGCGAGAGATGCATCTTCATTATTGATTTCATGAGGGTTGGCATGCCGACTTCTTTTGTGACCAAGAACATGTCCATCGACAACATCGACGCCATAAAGAGTGAGGAGAGCAATGAGAGTTTGCCTTTGGATTCGGCTTGTTCGGCGGTTTTGCGGATGCTGTTGAAGAAGCGGTCAAAGTTTACGAAGCGGTTGATGGGGAACATTTTGCCGCTTTTGGAAACATACACCCAATTGACAATGCCGCATTGTGGACTGCAGCTGAATAGCGGCCAGGGTTTCTGCATAAATTTCCGCATAATCTTGATGGGTGAGGTCATAACTGACATGGGATACAAGTCAGTGGCTTTCACTTCACCATTCGTTTGCTTTTCAACATCCTCGGCGAAGCTCCATTCGCGGAAGTTTTCGCGGAACGGGTTCTCGGTGGCTCTGCCCGTGAAAGCGATGGGCTGGAAGATTAATCCTCGGACGATGTCGGTGTTTTTGGCGGCGAAACGTATCATGTCGCCGACTTCGGTGTCGTTGAGGCTCTTCATGAGGGTGTTGACGAGGATGATTTCCATGTCCTGTGTGCGGCAAACGTCGATGGCTTTTAGTTTCATGTCTAAGAGTTCTCGTCCTCGAACTTTGCGGTTGAATTCTTCATGGAAGCTGTCAAAGGACAAGTAAACGATGTTTAAGCCGCTGTCTTTGAGCTTCTTAGCCAACCCAGGGGTATCAACGAGGTGAGTACCGTTGGTTGCCAGAATAGTCATGAATTTGAGTCTGTGAGCTGCCGCGATGATTTCCGGCATGTCCTCGCGTTCAAGAGGTTCGCCACCTGAGAATAGAATCGCTGGAGGTTTGGGGTTTGCTTTGGCCGCGAACTCAAGCATGTTTATGAGGGCTTCTTTTGTGGGTTCATAATCTGCTTCTTGATTTGGAAAAGTGCTGAAGCATACAGCGCATTTGAAGTTGCAGCGTTTGGTTACGTCGATTACGCCGATGACTGTGCCTGAGGCGTGTTTGTTGCAGGTTTCGCATTTGTAGGGGCAGCCTTCGGGGTCTTTGGGTGCATTTAAGTCGCCAAGGTACTGGAACTGGTCGTACTTTTGCATGTGGTTGTAGATGGGTACGCTTTGCCAATGGGTAGCGTGGAATTCGCCATGTTCGAGGCATTGTTTGGTTATTTGGATTTTGCCTTGGGACTGGGCTAATTGGGCGTCGATTTTCTTTTGGCATTCGGGACAGATGCTTTTGGTTTCGCTCATATTAACCATCCAAGGACAGCTTCAACGATGAGTGCAAGCGGCAGCAACATCATTGACATCGTTACCAACCGTTCATACTTGCGTATATCTGCTATGGTTGAACTTGACACGAACAAACGTATGGACGAGTAAATTAGCAGTACGCTCCAGAGCAGAATCAGCGGTAGATAATACATTGTAAAGTGCCCTGCAAAGAGAGGTAGAGCAGGCAGAGGTGCAAGCAACCCTGTAAGGAGGAAGAATATGCCGCCAACTTTAGCTGCGCTGATGGCGCCGATTTTCTGTGGCAGCGTTGGGTAACCCACTTTTGAATCGCCTTCCATGCTTAAGATGTCGCGTAGCACGTTCCCGCCTATTGTTCCGAAAGCTATTGGATAGAGGCTCAGAGAAACCAAGGTAATGGTGCCTGAAACAGTCGCTTGTCCAAATATGAATGCTGTACCCGTCAAAATACCCATTAACAGGTTAGCGGCGAAACCAGACTTTCGCTTCACCATGTATGAGTAAACCAAAAGCAAAAGTGAATCAATAGCTATTATTGCGAAACTTAACCAATTTATGAATGCTGAAAGAAGTAAGCCTAATGCAAAGAGCACACCGGTAACTGCTACAACCTGCTTCAGATTGAGGGCGCCTGAGGGGATCGGACGTTTGGGTTTGATAACTGCGTCGCTTTCCCTGTCAAAATAATCGTTTATTGCAAACCCTGCAGAAGCAATGAGTGCCATCGAAAAGAAAGTTAGAAGCGCAACTAACCCAAAACTTAGGGTTCCAACTGAAGTTTGTATACTTGAAAAGTTGCCTTTTAGGATGGCGAAATGCTGTTAGCACCGCCAAACCGCCGGTCATCAGCCAGTAGGGAAGCCGCAGCAGAGCAACTAGAGCTTTAGCTGACCCGGCAGCATTCATTTCTTAATTTTCCTGTCAGCGATGACTTCTTTGATGCTTTCTTCCAACGTTACTTTGGGTGTCCATTTGAGCTCTTTTTTGGCTTTGGAGATGTCAAACCAAATTTTAGTTACGTCGCCTTGCCACGAAACGCCTGTGGTTGTGACGACCGTTTTGTTTTGAAGATCAAGAATGGTCAGTATCAATTTGGCTAATTCAATTATGGAGGTGGTTTTGCCAAGCCCCAAGTTGTAGACTTCGCCATTAGCATAATCTTCTGAACCCACCTTAACTAATGCCGCAACCACATCTGATACATGTACAAAATCGCGGCATTGCTCGCCAGTGCCGATGATTTCAAGTTTATTGGGATTGTTGGCTAGTTTATCAAGGAAGTCATGGATAACGCCATGGCATCGCAGGCCGTAAACGTTGGCGAAACGTGTTATTACGATGTCTAATCCGTATTGTTCCCGGTACATTTGGCAGTATTCTTCGCCTACCACTTTGGATAATCCGTAGCATGAAAATGGGTGAAAGCCGTATGATTCGGGAGTTGGAAACACTGTAGGGTTGCCGTAGACTGCGGCGCTGGAAGCAAATACCACTTTTGCGTCGTCTTTGCGTGCTTTTTCTAAAACATCCAGTGTTCCTTTGGCGTTGGTCTCAAAATCAACGAGAGGATTCTCCATAGAGTAGCCCACGACGACTTGTGCTGCTAAATGGTAGATTAAATCGCTCTTGGGTAAACTGCAAAGCGTTTTGAGGTCCAGAATGTCGCCTTTAATAAAGTTGGCTTTGGGAACATCCTTAACATTTTTCATTGGGCCGCTTGACAGGTTATCATAAATCGTTAAGTCATCAGTTAACTGTGAAAGTTTATTGCACAAGTGAAAGCCTATAAAGCCTGCTCCACCAGTAACCAGCACTTTTTTCCCTTTCAATTCAGCCATCTAATTCACGACAAAGCCTATATTCTCTATTAATTAGGTTGTAGGTATATGTCGCCGGTGAAAACTATAAAAACTTTTAGGGATTTGCTATCTTTCCTCACCATTATTCCAGTTGGGGGAAAAGAAGATTTTATTTTCACGACGGCGGAGAATGTTTGGCTTTTTCCATTGTTAGGTGGCTTTATCGGTTTACTGGCTGGATTATACTTTCTAGGTTCAAGCGTGATTGTAGGTTTCTTGTTGGGCTTAATGCACAGCTTTGCGGGTTTGCCTACTTGGGTTTTTCCAACTTTAGTTCCTGCAGCCATGACGATAGCTTTCTTAAGTGTGATAACTGGACTGCAACATTTTGATGGCTTAATCGACTTAGGTAACGCTGTGGGCTTGCGAAATGTGCATGACAGAAAGATGGTTGCGCATGCTTGGACGGTAACCTATTCGGGTGCTGTCTTGGCTTTGGTTGTGGAATTTGCCGCTTTCATGGGACTTATTTTTTATTAATCCACTTTTTGCTTTTGGTGCAATTTTGGCAGCTGAAGTTGCAGCAAAGTTATCGATGGTTACGATTGTTTGGGTTGGAAAGCCCAGCCATAAAGGGTTAGGATCGATTTTTCTCTCCAAAGCTAAAAAGAAACTCAATGCCGTCGCCTATGTGATTGCTGTTTTGGTTGTTTTTCCCTTGTTTACTTTCACGATTAGTCCGCTGTGGGGTTTAGTTGCTGTTGGCATAGTTTTAGTCAGCATTCCAGTGGCATTTGTGATGGAGAAGGTTTCAGAGAGCGTTTTCGGCGGGGTTTCAGGTGACATGATTGGAGCAACCAACGAGGTTGCACGAGCTGTGACGTTAATTCTGTTTGCAGTAGCGTTTCTGGTGATGCTATGATGATTCCTGCTTTAATTATGGCTGGCGGCAAAGGCTCACGTATGGGTTTGCAAACTGAGAAGCCGTTGCTTCCGTTTTTAGGTAAACCTCTCATCGATTGGGTAGCAGACGCAATCCTAAGTGCCCAGAAAGTCTCCGAGTTCTACGTCATAACCAGTGCGAACACACCTCAAACAGAAAAGCACTGTTTAGATAGTGGCTGGAAGGTTCTGCGAACAGACGCTAAAGGCTACCACAACGACCTAAAACAAGCCGTTCTGAAGGCCAATCTGATGGGTCCTGTGCTGACTATGCCCTCCGACGTACCAGCAATAACCGGGCCATTTCTTGATAAAGTCGTAAGCGAATTTGAGGGCTGCGGAAAAGACTTCTTAGCCGTCTTCGTTCCAATAAAAACACGCCAGGACCTTGGGCTCTCCATCTCCTCCACTGATGAGTACAAGGGCGTTTGGTATGCTGTTTCGGGAGTGAACATTATCAACGGCGCCAAAGTTTTGGGGGAAGGCAAGATTGAAACCAGCGCAATCATTACCGGGGAAACTGAGGTTCTTTTGAACGTTAACACGACTAAAGACTTGGAAATAGCTCAGCAAATAATGAAAAACCTAATGAAATAATGCCTCTCGGCATCAAACATCTGGGCTATTTTGCTTCAATTGGTATTTATAGCATGCAAACCATATTTGCGCTATATTTTCAAGACGGGTGAAGGAAGACGATTAAGGGGATAACGCATGATTAAGTTGCCCAGCCAAGTTGCAGAGTACTTCCCCTACGAGAGCGTGCGTCCACACCAGGACGAATTCATAAGCACCGTCTACAACGCCGTCGCTAACCGCCGTTCAGTCCTCATCGAGGGCAGCAACGGCTTAGGAAAAACAATCTCCGCCCTCTCAGCTGTGTTACCAGTCGCCATCGAGAAAAAACTCAAAATCCTCTATGTGGCAAGAACCCACCGTCAACATGACCGTGTCATCGAGGAGTTAAGAGCGGTTTTTAGGAAACACCAGATTAGTGGGCTTTCCATTCGTGGACGCAATGAAATGTGTCTCAACGTCTTCGCCTCCAGAGGCGCTTTCGATTCGAAGTCGCTTATGGAAGTTTGCGAACTTCTCAAAGCCAAGAGCAGGTGTCCATATTACACTAATGTGGAGGAGCGAACTTACGATTACATGCAGCTTCAACAGCAAGTAGCTAGTCGCCCCTACATGGGCAGTGAAATCCAGCGAATTTGCAAGAAAAAAGAAGTCTGTCCCTACGAACTTGTAAAGGCTGGGCTCTCGGATGTTAAAGTCATCGCATTAAGCTACCTCTATGTTTTCGACCCTGCAATTCGTACGGCTTTCCTCAAAAACCTTGAAACCGAACTCCAAAAAATCATTCTAATCGTGGATGAAGCCCATAACTTGCCCGAAACAGCCATCAGCATCTCAGGCAGCACCCTCTCTTTGTTCGTTATGCGGGCTGCGGAGATGGAGGCAAACCGCTTCGGCAATAAAGACATCGAAGACTTCGCCCATTTCTTCAGGCTTGAAGTGGAAAAAATCACAGACAAGATTAGCAGAGAAGAAATCATTCCGGGTAAATGCCTAATTGAAATCATCCAAAAACAAGGTAATATTTCTCGACCAAGAGAGTTCTTTGAGCACATGCATGAAGCAGGCTCGTCAATCAAGAAAACCTTGCTTGCTGAAGGAAAAAATCCACGGTCTTACGTTCATGCAATGAGTGAGTTTCTCCTCAAATGGTTTGATACATTGGAGGATGACTCCTTCATCAATGTCGCGAGCCGATACTTCAACAAAGAAAACAATAAAACCGCCAAACTCGAGATAGTTGCGCTAGACCCATCCAAGGTTACTCAGCCCGTTTTCTCATCTACCTATGCTAACGTGATTATGTCGGGGACTCTGCAGCCGCTAGAGGCGTTTGCAAGAATAACACAGTTGCCTGAAAGTACAGTAAAGTTCCTTGCGCCCTCACCATTCCCCAAGGAACACGTCTTCTCAGCTGTATCCTTAGGTGTTACCACTTCCATGGATAAGAGGACCCCTCAAATGTATCAAACCATGGTGGAACGCATAAACGAAGTCGTAAACAGTACTCCAACTAACACAGGCGTCTTCGCAGCTTCCTTCCAAGTCTTAAATGCCCTATTGGCTGAAGGCTTAGAGAATGCTCTTTTAAAACCTCTCTTTCACGAACGTAAAGGTATGACTTCTAAAGCCAATGAGAAAATGGTTCAGGACTTCAAAGCATGCGGCGACAAGGGCGGCGCCGTGTTCCTTGGTGTTCAGGGCGGCAGGACGTCTGAGGGTGTGGATTTTCCAGGCAATCAAATGAACTCAGTGGTTGTTGTCGGGGTGCCCTATGCCGAGCCAACGCCCAGAATTAAAGCGCAAATCGATTATTACGATAAGCGTTTTCCTGGGTTTGGACGTGAATACGGATACGTTTTACCCGCTATGAAAAAAGCTTCGCAGGCAGCTGGAAGACCCATAAGAACCCTGGATGACCGAGGCGCAATAGTGTTCCTGGACTTCCGTTTTGCCACAAACTACTGCAAAAACTTCTTACCCTCTTGGATAACAAACGGGATGAAAGTTTTGCCCGACAAAAAAGGTGTCTTAGCGACTGAAGTCAGCAATTTCTTTAGGACTCAGTCTTGAACTTCCTGAAACTTCTCGTTTACCAAAACTTTTCCGATGAGAATCTTTAATGGTTTAGCCGAAACCGCTGTTTGAACCTTGAGAGTTTTTCGAAGTTGATTAATCTCCCTTAGCACTCCGATTCCTAAAAATTTGCTTCCACGGCCACATAGCCCTACAAGTAAGCCTTTTTCAGGTTCCTGCTTTTTCGGTATGGCGCCTCTGGGTTCGATTATCACTTGGCTTTTGGGGTAACACTGCAGTTTCGCGTTCTTGAGGTAACGTGTATACGTCATTTCACGGAGGATTTTGCGTTTTTCTGGAGGACGCTGCTTGAGCGCAAAGGATGGTTCAACTGTGAACACTGGCGTTTGTAAGTTTGCGATTAAAGGGGCAAGTTCCTCTTGCATTTGAATTGCGATGATGATGTCGGGTTTTAGAGCCTGCACCAAATCTGTTTTGTATTTAACTGCTATGTCTCCGCTTACAAAACCATCTGTGTTAACCAAAACAAAATCAGCTTGTCCCTGCAAAACCTCAGCCTCAATAGCGGTTAAGCCCTCAATGGTTTTGGACAATGCCGTTATGGGCGAGGTAACACCGACAAAAAAAGCGTTTCTCAGCTTTAAATTGTAAAGTTCAGGTATGCGTTTAGAAGTTAATCCGTAACCTATGGTTGCCGATGGACCTATGTCAGCTTGACCTAAGTCTCCGTCAATAACAGCTACTTTACTTTTGTCATCGATTAGCTTGTTTAAAAGGTAAGTGCAAAGGCTACTTTTTCCACAGTCGATTCCGCCTAAAACCACAACAACCACAGGGCGTTTCTGTAAACCCAAAATGGCTTCAATAGGCTTATCCCAAGATGGTGGATTTGTACTGCCCATGGTTTCAGCTACGCCCGAATTAGGACCTAACGAAATGTCAAAAGTCGATTTTTCTGCGATAAAAAATGGGAGTCGTTTTCCTTCCAGAATCAGAACCCGCTGGGATTCCTTCATTGGGTAACTGAAGACTTCAGCTTTTCCCGTGACAAGCCGCACTGACGCTGGACCATCAACTAGCATTGTTTTGTTGGGTTCGATTGTGTGCTGCAATTATTTTTCTCCTTGGATAGATATTTCCTCTTCTTCCAGCTATGCGTTTGGCTGAGGCAATATGCCTAACTCCTCTGCTACGCTTGTTTTCTTTTAAAGGTTTGTTAGTTCCCGCCTCGCCCACGACTTCCAAGACGACTTGCGTCGGCAAGGCTTGGTCTAAATCTTCGAGCATTTCCTTGTATACTGGGACGCCGTTGCCAATCTTAACAGAAACGTGTGTTACTGCCAAGTCAATGTTTTTTGTTATCTTTAGGATACTGTCGATTATTTCTTTATTGCTAAAACAGTTACCTTGTTCAATAACTTTTCCGTCTGCAAGCGCAACCAACCCAACCGTTACACCGGGGTCTATGCCGACAACGATTTTCTTGTAGGCTTCTTTTCCCAAAAGCAGCACCTTTAGGTGTTCAATTAAACTATCAAGTTCCTCTTCGCCGAGTAAAACCAGGATTTTCTGGTGTTTGACCAAGTGTTTTTCCTGTTCAGAGGTTATGACTACCTCAATCTTGGGAGGCACGGATTCTCCGGGCACTAAACTGATAAAGGGTATATTCTGCTCCTGTAATTTGTTAACTATGAGGAAGTAGGTTTTGCCTTGAACCGTTGCAACAGCAACTTTTTCAATCATAAAGCAACCTTAAAGTATACGTTTAAGTGCAAAACACATTATTATCTTCAAACTAATAATCCTGAGTGTAGCGCATGGATAAAATCTCGACTGGCAGCAAATGCATTGACGAAGCAATAGGCGGAGGCATCTTACCTGACACGGTCACTTTGGTTTACGGTGAACCTGAAACAGGAAAAACAACCTTTGCAATACAATGTGCTTTCCACTGTGCGGTACAGACACAAAAAGTGCTCTATGTCGACTGCGACAACACCTTCTACGCCAAGAGGCTCTCTCAGATTTCAGGCGACAAATTCGATGAAGTTGCCGAACGAATTATTCTTGTTAAGCCTAAGGATTTTAGGGAACAAACTGCCGTTATAGAACAGATCCAAGACTACGCTACGGGCAACGTAGGCTTGATGATAATTGACACGTTCACCTCGCTCTACAGCGCAAAAGTCTGCGAAACCTCAATTAAGGCAAGAGGATTTGGAGCTAACCGCGAATTAAACCGGCAACTAGCTGATTTTGGCTCAAGTCGTCAAGATCAGAAAAATCCCAGTTATAATAACTAGTCAAGTGCGAAGCATCCCGAACGATCAGAATGAAAGTGTTAGACCTGTGGCTACGCGGGTTCTAAAGTTTTGGGCTGACACAATAATTGCCCTCAAACCTACCGATAATCCTCAAACGATTAAGGCGGTTTTGGAGAAAACACGTGCGGTTGAACAGGGAAAAATGTGTTATGTACAAATAGGTGAAAAGGGAATACAAGATACCAATTTCACAGCTAATGGTTGAACCTCATGGATGTCGCATTGCTAATCGTTGAAGCCCTGAAATTTATTTTTCCCGCCTACTGCGCTAATGCAACTCCAGTTTTGGCGGGAGGCGGCACAAAGATGGATTTCGGCAGAAACTTTGTGGATGGCAAACGCATTTTTGGGAACAATAAGACTTTTCGTGGGTTCTTCTTCGGTTGGGGTGTGGGTTTCGCCGTGGGGTTGATGGAGGGGTTTGCTTTCGGTTTCCAAAACTATCCTGTTCTGTTTGCTTTGCTTATTCCGTTGGGTGCGCTTCTGGGCGACTTGACGGGTGCCTTCATAAAACGCCGAATAGGCATCAAACCCGGCGGTTTGTTGCCCATTGTGGATCAGATTGATTTTGTAGTTGGCGCTGTGGTGTTTTCGCTTCCCTTAGCCTTGATCGGCTGGGACGTAGCCGCAACGGTACTGTTGATTACTCCGCCAATTCACCTATTCACTAACTTTTTAGCTTATAAAATGAAGTTGAAGAAACATCCATGGTAAAGTTAAATTTTAAAAATAAAAGAAATTTTTTTTAGCGGAGAAAAAAAATTATGCTCCGCGGTTTGCTTTGAACGAGATTGATCCTTCTAAGAACACATATGATAACAGCAAGAGCGATACGCCGACAATCAACAGCATATATGCTTGTCTTGGCTTATACGCGCTCTTTGTGCTTTGGTAAATGGCAAGTAACCCAAAGAATCCCAGCACGTAGAGTGTGACTGAAATTAATGTGTCGGATATGAATTGGGAACTTATGTCTGGATAGAGAAAGAAGAATTGGTTGTTAACGTAGGCTGATGGTTGTGGATGATTAATTAGTGTGTACAATCCGCCGCCGAAGAGAAATACTGCATAGAATATGCCTACAGCTGTTATGAGACCCGCTGTTGGTGCATTCTGGCTAAATTTTCGGAACCATCGGCTGAGTGAAAAAGACATGGATTCTGAACTTTTCTTTAGTTTGCTGGTCATTTTTGGTTCTCTTCCTCGATTAAGTATTCTGCTACATCTTTAGCCCATACTCCAGTTAATGAATTTTTCTGAATCTCCCCTAAATATTGCCTCCAGGACACGTTCAAAGCATGGTTCCCATACCCTGAATTTGTCAAGTATGTTACGGTAGGCCTTAGAGTGCATTGGGCAGAAACCATCTTCACCCGCCTCTCTGCAGCAGACTTTGCGGTTCAAGGTTTCGGCTCTCCTTTTGAGGGACATTTCATATTGAGGCAAAGTTTCCACGGATACCTTCCCCTCTTATACACTGCAACGATGGGTGAGCCGCAGCTTTTACAAACAGTTCTAAGTGGCTTAACGGTTCCAGTTTGCGGCAACGGAAACGTAATGGTACATTTGCCTTCAAAATAGTTTGTGCAGCCCACAAAGCGTTTGCCCGATTTTTTCGAATGCAAAATCACCAGTTTCCCATCGGAGCATTTGGTACATGACCCAACGGTTCGCTCGTTAAGTCGCCCATTCTGGAGTGTTTTGCTTAAAAGTGTACCTATTTCGGCTTCTTTTTCTTTGAGTTCGGACATTACAAGTTTTAGAGTTTCGGTGGTGTCTTGAAGGACTTCTTGTTTATTTTCTTTTCCTTGCTGGATTGCTTCCATTCTCTTTTCCAGAGTTCTTGTCATTTCTGAAGAGACAACAGTAGGGCAAAAATTTTCGAGGACTTCAACGACTTCAAAACCGAGGTCGCTAACTGATAGGTTGGTTGTACCGGTCAAATATTTGCGGTCATAGAGTGTTTGGATGATTGTGGCTCGTGTTGCTTTGGTTCCGATTTCTTCTTTCTCCATCTTTAACAGTAAACTGCGGGGGTTATATCGTGCCGGTGGCTTTGTGAAATTATCGTTTAGTTTTACCTGTTTAACACTGACTTTTTGTCCTTCAAATAGAGATGGCAAAGACGCTTCTTTTGATTGGACATAGGGCTTGTAGAACCGCATCCACCCTTCAAACAATGTTCGCGTAGCATTGAGTAGGAAGATGTACCCATTGATGTTGATTTTTACGTTGATGCTTTGTTGGATTGAAGGCTCGCCGAAAACTGCTAAAAACCGTTTAACAACTAAGTCAAAGATGTTTCGTTCAGCTGCGTCGAGGTTTTTTTCGGGCAGGTTTCCGGTGGGGTAGATAGCTGGATGCGCTGGATCATACTTTTTGCCTTCGTTAGGCTTCAGCGAGGGTTTGGAGAGTAGGTCGGATGTGTGTTTTGTGTAGGCGGGGGCTTTTTGGAGTTTTTTGAGAATGTTTTTGTAGCCTATGGATGCAGGAAGTTTTTGGCTGCTTGTCCGAGGATAAGAAATCAATGCTTCCATGTACAGTTTCTGCGCAACGCTTGAGGTTCGCGTAGGTGTGTACTTGAAGATGCGGTAAGCTTCACTCTGCAAAGAACCCAAATCAAACGGCGTTGGAGGCAGCTGGCTAAACTCTTTTACTTCAACGGCTTCTATTTTGCCTTCCCTTGTTTTACAAGCATCTCTTAGCGCTGTTGCCGCTGTTTTGTTTTCAAGGGTTTTTTCGTATTCAACTTCAAAGACCTTATCGTCAATCAGTATTTTTGCTGATAATGTCCAGTATGGGGTAGGGACGAAACAGTTTATGGTTTTTTCCCGCATTTCAAGAAACTTTAAGGTTGGTCCTTGAACTCTGCCTGTGCTGAGGGTTGCGTATTGTCCGCTGCAGTTTTTGGCGGCCTGAGTTAGGGCACGTGAGAGGTTTATGCCATATAACCAGTCGACTTCATGGCGGGTTAATCCTGCCTCTATGAGCGCAAAATCTAAGGTTTGGAAGCAAAGTGGAGTATGATTCTTGAAGTTCTTCTTTAGTCAGGGTTGAATACTTCATTCGTTTAGCCACTTTTTCTTTGCCGTTGCAAGCGTACTTTAGGATAGTGTATCCTATGATGCTGCCTTCGATGTCAAAGTCGCAGGCATCCACAAACTCCTCGGCGTCTTTCGCAAGTTGAGCGATGACTTTTAGCCAAACTCGAATTCTGGACGCACCACGCTCAGCAAGATACTTTGGAACCCATTTATAATCAAAGACGGGATAGGTTCGCCCTTTTTCTTTGCCTGTAATCGTGTATAAGTGTCCCAGCGCTGGAACCACAACTATGTTGCCATCTCTATATGCTAGATAGTGCGGTACACCATTGCTCACGGTTTTTTTCGGTTTTCCCTCAACATCCAACGCTGTCGCTATCCTGCTTGCTGCATCAGGTTTTTCTGTGATGATTAAGGTGTACTTTTCCAAGCGATGTTAAACCACACTTTAACAATCAAAATGTCTTTCCAATTAAAAGCTTTACAGCAAATACAGTATTAACCAAGTCCCAAAGTTTTTAGCAATCAATAAATATCTCCCATGGTTGTAATTATTGGGGATTTGGATGCCGCAACGCGTAATTTGCCATGGATGCAAACACGTTTTATATGAGGGCAAAGATCTTAAACCGCCAGACGAAATTATTGCGCTTCACGGTGGAAAATGTCCAAAATGCGATCGGAAACTTTCTCTTTTGCCTCAAGATGTTGAAGTTATACCCATAAACAGGCATTAAAAGCACTGATATTAAAATTGCAAGTCATGCCTATCTTGTCCACATATTCTTTGTGTGATTTTTGTCTTCCATTTTGCCGAGTTATTAGTTTGAAAGTCAATTGTTCTTAGAAACCATCCTTATTGGTCATAATTTTCTTAAGGACATTCGAAAATTTTGGATTGTGTAAGGCTATTGTGATTTAGAAATCTGATTGGAACATATGAAACTAAATGCGTTCGATATGTCTCTTCATTGTTTGGGGGTTTTGGAAAGCCATAAATAAATCGCCAATGTGTAAAATAGTACAATCGCAATATACATTTGGAAGAGATGGCTTAAAGTGGGCGAAGGAATTAAGGAACGACTAGGTAGCTTATCCGTTTTCAGCAGATTAAGACTTCAAGTTAGCCACGGTTCAATCCTTGCGTTTGCAGCATTAATCACGATTCTCTTTGTTGCATTCACAGTGCGTATTCTACCGTTACGTTGGGAAAACCTTTCTGGAGGCACTTCTCTTCTCAACGAATTTGACCCCTTTTACCAATTCAGCATTACTCAGCATATGGTTCAAAACGGCTTACTTTCACCCTATTGGCCAACCCACTGGATAAACACTCAGAAATGGTATCCAGACGGATTAGACATGTCTACATCTTTGCCAGCTTTGCCCATGACCGCCGCTGCAGTATTCCAAGTTATATCCTTGTTCGGCGCAAAAATTGATTTAATGACCTTTTGCGCAATATTCCCAGCTTTAGTGGCTGTAGTCTCGTGCACAATTCTCTACCTCATCGGCAAAGATATGGGTGGAAAAGCGGTTGGTCTCTTCGCTGCTTTATTCCTTGCTATGGCACCCTCATTCTTGCAGAGAAGCTCATTGGGATTCTTTGATACAGAAGTGCCTGGTGTACTTGGGCTAGTATTGTTTATTTTCCTGTTCTTGCGGTCCCTTGACAGCAATAGATCCATGCGTGCTTCATTGCTATATTCGTTAGGTGCAGCTGCTTCATTGGCATATTTCATTGCAGGTTGGGGCGCAGCTTACTACTTGATTGATTTAGCAGTGTTATTCGTCTTTGTTTTGGTCTTGCTAAAGCGGTACACCCCAAGAATGTTAGTTAACTACAGCTTAACCTTCGGTTTAGCTCTATTTATCGGAACCCGAGTCCCTTACATCACGTCGGCCTATGTAACTTCAGGTGCAATTCTCCCAGTGGCCGCGGTGTTTATCATACTCATAGTTGCAGAGGTTCTGCGAAATAACATATCTATGAAAACTAAACTTACATTAGCCATCGGAACCATGGTGGCTATAATCGCAGGTATTGTTGGTTTAGCTGCAACCGGGTTAATTGGCGGAATCACAGGTAAATTCATCACTGTCTTAGACCCCTTCATTAGGGCTGGTTCACCCCTTATCGATTCAGTGGCAGAACAAAGAATTGCTGCGTGGGGAAACCTCTATCTTGAAGTTGGCGTCGCCGTGTTATTCTTCTTAGTAGGCTTATACTTTACTCTGAAGAATCCGACTAACCGCAATATCTTCATGCTCCTCTTCGCAGTAACTTCACTCTACTTCGCAGCCTCAATGATTCGTTTATTAGTTCTCTTCGCCCCAGCTTTCGGCATAATAGCGGGCATAGGAATCGTCACCATGCTAAAACCGTTCGTCACGCTTCTGAAAGAGGCACCGAAAACCTTGGCAAAATCAAAAAGGCGGATGCCACGCGTAAGCAAAGAATACAGCGGTGTCGCCGTACTCATCATATTCATGCTTCTGATGTCAAGCCTTGCTTTCTCTCCTCAAACAGGCGGCGAGCCCCGGTCAATATCGCAAGCTTATACACCGACAGCTATCAGCGCCTCAAGCCTTCCGGTTGGCGGCGCAGGTCTCACACAACCAGTAAGCGCCTGGCTTGACGCAGTAGGATGGATGAAGAGCAACGTCCCCTCGAACCAAGTTGTCGTTATGTGGTGGGACTATGGCAACTGGCTATCTGACCTTGGGAACGTAACCAGTTTAGCAGATAACACTACCACAAACAGCACTCAGATAGCTAATGATGGCTTCATATTCATGGCCAACGAAAACGAATCGATGAAGATGCTAAACAGCTACGGTCAAGATCGCGTTAAATACATAGCAGTCTTCGAGGTCTTAGGAATATCACAAGCCAGCAGTGGTTCTTCAAGCTACACAGCATACCCAGCCGGATACGGTGATGAAGGCAAATGGACTTGGATGGCGAGAATTTCAGGAACAGACAAACAAAGACTCATCGACCAAGGCTTCATGAACCCAGCAACCGCATGGACCAACGAAACGACATTCGGCGCGGTCAATCAACAGAGCAACAGATGGGAATGGAATGACCAAGGCTTAAACTGCACCGTAGAAGAGCTGCTAAACTTCGCAGAAGTACAGTACGCTAACACCATAACTCAAGCGACAAACAACCAAATTACCGTAACACCCGACATGACAACCACGCAGCCAACATACTTCAAAGAAGCATTCTTCGCTGGACTTAACGTATCACCAACACAATACGGCGGCTTAGTTCCAGTTGTTGCAATCTACAGTATCGACTGGGCAAAATACAACGCTGACCACGGCATAACACCCTAAGTATAAGGAAGCGAAGCAGTGTTTCCAAAGGTTCCCGATCAGCACAAAGTTGGTCGACCCTTAATCCCCAATGGATTAGGCGTTTTTTTCGTCCTAACCACTTCTGTATATCTTTTCTCGATTTACTTCTTGAATAGAGTTTTCACTTTAGGCTTAGACAACTCAGTGAACGGCGCCTCAGCCGCTTTGACACTTGCAGTGTGCATATTGTTCGGGGGTTTTATGGGACTCCTTGATGATTTTATGGATCTGAAGTGGCGCTATAAAGCTTTCATGCCCCTGATCGCAGCCCTACCGCTGATGTATTACACGTTTGAAGGTCTACAAATCGGGGCTATAAGAACTTCAATATCTCTCCCATTCCTGGGAACTTTGCATTTTGGTGCATACTACGTTTTGCTAATTGTTCCGCTTATCGTTATGATTGTCACAAACACGGTTAACCAGCTCGGAGGCTTAAATGGTTTAGAAACCGTATGCCCAGCCATAGTCATCTTGGGCTTGATGGCGTTTTCACCCTCGTTTATCCTAATGGTTGGACCCTTATTTTTCTGGCTAATTTTAGCATACTTTAATGTGCGAGGCAAAATTTTTGTGGGCAACGTAGGGTCATTTGCTATCGGCTTAACAATAGCCTCGTTTGCAGTGATCTCTGACCTGAAAGTTTCCCTGTTAATATCCCTCTTGCCCTACATCTTTAACTCAGCAATCATCCTGCTCGCTGTATTCTTCACCCATAAACGTGCAGGAGTCAAATTCGACGGAGAAAAACTCAGCTCAGACGCAAGAAAAAGCCTCGTAACAATAATAAGTTACCATCGCCCCTTAACCGAAAGACGAATAGTGCAAATAATCGCAGCCATAGTTGCCCTCTTCACGTTTCTTGGTGCAGTGATCCGATTTTTGTAGACGTTAAGCTCCCAGAAAACTTTCGAGTCTAGTTAACCCGATTATTTCCTCGAAGTTTAAGCCCAATGCGTCCAAAACTTGGTCAAAGGTGCTTTGCAAGTATGCGATGTATTTGTCAACGTCCACTTCGTTTCTGGAAGCCAACTCAACGGGTTTCACGTGGTCTTTGTTGCTGTTGACTTTAACAAAACTTATCAGGTCGCCGGCACGCAATTCCTTGCCGCTTGTCTGAAGAATTTTGGCGGCTTTCACATGCTGAGGCGTCGTTTTAGTGTAGCTTGCAACTTCATCGCCTAAAACTACATGGAAGGCGAGTTCGCTCATGTCGCCCCATTCGCGCCGTTTAAGGATGTTGTAGCGTTCGCGGACTATGTTGGCGATGTCTTTTCTGGCTTTCTCGAAGTCTTCAGGGTTCTTAACTTTTGCCAGCCTGTCTTTCATCATGTTGAAGGCATCTTTGATGAAGATTGGTATGTGTTTTTTCTTGCCTGTTAACCCTTTAACGTCAACGGTGCCGTCTTCGAGGACGCCAAGGTAGTTTTTCTTTCGGGAACTAAAAACTGCATATCGGTATATTTTGTCGACGTCGATGCCCATTCCCAGTTCATGTTCGGTGTAGTGGACTACATCTTCGATTTGTTCTTTGGTGGGGTTTTTGAGGAATAAGCTGTCTGTGTCGCCGTAGAGTACCTGGATGCCCACGGTTTTTGCATGGTTGAGGATTTGGGTGATGCTGTAGCGTCCGATGGCGGCTGTGGCTTCCGCAACTGGCGGACAGTAGAGATCAAAGCTGTCGGCGCCAAAAACTCCGTAGCTCGCGTTCAAAATGACTTTGAGTGCTCCCTGCGTGATGTTGTACCAGCTTCGCAGTTCAGGCGGCAGCGTTTTGTCTTTGGCTCGGCTCTTGTACCAGCGCACACGCAAATCCCGCAGCGAACCGATTAGGAGGCTTTCGAGTGCGCGTTTTTCTGTGCAGACCCAATGGGGAGTGTCAGGTATCATATGGCTTTTGCAGTCCGGGATGTTGCAGCAGATGGATTGGTAACCTAGATTCCAGACTTTGATGATTGATGGGTACAGGCTAGGAAAGTCCATAACAGCCACGTTAAAATGAACGCCAGGGGTGGGTTCGACGACGATGGCGCCCTTGTATTTTTTGCCCTTAATCACTGCGGTGGAGGTGGTTTTGCCCTTCTTGGTTAGGATGTCTTCAGCATTGGGGATGAGCATGTTTCGTTTGCGGTGTTCACGGTGCATAAAGTTGCGTATCCAGCGGCTGACTCCTTGGCGGCTAACGTCCTCCATGGGCATACTGCTGATTCTGGAGAGAACCAGCATGAGTTTCATGGCAGAGTCGTCTTCAAAACTCGTTAGTTTATATGTTATTTCTGAATCGCGCAGGCAGTAAGCTGCGAGTTCGCTGTAGTTGAGGTCGCCGAAGGTTTTTTCTAAATGGATTTTTTCTACGCCTAAAAGTGCGTTGCCTACGTCGCCGAGGCTTACGTCTTTGTAGCGTTTGCCGTAAGCGTAGATTTGCACGCTGCGGTTGAAGAAGAACTTGTAGAGGTCGATGTGGATGCCGTACTTGAGGCTGCAGGTGCGTTTGCCGATTTCTATTGGAATATCGCGTTTGCTGAAGCCTAGGTTTGCGGCTCTGTGGGCTAGGTATCGGAGGTCAAAGTCGTCGCCATTAAAAGTTAAGATGAAAGGGTAATCGCATAATACATCAAACACTTTTCTCAGCAGGTCTTCTTCGGTTTCGCAGTACTCGACTTCGATGTCTGAGGCTAAGTGCACGTTGCCTTCACGCATTCCCTCACGTTTGAGGACGAGCACCCTTTTTTCGCCGTCGGAACTGTACACTGAGCAGGCGATTACTGGGCAGGCGCCTTCACGCGAATCAGGCATTCTTGTTGATAGGGGCGAGAAAACTTCAATGTCTATGGCTGCTCGACGGAACTTGGGCGCTGGATACTCGAGCAGCTTAGCCCACATCTCAGCAAATTCGCGTTCCTCCTCAGTGCATTCCTTGAACAGGCTTCTGATTTTGTTAAGGTTCTCAGTTGCTTCCTCAAGCACTTTGGGCACAAGATTGCCGTCTTTTACCTCGTAAATCATGCCGGGCAGAAGTTGGTTGTCGTAGATGTACGATTGGTAATACTTGATTTTGGACTCCCAAATTTTGATGTCTGATGGTTCGATGTGGGTTTCGCAGACTCGGGTGTAATCTTCTGGCACTATATCTCGGATTGTTCCCTGAGGTCTGCCGCCGATTGCCAAAGGGTCCTTAGCGATTATTTTTGTAACTTTAACCGTCTGGTTCTTCAGAGGGTCGTATCTTTCAGTGACTTCAAGACTGTCAAAGCCTTCATGATGGGTTAAGCGTTCAATTTTGTTTAGTTCATAGGGTGTGAGGTTGGTTAAGCAATAGGGTTTGTGACCTGTGTTGTCATACCAAAAATAGATTTGCCCTGATTCAGGCTCGTAGAGTTTGATTATCGCCTTCTTTTGGCGTCCATCATAAGATGCTGAAACAAAGTAAGATGGAGGCAGGTTTTCTGGGCATACTGGCGGATAAGGTTGGCGTTGCCTCCTTCTTGGCTTAACCACCGAAGCTTCCTTATCGGTGCTTGGTTCTGCTGGAGCTTGCGCTTTAACCTCCACTTTAGTGGGAGGTTTAGTTTGTTCGCTGACACAGTAATCTAAGAGAGTGCGCGCCATCCCCAGTTAACCTTGCCTCTATATGGAACAAAGAGACTAAAAACCTTAGTGACTAAAAAAACGCAAACTTACCAATGATTAAAGAACCAGAATCTGCAGCTAAAAACCCAAAAAATCATCAATTTGGAGCTTTTGCCATTGGAGTTTTAGCTGATTTGGACTTCATGCATGATGTACAGGTGGCGATCTACTTCTTTTTTTGTGTTGAAGATTTCGGCCGCATTCTGGGCACATATACTGTCCCGCTTTAGTTTGAGGAGTGCTCTTGCGTTTGATGATTTGACTCAATTTTTATCCCTTAACTAAAGAAAAAGGAAAAGTGACTTAAGCAATTGAGTGCGAAAGTTTTGTTACGCACCAATTCATATTCGTGTTTTTTTCCTTCTTTAGTGAGTTCAATGCTCTTTGGCTTCCACTTTGCACCGCCCAATTTGTCTGTTTCCTGAGGCATCTTCTTTCCTTTGTCATGACCGTGACCGTTTTTCGGTACGTCTTCTCGACAAAAACTTACCTCGATATTTGGATGATTTTTAAGGATCAAGAACAAATAATTCAGAAACATAAGTGGCTTGTTACCATGCAGTAACATGGTCGGCGTTTTGAATTCTTATTAGGATGCCTGTGTTTTTCATTGCTGTGAACCTGATTTGTTGCGTGACGCTTGGACTGTTGCTATAGAGACTCTCAGTTGGATAGAAATGCGCCGACTCAACGAGCGTTCAGCTCTGATGCGGACAGTGAAACAGCTCGGCGTCAAAGATCCAAGCGCAATTCGCTTCGCCTACGGCTTAGTGGTTGAAACAGAAAGAAGAAAAAATCTAATCGACAAATTCATAAACGAAGTGGTAGCGCCAAAAAATATTGGCGAGTATACTATGGGCATCCAAGCTTTCCTGCGCCTGTACGTTTACCAGACGCGTGTTATTAAGAACTGGGGTAAAGTGAACCTCAAAGAAGCCGAAAACGTCGCAAGCATGGGCAGAGCTATATTGGGCTGGCAAACTATGCGAGAAGTGGAAGCGCATTTTAGGCTTTTTGCTTACTAAAAAATTGGCGCCAATTATGGAAGCTGCAAGTGAAGCGGAGAAGGTTAGTCTGCAAACTTTTCATCCATTATGGTTCGTGGAATATTGCTTCAAGCTCTTTGGGCATGACGAAGCTATCGCGTTCTTGAATGGCAGCATGAAGGCGCCGCCCGGTTACATCCGAATTAACACCTTAGCCGCACCCGAAGAAGCAACCTTGGAAAAGCTCAAAGCAGAAGGCGTCGAACTCGAAAAATCGGTTCCTCTCAACTATACTTACAAAGTTTTATCATCCAAAAAACCATTAAACGCCCTGCCAAGCTACGCAGAAGGCTTATTCTACGTCCAAGATAAAGCCAGCTGCTTTGCCACCCAAGCCGCAAACCCCAAACCAGGCAACACCGTGTTTGATGTCTGCGCGGCTCCAGGCGCCAAAACAACCTTCATAGCTCAACTTATGGAAAATCAAGGCTCAATCACTTCAGTGGATTTCTCGGCTAAACGCATGAAAACATGGAAAAAAGAAACCGCTCGCATGGGAACAAAAAATGCTGAACCTCTAGTGGCGGATGTCTCAATATCTGTGCCTTTAGTCGGTGAAGCGGACCTTGTGATTTTGGATCCGCCATGCACCAGCACAGGAGTGTTTGCAAAGCAACCCTCAGCAAAGTGGCGTCTGAGCCCCAACTCAATCCGCAACATGTCAGAGCTCCAGTGGCAAATGATTAACAACTGCGCCGAAAAAGTCGCCAAAGGCGGCGTCTTAGCCTACTCAACCTGCAGCATAACGCTGGAAGAGAACGAAGGCATAATCGAGCGGTTCCTAAAAGAACACCCAGAATTCACCCTCACCGACATCGAACCCAAAATCGGCATGCCAGGCCTAAACGGCTTAACCAAATGCCAACGCCTCTACCCACACATCCACCAATGCAACGGCTTCTTCATAGCAAAACTACAAAAACAATAGACCTCATTTTTTATCACGCCTAAAGCAATAGCTTTTCTTTGGCAAGGCTTTCTTTTGCGAAAGAAAGTCTTCAGATTCGATGCTTCAAATCCCTCCTCTGCCATATATGTTGTCTTAAATTGTCCAATTGATCCTATCCAATGTGCCTATCTCTTGGCAAGTCTGGTGCAATAACAAGAGAAGAAGTGAGTCGACATTGAAGAAAATTTCACTTCGACTACTACTTCTCTTATTAATCGAGCTTAGTGCACTTGAATTATTGGTTACTTTAGGGGTGTGCAGAATTTAAGCTGCTTCCCAATTATGTTCTAGTATGGAAGCCTGTGAAGTTGTCAGGCTTTTCGTCAACAAAGCAATCGTTTCTGTAGAACCCAAAAGACGCGGAAATCCAGGCTACGGACGCCTAAGAGCACTAAGAGTTCTCGTTTATGCCAGACTGAAAGGATTAGAGAACGACACCCGTATAGTTGAACATCTAAAGAAGCATATGGACGTTGCTAGAACACTTGGTTTATTCAAAGTACCCAATAGAACCACTGTTGGAAGATGGTGGAGACGCTATCTTGACGTTCTTGAAGAAACTTTTAAGAAGATATCAGCTATGCTTCAACTAGTGACACCGACCACTTTTCTAATTGTTGACTCAACGCCGTTAGTGGATCTCTACGATATGGAAGCGGGCTGGGGTCACACGAGCCGTGGAAAATTCAGAGGTTTCAAGCTTCATGCAGCAGTAAATCAGCTGGGGTTGCCGTTGAGAGCAATTGTTACGCCTGGTAATCGTTATGACTCGCCTTTTCTTCCCGGTCTCATTGAGGATTTGGAAGCAGAATACGTTTTGGCCGATGCGGGTTATGACTCAAAAACAAATAAAAGAGCAGCCAAGGGCATTGATGCTGAGCCAGTTATTGCTTCTAATCCTAGAAGGGGAAAACGCAAAAGAATCAAACATGCTAGACTCTTGGAGACTAAGCGTTATGTGGTTGAGCAGTTTAATGGGCATCTTAAAGCTAACGTTTTGAGGAATTGCTGGGTGAGGCCTAAGGGTTTGGTGAAGAAGGCGGCTATGGTGATGGCTGGCTTGATTAGTTATGATGCTGAGGCAATAAGATCGCTTATTGTTGGCGAGAAAAGTCTAAAAACAGTAAGCAAGTACTGGGCTTGACCCAATAACAAATGATCATGGAGCCCTCAAAGACACCAAATCAATGGTATTTACGGGTACGATCCCAGACTTGCCAAAGATAACTTACCTATCGGAACTATAAAAAATGAATTGTGCACACGTCTAGTTACTTAATTACTGCTAAAATCTCCAAGAGTTCGCTGCGGGGTTTCTTTACTGAATAGTGGGTAGGTTATTTTTGTTCCTTCCACATAGGCGAATTCGGTGAGTTGGTGGTCGATGGTGCTGTCTTTGCTAATGATATGCTCGACTTTTATGTGCTGCACGACCAGGGCGTCGGATAGGAGGTTTCGGTGGCATCGCCAGGGCAACGCTTCCGCACACATCAACGCCAAACAGTTTTCCCGTGCCAACGCCACGATTTTCAGCAGGTTGTCGGTGAATTCTTGCGTTTGCATGTAGTCGGCATATCCGCGGAAGCCGCTGTTTTTCCATGCGAGGTTGATGGAGTCGCGTTTGGGGTGTCGTAAGCCGCCGATTTCTGGCATGTGGATGTATCGTATGCCATTTTGTTTGAGGCTGGTTGGGAGGGTTTCTTTGTTGAATTGGGGGTTGTGCCGTGAACGGGGAACTGTGCGTACATCCACAAGCAAGTTTACGCTGTAAGCTTTGAGAAGCTCGACGAATTCTTCGAGTGTTCGGGTTGAGTGCCCAATCGTGAAAACTACCGCCGATTCAGACGCTTTAGCCATAGTTAACAGCCAAACTCAAGATCTAACTATAGTGTGTTAAAAGATAAAAATCCTAAGCTACGGGCGAAGGCAAGTGACTAAAGAAAACTTAGTAGTCTCCCCGAAAACGCCGCGAATAAGTTGCCGGCTTCTACTGAACGCAAGTCAAACCTTAGTTCTTCACGCCAGAAGGAAAGGTACACGTATGTAATTTCAAAATAGATCAGCCACTACCAGAGATGCCCAAAGGTAAAACAATAAAGATGAAATTCGTCATGATATGGAAATGTCTTATCTGTAATTTTGATAATCCATTAGAATAAGATTAACGTTTTCAAAGGAGTCACTTCAAAACAAGAAAAATAGAGATAAAATCGTAATTGCAAAGTGTAAGGTTTTCCAGGATGGTAAGTGAATGGTTTTAGAATTCAAGAAGGGACGTCATCTTATATTTGATTTTGCAGGAGATAAATTGAGCAAAAGATATATTCGAAGAAAAAGTGATTTTTATAAAGCAAAAATTTGTTTTTTACAGTCAGCTTCAATTATAATTAAGAACCGTCAACTAACATTGACACCTGGGCTAAATAGAATGGGCAAAACTAAATTGTCTTTTTCCTTGCTCCACAATGAGGACATTTATCAGAGTTTTTCTTATATATTGTTTTACAATAATCGCATGTTATCGAATTAATATTCTTAGTTTTTAGCATGATTGGTTTAAAGTTAACAAAACCTAATGCTGTCAAAACTGAACCTAAAACTAAGACGCTAATCCATAAATAAATTCCAAAGGTGTAAGTTGTGTATATGGTTTCTGCTTTGTAGTGTGTTTCAGTTCGGTATTTGGTTACTTGCTCTTGCCATTGAAGATCAGACTTGTAAGAAGCTACGTTAACATCATTCATGAATGGACTAATAATTACATAGTAAGTTCCCGAATTAGGTACTATGATATGATAAAGTGCCTGAAGGTGTCATGGTTTGCCTAGCAAGAGAAGACATTGGAGAACCCAACAAGGAAGCTGAGCTAAATTGTGAAGGATTTGTTATATAAACTGAAACAGTATTATCCGTTTGCCATGTAACAACCCAATTATCTCCAGTTTGAAGGTCAAATTTAGAGTAAGCATAATGTCCAGTTTGAATCTGATAGTTTTCTTTATGATCTAGATTCCGAGACTGAGTTACGGTATCTTGATATGGTACTTGTACTTGATATGGAACTTGAATGTCTATTGGATATCTATAAAGAGATAATCCCAAAGAAAGCACTATACCAATTATAAGAACGGCTATCTCCTAAACGCTTGAGAGCCTTAGACATGCAATCAACATATGGATAAATTACTTAAAAAATTATTCGTAGAAGAGATGCAAGGGCAAAAAGTAAAAAAAAAAAGATTAAGTGAATTGGAATGTAGCTGAGTATGTAGTTATTGCACTACCAGTATAGTAAACCTTAGAATCTACGTTATATGATGATTGACCATTAATCGAACCCAAATTAATGGTTGTATCTTTAGCAACGACCGCACCTTGATAGATTATGATGTGGATTTTAGCATTATACGCTGTGTTCGATCCAGTATTGACGACAGAGCCATAAACATGGAAATATGCGTCTTGAAGTAATGGTCTATTATCTTCATATTTCATGTTAACATTAATCAAGTTTGCAACTTTGAATGCGAAGTTATTTGGTTATTAAGACTCGATATCTGAGAATTCAAACTGTTAATATCAGAATTTTTTTGGCTTATTTGGCTGTTTAAGCTGTTTATTTGGCTCTGAAGTTGGCTTATGGTTGATGGGTCACCACTAGTTCCTGAAAGTTGGTTTTGTAGCTTTTGAAGTTGGCTCTTTAGGTTCTCATAATCCGCATTTGTATGTGAATGGTCGTTCACATATGCAGAGTTTGAAGCTTGTAAGGCAGCGTAAGCAGAATCATTATTACTACCTACTACCTGAACCATATAGAAAGCAATATAACGCCCGACGGTTGATATCACAGAATACTACACATAATACGGCTAATACTATCGCTATGTTTTGGTCAACGACTTTTTTCTGACTCATTCTTAATCACTTTATCTTTCTCTTTTCTGTTGTTTGTGGATATAAGATTTTTCAAACTGCAATACTCTAGTAATATTTCATATTCAAGCGATGGAAAGCACAAACGTTAAAATCGAATAGACATGACTATACATAAGTGGTAATATTCATGACATATCCACCACCGCCACCACCAAAAAATAGCAATACAGCACTTAAAATAGTAGGTGTAGTAATTGCGGTTATAATTATCTTAGGTGTCTTTATTGTAGCTTTACCCTTACTAAATAACGCTGGAAATCAACTTCAGCACAAACCGTTAACCCACCAAACGCTATAGTAACAAGCACAAACGTTAGAACAGGCACTAGTGGCTTAGATTATATAGCATATGTTGATATTAGCGTACACAATAATGGCGGTGCAGGAACGGTTGTAGTTTGGGCTAAAGTTACTCAAGGCTCTAATTCATGGACAAAATCAGAATCCATATACATGGATGAAAAAGGGTCACAGGATTTAACTTTAACATTCTCCGAAGTAAGTCTTTTTAGTTTAAATGGTATACAATATTCCGCATGGGTTGAAAATTAACTCCTTTTCAATAACCTTAATTTGGACCCTATTCTCCGTACGGCTCTTAAAGACCCCTGAGAAAAATGGCTTTCTAAAGAGTTGGCTATGTCGGATAGGTGTCGGATTAATATAGGTGGGGGATTTTTTTAGCGTCTGTTTCGGGGCTTTTTTTATAAGATAGTGTTCGTTAACGGGCATTGTATAGAGTTTTCTTATCTGCTCAACCTTCAGCTCCGAAATATCAGTTTCGCAAAAGCCACTCTGAGTTGAAATCAGGAAAAGGCACTTATCCCTTAATCCAGCTTGATCGTACATCCGTTTGAAGACTACCTAAAAGAGACAATATTAAATTACTATTTCTAAAAATCACTAGTTCCCTTATTTTGCTTTTAATCTTCAATGCCTAAAAGAATGCTGGTAAATAATTCCCTTTAAAGCTCATTTTTTAGGTTAAGTTTTTCATGACCATTATTTCCATAGTTATAGTTGGTGCAAAAATTTAAAACAGCTTAACGACAAAACTTAGGTAGTACTAAAGTATTGTTGATGCCATATGTCAGTGTTTGATAGAATAACAAAAGAAGTGAAATCAGGATTAGAACTGGTTACTCCATATCAGGAACAACCATTTACTGTTAAATCAATAGAATCTGACAGGATTGTATTTTTTATCAAAACTATTGCAGATCGAAGTTTCAAAGAATAGCTTGAATGGAATACCAGATTTTCTAAGAGGCAAAGATTGGGTAAAAATTGGTGCAAACCATGAGACTACCAAAAAACTTGAAAATGGAACTGTTGAAAAATATCTCCGTTTAACCACTGAAAGTAAGAGCAAGCATTCTCAAGGAATTTATGTTGCTCCTCTGCTTTGAGTTGTATCTTAAAGATTGTTGAAGTCAAACATAGCGTACCTAATGAAATCAAGCTAATTTCAGAATAGGGAGATCTATGTTCAATATTTCTCGCTTTATTCTTAATCAGCAATTTTAATTAAAACATATTAGGAAGTTCATTAACATAATGATAAACAGAAGCAGTAAAATTACTAATTAATGGGTAAATAGCAAAATTAATATTAAATTTATTAATTAAACCCATACTGCATAAGGTAAAGGCGAACAACTGTGTCCCTAGCAACCAAACTAAAAACCTTCAAGCCCCTCGAACTTGCATCCATTAGCCTTCTATGCAGTCACAGGCATAATACTGCTGGCGTTTTTGCCCCTAACTGGTTATCCACCGCATGTTGGTTTTCTTGGAATCCTAAGCCTAATAACCGCTTACAGCCTCTTTACAAAAAGAGGCTTGGGCACCTTGGTTAGTCGCCATCTTATTCATAACCATCACGGCTTTTACCCTTGTCACCCTGACTTCAGTAGGCTTTAGCAACTTTTAGTTGCGTTAAGCATGCTTGCCTACGCTATCCTCACATGGGTTTTACAGCGTATCTTTTGCTGAAACGAAAAGACTAAACTTTAGCAGCGGAACCGCGGAAAAGCACAACCGCAACTTCTTCGTCCACATCCACAAATTGCTCGTTTTCAGCAATTTCCACAAACCCATCAGCATTAGCTAAAGTGGTGATTGCGCCTGAAGCGCCAGATTCCACGGGTTCAGCAATCAAACGGCAGTTCCTTATCAAACTCTAATCTTACCATAACAAAGGTTCGCCTGCCCTTAGCACTAAACATCCGCGAACCAGCAAAAGCCCTAACCACCTTCATTGCCGCCCACTGGTCTACCAGCTAAACGCTGAATTAAGCGGTCTTGCAAGCAAATAGAAAATCAGCAGAGCCGATGTTGGGTGACCGGGCAACGAAAAATAGGTTTGTCGCCGACGAACCCGACGGTTGTGGGTTTACCGGGCTTAACGGCTATTCCATAAACAACAATGCCGGGTTTACCCAGAGAATCCACGATTTGCGGAGTGTAATCGTGTGGACCAACCGAGACGCCGCCTGAAGTAATAACCATGTCCGCTGAAGCCACTGCCGTCTGCATGGCTTTCGTTAATGCTGCTTTGTCGTCTGGGACCACGCCGAAGTAAACGGGTTTTCCGCCGCTTTCGATGACTGCTGTGCTGATGCTGTAAGCGTTGATGTCGTAGATTTTTCCCGGAGGCAAAGGTTTGCCGGGTTCCGTGACTTCTGCGCCTGTGGACAAGACTGCAACCATGGGAATTTTGAGAACCTTAACTTTAGTCAAACCCAAAGCTGCTAAAACACCGATTTCCCAGGAACCCAAAACCTGCCCTTTCTTGAGCACTAACGCGCCTTTTTTGATGTCTGAGCCCTTCTTCATAACGTTCTCGTCCGAGGTGACGGCGCCAAAAACATGTAAGTCGGCATCTTCCCGCTCAGTGTCTTCAACCATCACAACTGCGTCTGCGCCCTCAGGAATTGGTGCGCCCGTAACGATTTCAACGGCTTCGCCCTTCCCGACTTTGACATTTGGTGGTTCGCCAATGTTAACGGCGCCCGAAACCTTCAATGTTGCAGGCTTATTTTCGTCGGCTTCAAACGTGTCTTCAGCTTTCACTGCGTACCCATCAACGGTTGAACGGTTAAACGGCGGAATATCAAGCGTTGAAACCACATCTTCGTTAAGTACACGATTGTAAGCTTCCAAGAGCACGGCTTCTTCTTCACCCAAAAAAACAGGTTTAAACTGGTCGTCGATTTTCTTTTTTGCTTCATCAAACGTCAACAGTTTCCTAAACACGTTTAGCAACCTCCACGATACCGAACATTTGGACGATTACGGTTTCGCCTTCAGCTTACGCCTTCGCGGTTTTCTGGAACAATGAGGTATCCGTTGCTCTGGGTCATGGTGGATATGGAGCCTGAACCCTTCGCGCTCACTGGCTCAGCAAACAACTCACCATCCTTTGAAGTAACTCGAACTCGGACGTAGGTTTTTCTTCCCAACGCACTCGTGACTCTTCTTGCCAAAACCGCTTTAACAATGGGTCTTGGCTCTTCTCTGTTCATTCCGAGCATCTTGCAGATTAAGGGTCTGCCAAACACTTCAAACCCAATGACCGCAGCAACAGGATTACCCGACAAAATCAAAACAGGCTTACCCTCCAACATGCCAACGGCTGTGGGCATCGCTGGACGCAACGCAACGCCATGAACGATTACGCCTGGTTTCCCAAGCTTGTTAACAGCGTCTGGCACCAAATCTAAGCCGCCAACGCTGGTTCCGCCTGTGGTGATGATTGCGTCGTGGGTTTTGAGGGCGCTTGGATTTTTTCTGCGATTTCGTCTGTGTTGTCTTTTGCGATGCCAAGGTCGGTTGTTTCTGCGCCAAGTTCATGGCACATGGCTGCAACCATGGTTTTGTTTGAATCGTAAATTTGGTTGCGTGCACGTTCTGTGCCGACTTCGGCTATTTCGTTGCCTGTGGCTATGATGGCGATTTTGGGTTTCTCCGCGACCTTTAAGTTGCATATAGCCTAAAGCAGCGGCTAAGCCCAAATGGTAGGGGTTCAAGCGTGTGCCAGCTTTAACGACGAGGTCGCCCTATTTTGAGTGTCTTCACCGATCTTAGAAACATTAGTCCATGGCGCAAGTTGACTCCAAACCTCCACGTTCTCGCCCCGCTTTTCTGTGTTTTCAAGCATGACGACGGCGTCTGCGCCTTTGGGAATGGGGTTTCCTGTCCAAACCTGCTTGGCTTGCTTAGTGTCAACTTGGTCTGCTTGGGTTAACTTGAGAACCACGGGCTTAGATTGTGAAGCACCCGCCAAATCCGCTGACTTCACTGCGTAGCCATCCATAGCTGACTTGTCGAAACGGGGCAAAGATTCTTGGGCAAACAGGTCTTCAGCTAAAACACGGTTAAGCAGCCTGATTCAGCGGCACCTGTGCCACTTTGGGCTTGCCAATCTTCAGGGCATTAAACCAGATTTGCAGGGCTTGGTCTGTTAACGTTAATTTTTGGAATCCTTTAAGTTTAACCAAAATGGTCCCCACTTTAGCACTAGCGATTTACCATAAAAAACATATCGAACCCAAACTTACGCTTTGATAATGTGGTAGGCGGACGCTTTCCGAAGCCTATTCATCACAGCCAAGCCCAACCCTTCCGAAGAAACCCCTTCCGCAATGATGACATCGACATTTTCTGCGTCAATTTCCCTCAGTAAGCGGAACAGGTTTTGGGCGACGGTTGCCAAGTTGGAGCGGCTGCCAAGCGATTTAACCACGTCTGCTTTGTAGGCGCATTTGGGTTTCGTCGGTGGCTAAGATGCCGACTTTTTTGCCTTCCAATCTGTAGGATTCAGCTAACTCTTTTATTTTTGTGGTTACAGCTGGAACTTTTCCTTCGACGAGGATGACTTCGGCTTTAGGTGCGTAATGCTTGTGTTTCATTCCAGGTGAGCGAATCTGCTTGCAAGCGACAGTTCCTGCTCAGCTTCTACGAAAGGATGGAGTTTCAGGTCGCCTAGAACTTTCTTTAAGGCTTCGAAGGGTGTGCCGCCTGGGCGAAGCAGCATCGGCGGGTCAACACTTAGGTCAACGACGGTGGATTCTACGCCGATGTTTGTGGCTCCGCCGTCAAGGATTGCGTCGATTCTTCCGTTTAGGTCTTCATAGACGTGTTGGGCGGTGGTTGGGCTGGGTTTGCCTGCGAGGTTTGCGCTTGGCGCCGCGATGGGGCAGCGGCTTTGCCTGATTAGTTCAAGGGCTACTTTGTGCTTTGGGCATTCGGATGGCAATGGTGTCTAAACCCGCAACCGTCACCTTGTGGCACAAGGTTTGAGCGCTTAAAAATGAGTGTTAAGGGTCCAGGCCAAAACTTCTCCATCAGCACCTTGGCTTTAGGCGGCACTTCCAAAACTAACCTGTCGACTTCCTTTGGGTCGGCAACGTGAACGATTGGCGGATTATCCAGCGGACGCTTCTTAGCAGCAAACAACGCCAAAACCGCCTCCGCGTTAAGCGCATCTGCGCCTAAACCGTAAACCGTCTCCGTTGGAAACGCCACTAACCCGCTCTTTCGAATAATCTCTGCTGCTGTTTGAATCATTGTTGGGTCAGGATTTTCTGCATCACTTTTAAGAGGAGGGTTTTCATTGGCTTTTCCCTTTGTATTCAAGCACCACTGAGGTTTCAACTTGCCGTTCAGGAATCTTCCAGTATTTCTTTAGCAGCTTATTTGTTTCTTCCCTTGAAAGCAGCATAAACCCGTGTTTTTGGTAGAATTTGATTGCCCACGGTGCGGTTTCCCATGTGCCAACGAGAATCCTGTCGGTTTGGGCTAAGCTGAGCAGTTGGTTTAGAAGTTTTTCTCCCGCTCCTTTCCGTTGGTGACTTGTCAGAGTGTAGGCATGCCGAATTAAGGTGACATCGCCGACAGGTTGGATTCCCATGACAGCGATTAAGTTGTCGTTTTCAGTATAGCCATAGAATTGGATTCCGCTTTTGATTTCTTCTTTTAGTTCTTCGGTGGGCATGTAGGGTTCTTTCCATCTGTCGGCTGGAATTTTGCCTTTGTAAGCGACGGCGGCATCGTTTACTACCATTAAGATTGCTTGGAAATCTGTGTTTGTTAACTTGCGAATCATGGATCGCACACGCGAAGCCTAAATTGCCTCTGGCTCTTTTTGGCCCTCACCCTTGAGGACCTTATCAATAAGATGCATAAAGAACGATTGCGCCTGCATCTCCCCCATCTTCTCAAGGTAAATGGAGACCATGGCGATTTTGCCTTTCTTAGCCGCCACAAATTCCGCAAACATCCGCGCCGAAATCACGTTCTTATCCCCCAAAAGCACGGATGAAGTGACAGAACCCAAGAGGTCTTTGGGTTTAGGAACAGCGATGGCTAATGTTCCAAGCTTATCTTCCCTCTCACTCAGCATTATCATCACTGAGTTTTGGGCTTCTACATAAACCGCTAGAAAACCGGTGTCTTTTTCCTGTAGCTCTTCTTTTGTGACTTTTGCACGTTCGCGTTCCATTTCCTTTTCTCCCTCATGTTTTGTTAATGCTTTAATTACTTAAAAATACCTCACAAGAAAAAATTCAAAATGTTTCAAAGTTTAGAATTTCTTTTAATCCAAAAACAAGCAGTTTTATAAGCGGTGGCTACGGCAAATAATCTAACAACTAATTCAAGGGCGCTTTTGATTGGAACAGAACAGTTTGGAGCCAAACAAGAGAATTGCTATTCCAGTCGACCTTATCCGCACCCTAGCTATCGGTTTAGTTGTGTTGCTTCATGCATCCAACGAAGCATTACAAGCTTCTTCTGTGCCAATGCCTTATTGGTGGACTGCGCTTGTCTACAAAAGCTTAGCCCTCTCATGTGTTCCATTGTTTGTCATGTTAAGTGGCGCACTGTTGCTTCAGCCAGCCAAACTCAACGAACCCATCCGCGTCTTTCTAAAGAAACGGCTTAAGCCGCATCGGGTTGGCGTTCGTGTTCTGGAGCATGGTTTACCTCGCATGGGGCTTCTTCGTCTACCAACGTACCAGTTACCGTTAATAACATTGTGCAGGGAATCAGTGAAGGAACTGTTTACTGGCGCTTGGTACCAATTCTGGTTCATTTACCTCATCATCGGTCTCTACTTGATTACCCCCATCTTGAGAGTGATAATCGCCCATGGAAATCCAAGAATCACTCGCTATTTGATTGCACTTTGGTTTGCAGGAGTAGCCATCTTGCCTCTTAATCCAACTGGGATTTGGTTACACTTTAGACGCCGGCGTCTTTGTCATCGGTGGCTTCATAGGCTACTTCGTGATGGGCAGCTACCTCCAGAAAATAACATTGCGAAATGCCATACTGTATGGATTGTTAATCGTAAGTTTTGTTGGCACAATCTTCAGCGTATGGCTTATGACTTATCCATTAAGCGGCTTGGGGCAAAACAACTATTTCCTGGGCTACTTAACCGTAAATGTCATCGTGGGGTCAGCGGCGCTTTTTTTGATTCTCCTAAAGGTTAAGCCCGATTGGCCAGGAACAAACAACCCCCTGCGCCCAGTCGTCCAAGCCATAAGCAACAATACCCTGCCTATCTTCCTGTTCCACGTAATAATCTTAGAAACCTTCGAAAGAGGCTTACTTGGGTTCAAAATAAGCTACACAACCCTAAACCCAATCATAGAAATTCCCTTGCTCGCAGCCCTAACGTTCTTCATTACTCTTGGTTTGATTTTGTTGATGCGAAGGGTGCCTGTGCTCAAAAAACTGATAGGTTAACGAATCCTTTGAGTTTATGGTTAATGGCTTGGTAGATAGTATTGGCTATTATTTGGGCTCCTTGCGCTGTTGGGGTGGACGCCGTCGGGGAAATACTCAGGATGGTCAATCAGTGGAGTATAAACATCGATTAGCGGCAAACCTAAGTCGCTTGCAATTGTCTTATCCGTGGAATTACCCCTTCACGTAACTTGTAGAATTCAAGTCGAGCGTGTTGTTAAAGATCGGAGGAGGAATGACCAGAAAAATCTGCTGTGTACTGTTCCACCGTTGCGTCCGATTTAGCATTCTTTCGTAGTTAGCGGTGAAATTGCTGATTTTTTGGTAATTATCTGTTCGAGCATCGTTGGTTCCAAGCATTATGATGACGGTAGTTGGTAGAAAGTTTCGTGCATCACGGTAAGTTAGGTCAAAGTAGTAGGGTTTGTTGCTGTTCAAATTCACTGTTGCCCCGTTAACCCCAAAATTACCCACAACCGAACCATTGCCAAGAAGAGACTGAAGCTGCTCTGGGTAACCTGTAATATTTGTTATGCTGTCGCCAAGGCAAGCAACACGGGACAGCTTATTGTGGGGTCGTTGACAGAGTGGGCTGCAGGATTTTCTGAAAAAACAACGGTTAAGCTTAACGCTACTAATAGAACTGCAACGGTAACGATAATTATGTTCTTTCTTTTTGTTTTCATTTTTCTTACTTGCCTAGATTGTATTGACTAAGGAGATGGAATGACTAATGGGTCGTTTGCAGGCTTTTTTGTTTTACGGTTTCGAAGAAAAATTAAGGTCCAAAATAGAAAGACAATATTTTTTTCTTTCTAAGCGAAGAAGAAGAAAAGTGTTTGGCAGTTACTTCTTCTTCTTTCAGTTAAGAGTTGGTTTTTAGCATTCTTTCCCATCTGCTTTTTTGGTTGGAAATGCTTAATTAAGAGCTTATCTTATTGCTGGTACGGAAGGAATAAAACGTGAGTGACGAAATTTCAAAGTTACCGCCTAATGTTCAAGAAAGGCTTCTTAGGTTACAGCAACTGCAACAAACCCTCCAGTCAATCTTAGCACAGAAACAGCAGGTTGAAATGGAAAAAACCGAGGTAGACCAAACCATTGCTGAATTGGTTAAAACCGCTGACGACGTAGTGGTTTACAAAGCCATCGGATCACTATTGGTTAAAGCAGACAAAGCCAAAATTAACTGAGGAACTAGCCGAACGCAAATCACTCTTGGACACCCGAAGCACAGTCATGGCAAGACAAGAAGAACGCATACGCAGCCAAGTAAAAGAAGCACAAACTAAACTTCAAGAAGACCTAAGCCCAGTCTCTGGTCAGCCACTATCTTAAGGGTGAATGCTTGTGGGTGAGCTCGGATTTCCAGAGCTAACCACAGAGCAAATCGAGCTTTTATGTTCCACATCTGAAGAAGCAGCCAGAAAATACATTCTCTCAAAGGTTTCGCAGAAGGAGATTGATCGCTTGGACATCAGTGTGGAAGCAGACGGCTCCAAACCAGTAAACGTTACGGTTGAAATCAACCTTGTTTTATCGCCTCAAACAAAAAATGTGGATGCAGAAGCTCTCGTCAAGGAAGCAGTCAGTGAAGCTCATAAAGCAACTGAAAATTTTTTGAGAAAGATAAAATGAGCTTCAAAGAACTACTCAAAACTTTAGAAGACACAAGGGCATCTTTTGTTCTTTTGCTCTGTCATCGCAGTGCTGATGCTGACGCGATTTGTTCAGCTTATGCGTTGCAGGGACTTTTAAGCGGTTTTTGCCCGATGTTGTCGTTGAGATTGGTTGTCCACAGGGCGTCAACAAACCAGCTAAGCAACTGTTCGAGCATCTGCCCATAACTGTTAACCTTAAACCAAACATCGAATCCGCAGAAGCCATCGTGCTCTTAGACATGAACACCGTCGAGCAACTCGACGAAGTCGCAGACGTAATAAAGAAATCGCCTGCACCAAAAATAATCATCGACCACCATGCCCCAAGCGCTGAAACCATGCAAATCTGCAAAGTCTGCATAGTAGATGAGAAGGCAGCGGCAAACTGTGAATTAATCTATCGGCTTTTCAGCCAAGCAGAAGTTGAACCAACCCTAAACGAAGCTAAGGCACTGTTTGTTGGTATAGCGTTTGATACGCGACATTTTGCGTTGGCTAATTCGCCGACCTTTGAGATTCTCGCTAAACTAGTTGCAACAGGGATAGATGCCCAGCCAACATTGGCGTTGTTTGCAATGCCCATTGACCCTTCGGAGCGGGTGGCTAAGTTAAGGCTTGCAAACGAGCAAAAATCGTGAAGGTGGAAGGCTGGATTATTGCGCTTTCGCATGTCAGTGCTTACCAGGCTCCAGCAGCTAAAGCTCTTGTAGATTTAGGTGCACATATGTCGGCTGTTGCAGGCAAAAAAGGTGGGAAAGTCGAGTTGAGCCTACGTTGCACACGGCAATTCAACGAGTTAGCAGGTGTACATTTGGGAGCCGACATCGCAGCACCGCTTGGAGAGTTCTTGGGCGGAGTCGGCGGAGGCCACGCGATGGCTTCTGGCGTGAGCGGCAAGGGAGAAATCCAACAAGCACTCAAACAATGCCTTGTTACTTGTAAAACAGAAAATAGCCAAAAAAGCGTAGCTACGCTTAAATGAGCAAACTCTCACGCTTAAGGTGAGCAGGCACAAAAAACATGGCTATAATTGAAACAAAAAACCTCACCTACACCTACCCAGGCGCCACAAAACCATCGATTGTGGATGTTTCAATCAAGGTGGAGAAGGGCGAGTTTGTTTTAATTACAGGTCCAAGCGGCTGCGGAAAAACAACATTGTGCCGAACCTTCAACGGGCTCGTACCCCATTTCTACCAAGGCGAATTAAAAGGCGAAATCACCGTTGCTGGAATCGACACGCTCAAACATCACACTTACGAAATGGCAAAGCACGTTGGCTTAGTTTTCCAGAACCCAGAAAACCAGCTTTTCGCATTATCCATCGAAAAAGACGTCGCCTTTGGCTTAGAAAACGTGGGTGTTTCCCGAGAGGAAATGCGCCGAAAAGTCGATTGGGCACTAAACCAAACAGGCATCTACGACATACGGGAACGTTCACCCCACGAAATCTCAGGGGGACAACAGCAACGGGTGGCAATTGCATCTGTTCTTGCCATGGAGCCCGAAGTCATCGTTTTGGATGAACCAACATCTTTTCTTGACCCGCTAAGTGCCGAGAAGATTTTTGAGGTAATTTACAAGCTAAACAAGGAGCAGGGAATCACCGTTATCCTCGTTGAACATCGCTTGGATTTGACAGCGAAGTACGCCAACCACCTCATCGTTATGGATGAGGGAAAAGTGCGTTTTGAAGGCGAACCACGACAAATCCTAAGCAGCGAAGAAACCCGTTTAATCGGTGTCGGAATTCCCAAAGCCACACTGCTCTATCAAATGCTCAAAAAAGAAGGCTTAAACCTACCCGACAAAACGCCGCTATCTTCCGATGAGTTAGCTGACCAACTGTTGGAGGCGCTAAACCAGCAGTGATTGAAGCCCAAGACATACGCTACGCTTATCCCAACAAAGTGGAAGCCCTAAAAGGTGTCTCAATAAAAATCGAGGACGGCGAATTCATAGCCATAATGGGTCAGAACGGCGCAGGAAAATCAACGCTTGTCAAACACTTCAACGGGCTCCTCAAGCCTTCACAGGGAAAAGTCCTCATAGATGGCGTAGAAACCACTAAGTCAAGCGTTGCATCTTTAGCCCGAAACGTCGGCTTCGTCTTCCAAAACCCCGATCACCAACTTTTCAGCGAAACCGTCGAAGAAGAAATTGCTTTTGCCCTCAAAAACTTCGGTTTCAAACCAGAAGTCATTGAAGACCGAGTTACATGGGCTCTAAACCTATTATCATTAACTCAATACCGAAAAACCTCACCTTTTCTGCTAAGTGGTGGCGAACGCAAGCGTGTTGCTTTGGCGTCCGTTCTGGCATGGGACCCCTCGACTTTGATTTTGGATGAACCCACCATCGGTCAGGACCATGAGCAGAAGGAGAGATTGCGCCAATTCATCCTGCAGATGCAATCCCAGAAAAAAACCGTCGTAACTGTTACACATGACGTGGAGTTTGTGGCGGAATGCAATCCACGCGTGATATTGATGAAGGAAGGCAAAATCGTGGCAGATGGCGAAGGAAAAGAAATCCTCACCAACCCAGCACTACTTGAGCTGTCATCGATTGTTCTGCCGCAAATCGCTCAGGTCTTCACGAAGTTGGAGTCACTGGGTTTCCCAAAGGACGTTATTGACATTTACGAAGCCAAGCAAATCATCCTAAAAGCTAAGGAGAGACAACGCTGAAATGAGCGTTTTTGACGGTTTACGGTTCAGAAAAGTCTACTCTCCAATCCACAACTTAGACCCAAGAATAAAATTCGTGTACGTCATCGCCATCTTTGTTGTGGCCATTCTCTTCTTCCAAATTATCCCTCTGCTGATTCTGTTCTTTATGCAACTTCCCTTTGTGCTTCTGGCGCGTGTGCAGCGTCAGTGGTTGCGTTCGCTACGTGGAGCAGCATTCTTAGCGATATTCATCTTTGTTGTAAACGTTGGCACAACCTATTTCACCTCAGGCTACCATTTATTAGCTCCAAACATCGAGACTGCTGCAGCAATGACACTGCGTTTCGTCGTACTTGTTGAATCATTCTCAGTTTTCTTCTTAACTACCTCGCCCGACCACCTAGGCTTAGCACTTGAAGAGTCTCGTGTGCCCTACGAATTCGCTTTCGCATTCACAACTGCAGTGCGCTTTGTACCTGTTCTGGCGGAAGAAGCCCAAACAATTATGGACGCTCAAAAAGCCCGCGGGTTGGAGCTTGAGAAAGGTGGCTTGCTAAAACGAATCAGAAACTACGTGCCCGTACTTATTCCCCTAATCGTTAGCGCCATACGCCGAAGCCTCGAACTTGCAGAAGCCATGGAGTCCCGAGCTTGGGGAGCCACAAAAAAACGAACAAACCTCTATCTCCTCAAACTACACAAAGGCGACTATGCACTGCTAACAATCACCATAGCCATCCTGGTCATATCAGTTTATATCCGCTTCTTTGGACCAACTGTTCCAACCATAACCAGCCTATTATAAACTTGGAAATTTTTGTCCTACCGCATTTTTTAAGTACTTTTGTCAATGCATAAATCCTATGGGAGAAGCTTCAGATACAATAATTATAGATCGCGAAGTTCTGGGTTGTAAACCTGTTATTGAAGGAACCCGCTTCCCCGTTTTCCTCACTATTGAGCTTCTTGGAAATAGCATACCTGAAGAGGAGATACTAAGCGAATATCCTACACTAAAGAAAGCAGATGTTAAGGCGGCTCCTCTATATGCAGCAAAGCATTTAGAGAAAGAATACCCAAAAAAAGAAAGTGATTAGATGACTGAGCGTACTCGTTTTGGTCCAGCTGGTGTTCCACCGATGTTTAGGTTAATGGGCGCAGCCACAGTTGATGTGCCCAAACTCTTGCATGAAGAAGGGTTGGACGCTTTTGAGTATCAAGCTTCCCGCTGGGGACCCAAACCGCAAATTAACCCTGATGACGCCAAAAAACTCGGCACGGAATGCCGCAAAAACGACGTTAAACTCAGCATGCACGGCTCATACTTCATTAATTTTTCAGGGAAGAAAGAAGTTGTTGAAGCCAGCAAACGCCGCTTAATCGCCTGCGCAACCGCCGCCGACTGGATGGGCGCTTACGTCGTGGTTTTCCACACCGGCTTTTATGGCAAATTAGAAAAAAACTTCGCGTTCAAAAGCGCCCTGACCGCCCTAAAAGAAGTCAACACAGAAATGAAATCCTTGGGCTTAAAAGTGAAGCTTGGACCTGAGACAATGGGCAGAAAATTCCAAGTCGGAAACTTGGAAGAAATTCTCAACCTTAACCAAGAAGTTGAAGGCACGCAACTAGTCATTGACTGGGGACACCTTCATGCCCTTCACTTGGGCGCCCTCAAAAAAGTCGAAGACTTCAAGGCTATCGCAGAAAAAGTGGAACAGACCCTCGGCACTGAAGCTCTCAGAAGCATGCATTGTCACTTCTCAAAAATCGAGTTCAGCAGCCAAGGCGAAAAACGCCACCACACCCTCGACGAAGAACGATACGGACCAGAATTTCGCATGCTTGCAGAAGTTATTGTGGATTTTGGGTTGCATCCGACGATGATTTGTGAGTCGCCGATTCTTGATGTGGATGCAAGAAAAATGAAGGCAACGCTCAATGAGGTTCTGGAAAGCAAGCAACATAAACCTGATTTATAGAAGTACGAACCTATTTTGATCCGTTTGAAACTCATTGCAGAAACGAAAGAGGGAAGTCAAATATTTGCTAAGGAGGTAGGTTGGGAGAAGTTGTTGTTGCTGCAACCCATTCTGCACACCGGTTGCAACAACAATCAGAGATAAACCCAAATTGCCAAGTTTATCCTTAAGGAAACACAAGTCATATCCGTAGAAGATAATGATGGTGATGATGATACAAAATAATTTCGCATGCAACAGTATCATCAATCAAACCAATGTCCAACTGTGTCATTCACTGACTTCTTTGGTGTCCACCAACCAATTTGGATCCAAATAATTTTGAGTTATGATGAAACGTTAGAGGGGCGGTAGATTCGTATTGACGTTTTCAGCTTATTCGTATACTAAAATTGTGTGTCTATTATTAAGGAGCGGTCGCAGAGAGCGATAGGTCATTTTTTACTAGATAGCAATCGTTCTGCTAGTTGGAGTTCTTGCACTGTGTTGATGTTAACGGCTAATTCCTCGTTATTCATTAGGAAGATATCTTGGTCGAGCCATTCGTCGCCATAGCGTTTGCTTCCATCAATGACGTTTATTCCAACGGGAACAACTTCGCGGCCGTCCTCTTTGAAGGAGTATTCGATGCACATGCCCAACTTTGCCTTGATTTCCAGGGGAACCGCCACAGTTAAGGCTGGTTTTCCGCAGCGTTCATATCGTTCCACAACGGCATCTATCATTTCACCCCTAACCAATGGCAAATCAGCCGCGACGGCTAAGAAAACGCCAAGTTTGAGGGTTTGAACAACATAGCCCATGTCAGAAACGTAATCTTTCCCCGGGGTTTCGATTACTTCTACACCGAGCTGTCGCATAAGGGCTGTGGTTTTTGGTGTGCAGCTGGTTGTGGCAACGATGACTTTGTCGATTTTTTTAGCCTCTTTCAACGCTGCAAGGACGTATTCGATGACGGGTTTCTTGCAGACTTTAATCAATGGCTTTTCTCCGGTGAGTTTCATGCGGGTGCCCTTGCCGCCAGCCATAACCAGCGCAACTACACCCATGCAACCGCCGCCAACAAAACAACCACACAAACCATCCGCGACAACTCATTAGTTGCGCCAAACACGTCGCCGGTAACGCCGTTAAAGTTTTTGTGGGCAATTCCCACCATAACAAAGCCTGTTAGCACCGCCGCCAAAATGACAAAGATGCCTGCCCAACCAAGAAGCAGTACAGCAATTACAAAAGAAATCGCCAAAGCCACAATCAACCGTAGGTTACCTTTGCCACCGCGCATCGCTGCCAGAAAAGCCGAGTTCATGCCTTCATGGACGGATTTGCCTGCCCAAGCCACAACAACCATGGATAATTTTGCACATAATTCTACTACGATTAAGGCTGGGAAAATCAGGGGAACAGCAAAATTCCCATAAAACAGTTTTATGCCCAATTCAGCAAATGCGAAAGCGGTAATTATGTAAGTCATCATGGTTAAGCCGATGGCTCCTGCACCCGTTAACTGGTCATGCATAACCTCAATTTTTTTCTCGAATGAACCGTGGACCATAATGCCATCGCCAAAATCTAGCAACCCATCAGTATGATGCAAACCCGTCATCCACAAAAGCAGAGCCAACGCCAAAGCGCCAACCACGAGACTGGGCAAAAACTGCAGCGCCACCCAGCCGAAAACGCCCGCTAACAAACCAAGGAACGCACCGATTAACGGAAAAGCCCACATGTTTTGGGCGCAATCCGTAAGCAGGTCTTTGTCCATGGCGATTGGAAAGACAGTTAAGAAGGATAGGAGGTTTTTTAGTTGTTTAACGACCAATTCTGTGTCACTTTTTGCTCATCAGTAGAGCATAGTTACTTTCTATTTCCTTAAGAAGTATCTCTTTCGTGACCGCACCACCTGTCTTTGCCATGGCCGCGATTGATGCTCCGCCGGCTCCGACTCCCTCTTTCACCAACCCAGTTTCATAAATTCGTAAGCCCGGATATTTTGAGTGTCCGAAGTCTAAGTCAGCCGCTAAAATGGGAACTTCGTAGAATTGTTTGACTATGCCGCAGATGTCGGATTTTACGTCTTTTGCAACCCACCGAGTTGTGCCGATGGCGACGTTGCAGAGGGATTCAGGGCTCAAAGCGTTAATTATTGCTAAGACCGCGGTCATTTGGGTGCCACCAGCCATCAGAACAGGCCCCTGCCGCGCACCACCGATGACTAAACCAGCCATCGCCGCCATCATTGGGTCGCCAACACATGAAACCGCTTTTATGGGGTTACCTTTCAGGCTGCCAAATTTTTCACCTGCCGCTTTTAGACCAGCCGCCACCACCTCTGCTTTTAAGTTGTGTGGGTTTTCGGGGAGGGTGCTGCTTACTTTGCCTTGTGCACTTACGCCCAAAGCCGACAGTACACCCAGCGCCGTTGTGGTGCCGCCCGGAATGCTCTCTCCGATAACCAGGTAATCCGACGCTTTCAGCTAGTTGTTCACCTAAAATCTTAGCGCGTTCGATAACTTCTTCAACGTTATCAACCGAGTTGCCAGTGCGTATGTCGCGCCCAGAGCTGCCGCCTAAATCTACATAGGGAATTTGCGGCTTAACCTTCACTCCCCCGTTGACAACCAGCACTGGTATGTCGGCTAAATGCAGCGCTGACATAGTAATCAAGCCAGGTGTCGGAATTCCGTCGGGTGTGATCGGCACGCCTTGTATAGATTTGCATTTGCCAAGCAAAAGAAGTTCGGCATCTGCAGGCGGTGTAAAATCGGTGAAGTCGGGGTTTGCGCCAGCCGCCGACAACCCTGGGATTTTTCCGGTTTCTGTCGTGGCTATAGTGACCATGAAGAGAGGCTTCTTACTTTCGATTTCGTCAAGGAAAGCTTTTGCTTTAAGCTCATTATTTGCAATTAGTGCGTCCATAATGTTTCACTTACTTAGAGACGACTTTCCACTTTTTAATTTCCAAGTATTCAAAGCCGCCATCTAGTTTATGCTTTCGTGCTTCTTGGATTTCAATCTTCTTCTTGAAGGTGGGTCCGTCTGTTACAACGGTGTGGTATTCGCCGCCTTCACCACATGGGTCAACGTTGCCGAGTTTTAGAATGTCGTCGTAGAATTTGCGGTCTAGCTCACGCCCAAGCCAGTCGACGCCCAGTAAGTCTAGTTTGGTGCGGACTACCGTTGCTTTGAATCCAGTTTTGAGGTAATCGAGGTAGATCTGTTTTGTGTCGCCCATCCAAAGAGGTTTGACCGGTGTTAAGCCGACTTCTTTGCATACTCGTCCAAGCCAGCCCTCCTCGTGCCCCGCAACCTCATAGATGTCGCCTGTAACCAAGCCCTGCATCCCTCTTGCCTTGCACTCCGATAGGACTGCTTTAAAATCCTTCTCATAGTTCTGTTGACTGGTAGTTTTTTTAATCAGCGGAATCCCAACTGCCTCGGCTTGAGCGTCGAGAATGCCTGCGGGTATCATATGGAAGTTTGATTTTTCCTCGCTCATCATCATTGTGAATAGGTTCATTGCTTGGTGACCTTGTTGATTGGCAAGGTATTCTGCATAGGCGCTGTCTTTGCCGCCGCTCCATGAAGCAACAACTTTCATTCAGTTTCCTCCAAAATTACTTGTTATTTGTCCAATGTTCTCGGTAAATTCTGTTGGTTGGTTTATCCAACCTTTTTAATATAAGTATATCGGTAAAACCTGCCACACAACACTTAAAACAAACTTCACCACTAAAATTGCGGTTGAACAGCATGAACATGCAAACTCCTCCACTGCTAACTTACCTAGAAGCTCAGGGCATTACTCTACAAAGCCTAATCGACTGCGCCCTCGAAATGTACGTGCCCCACCCTGGCATAGAAACCGAGAAAAAAGCCACCGAAATGCTCAAGGAGGAACTTCTCGACATCCTCTCAGATGTTAATGTTTCCATGCTGGAAGTAGCTGCGTTTTCTGTCCAAGAACAAGCAGAAAAGGGACAAATTCCAGGATTAACGCAAGAAAGGTTTAGGGGAAGACCCGGTCCAGTCGCTGACGAAATCTTAGGGTTGGCAATCGCAACCTACATCGGCGGAACCCGAGGCGTCTTTGAGTATGTACGCTTTGACCAAGCCAAACCAGGAATTCTAAAAACATTGGGTTCCTTAACAAACGACGCCATAGGTGCTTTAGTTGCGGGTGCATCAGCAAACGTTTATACGCGCGCCGTGAGGAATGCAGGCATAAAACCGTAAAATGCAATGTTTTTGTGCAGTTTCAGTTGCGTCATCGCTAGCCTTGACCTTACCATAAGATTATAATACTATGCCGGTTGAGGATTTAGCCTGTTGGGCAGCATGGTTCAAACAAAACTCTGCATTGTCACGCACACTTTTCTGCCGCATGTGGGCGGTATAGAAAAGGTGGTTAATGAACAAAGCAAGCGGCTGCGAACAAAAAATTTTGCGCCCATGATTGTAACTAATAGAATTGGTACGCCCCAAAAATACGTGGTTGACGGCGTCCCAGTAGAATGCTATGAATCATTAAACACTGGCTTTAGGTTGGGGATTCCTTATTCGATTCCAACGGTCACGAGTTTTCCCACTTTTCTTAAAGCGGTGAACCAGAGCAAGATAGTCCACGCCCACGGCCACCCATACTTAACCTCGCTAACCGCAGGTAAACTCGCAAAAATGTACGCTAAACCCTTCGTACTCACCCAACACAACACCTTCATCGAATACAACAACATCTTCGACGACATTGAAAACTTGAACGACCTGACAGTCGGTAAACAAAACCTCCAAGACGCAGACAGAATCATCGCCGTAAGCGCCGCCACCAAAGAATATGTGCTTCATTTAGGTGCCAAACCCAAGAAGGTCGAGGTAGTGCATAACGGAGTTGACTTGGAAAAGTTTAAGCCAATGTCTAAAAAACGGGAAGAAATGAGACGAAAGCTCGGAATTCCGTCGGACGCAGTCGTGGTTTTGACCGTACGGCGACTTGTTTACAAGAACGGTGTGGACACCCTCATCGAAGGCGCAAACATTGCGATCAAAAAGAATCCGCGGATTGTTTTTCTGGCGGTAGGTAAAGGTCCCGATTCTGAAAGTGTCAGACTTCGGATCCATGAGTTGGGGATTGATGGGAACTTTAAACTTGCAGGGTTTGTAAGCGATGAAGATTTACCTATTTACTACAATGCCGCAGACATTTTTGTATTGCCTTCAAAATCCGGTGAAGGATTGCCTTTGGTTGCGCTTGAAGCCATGGCATGCGCGTTGCCAGTAATTGCAACTGACGTTGGAGGAATAAGGGAAATTCTCCTGGAAGAATACGGAAAACTGGTGCCGCCCAACCAGCCTGAACTGCTGGCAAAAGCCATATTGGATTTCGCAAAACAAGATTTCTCTTCACGCAAAAAAGAACTCCGCGCCCTGATGGAAGAGAAGCATAGTTGGGACAAGAACGTTGAAAGACTCGTAGAGATATACGAAGAGCTTATTTAACCATGTAACGGAAACATATTAGCCCTTTGAAATGGAAGTTAGCTGATGACGTCAAAAGTCGAAATGGTCTCTGTGGTAATTCCAACACTCAACGAAGCAGGTAACATTCTGGAAGCCATAACAACAATCCATGAAGATTTATCCTATCCCAAAGAAATCATCGTCGTTGATGGGAATTCGACAGATGGAACCAAAGAAATCGTTCAGGAACTTGGGTACTGCAGACTCATAATTGAACCTCGACGCGGCTACGGATTAGCTCTTAAAACGGGCATGAAAAACGCCAAGGGCAACATCATAATCATGGTTGACGGCGACGGGACCTACGAAGTGCGACACATCAACCGTATGATAGCTAAAATGATTGAGCAAGACGCAGACATGGTTTTAGCCACCCGCATGTATGACCCCAAAAAAGCAATGGGAATCATGAACTTCATCGGCAACAAAGTCATCACGTTCTTCTTCGACTTCGTTTATAGCCAATTCCTCAGCGACACACAATCGGGTTTCCGAGCGATATCCCATGATGCCATCAACAACGTCAATTTAGTCGAGGGAGACATGGCGTTTGCAACAGAGATGCTCATAAAATTCGCTAAGGAAGGCTACAGTATGATTGAGGTTCCCACGACCTATAAAGCCCGAAAATATGGCAGACCTAAACTGAGAAGGTTTAAGTCAGGTATCGAGATATTTAGCACTATATTCAAGGGGTCTTTGGATGCAGATACGATTAGAAAGCGCGAAGCGGCTTGGAAGAAAACTCGGGCTTAATGAAGAGAAAGGCTTTGCAGTCGCCATTTTTCTTGTGTTACTCATCGTTTCCGTTGCAGTTTTGAGCTATTTTGTTTGGTTTAGGCCGCCCGCAGAACCATATAACAGCATTTACTTGCTCGACTCCAATAAAAAAGCCGCAAATTACCCAGAAACCTTGGTGACTAACCAGAACAGTACATTCAACGTTTATGTTGACGTAGTAAACCATCTGGGACATAGTGCTTCGTATCAGGTGCAGGTGAAAATAACAAAGAATCTCAGTACTTTTCCAGTTGATATTCCAGCAAGCCAAGTTCTCCAAATAAACGGATTAGGGGACGGAAAGACCAATGAAAACAAAGTAACTGTTACGGAGAACGCGGTTGGAAGTTACTCTGTAGTTTTCGAGTTATGGCAACAAAACTCGGCAGGAGCTTACGAGTTTACTCAAAATTACTGCGTTTTACCCATCCAAGTAAGCTGAGTTCATTTTAACTTGTTTTGGTAACAACCAATTGTAGCAATAGTCATTCCCTTTTTCACTCAAGTCTCCAGTTCATCTTAAGGAGTTATAGTTTTTTCCCGAGCAACAGACTTACTGACAATGAATTATCTATGACTAAAGTGGTTAAAGCCGCCTTTAAACTCTCAAAATCTTGCTGGTTAGGTTTTGCTTTAATAGGAAAGGTTTTTAGTGTAGTTATTATATGAGACTGTGAAAAAGTGTATAGTGTAAAGTGAGGTTAACATTATGTCTGTATTTGCAGCACCAGGAGCATATGACCGTGCCATTACCGTTTTCTCGCCCGATGGACGACTCTTTCAAGTAGAATACGCAATGGAACTTGTGAACCGCGGAGCCACCATCATCGGCATCCAAAGTTCAGAAGGATTAGTTCTCGGTTCAGAAGAAAACATCGAAGTCCTCGAAGAAGCAGGTTACTCATGGAAAATCTTCCGAGTAGACGACCATATTGCCGCAGCCATAGTCGGGTTAAGTTCCGACGCCAGAATCCTAATTGACCAAGCAAGAATCTACGCTCAAAGCAACAAACTAACCTACGACGAACCCATCGACGTAGAAGTTGTAACCAAGCGCATATGCGACATCCAGCAGATGTACACGCAGCATGCAGGTGTTCGACCCTTCGGAGTCTCAATTATCTTCGGCGGAGTCGATAAAACAGGAACACGCGTCTTCGGCACACACCCGAGCGGAACCTACCGCGGCTACAAAGCCACAGCACTAGGCGCAGGAAGAGAAACAGTTCTAGCAATCCTGAAAGAAGAGTACAAAGAAGACCTAACTCTAGACAACAGCATAAAATTGACAGTAAAATGCCTAGTTAAAGCCCTCGAAGCACGCCAGCTACCACCAAGAATAAAAATAGCAATCATCCCAGCTGCAACACAAAAAATGGAAATGTTAAACGACAACACAGTGGAAGGGTACATCAAAGAGCTGGGTTCAAGCAAGTGAAAAACTAATGAGCGAAAAGTTCACCGTCGCGCGCTTAACAAGAGAAAATGAGCATTTTGAAATATTAGTTAAGCCCAACAAAGCGCTCGACTACCGAAACGGCAAAATCGCAGGCATCACTGAGGTTTTAGCCGCTGAAATGATTTTTTCTGACGCAAATAAAGGTACTAAAGTTTCTGAAGAAGCTATGAAAAAAGCCTTCAAAACATGTGACCCACTAAAAATTGCAGATGAAATCTTAAAGAAAGGAACTTTGCAGCTAACAACTGACCAAAGACGGAAAATGGTCGAAGACAAAAAAAGGCTAGTTATAGATTTTATTTCCCGCCAAGCAGTAGACCCTAAAACTAATTTGCCGCATCCACCTGCGCGCATCGAAAATGCTATGGAGCAGATTCGTTATCCAATTGACCCATACAAGTCCGTGGAAGAGCAGGCTAAAGACATAGTTAAATTGTTACGACCCATTTTACCCTTGAAAATAGAACAAGTCACAGTTGCAATAAAAATACCCACACAGCATGCCGCAAGAGCTTACGGAACAATCAAAACGTTGGGTACTATTAAACGGGAAGAATGGCGCGGTGACGGTTCATGGTATGGTGAACTTGAGTTACCTGCAGGATCATACGCTTCGCTTTTGAACAAGCTTGGCGACGCAACCAAGGGAAGTGGAGAAGCAAAAATAATCTCTTAGAGTAATAAAAATATGGAAAATGTGATTTTATGCCAACATTCTTTGAAAAAAAACAGCTCGTGACCCCAGGCGAAATGCTCGCTGAAGGCGACTATTTACCTGGCGAAAACACGTATGTGGAAGCAGGCAAGATTTATGCCTCAAGGATTGGACTCGTAGACAGTGACAATAAAAAAGTAAACGTTGTTGCATTAAGGGCTTTTTACGTCCCGAAAATGGGCGACATAGTTATTGGAACAGTCACTGAAGTAGGATTCAACGGCTGGACCGTCAACATTAAGGCACCCTACACAGCAATGCTGCGTGCATCAGACGTACTCAGCAGACCCTTTAAGCCACAAAACGACGAGTTATCCGCAGTCCTAACTTCAGGCGACCTAATCGTTGCCAAAATAGCATCCTTCGATAGAGCACATGACCCTCAATTAACCGTAGGCGAACCTGGACTGGGAAAGATTACTCGCGGCCAAATCCTACATGTTACACCAACAAAGATTCCCCGTATTATCGGACGCAAAGGCTCAATGATTTCTATGATTAAACAGGAAACCAACTGCCAAATCATATTGGGCTTAAACGGCGTTATATTGGTCACTGGCAAAACTCTGGAAGAAGAAGAACTTGCCATAAGCGTGATTCGAAAAATCGAGGAAGAATCTCATACAAGCGGTCTTACTGATCGCATAACACAGTTGCTGAAAGAAAAGAAATTAGGTAAAGTGGAGGAAAACAAAGTTGAATGAAAAAACAGAGAAATTAATCGATAAGAAAGGGATCCGACTTGACGGTAGAAAAGCGGATGAGCTTCGCCCTGTAAAACTTCAAGTAGGCGTACTTTCAAACGCTGACGGCTCAGCCTATATTGAACACGGAAAAAACAAGATTTTAGCCGCAGCTTTCGGCCCAAGAGAAGTGCATCCAAAACACCTCATGCAAGCTGACCGCATGGTCCTAAAAGTCCGCTATCACATGGCACCCTTTTCCGTTCAGGAAAGAAAATCCCCCGCACCCTCAAGAAGAGAAGTTGAACTCTCAAAAGTAATAAGAGAATCCATAGAACCCGCACTGTTCCTTGAACTCTACCCACGCACAGGCGTAGACGTATACGTTGAAGTCTTGCAGGCAGATGGAGGAACACGGTGTGCAGCTATCACCGCAGCCGCATTAGCCGTTGCAGATGCAGGCGTTCCAATGCGCGACTTGGTCGTTGGATGTGCAGCAGGCAAAGTTGAAGACACAGTAGTTCTTGACCTCTACGATGCAGAAGACAAACTCGGCGCCGCAGATGTTCCAGTTGCTTACATGCCAAGCTTAAACGCCATTACTCTGCTACAGATGGATGGAATTTTGGAGCCAGCTGAATTCGAAAAAGCCGTAAACATGGCAATAGAAGGATGCAAGAAAATCTATGAAATGCAGAAAGAAGCACTTAAGACCAAATACATGGTCGTTAAAGAGGTTGAAGAATAATGTCATCACTCGTAACTAAAGTTAGACTAAGACAAATTGAACAATTAATCGAGAAAGGCAAACGCCTAGACGATAGAGGCTTACTCGATACCCGCGAAATCAAAATTGAACAAGGCATAATCGAGAAGGCTGAAGGCTCTGCAAGAGTTTTCATGGGAAAGACCCAAATTCTCGTAGGCGTCAAAGTCGGCTTAGGCGAACCCTTTCCAGACACACCAAACGAAGGCGTCTTAACAGTAAACGCAGAGCTTGTGCCAGTTGCTTCACCAAGCTTTGAGCCAGGACCACCAGACGAAAACAGCATCGAACTTGCTCGAGTCGTTGACAGGGGTATCAGGGAATCAAAATGCATCGACAACGAAAAACTTTGCATCGAACCCGGAAAGAAAGTGTTCGTTGTATTCGTCGACATTTATGTTCTCGACCACGGTGGAAACCTCATTGATGCATCCGCAATCGCTGCAATGGCTGCATTGTTGAACACAAAGATGCCCAACTATGAAATCAAAGACGGCGAACTAAAAATGAAACAAGGCTACACACCATTACCGCTGAGAAGTCACCCTATAACAGTTACCATTGGAAAAATCAGCAACAAACTAATCACTGACCCCATAGCTGAAGAAGAACAAGTCATGGAATCACGAATCACCTTCGCAACCAAAGAAGACGGAACCATTTGCGCAATACAGAAGGGCGGCTCGGGCTATTTCACACCGCAACAGATTTTAGAAGCCTCAAAGATTGCTCTGGACAAAGCAGCAGAACTGCGCAAGAAACTAGATTGGTGAATAAAAGTTGCCTAGAATGAAGAAAGTTGGTCCAACACGAGGATTAGGCGTACGATACGGTTCAACCGTTCGAAAACGCTACATCAAAGTAATCACTGAACTCAAGAAGCCCCACAGATGCCCAAACTGCGGCTTTACCCGCGTTAAACGCGAAAGCGTAGGCATCTGGAAATGCAGCAAGTGCGAGTACACTTTTGCAGGCGGAGCATACACGCCAGTGACGAAGCTGGGTGTTGTGGCCAAACGTGCAGCTAAAGGTGCGCCAGTTGAAGAAACAGCGAAGGCCACTGCAGCTGTCGAGTCGGCAACTGAAGAAGAAACAACTGAGTAAACCTTTCTTTTCTTTCTTTAATTTTTATTTTTTGTTTATTACCTTGAATTTCCTGTTTAGCTTAAGGAATTCCAAATGGCTACTGGCACAAAAGCATCCATACGCTTAAAATTTGCTTTCGAAAAACAGGTCTCCACGCTTATTGAAGCCTTAACACCTGAAGTAAACGCGCCAATAACAAGGCGTGCCCGAGTAAAACTTCAAAAAGACGGCTTATTTCTTGTGTTAACCGTTGAGGCAGATGACACAGTTGCCCTCCGAGCGACTTTGAACGCTTACCTTCGATGGGTTAACTCAACCATCAATGTTATTCAATCTATAAACGAATAAGTCAAAAAATTCGGTAATTTTACTTGTATTTTATTTTCAAAAATAGAATTGCTACGGCTTGAATAAAAGCTAGGGAATTTGCAATTATTATTGGGAAATTGTTGACGAACATCCCATAAATAAACCATGCAAGGACCCCTGCAGAGGTCAGCGCGAACATTCCTGTGGAGATGTCTTTGGTTGATTTTGTTTTCCAAACTCTGAATAACTGTGGAAACAGGGCGCTTGTAGTTAATGCGGCTGCTATTACGCCAATAATCATTACGTTGTCCATTGGGTTTCTTGGGTTTATTGTGTTTTGAACGGTATTTAGGTTTCGCAGAAAATTACTTATTTCCTTTTCAAAAAATGTTGGAGTTTTGGTTTTGCTTCAAATATGTAATAATTTTACATTTGGACGCTCGTCGATATTTTCTTATAAGTTATGAACAATTCATAACTCCGTTTATATTTATCTAAGCAATTAGCTATTTGAAAAGAAATATGGTGAAAATATGTTTGGAGTATTAGATGTAGCATCAATAGCAGCAATCGTAGCTTCATTCGCATTTGTCGCCTATAAAATTAGAGCAGAACTCAAAATCAAAGTATAAAACAAAAAACGGCTCTAACCCCAAAAACATGTGAAGATGAGAAGATGAAATTCAAAAAACATAAACGAAGCCCTAAGATATATCACAGGCCAAGCAAAAGCCTACCCCTGTGAGAAAGATTACTATTCATCTGAAGAATACAAAAGAATCTATCTTGAGCTTTGTCGCGTGAACCGTCTGCTTCAGGCTGCGTACAACGTTCATCATGAAAGTGCCGGGGTGGACTTGCGATAAGGCATCGAATGATTTTTTCGCTCTATGGTTCTCCATTACGAAAAAATGCTTTTCAAAATATAAGACAAATTATGAAACCGTTTTTTCGATAAGTTGAAAGTTTTTATCACATTTCTTCAGGAACGGTTGGGTTACAAAACAGAGGAAGATTTAGTCAATAATACTTTTACTACTACGTTTTGAATTTAAAGTTCTGTTATCTTATTCTATTCATGCAAATAGGATGGACTCGAAGTCAAGGGAAGGTTTAAATAAATACCGTCATATTTCGTATATGCTTTAAGTTAAAAAAACGGATGAAAATTTAGCATGTCACAGCAGGAATATCGCTATATACTTCGTATCATGGGTACAGACGTTCAAGGTACCTTAAAGACTATTTACGCTGTAGCGCAAGTCAAAGGAGTGAGCTCCGCGCTCGCAAACGCAGTCCTCAAAAAAGCAGGCGTGAACCCTGACTTGCGAGTAGGCTTTATAACAGAATCAGACATCGGAAAAATAGAAGATGTCATAAAAGACCCAGCAAAATATGGCATTCCAAGCTGGATGTTTAACCGCCGAAAAGACACGGAAGTCGGCAAAGACGCTCACATTTTAAGTGCTGAATTAGCATTGAAGATTAAGACTGATATTGATCAAGCTAAAGAAATCAGGTCTTGGCGTGGATACCGCCATGCATACAGCCTGAAAGTACGTGGCCAAAGAACAAAAACCACTGGAAGAGCAGGCAAAGCCTTAGGAGTTAAGAAGAAGACTCTGATGCAAAAGCCCGGTGGAGCACCAACTGAAGGAGGCAAATAAGCATGGGAGATCCAAAGAAGCAGCGTAAGAAATTTGATACGCCACGTTTCCGTTGGCGAAAAGATGTCCTCCAAGAAGAACTTAAACTTCTGGGGCAATTTGGCTTGAGAAACAAACATGAACTCTGGCGCCACAAAACTACCCTATCCAAGACCAGAAGCATCGCCCGTTCACTCATCAGCAAAACTACCGAAGAACGCGCAAAGATGGAAAACGAATTACTCGCCCAACTCAAAAAGAAAGGAATCCTGCAAGAAACCGCAGTCCTCGATAACGTGTTAGACTTAACTATTGAAGACATCTTGGAACGAAGATTACAAACAATCGTTTTCCGCAAAGGCTTAGCAAGAACCGTCTATCAATCACGCCAACTCATCACCCATGGACACATCACAATCGATGGACGCAGAGTAACAATCCCCGGTTATATAGTACCAAAAGAGGCCGAAACAAAAATGGTTTACTCACCTGAAAGCGCATTAGCAAGCCAAGAACACGCACTACGAGTCGGTTTGACAGTCGTAGCGAAACAAGTAGAAGCTCGGCCACCAAGCAGAGGCCGCAGAGGCGGACGTGGAGGCGGTAGATTCTGAGCGCTCCCAACAACAAACGTAACGAGAAGTGGGCAATCGTTCACATCTTCAGCAGCTACAACAACACCCTAATCCACATCACAGATATTTCAGGTGCAGAAACCATTGCTCGCACCACCGGTGGTATGTTCGTTAAAGCAGACCGCATGGAATCTTCACCGTACGCAGCTATGCGTGCATCGACAGGAGCAGCTGAAATCGCACGCGACAAAGGAATAACAGCCATTCACATCAAAGTCCGAGCTCCTGGCGGCGCTGGACCAAGAACACCTGGACCAGGCGCACAAGCAGCCATCAGAGCATTAGCCCGATTCGGTTTCCGCATTGAACGCATCGAAGAAGTTACACCAATCCCACACGACGGAACAAGAAGGCCCGGTGGCAGAAGAGGCAGAAGAGTTTAATCTGCAATATCCCTCTTTATTGAAATAATTTATTGGAGTGTCTAGCAAGTGAAAATAGAAGTCCTTGAAAAAAACGATACTAACCTCCGCATAGTCGTCAAAGATGCGGACGTTCCCTTAATGAATGCTCTACGACGTCTAGCACTTGCTGAGGTCCCCTGCATGGCAATCGAAGAGGTTGTCATGATAGAAAACTCTTCAATTCTCCAAGACGAAATAATCTCTCACAGGCTCGGTCTTACTCCGCTGAAGACCGATTTAGATGCATACACTCTGCCTGAAGAATGCGAATGTAAAAGTGAATTCGGCTGCCAACAATGCCGAGTAACCCTAACACTTGACGCAGAAGCCAGAGACGGAACAAGAACCGTTTATTCAGGAGAAATCGTTTCGGAAAACCCCGAAGTAGTCCCTGTCTCAGACAGAATCCCGATAGTTAAGTTGGCGAAAAATCAGAAACTAAAACTTGAAGCTTACGCAAAGCTTGGAAAAGGCAAAGTCCATGCCAAATGGCAGCCCGTGTCCATGTGTGCATATAAGTACTACCCAAAAATCACCACTCCAACCGGGAAGTGTGAAGGGTGCCAAAAATGCGCTGACATATGCCCTAAAAAAGTTTACATTGTCAAGGACGAAAAAATCGATGTCCGCGACCTATTGGCATGTAACCTTTGCATGGACTGCGTTGATGCTTGCCCACAAAAACCCTCACCGTTGAAGGTGGAATGGGAAAAGGACACTTTCGTAATGAACATAGAGTCTACAGGTGCGCTTCTTCCAGAACGAGTCTTAAAAGAAGCAACTAAACTGTTAGGCAAACAACTAAACGAGTTTGAAGAACAAATAAAGGCTGGACCACAATGAGAGAAACAAAAACTACAAACCCACAATTAATCGATCTTATTGGTCTTTTAAAGAAAGAAAGCAGAGAAAAACAAGCCCCTATCTGGCTGGACGTCGCCGATCACTTAGCCAAGTCACGTAGCCAACGTGTCTCCGTAAACCTGAGCAAATTAAACAGGCACACAAAGAAGGCTGATGTGGTGATCGTTCCAGGCAAGCTCTTAGCTTCAGGCAACATAGAACACTCCGTGACCGTCGCATCCTTTGACATCTCGGACAAGGCTAAAGCAAAACTTGAGGCTGTCAAAGCAAAATACATCACAATCCAAGACCTGATGGAGAAAAACCCCAAAGGTTCAAACGTAAAAATCATCCGGTGAATAAGAAATGGCAACCACAATACAATCCCCAATAACTTTCGTGAACGCTGAAGGCTTAATCGTTGGCAGAATGTGCAGCAAAGTTGCTAAACGATTGTTAAACGGCGAAGAAGTAATCATTCTTAACGCGGAGAAAGCAGTGTTCTCTGGCAAAAAGAAAAGCAAAGTGTTAGAAGCACACAAATTCCTCGAAGTTGGTGCTCCAATGCGAGGACCATTCCACTACCGCAGACCCGACCGGTTCCTACGAAAAACCGTCCGTGGCATGGTTCCCTTCAAGCTGCCTAAAGGCAAAAATGCCTACAAACGCCTGAAAGTTTTCATGGGCGTCCCACTTGAGTACAAAGACCAAAAAATGATAACCTTCGAAGAAGCTAATTCCGCAAACCTCAAAGGGCCACACTTTACCCTTGGTGAATTGGCAACTGAAATCGGATGGTTCAATAGGATGGAATAATTATGCCCGCAAAAAAAGTCTTAGTCGTTAGTGGAAAGCGAAAAACCGCAGTTGCCCGCGCCATAGTTAAACAGGGCGTTGGCAGAGTACGAATAAACCTAACTCCAGTTGAAATTTACGAACCCGACATAGCTAAAGCAAAAATCATGGAACCCCTCTTGCAAGCAGGCGCCGATGTCTGGCAACAACTAGACATGGACGTTAAAACCAGCGGCGGTGGCTACATGGGACAAGCCGAAGCAGCGCGCATGGCAATCTCAAACGCTCTTCTGAAATGGACCAAAAGTACTCACCTGCGAACAGTCTTTAACGAATACGACCGAACCATGATTGCAGGAGACAGCAGAACTAAAGAAACAAAGAAAGTCGGCGGAGCAGGCGCACGGTCTAAAGAACAGAAGAGCTATAGGTAGGAGAAGAAGATAAAATGATTATTCCCGTAAGATGCTTCACTTGCGGCAAACTCGTTGGAGACCGATGGGACGAATTTACAAGACGCATAAAGACAGGCGAAAACGCCAGCGATGTACTCGACAGCTTGGGTTTGAAGCGGTACTGCTGCAGACGCATGTTGCTCTCTAACGTAGAAATCATCGACGAAGTCCTACGGTTCTACGAAGAAGCAGAAAAACGCAAAGAAGCCCGCAACTTCTACTAAATTCTTTATTTTTATTTTATTTTTTTAATAAAAACTTTTTTTATTATTCGATTTTTCAGTATTCATTTTATTCGGTTCCTGAAGAAACTCTGAAGAAAACTAGGAGTACGTTTGATTAACACATTTCCAAGTACTTAGAATGTTGAAAAAACATTATGACAAAAAATAGTCCGTGGTTATTGAAGGAGTTGTTTTACTATCAAATCATGCGCCGCTGTTTTATCCATGAACACACTTAATCGATTTTGTGACATGTTCATGCAGAGCATCTTAACGGTTTTTCCTTCCACCAGCACGCTTTCCACGTCTGTTAGGTTTAATTGTTTGGCTATTTCGCCACTGGACTCAGAGATTTGTGAAGAAAGGATGGCGTACTCGATTATTTTTTCTTGATCAGTTAAATCTATAATGGCCGATGTATCACTTCGAAGAATGTAGCCCCTAACGCCCTCGAATTTACGAATCTCCGTCAAACTCGCAGCCAAACCCGTAAACACAGAATCGTCATTCCCAACAGTAATAGCTGCTCCATCGGAAAATTCGGTTTCGATTTGGCTATCTTTCTGCTTCAACATCATTCCTCATTAACCATTACTGGTTTAACCATCACCAGTTTGCCTTTTTCAGTCTGCAGGGTTTGAAGGATTTTTTCTGGAACCTGAATTATGCCTTTGGCGTTGTTCTTTGAATCTTTTATAGCCTTAAACTTGCAAGTGGTCTTTTTTCCATCCAATGCTTCGATGATTACTGTGTTGAATTGTTTGCCTTCGTAGAGTTCGCTCCAACATGCAATGACTTCCCCGTCGATTCGAACCGTATCAGCTGCGACTAGCATTCCGCTGATTTTTTCTATCATGAATTGGTTGGTGGGTGTTTTTGGGAGGATCGGTTTAAAGGGTGGCTGCGATTCAAGGATGGGTTCGATTGTTGATTTAGATTCTATCGATGCTGACAAAGCTATTTCTTCGTAGGGTTTTTCTTCAAGTTCTTGGGCTTTCCGTTTTTCGTTTTCTGTTTGAGCGCTAATCTGGTTGACAAGCCGCACAACTGTTGGGACCACAACTTGAGTAAGTGATCTCAAGATTTCCTGGTTGGCTGTCTTTGAAGTAACCGTGGCCAGAAAACAATCATCCACTGCAATGATACTCAATTGGTTCTCCGCCGCTTGGATAGTAAAGTTTTCTATGCCTCCGATCGCTTGCGCTTGCACTGAGATGTTGACGAAGTTGGCGACGAACTTTTTGTTTTGATTCTCATCTCTGGTTTGGGTGTTGGCGATTGTTTGTCCGTTATTTTTAAAAATTAACGCATCGGTGATTTCTGGGCTTAGAGTTCGGATTTCATTTAATATTGTTTGTACCGGGTTTTCGTAAGCCTCAGTCACCGTTTAATCTCCTAGCTGGGTTAGGATAGTTTGAAGAGGATCCTTTCTGGAATGCCTTCGTCTTCCACCACTAAGTACCTTAGGCCTTCGGTGTCACCGAGTTGGTCGAGCCATTTGAGGGCTTCCCGAACCTTCTGCAAAACCAGCAGGCGTTCCTGATGGCTGCGGACAACGGATTCTATGGCACTTAATTCATGGGTGGGGTTAGCGTCTAAAACTATGTTTAATGTTCCGACAGTGATTTCGCTATTATTCTCGGTTGGGGCTTTTTTGCCGGCGAGTTTGAGGACGACTTCACGCACTTTTTTGGATTTTTCCGCTAGAGTGCGGATTTCGTCAAGTTTTCGCAGATATTCACCCAGGATACTTTTGGTTTCTGACAGTTGTTTGTCTAAGGCTTCTGCGATAGCTTGAGCAGATGTATATTCTTTGATTTGTGTGACCATGATTATTACTTCCTTATTTTTTTAAATATTTCTTAAAGAGAAAAGGAAAATGAGGTGAATGTTTGCTTCACCTTACCCCGAAATTCTAAGTGAGATAGGAATTTATGGGTTGTAGACTGCAGAGTTTTGAATTTGTGTGCCTTTTGCAGAAATTAATTTGACTTGGTAGGAGGTGCCTGCGCTCAAAGCAGTCGGTGCAGTTACGTGAAATGTTGTAGCGCCAGATTTATCCACTGACCATGGTTGTGCATTGGTTATAGTTGCACCCACTCCATTGACATATGCTTGAGTTATATTTACAGTTGTACTGCCAGAGTTTTGCACCATAACGTCTATTTGAGTAGTTCCTACAAATGCAATGTTTGCAATTGACGCTTGTTCAGCATTTCCCATAAGACCGATGGTCATTCCTCCCATCCATGCTGCGACGACGACGCTGACTGCGACTGTGACGGCGATTAAGATGATTGATGCGACGACGGGGCTTAATGCTTTCGAGTTTTTCTTTAATTTTCTTAGGTATATGTTCATTTTTTGTTTCTTCCTTATGTTGTTTGCAATAGTAGTTGCCAAAAAGCATCTTTTAAATATTACGTCTTACTATACAATAGTATAGATATGTAGAACGCAACTACAAAAGTCAAAAAAAATAGAAAAATAAAAGAAATGAACGGCAATAAAGCCATTCAAATTAGAAATTAACTTTTGACGTCTAGCGTGTCAAAGAAACCGAGAAGAAGCTTCGCTACTTTTTCCCCGAGTTCAGTCTTAACATAGTACTTCTTGAGTGGGTCGATACGCTCACTCTTAGCTAAACCCAAGGATTCAATCTCGATCATTCTAGCCCTAAAGGTGCCATCGCTGAGTGTCAAGCCATTGTCTTTCATGAAATCCTTAGCATCCTTCCATTTACCGCGACCAACGTGGAGCAACAGTAAACAATCTATTGCATGGTCTTTTTCAAGCATCGATTTTATGGCGGCTAGCTTTGGCTCTGTGAGCACACGTTTAATCCTTTCTTCTTCCACATTCTTCACCATTTTTCAAGTCTCCTTTCATTGTTAATTATTATTGGAAAAGACGTCTAAGCATTTAAACTATATTACGAAAGACGACACATATCTCCTGACGCCTATCTCCCGAATAAAATTAATAACAACAACCTCTTTATAAATCTGCAACCAAGCGAGCAAAAAAATAATCATCCACACCAAAATTCCATGTAAAAATAGAATAGCATTCACAATAAATCAATAATTAGTGAAATACCAAAATTTAAGTAGCGAGTAAATTGCATGATCATCTGTGAAATCGAAAGGCTTAACAGAAGCAAAAAACGTACTCATCCTTTAAAAGAGGTTTGACGCTTTGGCTGGCAACATCGAATATGAAGTCCCAACATGGAATCAAATATACGAGATGCTGCTCTGCCAAGCACAAAAAATTTTGATCCAAAACTACCTACCAGACATGGTTATTGGCATATCCAGAGGTGGCATAATACCTGCTCGCATTTTAGCAGATTTGTTAGAGACTTCAGAGTTCGCAACTATCCAGATAGAATTCTATGTTGACATAAACCAAACAAAGGCTGAGCCCACTCTAAAACAACCATTTACAACAAACGTGGCGGGCAAAAAAGTGTTGTTGGTTGACGATATCGCAGATAGCGGCGAAAGCCTAAAACTCGCTAAAACTCACCTTCAACAGCAAGGCGCCAGTGAAGTAAAAACAGCTACACTCTATCAAAAACCCCAATCCATCACAACCCCCGACTTCTATGAAAAACAAACAACCAATTGGGTTGTCTTCCCGTGGGACACCAAAGAAACTTTGCGAAAAATAATCCAAAAACCTCAAGGCAAACGCAGTCTTAAATCAGGAAGTCGCAAAACTCGTGAAGGCTGGCTTGCCAAAACAGCTAGCTGAAAAACTCTTAAAAGACATGCATTGAGGACTTTAGATGTTGCAATACATAAAAGAAAACGGCAAATACGTGGAAATAACAGGTTACCGAAACATAGCATTCGATAAAGCAGAAGCATTTTTAAAAGCAAACCGAAAGCAAACCCAAAACGTCGATATACAATTCTTCGACGCCGAACTAATCGCCACACAGGAACATCTCTATTTTGCTATCCTAAACGCCCTCCAAGCCTTCAAAAACAAAACCAACCATTCAAAGAGCCTGGCCATGGAAACAATGCTCTACGCTTCGGCACAGCTACAAATACAAAAAGCCATCGAACGCTCCGGAATCAAACCCAAAACAAAAAACATGGCAGTGACAATAATTGGTGAAGACCCAATACAAATCCAAAATACAGTTGAAGCGCTTACCAAATGCGTCGGTACAGACCCAGACGTGGCGGTTCTTGAAATGACCAAAACCAAGGAAACAAAAATCAAAAAAGCTTTCACCATCAAAAAAGAAGAATTAAAAATCCTCGAAAACGGTGACCAGAAGAAGGCAATAGTTAACTTAGTTATCGAGCAAGTTGCCCTGTTGGCAGTAAAGTGATTAGGAGAAGTCGTGAAGATTTTGCTTATGTTTTAAACGGGGTTGTTGATGAGATTTCGAAGACTCTAAATGAACTTTACCCAACAATAGAACGCATCAACAAGTTTGAGTCTGAACTTCAACTTTAACTCATTTTAAAAGAAGAAGAAGTGGCAATTCAGCAATCTTCTTCTTCTACTTGTTAAATGGGTTCTTCCTTTGATCGGGAGAACAACAACAAATGGCAATGAGGTGTTGTTGTTCTTCCAATCAAGTTGAAAGAAGAAAAAATTGCTATTAGGAAAAATCGATTTTTCTTCTTCTTTAAAAGAAGAACTCGACTGTAAGTTAAAGCATTTTTTCTTTAATAACGGCTAAAAGATCCGAGGGCTTCAACAACGATAGCCCTGTTAATGCACCCAGAACCTCAACCAGCAAAATTTTATCTGGGTTTTCAAGGTCAGCCTTATTTTTAATTTCTCCCACCGCTGCCTCAATTAGGTCTTTTGTATGAAGGGTAGTGAAGCGCTTTTCTATTGTAACCCTGAAAGTTTCGTTTTCGCCTATTTTTGTAGCAAGCTCTGCGCTGGCTTTTTTGATTTCTTCTAAGTCAGTTTGCACAATTCGTTCGATAGGAAGAATCCTCAGGGCATAGCGGAATTCGTAGGGGCGTTCTTTGAGAATTGCTCGGAATTTCTCTATGACCATGCATTGATCAAGTGTGGTTTTGGCGACTATTAAGCCACGGATTTTAGTTTTTGCGGCCTGGGCTTCGGCGTCGCCCAACTCTTCTTTAAGCAGATATAGAATCTCGTTGATCATTGGGCGTTCGTTTCCTCGGGAAGTAGTTGCCATTAGGTTGAAGCCGCTAATCATCGTGATTCACACAGAAAGGGAATGAATGGTGGCTGGTTATTTTTGCTTTGCCTTCCCGTTTACATTACTTGTTTCCTGATGAGATTGAAAGCTTTGCGTTCGGTTTTATATTACGTGCAATTCGCTGATCGCAATAATTAACTGACCCGTCTAAGATAGCATTGGCCGTGTAAGAATGAATGTTCAATCAAACTTTGCCATCTTCAAAACTGGTATCATAAAGACTGCTTCATTGCAAGGGTAAAAGTTTATATTTCCGTTGGGGTTTTTGCATCATTCCGTATTAAACAAGGTTCTAGTAAAGTAGGTATGATAATATGGCGTATTTAACAACAACAGGTTCAGGACAACCAGTCCTCATCCTTAAAGAAGGAACAACAAGAAGCAGAGGAAAAGAAGCCCAGAGAAACAACATCATGGCAGCCCGCGTAATTGGCGAGGTGCTGAAAACAACCTTAGGTCCACGAGGCATGGATAAAATGCTCATCGACAGCCTAGGCGACATCACAATCACTAACGACGGCGCAGCCATCCTCAAAGAAATCGACGTTGAACATCCAGCAGCAAAAATGATGGTTGAAATCGCAAAAACCCAAGATGACATGGTAGGCGACGGAACAACCTCCGCAGTTGTTCTCGCAAGTGAACTCCTCAGAAAAGCCGAAGAACTCCTTGACCAAAACATTCACCCAACCATTCTAGTAAGTGGCTACCGCAAAGCCTCAGTGAAAGCTATTGAAGCCATTGGAAAAATGGCAGTACCACTAGACGTCAAAGACCGCAAAACACTCCTTAAAGTCGCATTAACCTCAATGAGCAGCAAATCACTGGGTTCTGCAAGAGAGCACTTAGCAGAAATATCCATCGATGCAGTTACACAAATCTCTGAACAACGTGGAGACAAAACACTCGCTGACATAGACAACATTCAACTCGTTAAGAAAACAGGCAAAAGTCTCCTAGAAACACAATTAATCCAGGGCATAATAATTGACAAAGAAGTCGTAAGTCCAGGCATGCCAAAAATTAAAGAAAATGCCAAGATTGCACTGTTAGATTCAGCCTTAGAAATCGAAAAAACTGAAATCACTGCTGAAATCCGAATCAAAGACCCCTCACAGATGAAAGCATTCCTTGACCAAGAAAACGACATGATGCAAGATATGGTTACCAAAGTTAAAGCCTCTGGCGCGGACGTAGTCTTCTGCCAAAAAGGCATAGATGACATGGTTCAGCACTTCTTGTCTAAGGCAGGTATAATGGCGGCAAGACGTGTAAAGGAATCAGACATGGAGAAACTCGCAAGAGCCACAGGCGGAAGAATAGTTAGCGACTTAGATGATTTAAAGAAAGCAGACCTTGGCTTTGCAGGACACATTGAAGAACGCAAGATCGGCGATGACAAAATGATCTTCGTCGAAAAATGCAAAGACCCGCACAGCGTGGCAATACTCATCAGAGCAGGACTCGAACGCCTTGTTGACGAAGCCGAAAGAGCAATGACTGATTCACTCTCAGTTGTCTCAGACGTTTTAGAAAACAACAAAATCGTCGCAGGCGGCGGTGCAGTAGAAATTGAAATCGCAAAAGAACTACGACAGTACGCAACCAAAGTCGGTGGACGTGAACAACTCGCAGTTGAAGCATTCGCAGACGCAGTAGAAGTCATCCCACGCACGCTCGCAGAGAACGCAGGCTTAGAGCCAATCGACATACTCGTTGAATTACGACAAGTGCATGACAAAGAAACTGGCAAGTTCATGGGAATCAACGTATTCACTGGCAAACTCCAAGACAGCATCGCAAACGGCGTTATAGAACCAATCGTTGTCAAAGAACAAGCAATCAAATCTGCAGCAGAATCAGCAGCCATGATACTACGCATCGACGACGTCATCACCTCCAAGGCGCCGAAAGGCGGTCCAGGTGGCCCAGGCGGAATGCCGGGCGGCATGGGCGAAGAATAAACTTCCCCAAATAACTTCTTTTTTTAATTTTAGTAATTTTTGCGAAAAGCACTTTTTTCTAACATTTTAATGGCTATGGTTTTTAGCCAACAAGGACACCTTAGGATTCAAATAGATGAGAATGACTTAAACGCAAATCTCATTTTCAAAAAAATAAAATCAAATGTTTGTAGGTTTATAATTCATCGTTATCTCAATAAAAGATTATTTATCAAAAAGCGTTTTATACACTAACGGCATAAATTGGCGAGTGCTTGAATCGTGTCACTAGTTGAGTCAATAGCAATCGTTCTGGGTTTGGTGGTATTCGAAGTTGTAAATAGCATAGATAACGCCGTAGTAAACGCCACAGTCCTAAAGACGATGAGTATGTTGTGGCGCAAGCGATTTCTCTTGATTGGCATCGTGACCTCGGTGTTCTTGGTTAGGTTTTTGCTGCCTTTACTTATTGTTTGGGTTTCTGTTCCAACCATGAGTCTATCAAACATTTTTCTGGCGTTCTCTGGACAAAGTGATGTAGCTGCAAAAGCCATCGAAATACAAAAACCAATAATTTTGATGTTCGGAGGCGTTTTTCTCCTATACTTGTACATTCATTGGCTATTTCTTGAAAAGAAAGAGCCACTCTTCATCGAAAGGTACCTCAAAGAAAAGCATGGGGTTTGGTTCTTTGCCTTCGCCGCCATCGCGCTTGTAGTAATTATGTATCTAGCGCGTGCGAATCCTATGGTGATGCTTGCCGCAGCCATAGGAAGTGCAACTTTCTTTATACTATACGGTTTGAAGGAAACTGCGGAATCAAGCGAGCGTAACTTGATGGCGGGTGCAGGTGGACTTAGTGACCTTTCCAAGTTTGTCTACCTTGAAGTCTTAGATACCACTTTCAGTTTTGACGGTGTAGTGGGAGCATTTGCCTTCACCATAAATCTGTTGTTAATCCTCATAGGTCTAGGCGTAGGCGCAATAGTGGTCAGAGAACTAACAATCAAAGGCATCGACACCATTGGCAAATACAAGTACCTCAAAAACGGCGCTTTAACCTCAATAGGTTTCCTGGGCATCTTTATGCTGGTTGAAAGTTTCGGTTTTGAGGTGCCCTCGTACATACCTACAATTGTTACGTTCATAGTTATAGGAGTTGCATTCTATGCATCCTACCGATTACTACCCAAATCTGTCTTGAAAAACCAGCCAAAGCAACGATGGATGCAAAGGTTTCGTTTTAGGCTTTAACGGCACAAAACCTATTTATTTCTAAAGGAGAACCTTTTGTTCCGAGCTCCGGTAGTATAGTCCGGTCAAGTATGCCGGCCTCTCGAGTCGGCGACCCGGGTCCAAATCCCGGCCGGAGCACTTTTTTCTCAAAAATAGATTACTTGAAGGTTAGTGTTGAACAGAGTTCTTCTACCGTGCGGTTGAGTGTTAGCTCTGCCATGTTTCGGCTGTAATCCATGATTCGTCTTGAGCTGTCAAAGATTAGCCGCAGTACTGACGCGATGTTGGGGTCAAGTTTTTTGCTTGACATAAGCATGATTAATTCGTTTTCCAATGGAATTAGGGCTTCTCGTTTGGAAATTAATTTTTCTGCATCTTTATAGTCCCGTTTGAAAAGGGCTTTGATGGAGTCGTCGTAGAGTTGGTGGGCTTGGGTGCTGAAGTAGACAAGTTGGTTGTAGATTTCTTCGTCTATGGGGTCTTTGACAAATAGGGTTTCGTTGTCGATTAATTTTTGGAGTGCCCCAAGGTTGTTTATGATATTCATGGCGTTTTGGGCGATGCTTTCTACGTCGTTAACAGCTATGCGATAGAGTAAGAATTCTTTGGGGGTTCTGAACCCGAGTTCACGGTAGAGGTTGCGTTCTATGCCATGTTTGAGTTGGCGAACAATGTAGAGTCCCAGTCGGTTTACATCGTTGTGGGCACTGATTACGCTGTCAAATAGAGTTGTACTTCGGTCTTTTAGAGCTGCTATGGCGTCTCGGTTTGCGGCTAACGCTACGATTGCCATACGGCGCACTGCTTTTTCGAGCGGGAACTCGGAGTGTTTAATAAGAATTTGCATGGTGATTTCGTCTGGGGTTTCGTCGATGATTTCTGAGCCTAAAAAGTTGTCTCGAGCGAGGTTTTTTATTTCGTTTTTGTTTTTGGTGGCATCTTGGCGTGTTTTTGAAGTGGACGCGTATGATGTCGGCGCCTATGGCGTAGAGTGCGCGTATCATGCGTATTGTGGATTGTGGGGGTTCTTTGGGGTCGATGTTTATGTAGTATTCTTTGGGTTTGGCGTCTTTTTCTCTGCCTTCTTTCTCCATGATTTTTCTAGGAACCAGTGTTAGGGTTGAGTCGGGTTGGATGTTGAATGCGATTTCGCTGCCTCTGTTCAAACCTATGTCTTCTACCCACTCTTTTGGTAGGGATATTATGTATGATCCTCTGCCTGTGCATTGGACCCGCCTGTATCCGAGATCTTTTTCAGCCATTACCATACACCATTGGTAAATGTTTCATTTAGATTACATATTTCCTTAAGTTACATATAAATGATTATCAACAAAGTTATATAGAATACATGCTATTTGGTGGGCTAACTCCCAAAAAAGAGAGAAAAAAAATGCCTCTGAACACATGCAAAATAATAATCAAAAACGATAATCAAGCGATCACAAGCAAGGGCAATCTATGCACAAACGACGTTGAACTCCATGTGCATCATGCTCACTTGTCCACGCTAACCGTAAATGGAGAGAGATTCAAGATGAAAAAAATAATCGCAAACCAAGAAGCATGCATGGGCTGCGGACTCTGCGAAGTCTACTGCACCACTGCACATTCAAAATCAAAAGACATCATCAAAGCCTACAACAGCGAACAACCCCAAACCCATCAGCCAGAATCAGACGCGAAGTAAACAAACCCGTCTCGTTCGCAATCCAATGCCGCCACTGCGAAGACGCACCTTGCGTAACCGCCTGCCTATCAGGCGCAATGCAAAAAGACCAAAAAACAGGCGAAGTAACCCACAACAAAGACAAATGCATAGGCTGTTGGACATGCGTTATGGTTTGCCCATACGGCGCATTAATCATGGATAAAGAGGGTCACGTAGTTACGAAATGTGACCTGTGCCAGGGCTTAACTGAACCCGCATGCGTAGCCAACTGCCCCAACCAAGCGTTGGTATTCAAGGAGGTTAAAGCGTAATGGCAAAGTACGTTATTGTTGGCGCTTCAGCAGCAGGTATAGCCGCAGTTGAAGCCATAAGAAAAGTAGACCAAGCAGGCGACAATAGTGGTAATCACTGAAGAAGCCTGTGCGCATTACAGTCGCCCAATGATTAGCGACTTAGTCAGCGGCAAAGCAGACGTCCAAAAAATGAAGTGCAAAACCGACGACTTCTGGAAAACAAACAATGCAGAAGCACGCATCGGCAAAGAAAGCCGTAAGCCTAAACCTAACCGAGAAAGCCATCAACTTAGACGACGGAGAAAAAGTAGCTTATGAGAAGCTTTTGCTTGCGACAGGCGGCAAACCCTTCGTTCCAAAGATGGAAGGACAAGAAAAAGACGGCGTATTCACTTTCACCAACTTCTCTGATGCCCAGCGTTTAGCAGCAAAAATCGACAGCATCCAAGCCAAAAGCGCAGTCGTTATCGGCGCAGGATTAATTGGTATAAGCGTAACCGAAGCCTTAGTCAAACAAGGGTTAAAAGTCACTGTCGTTGAACTGCAAGAAAAAATCCTGAGCTTACTCTTAGATGCTAAAGCTTCTGACATAGTTGAAGCCATCATAAGAAAAGCAGGCGTCAACTTTGCTACTGGGCAATCAGTGCAGAAAATCCTTGGCAGACCAGAAAACGAAGGTGCCGTTGGCGGAGTTATCCTAACTAAAGGCGATCAAGTGCCCTGTGACCTAGTCATCGTAGCCATCGGCGTTCTTCCAAGAACCGAACTCGTAGCAGGGACTGCTGTGAAACTAAACCGAGGTATAGTAGTCGACAACTTCATGCAAACCACGGTACCCGACGTTTACGCCAGCGGCGATGTTGCTGAAACCTTCGATTTCATCCTAAACCAGAACCGACTCTTGCCCCTCTGGCCTCTGGCGGTTTTGGAGGGCAGAGTTGCAGGCTCCAACATGGCAGGCGCAAAAGTCACCTATGAAGGCGGAACCAACATGAGCAGCCTCAAGTACTTCGGCATACCCATCGTCTCAATCGGCATGGCAAACCCCAAAGAAGACCCAACGCTGGAAATCCTTGTAAAACAAGACCTTCAGAACAACGTGTACAAGAAACTGGTCCTCAAAAACAACGTCATCGTCGGAATGACATTGGTCAACTGCATCGACCGTGCTGGCATCCTATTCAACTTGATGAAGACCCAAGTGAACGTGAAGAAATTCAAGCAAGACCTCCTCAGAGACGATTTCGGCTTAGCCGTTTTACCCGTGGGTCTGCAAAGAAAAATGAGTGTGGTACAATAATGGACCAAAACGACAGAAAAATAATAAACCCATTCGGGGACGACAAGGATTTCTCCGCCTGCGGCATATTTCGCTGCCATGAACCGAGAAGGTAAACGATTCGGCTCCAAAGACCCCGTTCGAGCTATGGCAAACATGCATGACCGCGGAAACGGCTTAGGGGGAGGCTTCGCAGTCTACGGCATATACCCTGACTTCAAAGATTACTATGCATTCCACATCATGTACCTTAGTAAAGACGCTAAAGAAAAAACCGACAAGATCCTCGCTTCAAAATTCGACATAGTCTACGACGAAGAAATGCAAACCAAACCAGCCAACGTACGGGATCCACCACTGGTCTGGCGGTACTTTGTGCAACCCAAAAAACAGCGGCCCGAAAACCAAACCGAAGAAGACTACCTCATAGAAGCCATAATGCACATCAACACAGAAACTGGAAAGGCATTTGTCTTCTCAAGCGGCAAAGACATGGGGGTCTTCAAGGGCGTTGGTTTCCCAGAGGACGTTGCAGAGTTCTTCTGCTTAGACGAATACGAAGGGTATCTATGGTCATGTCACAGCCGGTTCCCAACTAACACTCCTGGCTGGTGGGGCGGAGCACACCCATTCAACATCTTGGATTGGACAGTAGTACATAACGGTGAACTCTCATCTTACGGTATAAACCGCCGCTACCTCGAAATGTACGGTTACAAATGCACCATGCAAACAGACACCGAAGTATTAGCCTACGCAGTAGACTTGCTGATGCGACGACAACAATTACCTATCGAGTTGGTAGCGCAAGTTTTGGCTGCACCACTTTGGAGTGAAATAGACCAAATGGAACCCAAACAAGCAAACCTGCTAAGAACCCTGCGGCAAACATACGGCAGCCTACTCATGAACGGACCTTTCAGTATAGTCATCGCTCATCACGGCGAAATGATTGGTTTGACCGACAGAATCAAACTGCGACCGCTAGTTGCTGGCACAAACGGCGACTACACCTATCTGTCTTCGGAAGAGTCAGCGATGCGGTTGGTTTCTCCACAGCTTGACAAGTTCTGGTGCCCAAGAGGTGGCGAACCAGTAGTTGCCAGATTAAACAATAACAGTAAAAGATCATCGGAAATCCTCGCTGGAGGTTTAGTGAAATGAAAACCTACTTGAACCCTGAATATTTGGTTGAACGCGACGAGAAACGTTGTATACGCTGCAAAGTCTGCGTTAACCAATGCACCTACGAAACCCACTTCTACGATGCGGAAACCGACACAGTGTGCAGCAAAGATGAGAACTGCGTTGACTGCCAACGCTGTGTCACTTTCTGTCCAACCCACGCCATCACCATACGCAAGAATCCCAATGTCAGCCGAGAAAACGCTAACTGGACGAATGGAAGCAATCCGAGACGTAAAGAAACAAGCTGAAACCGGAGGCGTAATCTTGACAGGCATGGGTTGTGATAAACCAGAGTACAGTTACTGGGATCGCTTACTTCTAAACGCAAGCCAAGTCACCAACCCCTCAATTGACCCACTTCGGGAACCCATGGAAATTCGCACTTACCTTGGCGCTAAACCCGACCGCTTAGACTTCGCTGTTGAAAATGGCGAAACTGTACTCAAGACAAAGCTTACTCCGCAACTTTGCCTTGATACCCCCATAATGTTCTCAGCCATGTCTTATGGCGCCATCAGCCTGAACGTGCACGAATCCTTAGCCCGCGCAGCCACCGAATGTGGTACCTACTGGAACACGGGTGAAGGCGGCTTAGACAAGAGTCTCTACAAATACGGTGCCCACACTATCGTTCAGGTTGCTTCTGGCCGATTCGGCGTCCACTCCGACTACCTTGACGCAGGCGCTGCAGTAGAAATCAAGATTGGGCAAGGCGCAAAACCAGGAATCGGCGGTCACCTTCCAGGCGAAAAAGTAACCGAGCACGTCGCCAAGACACGCATGATTCCCCAAGGCACAGACGCCCTCTCACCAGCTCCCCAACATGACATCTACTCGATCGAAGATCTGCGTCAGCTAATCTACGCACTCAAAGAAGCAACCAACTACACCAAACCAATATCTGTCAAAATCGCGGCAGTTCATAATGCAGCGGCAATTGCAAGCGGTATGGTTCGGGCTGGAGCAGACATAATTGCCTTAGACGGCATTAGAGGCGCGACAGGTGCAGCACCCAAAGTTATCCGAGACAACGTGGGTATACCCATCGAATTAGCCATCGCGCAAGTAGACCAACGTCTCCGAGAGGAGGGCATACGCAACGATGCTTCCGTTGTAATTGCAGGCGGCATCAGAAGCGCAGCCGACGTTTTCAAAGCCATAGCGTTAGGCGCAGATGCAGTATACATTGGCACTGCAGCTTTGATTGCAATGGGTTGCACGGTTTGCCAACGATGCTACACAGGCAAATGCCCATGGGGAATCGCGACGAGCGATCCATGGATTAGCAAACGCATTAACCCAGACATTGCATCCAAACGACTCGTGAACCTTCTGCAGAGCTGGAGCCTCGAGATCAAAGACATGATGGGCGGTATGGGCATAAATGCCATCGAAAGCTTACGCGGCAATCGTCTGGCACTTAGAGGTGTCGGCTTAAGCAAGACGGAGCTCAAGATTTTGGGCGTTAAAATGGCAGGAGCATAAACATGCAGGAACAAAAAAGTGAGCCAACAGAAATCGACGCAAAGTACAAAAACCTCATCAAAACCGAAGGCAAAGTCGTCAAAATAAACGCTGAAGGACTCTACTATAAAGAACTAAACAGCTTACTTAGAGCTTTAATTACAGGCGACGTGGAACGTATCGAACTGCACAATGTTTGCGGACAAAGATACCTTGGAACCGACCTTGACACAAAAATCCAAATCGACATCTACGGAACACCCGGAAACGACCTCGGCGCATTCATGAGTGGACCAAAAATGGTAATTCACGGCAACGCACAGGACGCAAGCGGCAATACCATGAACGACGGACAAATCATCGTAAACGGCCACGCAGGCGACTTAACTGGGCACTCAATGCGCGGCGGCAAAATCTTCGTCAAAGACTACGTCGGCTACCGCGTCGGCATCCACATGAAAGAATATAAAAACAAGGTTCCACAGATAGTCATCGGCGAAACAGCAGGCGACTTCCTCGCAGAGTACATGGCAGGCGGAATAATTCTCATCTTGGGCTTGAACCTTAAAGAAGGCGAATTATGTAAAGCCCGATTCGTGGGTACAGGCATGCATGGTGGAGTAATCTACGAACGCGGCGACATCCTTGAATCCGAAGCTGGAACCAAAACAATGCCCGTCGGCAAACGCGACATGCAAACAATCGAAGCCTTAGTCAAAGAATACTGCAGCAACTTCGGCACTGACCCTCAAGTAATCCTCGGCGGCAAATTCAAAAAGATACTGCCCCTCTCAAAGCGACCCTACGAAAAACTATACTCACACTAAACCTTTCTTTTGTTTTATTTTTCTTTAATATGCTAATGTTATTGAAAGCAGCCAATATCACGTACCCATCTTAGGGCTTTGCGCTTACTTTCTATAGGTTTCTGCAATCATATCCTTTAGGATCCAATATGCCGAAAAAAAATTCTACTTATCACCGCGAATAAAAGTAATCGTGAATTCAAAATTTCGCAGAACGCTCTGCTTAACTACTATATTGGGCATTGTTGCAACGTAGCCATACAAAACGACTTTGCAGGACAGCGGCGAGTAAAGTGAAATTAATAGCCTTTAAGCTTGAGATTGCCTGATTTCTTTTTGCTGACGCAGAAGCGTAGCTGCCAGGGTCGCCAAGAAGATTATTGTGAACACTATCGCAGCAATCCCGATTTTGTATGTGATGTCTATGTTAATGTAGAAGAGCGTAAAAACAGTCACCAGCATTAACGCTAAAACAAGGGCTTCTTGAACCCTGCTAAAAACCTTCAATGTTCCAAAACTCAACTTTTAATTCACCACTTTCTATGCTCCTTGCACATGCGCAGGATATTAATTTTCTGTCCCAAAAATCAAAATTTTCAGGACCTAAAAAGTCCATAGACATAAGCAATATTTTTTTGCTTCAAAAAACAATTCACCGTTTAAGCGCTAAAACTTATATTGAATACCCTCTTGAAATACAGCATTAAACCTCAAGGGAGACTAATTATATTTGCTGAATCTGAAGGTTAGGATGCGCGGGGCTGTTTCTTCTGAGAACGGCAAAGTCTTCCTCGTTGGTTTATCTTCCAGACTTCTTATTTTTGCTGTCGCGGCAATTGCGGCTCTTTTTCCTTCTTCAGCAAAGACAATGTCATCGATTTCGATTGTTAATTATTTTAGTCAGTGGGATGGTGGCTGGTACAGTCAAATCGCATTTACAGGTTATCCAGCTGGAAATAACCCTGTGAGCGGAAACTGGGCTTTCTTTCCTCTATACCCCATTTTGATGCGTGTGTTTGGAACTCCGTTATTGGGAATCATGTCTGTTGACCAAGCGGTTCTGGTTTCTGGGTTTGTAATTAGCAACATACTTTTTTTTGTCAGCTTATTCCTATTTTACAATGTAACCAAACTTGTTTTTTCTAAGAGCAGTTTTGCTTTGATATCCACGGTTTTCTTCGCGTTTTGGCCGGGCGCTTTGTTTTATTCGAGCGTTTATTCGGAGAGTCTGTTTATGACGTTTGCTTTAGGCGCCTTCTATTTTTTGGAGAAAGGTAAATCGGTGAAATCAACTGTTTTAGGTTTCTTTGCTTCCCTAACACGTAGCAGCGGCTTTTTAATCTTGATTCCTTTTGTTTATAATGGGTTGCAAACGCGTAAGTATGGAACAGCGATTAGTCAGGCAATTGTTGTTGCTTTGCCATATTTTTTATTCAATGTTTATGGTTACTTCTTGACTGGACTGTTTCCTGTCAGAGAAATTGTTTACAATCATGTTTGGGGAACACAAAGGCTTACCCTCACCCAAGTAATCACCGATCAATTGGGTTACACAGTTCTGTTTTCAGCTGAAACCGCTTTAATTCTTGCTCCATTTGTATGGTTTCTTCTTACAGAGAAAGTTCCAATAAGAGATTTCGTTAAGGGCACAGTTAGTGAGAGGAAAGACCTGAAATACTGGGCTTTTGCAATTTACACCTTGTTAATGCTGGCGTTTTATTCTGACCCAAAGAACCTGCATAGATATGCGTTGCCTATATTGCCCTTGTACTGGGTTTCAGCTTTAGTTTGGGGTAAAAACAAGACAGCTGGCAAGTTATTGCTTATCGTTTCGACTGTGATTTTGATTATAGGTACGATTTTGTTTACGACTCGGCAATTGTATTTGTAGAGAAAACTCATAATGTTGCACCTTTTATTTTTAGGATTTTTGAAAGGCATCTTTACTAGGATTTATAGGGTATGGGATTATCAAATCTAACCTTGAGGATGAAACCCGCCGTTGGAAGAGGTAATTGCAACCCTAAACTTAACCAAAAAATACAAGGATGTTTGTGCAGTAGAAGACCTAAACCTCAGCGTAAATTCAGGCGAAATCTTTGGTTTTCTGGGACCCAACGGTGCAGGCAAGACCACAACTATTCGAGTTCTCACGACACTGACCAAACCAACCTCAGGATCCATTTGGATTTCTGGGTTTGACGTAGAAAAAGAACCTGCAAGAGTCAAAGAATTGATTGGTGTAGTACAGCAGCATTTAACGTTTGATTTGGATTTGAGCTTAAGAGAGAATATGGAGCTTCATGCACGATTGCATCATATTCCTTCGAATGAACGCAAACAACGCATCGGTGAGCTTCTTGAATTTGTTGGCTTATCCAAACAGAGCGAGATGATGGTGGAAGAATTGTCTGGGGGCATGAAGAAAGCAGCGATGATTGCTCGCGCTTTGATTCATAAGCCAAAAGTGTTGTTCCTTGATGAACCAACTGTGGGGTTAGATGTTCAGGTTCGACGTAAGATGTGGGATTTGATTCGCAGTTTAAGTCGAAATGGCACAACAGTTTTTTTGACTACCCACTACATCGAGGAAGCTGAAGCGTTGTGTCAAAGGGTCGGCATCGTTCATCAAGGTCGCTTAATTGCATTGGGAGCGCCATCAGATCTACGGCAAAAGGTAGGCATGGTAACTGTCGAGGTTCTTGTTGATAGTTCATTTACTCGTTATGAACACTTCGCTGACCGAGAAACCGCCAACCTCTACGTCCAAAATCTCTCCTCCGACCACAAAACAATCATAATTCGTGACTCAAACTTGGAAGATGTGTTCGTTGAATTAACGGGCAAAAAGGTAGGCGAAGACTAATGATGGATACTCTGCGAGACATCTATGCAGTCGTGTGGGTGGATTTGCGTTTCCTAAGCCGTAACTTGGGCAAAACAATGGCTCTTACGCTTGTCGCACCCATCCTGTACCTTTTGGCTTTCGGCTATGGCCTAGGAAGAGGTGCGAACATTGAAGGGTTTAGTTATCTTCAATTTGTTGTTCCAGGAATCTTAGCACTTACTGCGATGACCACAGCTTTTAACACCTCTGGCTTGAAGTTGCATGTGGACCGCTTATTCTTCAAGTGTTTTGATGAAACATTGATGTCGCCTGTCAGCGCATTTTCGATTATTGTAGGCAAAGCCTTAATCGGGGTGCTGCGTGGGCTTTTGAGTTCAGCGGCTCTGCTTTTGGCGTGCCTGGTCTTTTCACCCTTGCCTGTGGTGAGTTGGCTTTTTCCGTTAAGCCTTGTTGTTACTTGTTTTACTTTCTCGTTTTTGGGTGTCATAGTTGCGTTGTTAGCTAAGACTCATCAGGACATGACTTTGTTTATGAGTTTAGTCGTTTTGCCCATGGCTTTTCTTAGCGGCACTTTCTTTTCTTTAAGTCAAGTTCCAGAGGCTTTAAGAGTCATCCTTAACCTTTCGCCATTGACTCATGCTTCTCTTATTCTGCGGGCTTCCGCCCTTGGACAACCGTTTCCATGGATATCTTTGTTTGTTCTCTTAGGTTTTGGCGTTGTGTTTTTTGGGCTCTGTTTTGTCGCTCTTAAAAGAACCAACAAATGATATCAACTAAAACTTGACTATCCTATTCTGCGTGCTTCTGAAACTTTACCAAGAAAGAAGCTTAAAGCCAGAAAAATGTGAGAACAACTTGAAGAAATTGGCAAACTTATCAAAAGAATCCAAAGCGTCTCATTAAGATAAAAAAACGAAAAGGCAGTTGTTTTCGTGAAGCTTAACTTAACCGATTAAGTTGTTGTCGTAGAGTAGCTATTGAGAAGGTCTTGCAAGCCAAAGTGTCCAGTTCTCCATAACATTTACACACTTAAACACATATGCCTATAAGCATGTATATGCATATGTACTTATATAAATAAGCGAACTAAAAATAGTGAAACAACCCGCAATTATCGATAACTCGCTTATATCAAAAGATAGGAACAAGTGACTAAAATGGGCCGCATTAACGTTGACATATCAGATGAATTAGAAAAACAGCTCAGATTAAAAACTGTGGAAAGATTCGGCGGCAAAAAAGGCGACTTATCCAAAGCTGTTCAAGAAGCAGTAAGAACTTGGATCAACATCAAACAATAAAGTCGAGTCCTCAAAATACTGATAACTATATTATAAGAAGCCTATGTAAAAGGCAAGGGCAAGCCAGTTAGCCTGGAACTCCTCGCATGAGGAATATGGGCAATCTAGCTGGAAAGCTCCCTCTGCAAAGTAATTCCAAGCAAAGCTACAACATTATTGTTAGCCAGCTCAGAAAGAAAATTCGAGAATGTTTTCGAAGATTAATATTAATTGAATGGAGTCAGAAAAAAATGAGTATAACCCAAATGAGTATAACTAAAGAAGTTCCAATAATTAATTCGCACTTAGTTGATAAGTGCTCTGAATGTACAAGCAAAAATCTCGTTCACGACAACGACACAGGCGAAACCATATGCGGTGACTGCGGCTTAGTCGTCTACGAACAAATGATGGATAAAGGTCCTGAGTGGCGCGCTTTTACTTCAGAAGAAAAAGCATCAAGAAGCCGCGTTGGCATGCCAACATCATATTCAATTCATGATAAAGGATTATCAACAGTCATAAGCCAAGTTGACAGAGACGCATTTGGAAGAAAATTGCCCATGTCCACTAGATTGCAGATGTGGCGTCTTAGGAAATGGCAAATACGCAGTCGAGTACATTCTTCCGTCGATCGAAACCTCGCACATGCAATGGCAGAACTTGAACGTTTATCCAGTATGGTTTCTATCTCACCGCCAATAAAAGAAAAAGCCGCCGTCGTTTACAGAAAAGCACTTGACAAAGGCTTAGTTCGGGGAAGATCAATCAACGCCGTCGCCGCGGCGGCACTTTATGCTGCTTGCAGGAAAAGCGGGTCACCCAGGAGTCTTAGCGAAATCGCTAAAGCAAGTCTTGTCAATAAGAAAGACGTTGCAAGGTGCTATAGGCTATTGCTACAAGAGCTCGATTTTCATATGCCAATTTCAGACCCGCTAACATACGTTTCAAAAATTGCAGAAAAAACAGGAATCTCGGGCAAAACCCAAGGCGCAGCTATAGCAATACTTAGGGCGGCTAGGCAAAAACGGTTTTCAGCAGGAAAAGACCCAATGGGATTAGCTGCAGCCGCACTCTACATCGCATGCCTACAGAACGCCGAAAAAAACACCCAAGAAGACATCTCAAAAGCATCCGGAGTCACCGAAGTTACAGTCAGAAACAGATACAAGGACCTAATAAAGCAGCTTCGCATAGAAATCCCCGACCGAAAAACTTGTTTCTAGTTTTCTTCGCCTTCTTATTATTTTCAACAAAAACAGTTTCCAAAAAATGCTCAAATTTTCGATATTAAAATCACAGAGAAAAATTCATAACACGGATCCACTTTCTTGCGTGTAGAGAAAATGAATTTTTATGAGCCTATGCCTGCGAAATCTATTTTAAATGTTTCAAACTGAAAATTCAGTTTCAAAAGATAAGCAATGAGTCGTTCATTCCATAGAAAGTTCTTCCAAGAGCAAGAACCCAATTAAATGAATTTGACTCTTACACTTATTGCAGTAAATCACTATCTCTTCCAAACCATGATCATTGACTTTGGGCTCTAAAATGGAATAAGTTTCTTCTGAAGTTTCATCAGGTGATATGATACTTTTACACCGTGGACATGGAAAGTCCCCTTTTCCACAAATTTTGGTCAAATCCAGTTTGTACGCTTGAGTTTGTTCCATTACTTTACCCTATTTTACATTGGAATGATTCAGTTTATAAAACTAAGTTGTTACAATATGCAGTAACACTACTGTGATTTGGCTTTAAAGGCTGGAGATTATAGTTGAAATAGATCGTAGGTTAAAGTTGCTGAGGCTAAAACCTTTAATGAAATGAAGGGTAGTGGTTGTTGAAAATTTTTCGTATCAGAAGTATTCGCAGATTTAAGAACAATTTTTGTGTAGACTGTTGAAGAAAAAGTTTTGGAAGCGACAATGAAAAAAATCTCATTTATCTAAGCCCCGCAGAAAGATAACAATAAGAGTAGAATATTTTAACAAAAATGAAATAAAAATTGGGAATATTTAAGATTAGATAAAATGATTTTAAGAATCTACTAAATGTGCTGTACCATCGGGGCAGAATACTTTTTCGCCGACGTTTACTTTTCCAAAGCGTTGTTTGCACTCAAACATCATTCTGGAGCAGCCATCACAATCGCGTGATAACATCTTTGCAGTTACACCTCTATGCTATATTAAATCTTATTACATATCAAATGCAGGAAATAAGGTTTTCCTCAAAATAACTTTCCTTGAATCGCATAAACATTATATCAATAGATCATAATCAGTGATATGGTTACAAATGTGTGCATTTCAAATAGAAAAATGTCAAGTAGTTTGGTCAAAAGAGTCTTCATCCGAAAACGATAGACAATCCATAATGAAAGAATTAAGAGAAATGTCAGTTGAAATCCACGAAGCTGTTGAGTTCACTAATAAGTTAAGTAAAACAAGAATGAATGAAGCCAAGTTCTGGCTTAACGCTAACCCTGAAATTAACTATACTCTGTCAATTTATTATGATGTTCATGCGGCAGCATGGGGTATGCTTCTTGAGGAAATAGATGCAAAAAATGGCTCCCCTAAAGTAGTGGGCGAAATTGCCTGCATGGACCCCATGACTTTTAGCTTTATTGAGAAAGAGAATATTCTTAAAATTGAACCATTATCCGATCTTTAGTTCCTATTGAAAGGGTTTGGAACAAAAAAATGGTACTTTGCATGCCTTAGAATAACTAAACTAAATAGCGCTTAGAGCTAATTTACACAGGCGGTTAAATCTAAAGAAAATAAAAAGGGTAATTTATGATTTTTTAGGGAATTAGATTTTCTGTTTGCTGAGTGTCGTTCTGAAGGTTTTGCCACAGCACTCGCACAAGCCTATCGTAAGTTCCATTCTCTTTCCTGCTTTATCAGGCCTGCCAGCCATCTTCCAAGATTTTTTAGGGGCAACTTCCTTACCACACGTTGGACATTTCGCCATAAGTTCGCCTCCATGCAAGTGATAATTGTATTGTTGATTGGAACTATGGATAAAACTTTGCTAAAGAAACCGTAAAAAGTAAAAGAAAACAGAACCTGAAAGTAGATCCTATTTTACCAAACCGTATAATATCAATTACGATATATTATTTCGAGTGAAACATTGCTTATATTCAATTTTTAACTCTAAACATTTTGTGGAAGCGCCCAGATATGGTTGAAAATAATTGTGGTTATCTTGAAGAAGAATTGGCAAAGTCATGTAGAGTGGCGCTTGAAAAAAGTTTTGGAATGACCATCCCAGTTCCAAAATTCTCAGATAAAAAGAATCATATACCCATTCATTGTGGAAACCCGCTCGTCAATATGGAAGAACACTGGAGTTCAGTAATTTAGGTAGCTGTTTTGATCTAACAAAAAAGTTTTTACGTGGACTTTTTGACGATAACGCTTTGAAAGCCTATTTTTGTAGTACCGATTCAGCTGGGCGAACCGACATTATTGGATCTTCATGGCGATATTCCTCAATGTTTTTGTCTAAACTTTCCTAATAAACTGTTGTGCCTGCAGAATTAAGGCTTTTCAGGGTCCGAACGCTTTTGTAGCTCTTGATTATAGGACGTACCCTCTTAGGCTTTGTTTATTTGCTCATGGTCTTTTTCCATATGCAAATCAAGATCAGCCTTAGTACTGAAATGTTTTCCGCAAACAGGACAAATAAAATCTTCTGCCTCTTCTTTTTCAGTGGGTTCATGATTAGGCAAAGGGTTCTTTACGTCTGCTGAAGGTGGGGAAACTTCATTTGTTTCCGGAGGAATTTCAGGTAAAGGTTCAATATAGGGTAAATCTGGTTCAGCCATATTAAATCAAGAATGTTAGTTGGAACTCTTTTTCTTAAACATATGTGATTACCTTCTTACAGTAACAAATTATCTTGCCGGTTACTTTTATAATGTTGATTGTTCTTAACTACGGTATCTAGTATGAGGTGTCTTAATGGTTTTATCACGAGATTGTGACGGATGTGAAAGATCCTCCAAGTGCAAAATTCGTTATCAACAAGTTATTATTGGCGAGAAAGTTTATTGCCCAGATGGGACAGTGCATCTGGTAGATTGTTAAATTTTTCGGAAATCGTTATTGCCAAGGCACTGCCACATTTCCTTCAGCTATTTTGTTTGGGAGATAGTTTCTAGAAGCAGTTACCATTCGTCTCTTTTGCTTATTGCTTCCTGTTTTTGATCTTGTTCCATTTTATGGTAAATGTTTTTTGCATAAGACGAAACAACCGTTAGATCTGTACCTGCAACACTCTTAACTGTTGGAATTTTCACTAATTTTCCTTCTCTATTCTGAGGCACATATTGAACAGCGATTTCTTTTGAGGTGAAATTTAGCTTTTCACCTGAAGACCATGGCTCATACATTTCTGCCCTAAACAGGTATTCCTCTGCACCAATTCCCTTCATATCCACGATTACGAGAAATTCAAAGGTGTCATTTAGTAGATTACTTTGAGGTATGCTAATTGCTGTTGAATTGAGCAGGTGCTCTTGAAAATATAGATCTAAGTTAACTTTTGAAAACGATGCTTTTGAAGGCAGTAAGCTAAATTCGACTTTAAAGGCTAACTCGTCTTCTTGGGTTGTCTCGGAGACGCTGTTGATCACTATTTCTTTTGTTGACTTAATTGTCTCTTTATTTCTGTTAATGTTGAACTGAAACGAGAGATCTTCAAGCGTCGATTGCTTCATCTGCTTAACATCAACCGATATTACCTCTCTTTTTTGCTGATTCTTAGATAATCTAACCATTCTCAAATCAACTTTTCATTTTCAACTGGACAATATAATAGCCAATGTTTAATGGCGTATCCTCTGCCCAGTCTTGCATAATATGCTTGTGACCGTTAGATTAATTTTTGGAAAACACCTTTGCCTATTCCAAGTTTCTCGACAGAACTCGAGATATCAAAATTCAAATACCAAAACCTGTAAAAGGTGCTTATGGCTACCTACCGGCAAATTCAGCTCTACATTTGAAGATAAATATCGCTTTGTACCTTCAAACAGGTAATATTGCAGAAGTAGAAGAACTCTGCAATATTCCGCCATTTGGCATTGTAGACAATTCAATGTATTAACGGAATTTGATAAGCATCATTCAAATTTGTTCGCCTCCCGTCACTGTGATACCAAAATAAATTGAAACCGCAACTATAATTGTTAAGCTCGCTGCTGCACTGAATAATGCTGCAATAACAGCTATCCCAATGAATATGGGTGCTATAATGTATTCACGAGTTATTTGTTTTACACAGTCTTCCGAGACGTCTTTACCGATTAAATTGTGAAAATGAGTGGCATTATGCCAAAGCAAGTTCCAAAGAACTCCGACGATAAAGAAAGATCCTGCATAGACAAGGGCTGCAGTGTTTGCTTGGCTATCGAGAAGGTGTTCAGAAACTAGAAGAGTTGTAAAAGGAGTGATAACAACAAACAAAAGAAGGACACCGTTAAGAAGCATAAACTCTCGGCTAATCCGTTCAATATAATTAAACATATTATGGTGATTTATCCACATTATGAGAATATTTATGAAGCTAATAACAAAGGCAAAGAAGGTAGGTCATTCACCTAAAAGTCCATTTAAAAGACTGGCGCTGCCTCTTGCAATCGGATCATAAAGATTTAAAACAAGCAAAGTGACAGCGAAAGCAAATATGCCATCGCTAAATGCTTCAAGACGGTCTTCCCTCGCTTCCTAAAAAGATCATTCATAAAAAAACCTACTATACATTCTAGTTTCGGCAACTTAAATATGAGTTTAATCTGCTTTTTAAGCAAATTCAGATATGAGATTTGCCCGAAGACCCCGCTCTATAGGCAGAGGGCTGATTAAAAGTGATGTAACTTAAGCCTTTTATAATTCAATTTCATTTACTGAGAGTGTTGAAGTTTATGTGTTTTATAAGCCATGCTTGCTAAGCATATTTCTAGGGCATTTAGCGAAGGCAGTTTTGAGTTTTTAGACAGCACCTCCAAACGACTTAGTGGCCAACAGGTCCTGTTTAAAAGTAATGCGAACGTGAAGAAAATTCATTAAGTGTTCTTCAAAAACAAAAAACTAAAGAAGATGTAATTTTTTACCATTCTTCTTCTTCCCATTCTTCGTCTTCAGTTTCTTCCCATTCCTCTTCCTCTATGAATATCATGTACTTTTTTCACCTCACACTGTGCCTCAAAAGCTATCGTACCCTGGAAAGCCTTAAGCATTTACATTCGACAAATGACGTTAAAATCGTTAATGTAAATAAAGTTAATCATGCCTCAAGTGAGAAAGAGCGTTTTTTTTAATTATCCTGGGCTACCATCAACACTTAACTCACTGTATACTTGAACTAAAGATAGAATTAACAATGTACATGTCAAAAAAACCATCTACATTCAACACAAGTTCCAAGCAAATAAACCGAAGAGAGTCGTTAAGTCGTCCGGTGCCTTTTAATCGAGTTAGAGCTCCTATTGCGTCTCAACTTATATCGAGAACTGTAATATCGCCTATATTCGTCAACATTGGTTTTTATTAAAACTTAAAACGATTGTTTGCGCTGGGGTTGGTTGAGCGAATAGGGGCGAAGCAGTTGCTTGTTATAAAGAAATATTATCTATATCAGAATATATGGGGTTGAATAGTTTTAAATTGTCTGCAACAAAAACATCCAACTTGAAAATCCCAGACTATGAAATCAGAATATCAATGTTAATGGTCGATGAAATCAAGGCGCAAATAACTGAAATTGCTGAAAAATACAAATGCGCCGTGAAAGAAGAAAAGGATGAAGTTGTAATCTACTCCCATAGTTTTTAGAAATTTCCATAGCACTGTATTCTTGCAATTATTAGGTTTCTAAATTCAGTGGAAAAACTGGTTGAAATAGCGCAGGCTGAAAAAATAGATTTTAAGGCACCTGTCTATTTTCACTTATTTCGAACGAATATAAAAGCCAATTTTAAGCTTTAAACCGTGACTCAAAAAGACTCATCAAACATTAGAGTCTGCCTGGAAAGTAAATGCAATTCAGGCAAATTCTTTGAAAGTCATTTTTGCAAATGAGTTTTTTGAAGCGCACGAGCTTTCATAATGTGCATGAGCATAAAGGAGACTAAGATTCCACACGAAATAACAATAAAAGCGTATATTTCGCTAACATCGGCGCTACTTACCTCTAGAGAATCAGCTCTGCAAACCGATAATGACATTACCGATAATAGACTTGTTATAATTAAGGTGCTCATTGCAAGCATTTTGGTAACCAACTAACTTCACCATCACGTCTATGCCTGTTTTCAAGAGATATAACAATTATTTTGGTTTCTGAAATATTACCAATAAAGGAGTATTCGCTATTCTATTTTGGTTTACGAAACAACTCAAATCATCAAATGCTTCACTATCGAAGAAAAATAGTAGGTAGCCCTTCGACAAGCAACTCTAATTATTCAAGTTCTTCACTTGAAACAAGAAATACTGGGTACTCTTGTGAACCAGCTGCTTTGTTACTGGTGTTTGTGTGGCCTTTCATACATCTCATTCCGTATCTTGTTTTAGTTTCATTTTCCCAAACCTTTTCAGTTGATCCGCCACATATTGGGCACTTAAAATCTTTCATATATTTCACCAAAACCGAGAAAGTTAAGAGTAAATAAGTCGTCGTTGTGTATTTTCAAGTTCTTCCGCTCTGCATGCGTATTGTTGGTTTGTTTCTTTAAGCATTTCTATCGTTTTCCCGCTTTTTTGTGAGACTAAGAACTTTTTGAAGCGAAAAGCAAAGACAGAAAATCAACGTTTGTACGTCGTCTATAAGTTGAATGCTACCCATGGGGCGGTGATATGGACTCGAACGATTCCTTACATACAAGTATTCACGAAGACTGCTGAAATTCTGGGCTCTCCATCAGTGGCTAACGGTATCGTATTTGCCTCATCAAACGTAATATCGTATTATGCAATAAATGAATCAACCTCAGAAATTCTCTGGAATTTCACCGATCCAGATGCTGGAGAATTTATTTACAACGCTCCCATTTATGAGAATAGACAAATTATTCTCATCGATAAATTCAACATTGCTTGCCTAAACGCGTCAACCGGAAAAATATTATGGAGCTTCTACACTGGCGATGAACTTTATGTTGGACCAACTTATGCTGATGGAAAAATCTACGACGTAACCAGTCAACGCCACATATTCGTACAAGACGCAAACAACAATGGCTCGAAACTTCAAACAATAGATATGCCTTCTAGCAGTTGGTCATCGCCAATCATAGCAAACAATATGCTATACGTTGGATGCAACGACTGGAATCTATACGCGTTCAGAGAAAATGTAACAAACCAGAACTCATCTTCAACTTCAAAAATTTCTCTTTTGGCTCCTAGCAGCTTGGTTCTACTTGGAGTAGCTATCATTGCAGTAGTTGCAGTTGTTATATTGGTCTATGCCATCCGGAAAAAGAGGTCAAACTTGATATGTTCCAAAACAACCACTTCTTGTATTAGAATTTTACAGCTATTCCATGTTCGTGCTTTTTTGCTGAGAATGATTATTTTAAATATTTCGCATTAATTATAGTTCTAAAGAGATTTGCTTACTTTTAAGAGATAGTGTAAATGAAGAAAAAAATTTGCCTCTTTGTCATAACCCTTCTTTTATGCTCAATCTTTTCAAGTATCATAATTCAAGGTGTTTTCTCCCAGATTCCAACTCTTTTAGACCCGCAAGTTATCCCTAAGTGGGTAAATCAGCTTGACAAAGCACCTCCAATTTATATTCCAAATAATGTGACAGATAATTCTGGCAAACTAATACGCCAAGACTACGTTGTAAATGTGACGCAATTTAAACAGCAAATCTTGCCTAGTATTGATTCAAATGGAAACCCGACTGGTTTTGGGCTAACTAAAGTATGGGGGTTTGAAGGAGAAGCTAAAGATGCTGTTACTGGAGAAAATATAGGTTCAGTTCAAACTACTCCTGGATGCACCTTTGAAGCTATCCGCGGCGTTCCTGTTCGTGTAAAATGGGTAAATGATCTGGTAGATAAATCAGGGAATCCTTTACCTCAGATGTTTGCGGTTGACCCAACTCTTCAATGGGCTAACCCAAACAACATGGAAATGCCCAATCCAAGTTCTGCACCAATGTTTCCAGCGGGCTATCAACTTGCGCAAAGTCCAGTCCCAATAGTTATCCATCTTCATGGAGGAGAAGTTCCGTCAACTTCTGATGGAAACCCCGATGCGTGGTGGACAACAAACGGTTTGCATGGTCCCGCCTACAGTACAGATATACCTACCGAAGCTAATGCAGCTGCCTTTGATTATCCTAATGAGCAACAACCCACAACTCTTTGGTATCACGATCACGCAATGGGGATTACCCGTCTAAATGTTATGTCTGGGCTTGTAGGATTCTACCTTCTAAGAAGCCCTCAGGATCAAATCTCAAAGCTCTTACCAACGGGAGAATTTGAAATTCCACTCGCAATTCAAGACAGGAGCTTCATGTCGGATAGCTCTCTTTATTTCCCAACTCAAGGGGATGATCCTTCTATTCATCCATACTGGAATCCCATCTTTCTAGGAAACACCATCATGGTTAACGGTTTAGTTTGGCCAAACATGGATGTCAAACAAGGTCAATATCGTCTTAGAGTTCTAGACGGGTCAAACTCTCGATTCTATACCTTGCATTTCTCAAATAACATGGGTTTTACCCAAATAGGAAGTGACGGGGGATACCTAAAAGCCCCCGTACCTCTTACTTCACTAACGATCGCTCCAGGTGAGCGAGCTGACTTGCTAGTGGATTTTTCCAAACTTACTCCGGGTGAAAAGGTAGTTTTACAAAATTCTAATTCTTCTTTTACAAATGACGAAAACCAAACCGTGGGTCAAATAATGCAGTTTACTGTCACTAACACTACTGGGTTTGCGCCAACCTCGTTGCCCTCAGCGTTAAATCCGACCCTTGCCGGAAACTTTCCAACTTTGCCATCACCAGTGAAAACCAGAACTCTAACGTTGATTGAACAAGGAGATGCCCCCAACACTGTAGCAATGTTGCTTGATGGGCAATCTTGGAATGCGCCAATTTCTGAGAAACCTCAGTTAGGCACAACGGAAGATTGGGTAATTGTTAATCCAACGATGAATGTGCATCCGATTCATCTGCATCTGGTTCAGTTTCAACTTGTAGAACGCCAAACTATAGCTTCAGCTCAATACATGTACAATTGGAGTGGGTTAAATGGAAATCTTCCCTTAAATCACAGCACCGTCAATGTTGATTTAAATCGGTATTTGGAAGGTCAACCGGTTAAGCCTGCTCCAAATGAGCAATGTTGGAAAGACACCATACAAGCAGAAGCAGGCACTGTCACCATGATCCGAATAAGGTTTTCGCCACAAGACGGTTCTGACTACAAATTTGACCCAACAGTTGGCCCCGGCTACGTTTGGCATTGCCACATTCTTGACCATGAGGACAACCAAATGATGCGTCCTCTAATAATCGTTAACTCAAACAGCCCGATTCCTCTCGTTCTGACATTTGCTATTATTGCAGTGGGTGTAAGTGTTGTCATCGTTGGATTGATTGTATTCAAACGATACCGAAACCGATCAATAAAAAATAAAGGTTAGTTGTCGTACTAAAGACATACTCTTGAAATTATTTTGCGCAAACAAAGGAAAAGAAAATACAAGAATAAACGTGGAAATATTATGCAGTGATCATCGCCTGCTTTGGACCAAGAAATTGGCTCTTAGAAAAAGAATTCACTGTAACTTGAGCCTTTTTCCCTCTATGTGCATTGTAGAGGCTGTGCGCTTGCGGACATTTTGGGCTTATGTCCTTGATTTAGAAGTTCTAGGGCCTCATTGTTTGTTATTCCGAATGGAAGAATATCTTTGTGAAAACTTTCAACATGTGTCCGTACCATGGATATGGCTTCACATATGCTACCTAAGATTTCAAAACTATAGCCGCAGGGACATTGGCCTTTTAGCTTCCTTTTCAAACCCACCATCTCCTCAATCAACTCAGGGTGTATACAAAATAGAAAATAAGATATTAACTTCTGTGACTGCACAAGCACAATCACAACATTGTCACTTGGAAAGTTTGTCCAAGCCAACCAAGGCCTTCCGAAAATTTACCCATAGAGCGAAGAAGGTCTTTTGAGATTATCTTATCATTAAAACAAATAAAATATAAATAATAATTTCTGGGTTCACCGGTCTATCCTGTAGGTTCCAATCGGCGACAGAACTTGACCCAAACTGTATACAATGTATGGGCTTTGCTAAAATCCAACTGATTTCAAAGAGAATTATTATTTAACCGAGACCTATCGACTGAGTATGAAAATACTTAATGTCGGGTACAGATCGGTCAACTGCTACCTGATAATTACGGAGAAGGCAAAGCTCCTCATAGACGTCGGTTGGCCCAGAGGTATGCAAGAGCTCAAGTGGAGCTTCGCATCGCAGGGTCTGTCTGTAAAAGATGTAACTCATGTCTTGATTACGCATTATCACATTGATCACGGTGCCATCGCTCAAGAGATGAAGGATAAAGGCGCCAAGCTCATAGTGATGGAAACCCAAATAGAACATCTAAATGACCAAAAGAAATTCATCAAACCCCCGCTGGTATTCCATGAGATCAAAAATGAGGGCAATATCGAATTGACGTTTGGAGAAAGCAGAGTTTTTCTCAAAACACTTGGCATTGATGGAGAAATCATCTCTACCCTTGGGCATAGTATAGACCATGTTACGCTTGTTCTCGATGATGGCGTTGCTTTTACGGGAGACCTACCGCCAGAGAATGTCGCGCCAGAAGGGTCGAACGCCTTCAATGATTGGCGATGGCTTCGCACTATGAAAGTAACTTATGTCTTCCCTGCGCATGGTCGACCATACGATTTACCACTCCAAACGTCAAAGTAATAATCGAGACAACGGCGGAAGGCCCTCCAAAATCTGGAGAGAGACATTAACCCTTTCTTCGTGCTCCGCAATTTGGGCAAAACATTGATGTTTGAGGCATTAATCCACCACAGTAAGAGCAGGGAATCAAAACAACTTCCCGGGTAACTTCCTTCATAATCGCTGGCGAATTTAGATTGATCTGAGGTCTTGCGACCTGCACTTCGTATTCTTGCGTTTGTATATTCGGGCGTCCATTTGATTCAATGATCGCAAGCAAAATCCATTTGACGTTATGATCAATGCTATAGAGCGTTTCTCGGGCAGCGAACGATACGTCAATTGCATAGTTGTATGATCCTGAGAAGCCTTGAGGTATAGTTGAGGCACCAAATATTTTACAGGAAGCGCTGTATACTTGAGCCTTATCCCAGTATTCGCTTTGCTGCGTTCCATATTGGCTGCTCCAGGTTCTGGTTTTCTTTATGCTTTCATTACAGCTCAAGCGCACAGTTGCTTGGTTAACTACAAATTCCTCGTCTGAACTTATTTTTATTTTCCCTTTAACTTGTTCCCCGAGCAGACACTGGTGTTTGTCAGCGTACAATTCAACTCTTGCCTTGGGCGGAGTTGCCCATGGAGGATTTAAAATGTTTGACAGCCAACTTGGACACATAGAGCGATCGCTTCTTCTTTTGGTATTATTGACTAAGCACTTATCTTAAAAGACTTATGAATCGCTTCATCATTCTGGACTTCGTCTTTATTTCTTGGTCGTAAATCGAATACTGAAGCGGCAACACTGATTCGCGCATTTATGCGCTTTTTACTCTAACCCTGCTACGGAGGACACAAACATAAGTTAGACATATTTTTTTGGGAACAGCCAATTAAGCACAGAAATAGAGTCGCCAACATGCTTGCGCACTCACACCCACACTACACAACATAGGTCCCATGTTGACTGTGTGAGCCAACCGCACTTCCCACACTCAAAATACAACAGGAAAACAACCTAAATTAAGAAAGCAAACTTTTCCAAAACCACAATTATAGTGTCCAGTTCTTAGGGCACCACACCCACACAAAGAGAAAAAGTGGAACCCAAGTGCTTTTTACAAAAAACCTAAAAGGTTCTCGAATCTATAACATTCTGATCGTAGTGATAGTGTATAAACGCAGAAGAAACGCTATAAGCTTTTATAGATATGTTGATGAGAGATGTTAAAAAGGAAAACGTTGCTTCCGAGAGGATAAAGACTAAATGCCCTTCATAAAAAAAATCGAGTTAAAAGGCTTTAAGTCTTTTGGGCCACAGACCGTTAAGGTAAACCTCGATAGAGGTTTTACAGCGATAACTGGACCCAACGGAAGCGGAAAAACCAACATCATGGACGCTTTGCTTTTCTCACTTGGAGAACTTAGCACAAGAAGGCTCCGCGCAGAAAACTCTGCTAAACTAATTTTTCACGGCTCCGAAAAAGCTGGACAAGAAAAAGCAAAGATGGCTAAAGTAGTGGTTCAATTCGACAATTCAGATGGCTTAATGCCCGTCGACACAACCACCGTTACAATTTCACGGGAAGTTTATCGCAATGGACAGAGCATTTACCGATTAAATGGGCGCAGGATGTCACGAGCACACGTAACTGAAACCCTTTCCATGGCTGCAATCAGCAGCATGAGCCAAAACATCATACCTCAAGGCACAATCACAAGATTAACCGATGTAACTCCGCTTGAGAGAAGAAAAATCATCGAAGACCTTATCGGCATCGCCCAATACGACGATGAAAAAGTTGAAGCAGAAGAGAAACTACGCGCTGCAGATATTTCAATTCGCACCGCAATGGGCAGAATCGATGAAGTTCAAAAACGCCTCGACGACCTTGAACGAGAACGCAACCAACTTTTACGCTACAACTTCATCCAGTCCGAAACCAAGAAATTCCAAGCCATCAAAATCTCAAACGACATAGCCCAGATGAACACAAAAATAAACGAAAGCACAGGGCAAACCGTTAAGGTCAAGGAAAGAGTCGACAAATTAAAAGAGCAACGGGACATACGCAGATCCAAACGTCATGAGATTGAAGGTGACTGGCGCAAACTCAGCGGCGAAGGACTTGAGCAGGGTGGTTCAGAAGTTCTAAAAGTCCAAATTAAGATTGGTGAGTTAAAATCTAAACTTACCGAGTTAACGACGAAAATTAGTTCTGGGCAATCAAGCCTTGAAAGTTTCAAGCGAGTCCGCGAAAACAGCATTACCCAACATGAGAGCCTGAGAAATGAGATTAGGGAGAACCGGTTAAAAATTCGTCAATTCCGAAGCGAACACGAAAAATTAAAATCGCAAATAGCTGAAAAAGAAACCTCGCATGGGGTGTTGGCGCAAGAGACCAGTCAACTTTGGGGTGGACTCGACGACAACAACCTGAAAATACGTGCTTTAGAAGCGCAAATCGAAAGTCATGTCAAACGAGTAGCCTATTTACGTTCCGAATACACTCAGGATAAGTCTGCTCTGCGACTTTGTGTTGGAAGAATCAAAAACCTGTCTGTGAGAAAAGAAAGATTCCAAACCAGCCTTGTCGAAATAGAAAAATCCCTATCAGAACTCGAACAAGTTCAAAGAGAACAAAAAACCCAGCTCAAAAACCTTGAGCACACCATTGAACGAAAAACACTCCAGAAGGAAACAGTCCAAAAAGAAATCACAGAAGCCGAAAAAATCGCGAGCTCCGCCAAAGACGCCGTGGTAGAGTTTGCTACACAAAGAGACCTCGCAGCTACCATCGCCAACGAAGAAAAAGCCCTTCGAGGCATCGAAGAAATGAGCGACGTTGGCGCCATCGCTGGAATCCACGGAAGACTACGGAACCTCATAAAGATTGATAAAGGCTACAAGAAAGCTGTCGATGCCGCCGCCACAGGCTGGCTTGACGCTTTAGTCGTTAAAGACATAGATGTAGCCTTTACGTGCATGGAAACCCTCAGACGCATGAAACTGGGTCGAATCAAAATCATACCCCTAAAGGGCGCCATCACCATAAAAAACAAGGAACCTCCCAAACAAGAAGGCACAGTAGGCCCCCTCGCTAACCTCATGAAGTATGATGAAGCCTATGCGCTTGCCATTAACTATGTTTTCGGAGACACCGTAGTTGTCTCAAACGACAAAGCCGCTTTTGCACTCTCAAACGAAGGGTACAGGGCAGTCACAGTTAACGGTGACTTGTATGAGCCAGGAGCTTTTGAAAGCGGCTATTACCGTGCACCGATCGATTTTTCAACGATTATTCCAAGCGAAAACGCCCTAAAGAGCTTGAATGAGGCAGTTAAAGCGCTCCAAAGCCACCTAACTCAACGGGGAACTGACATCGTTGGAATCGACGAAGAACTCGAGAACACAAAAATCGCAATTACAAAACTCTATGAATCCGTCGCTATGCTCGAGAGAGAAATAATCAGGGTAAAACGCAGCGTTAAACGAACCCAATTTAACGTCCATCATATAGAAAAATACGGCGGCAAACTTGAACGTGAAGCAGCATCCTACAAAGGCCGCATGGATGTCTACCGAAACGAAAGAAATAACATCCGACGAAACCATCAGAAAATCCATGCAGAAATCGCAGCCCTAAGGCTAAAAACTGACGTCGCCCACATCCAAGAACTTGAAGTTCAACGCGAAAAAGTTGGCGAAGAACTAAACACACTGCGGCAACGTTTAGGTTCTGCTCAAACTGAGATTTCCACTCATCAATCACAGTTCGATCGAGTTCTCAGGATAGGGTACAAGAACACAAAGATTCAGGTAGACAAAATTGACCAGCAAAAAGGAAAGCTTGAGAAGGAAGTTGCCGACGCAATTTTGGAGCGCGACCTAATTAAGAAAGAAGCCGACGAGCTGGAGAAAAGCCGCGTTGACCTTTCAAAGGCAGTATTCTCGGCGCGCGAAGAATCTAAAAAGTTCACTTCCCAAATCGACTCTATAGACTCTGAGTTACGCTCACTGGATTCGGAATATGAGCAGGCAGATCGCCTTCTAAACCAACTGCAATTAGGTATCGAGACCAGCCAGATGCGGTTGCAGCAGCTTCAGGGTCAACTCCGAATATTCGGGTATGAGAAACCGCTAGAGACTAATCCACGGCTGGTACAGGAAGCCGAAACCACCATCCGAATGATGCAGTTTGAAATGGAACGCATCGGTGCCATCAATCAGCTAGCTTCCTCGCACTATTCAGAGCAGATTTCGCGTTATCGCGAATTGTCCGTACGCTTAAACGAATTGGAACGGGAAAAACAAGCCATAGTGCTGTTCATGGATGAGATTGAATCTAAGAAACGCAAAATCTTCATGAACGCATTTGAAAAAATCAACGCCAGCCTAAAAGTTTACTTTTCTAAGCTGACAGGCGGCGGAGAAGCAACGCTTAAGCTGGAAAACCCTGAGACCCCCTTCAGCGGCGGCATCGACATGCTGGTGCAATTCCCAAATAAACCCTCGATTGTCGTCAGTGGAGCCAGCGGTGGCGAACGCTCTGTATCTGCAGTTAGCTTCATCTTCTCGCTCAAAGAGTTTACGCCTGCAGCCTTCTACATACTCGACGAAGTTGACGCCCACTTAGACGCTTTCCACACCACCAAACTCGCCGAAGTACTCCTTGAGGAAGCGGGAAAAATCCAGTTCATAGTTATTAGCCTCCGACCTGAAATGGTTAACAAAGCACAAAGAGTCTACGGAGTATACGAACGCAATGGAATCTCAAACGTGGTAACAGCAAAGTTCCCACCGGAGGCACCAAAACAATGACCTCGCCGCCACCGACTATCCCCATGAGACGACCCTTCTACTTGCGCCCACCATGGAACATCCTCTTCGAAATCAGCAAACTTGAGAAAGTCACTCCATGGAACGTTAACATCGCATACTTACTCAGATCGTTCCTATCAGAGATGGAGCGAACCCACCCCGAAAAAGTAGATTTCCGTGCATCCGGGGTCGCTTTGGATTCTTCTGCTTTGATTTACCTGATGAAGTCAAAGTTGCTCCTTACCCTGCAGGAGCCGCCTGCTGCGTTGGCTAAGGTTCCCACAGATTTTGTTCCGCCACCCCTATTCCTGCCCCTGCGTCACGAGTTAACATCCACAACTATCCAGCATCTGCTCGAAGTTTTAGATGACGTGTTGAAGGGTGAAAAACTCTTAAGCCTAAACCACGTAGTTGAGCAGCATCCAGTTTTGCCAGCCGTCACCGATTTGTTGCCTCAATTCGATAGGTTCATCGCCGAACTCGAGTTGCAAGTCGACCAACTCTATGCTATACTCATCGAGAAAACTGGTGGTCAAGGCATAATCGATTTCTCAACCTTAACCAAAGGCGCAACACGGATCGAAGCGCTAAGAATGTTTATTTATCTGTTGTTCCTTGCGCAGGATGGCTTAGTTAGCCTGTGGCAGAACGAAGAAACCGAGGAACTCTACATAGCTGTGGGGAAACTGAACGTTGGAAAAACCGAAAAACCCATTAGTTGAGCAAAGTCAACCTCCGAATCCTGCCTTTGAGCAGGTACAGGAAAACGAGCGAAAAGCCCATCACTTGGCGCTCTTAGAAGCAGCTCTCTACGTTGCTGGTCGCCCCTTAGACCTAAACGAGCTATGTCAGGTTGTAGGCAGCCGATCCAAGAAAAGAACCCAAACTTATGTTGAAATCCTCATGAAAGAATATATTGCTCGTAATACGGCGTTGGAGATTTTGGCTCTTAAGAATGAACGTTATGTTTTGCAGGTAAAGGCAGAATTTACTCACCTAATTAAGAAACTGGTGAATCGCCCATTGCTATCTTCAGGTCCACTAAAAACGCTCTCCTATATCGCATATCGTCAACCTATTTCGCAGAAAAGAGTAATAGACGTCCGAGGACAACACGCTTACGGACACGTAAAGATGCTTAAAGACATGGGCTTAATCTTGTCGGAGCGAAGTGGTCGAACATTAGCACTTAAGACCACAGATTACTTCTCAGACTACTTCGGATTAACAACAGATACAGCTGTCATGAAGAAGGACCTCAAGAAGATATTTGGAGAAGCCATAAAAGAGGACTTGGCAGAACGTCAACAGAAAAATACCGAACAGGAAAATCCTGAAAATAACGCTGAACAAGCATAGGCTACACGTGCTAGAACAAACTTGAAAAACAAGAAAGCAAGCCAAAACCGCGTAAATATTAAAACTCATTTTTTTCAACAAACTGTTGTTTATTGTTTTTATCGGGTTTTCTCTTAACACTCATGAACAAAAACCCAGAAGACCCACAAAACTTTGCCTTTAAAACAGTATGTTTATATTGGAATCTACGATTTTAGTTGCTACTCGAATCAAGGATAGGTAGAATATGTCTACTCATAGTAGTTTACGTAAAAGAAAGCTTACAGGCGGCAAAAAACGAGCTTACCGCAGCAAGAAAAAGTATGAGGCAGGCGGCTACGCTGCAGAGACGGTTTTGGGGGAACCCAGACGCAAGACCACCCGTGGAATGGGCGGTATCTGCAGAATAAAGGTTCTCGCCGACAAGTTCGCTTCCGTAACTGACCCAAAGAGCGGCAAAACAGAGAAAACCGAAATCACCCGAGTCGTTAAAAACGGCGCAAACGTTGACTACAATCGCAGAGGCGTCATCACTATGGGTGCTGAAATCGAAACTTCTTTAGGTTTAGCGAAAGTGACGAGTCGACCGGGCTGCGATGGCGTAATCAATGCTGTTCTGATAACCAAAGAAAAGGCATAAAATTTCTTTTTTATTTTAACGTCTTGCTGGCAGCTGTTGTTGCTGGCTTTTAATTTTCATTAGTTGTTTTGCGAGTTTTTGAATTATCTTTTCTTTCGGTTCATTCTTCTCAACCAGCAGCATACCTGACTTAGCCCACGGCGCTTTGGGGAAATGTGCTTCAGCATTCATTTCGTTCTCTAACGCTAGTTTGTCAGCCGCTTCTTTGATTTCCAAGATTTTTGGCGATTGCACAGCTATGTTCTTTGGGACTCGGCGTCCATCCTTTCTTGTTTTGTTGCAGTCGAAGTAGACTGGCCAGATTATTGTTTTATCTAGTTTCCTCATTTCATTCACCTATTTGTGTGCGTAGTAAGTGACCATTTTTTCGCCGACTTCGTTTACACGCACGAATCCGAAGCGTTCAAACTGTATGATGACGTCTGGCTTTAACTTTTTGCAGTCAGCTTCAGAAAATCCTTCGGTGACTGATGCGTCTGGCATGACTACTTGGCTTGGGAACTCGGTGCCTTCGGGTATCCACTGGATGAGTTGGACTTTGATTTTGCGTACGTCTTCGTATGATTCGCTGGCAAATCTGGCAATCACTAAACCGTTAGTTTTGCTCTCGACTTTAACGTTGAAGAGCTCCATTAGCCGAACTATCTTCTCTGGTTCCAAAACTTCAGCGTCTTTTGCTGAAATCCAAAAACTAACCCTTTTATCCGCACCTTGCGGAGCGACGGAGTATTCTCTGAAGCCTCGCTCAGGCTTTTCTGGATGCAAGGGCAGCTTGGCTTGGAAATTCTTTGGAACATTCAAAACTTTAAGCTCGACAGGCTGAGCCACGAAGAAGTATCTGTCACTTGTGGCGTCGAGAATTTTGCGGTTATACGAGAACAGGTTTTCCCAGCTCAAAGTAACATCGTTGGATTTTATCCCTACGTCAACTATCATTTTTTTAATGGCTTCCGGCGTGATGCCGCGTTTCCTTAGCGCTGCAAACGTGCCCAATCGTGGATCGTCGTAGCCTGCGTATGCACCCTCTTTTACGCCTTGAACAATCTTTGATTTGCTCAAAAAAGCACCTGTGATTTTTAGTCTGCCGTAATGGATCGCTTCGGGGTAGGTCCAGCCCAGGTAATCGTACATGTATTTTTGGCGGACCATGTTCGTGTAATGTTCTTTGCCTCGGATGATGTGAGTCATTCCCATCAAATGATCATCTAAGCCTGCTGCTAAGTTGTATAGCGGCCAAACGGTGTATTTGCTTCCCACCCGTGGATGAGGATACTTTTTAGTGTCGATTATGCGTAGTGCTGGCCAATCTCGAACCGCTGGGTTTGGGTTTTGTAGGTTAGTTTTCACTCGAACCACTGCTTGCCCTTCCGTGTAGCCGCCATCCAGCATTCGATGCCAACGTTCCAGATTCTCAGAGGCAGGTAAATCTCGGCAAGGACACGCCTGTTTTTCGATAATCATTTTACGGAAAACTTCAGGAACGCATTCACAGATGTATGCGTTGCCGTCTCCGATGAGTTTCTCAGTGTATTCGTAGTATATTGGTAGGCGGTCGCTTTGGATGTATTCCTCGTCGACAATGCAGCCAAGCCATTTCAGGTCTTGCCGGATACTTTCATAGAATTTTAGGGATGGCCTTTTGATTTTGGGGTCTGTGTCTTCGAAGCGTAGGATGAATTTACCCTTGTAGATGCGAGCGTACTCGTGGCTTAAGAGGATGGCTCTTGCAGAACCCAAATGCAAAACGCAATCTGGGTTTGGGGAGAAACGGGTGACTATTTGTTTGTATTTGTCGGCGTTCGGCAATGGAGGCAGCTTTTTCTCTTCAGCTTCATGTTTCTTTTGGGTTTCGGGCCAATTAGCTTCAACAATCGCCTTCTGCTCAGCCGGTGATAAACGGTTGACTTCGTTCACAACAGCATTAATAACACCAGATAGTTCCTTCACTCGGCTCCGCAGCTCTGCCTCTTCTCCTAGAACCTTGCCAACCAACGCGCCTGCTTGAGCTTTTCCATCATGCCCAACGGCGTTTAGCAAAGCGGCTTTCCGGATAAACTCACGTAGTTCACTATCGTTTTCTAATGCCAAATCACATACGCTCGCTGAAATGTTACTTGTTTCGTTTTATCAAGAATTCGGCGAACGCTTTTAATTTTTCCTTAGCTTGCGGCGTGGGCAACAGTTTTTCTGCTTCACTCCAGCTTTCCATAACCATTCGTTCCGCGGTTCGTTTGACATATTCCATGGCGCCATATTTTTGCATCAGAGCGATAGCTTCGTTGCGGAGTTTTTGGTCGCTGGTGTGCATGTTAAGGATTTCAATTAGGCGTTTCTTATCTACAGGTTTTGCAACTTTCAGGGTGTAGATAGCTAACAAGGAGCGTTTGCCTTCGGTGATGTCGCCTCCAACGCAACCTTTGCTTTTAGCGAATTCTTCACCGGTCAAGTCGAGGATATCGTCTTGCATTTGGAAGGCAACGCCGATGCTTTCTGCAAAGCGACCTAGCTTTTCTACTAAAGGCTTGTTAGCGCCTGACATGACTGCCGCCATTTTTGCTGCCATCCTCGCAAGAGTGCCTGTTTTGTAGGCGCACATTTGCAGATAGTCTTCTTCTGCCAAGTCGTCGGCGTTAGAGATTCCTCGGTGCCAGGCGATGTCCATGGCTTGCCCCATGCTGAGGTTAATCATTTCTTGCACGTAAACTTCGTAAACATCCCGCTGCACCTCGGGCGAGAGTTTTTTTCTTTGTGTCATCAATGGCAGAAGCGGTAGATAGTACATGGCGTTTCCAGCATTTACGGCGATGTCAATTTGGAAAATCTTGTAGGTGCAGGGTTTTCCTCGGCGTATTTCTGAGCTATCTTCGATGTCATCGATGACGAGGGTGCCGTTGTGGATAACTTCGGGGATAATTGAGAAGTCCAAACAGTAATCCGCTTTTTGTCCGAGGGCTTCACAGATTAGCAAGAAGAGAGCAGGGCGCCAACGTTTTCCACCTCGATCCAGCATATCCCAAATTGGGTCAGCAATTGCCTTGTTGAGCGGTTCAAGGGTGTAACTGTACATTGGCGGGTTAACTTTGAAGAGAACTGCGTCTTTGGCAAATTTTCTTGGAATGTATTTTTCGATGGTTTTATCGATTAACGGTGCAGTGTCTTCTAGAAACTTTTCGATATCCACTTTAGTGTGCTCCTCTTTTAGCGTATTTTTGCAGATTAAACCCTCTGGCTTGCAGCCACTCGCCAGTCTTGCCTGTAATGACGACGGGTATCTTGGTTAAATCAACTATTTTTTCTGCCCCAACCAAAAAAAAGGCATTGCGTAACTCCTCAATTAAACATGAAAGTTTTTCCTCAGTTTCTTTGGCGCCTTTAACTGCTGTTTGAAGAATTGGTTGAGAGATGCTTGCCAACGTGGCGTTTAATGCTAAGGCTTTAGCCACATCAGTGCCGCTTCGCAAGCCACCTGAAGCAATCACTGGCAACTTTACGGTTTGCACCGTTTCTATCAAGCTAACTGCAGTCGGGATGCCCCAGTCCCAGAACGCTTCTCCAGACAAAACCTGTTTAGTCGAAGTGCGTTGATATTCGACTGCCGCAAAACTTGTTCCACCGACCCCGCCTACATCGATGGCTTTAACCCCCGCATCTTCGAGCGCTTTAGAATCTTCTGCAGAAATCCCTGCACCAGTTTCCTTAACAATCACTGGCGTATCAAGTGCTCCGGCGATTTCAGTGATTTTGGTTAAAACGCCCTTAAAGTTAGTTTGACCTTCAGGTTGAACTGCTTCCTGCAATGCATTCAAATGGACTGCAACTGCGTCGGCATTTATCATTTCTACGACTTTTCTGACTTCTTTTAAGCCATAACCATGGACAAGTTGGACTCCACCAATGTTAGCGATTAAAAATGCGTTTGGCGCCATTTTTCGGGTTATTGCGTAGGTTTCTTCAAGTTTTTGATCTTCGATGGCTGCCCGTTGGCTTCCAACTCCCATCCCTAATCCGAGTTTTTCGACGGCTTGGGCAATTGCAGAGTTTATTTGTATGGCGTGTTCTGTTCCGCCTGTCATGGCTCCAACAATTATTGGGGCTGAGAATTTTTTGCTCAAAAAAGTGGTTGTAAGGTTGATTTTGGATTTGTTAACTTCTGGTAGCGCACGGTGAATCAATTGGATGTCTTCGAAGCCTGTAGTGGCGTTTTTGGCTTGAGCTTTGTTGCCCAAGCAGATTCTTATGTGGTCTTCTTTGCGTTTGCCTGTTTCTTCTGCCATCTTAGGTCTTCTCTATTTCAGTGCCTAACACACTTTGGTCTGTTAAGGCTCTGTAAATAGATAACCCTTTTGTGGCACCCGTTACCGTCACATGGATACCTGCCTCAACTGCTGGGATTAGCGCTGCGATTTTACCTGCCATGCCGCCTGTTACGTCTTTGCCTTGAGCTTTGCCAAGTTTAGGCTGGATTTCTTTGAGTTCTTTTAGGGTAAGTTTTTTGTAGGGTTTGGCATCTGGGTTGGTTTTTGGGTCTGCGTCGAAAATGCCGTCTGTGTCTGTGCCAACAACAATTTTTGATGCATTATACTTTATGGCTAGGTAGGCTACGAGTTGGTCGCCTGAGAGGATTGTGAAGCCTAACTTTTCATCTAAAACGGCATCGCCATACATGACTGGTGTGAAATTCATTTTTTGCATGGCTTTGAGGACGGTTTCGTCGAAGAATTTGATTTTTCCGTTATCCGTTAAGAAGCATGATGATGGTGCTATGCTTACGGCTGCGGTTTCATGCCAAATCATGGCGTCCATAACTAAGCCATTTAAAACTGTCATTACGTGATGGGTTTCGGCGAATCCTAGTTTTTGGTTTGGGTCTTCGTTGTAGCCGTCTTTTAAGCCATATTTTAGTGCAGTCGGGTGGCCAAAACTGCCTCCTCCATGAACAACAATCAAGTTGTCGAGGTCTGCACGCTTGATTTCTTCCGCTAAGCGGTTGATGATTTCGGTTTTTGCCGCTAATTCTCCTGTTTTGTCGGTGATGGCTGAACCGCCGATTTTTAGGATTATGGGTCTTGAATCGCTCATTGTAATCGTAACCAACTATGTCTATTTGTGTTCTGCTAATTTAACATTACAGTTCATTGCATTTTCCTGTGTATTTTGATGTTGGTCGCTTTCTTAATCTAGGATGAGTAAATTTTGTTATGTACAAAATTCAATTTAAAAAATGAGTTGAATAAAAAGAAATTAAGATAAAATAAGAAATAGCTTATTGAATCTTGACGATGTCTTTTTCTACGGTGACTTTGTCGCCTGTTTTTATCTTGCAGATATCCACTTTGTCTACGGTGGGGATTTCGCTTATGATGGCGCCGACAGCTATGATGGTTTCGGTTTCTTTGTTTATCATGGCTGCCGGAGCGGTGCCGTTTTTCTTCATGCGGTAGAGCGTGTAGCTGCCGACTGTGCTGCCTTTGCCCTGTGGGAATACGAGGATTTTGCCTTTGACGCTTTGACCGTTTAGTTGGTGTCCTTTCTCGATGACGACGCCAGTGTTTGGGTCCACGCCGCCATAGAAAGAAATAGGCATCTCCGTAACCAGCGCTTCGCCTTCTGCTTTGCCTTTGTAGATTATTCTGCCTTTTAGCTGTTCCATTTTCCAGTCACCGCTGCTTCTACGCATTCTTTCATGCTGCCCATCTTGGTTTTCATAAGATTCTGTCTCGAATAGAAACATCCCTTCGCCGATGTTGTCGCCAATGATTTGAACCTGCCTTTGAGGGGTGCAACTGCCATGCATGTGTCGCAGGCAAATTTGCCGCCAGCCGCCTCGATGGCTGAGGTGTAGCCTCGTTGGTCTGAGAGGTTTTTTGCACTTCGGGATGTGGCTATCCAAAACTCTGTTCCCTGAGCTACTTTTTTGCCTTTGACTAACTCTGCGATTTCGGATATTTCCTTGATTGAACAGTGCGGGCAACCTACGCAAACAAGCTCAATTTCAGACACTTCGTCGTTGATGTTATCGTAAGCGTTTTTGATGTCACTTTGCTCAATTACCACTTTTTCTTTGAGTTGCGGTTGCTGTTCAGCTCCAGGTGTTACGCCCTTCATGTAGAAGAGCGGTTTTGCGCCATAAGTCACGACAGATGCGCAGAAAGATTTGAGTTCGTCGAGTTCTGCTGCTTTTATGCCTGTGATGTATGGGATTTTGTTTTCTGCTTTCTTGCCAATCGCGTAGCCTAAAGCTCCCCAATCGGAGAGTTTGGTTAATTCTGCGTTAACTTGAACATGTACATCGGGCATGCGATTCTCATCCAAATGTAACCCGTAATTGGGGGTTTTCCCGACAAATGCTGCTGCAAGTGCGGATGGTCCGCCTTCACGGTTGGTTCTTGCGCCTAAAACAGAGTTGGCGAATGTGACTGCGCTGCTTTCTGACCATGCGAGGTGTTCGCCGTAGAGTGGTAAGTTGCCGATTAGATAGGGCGTGCAGGTGCAGCTGATTAGGATGCCCATGCGTTTGAAAGCGTCGATGACAAGGTTCTGTTTTTCGGCGAATTCGGGGCTGATGCCGAGTTGCTGCCAGTTCTCCAAGTCCATGCCTGCGGGGTTGAGGGTTGTGAGGACTTTGACTCTGCCGTCGACGGCGAGTTCGTTTAGGAATTCTAAGCCTGCGTCGCCAAGGTTATGGTAGGATACTCCCGCGACTTGTACGCTGCCCACTTTGATTAGGCTTTTTGCATCGAAAATTTCGCCCAGCGCAACTAGGATTTCCATGCTTTTGCGGACAGCGTAGCCTTCTTTGCCATCCAGCATAGCTTGTTCTTGTTTAGTCAGTTCCATACTAATCACAGATATTTGTTTAAGTCAACTTTGATGTAGTCTACTTTCTTAAAGCCCTTGCCTGTGGATACAAGGGGTGCGGTTGCGTCTAAGCCTGCTTTTGCGGTGGTGGCTTTTTTGCCCTCTGAGAGGTCACCTGAGGGGTCAAGTGATGAGCCCGGCTGGTTAGAGAGGATGATGACGTTCTTGTCGGCTTGGAGTCTTGTTGCGATTGCCCATTCAACGTCCTGTGGGTCGTAGATGTTTATGTCATCGTCCACAATGACGCAGTGTTTGAGGGATCCATGTCCTTTGAACGCGGCGTCTATCGCTTTTTTGCCGTCATCCGCATTCAGTTTTTTGATTTGCACAACAGCGTGAAGCCAGCTGCATCCACCCGGCGTAACGTAGACGTCTTTAACTTGGCAAACCTTGCCGACTTCACTGGAGATAGTGGGTTCTTTTGGCATACCCATGAGGAACTTGTGTTCGTTTTTACCTGCCAGGATGGTTTGGTAGATGGGGTTTTTGCGGTGGGTGATGCATTTGATTTCTACGACGGGTTGTTGGCGTTCACGGTCAACGATGCCGGTTAAGTCAAGGAAGGGTCCTTCCGCCGCTTTCTCTTTGGTGATTCGCCCTTCCAAGATGAATTCGCTGTCTGCTGGAACTTCAAGGTCCACCGTTTTGCATTTGACCAAATCAGTTTTTTCTAATGCGTTTGCCATTCCCAATTCGTCTACGCCGATTGGCAGGGTTGTAGCCGCTGAAAGAAGCACTGCAGTGGAGTTGCCCACACAGAAGGCAATGTTGAGTTCTCCGCCGGCTTTCTTAAGAGCTGAGTCTGTGCCTCGGTTCTCAACGATTCGGGCTACAAAGTGGTTTTTGTCTTTGAGCATTAAGCGATGAAAGCACATGTTTGGGCCGAGTTGTGGATCTTTGACAATGGATACGGCTGAGGCGATGTATTTTCCCCCGTCTTTTTCGGTGTAATGCATGATTGGAAGCTTGGTTAAATCAACAGTTTTTCTCGACAACTTCCTGACAAGGTGCCTTCTCAACTAATTGTGGTGCGATAGGCTTTTCGATTGCTGCGAGCAGTTTCGGCAGAAGTTGCTCTTTGGTTATGCCCATTGAGCGGCAAATCAACTCTTTAGAAGACACCAACCCAGCAACCACCGGGATGCTGGATTCTTTAACGTTCTCAAAATAAACCGGTTTCTCGCCTAAAGCCGCGATAATGCCTGCCATCTCGTACTCGGTTGAGACAGGCTTTGTAATTTTTGTTAATTCACCCTTGTTTTGGAGTTGCTCTATAAAGTTTCTTAAGCCCACTTTGATTCGCCTCAAATCCAATTTACCTGTTGCCTTCTTTTAAAACAATCGCAAATTTCCTTTAGTTTTCTTTGTGTGGGTGTGGTGGCGCTAGTGATTGCACACTACACACGGGGCTTTGGATTTGTTTCCTTTTTGGGTTTGGGTTGTTTTTCTGTTGGAGTTTGTGTGTGGGGAGATGGGTTGGTTCGCACAGTCATGTTGGATTCTATGTTGGGCAGTGTGGGTGTAGTGTGGGCGTATGTTGACATTTGTGTTTCTGTATCGATGGCTTTTGTAATCTCAATCGAGTAATATGCTATAGTCGATGGTTGAAACAATCGGGTTTTGAGGTTCTATTCTGCTTTATATGCAATGGAATCAATTGTCTCGAATGAAAGCTGCGGTCCACGCTGGATTCTGCTTGGAGCTTCAAAATGATTTTGGAATGGGCACGTACCAAGCAAGCAAAACCCTTAAATCTCCTTGGCCGCTACCCGATTTAGAAGGAAAGGAGAGTAATATCTGTGAGGGGTAAATATTCCAAGCTTATGGTTTTAGTCTTCATTGTAATCTTTGTTTTGTCAACAGTCAACATGGTTAGCGCCCTTGGAGTAACCGCAACAATACCTGTTGGAAATACTCCGCAAGGCATAGCTTATGATTCTGCTAAAGGCGAGATATTCGTAAGTAATGGTCAAGGCAACACTGTTTCAGTTATTTCTGACAGCACAAACACCGTAATTGCAACTATACCTGTAGGCGGCTACCCCTATGGAGTAGCTTATGATTCTGCTAAAGGCGAGATATTCGTAGTCAATTTGCATGACTTCTCTGTATCAGTTATTTCAGATACCACAAACACGGTAATAGCAACCATACCCGTAGGAAAATCCCCCTACAATATAGCTTACGATTCCGCAAAGGGCGAAATGTTTGTAACTAATTCTTATGACGGCACGGTCTCAGTAATATCAGACACCACAAACACCGTCGTAGCAACCATACCCGTAGGAGTCGAACCTTTTAGCATCGCCTACGATTCTGGCAAAGGCGAGGTGTTCGTATCCAATTATGAAACTGACTCAAAGAATTACTCTCTCTCAGTCATATCTGATAGTACCAACGAGGTAGTTGCAACTATACCTATGCCAGGTAGTCCTCAATTTGTAGCCTACGATTCTGGAAAAGGCGAGATATTAGTAGCCACAGGTGTTGGCGGAGCCAACGGAATCCCTACTGTTGTCACAGTTATTTCGGATAGCACTAATGCGGTGGTTGCAACTATTTCGGACTTGAATTATGAAGTTCAAGTTGAAGGGTTAGTTTACGATCCCTCTCGAGGCGAAATATTCGTAGCCCTTCATCAAAGCAACAAAGTCGTAGCAATATCAGACAGTACAAACAAAGTGGTCGAAACCATAGCTGTGGGGCATTTACCTTGGGCAGGAACCTATGACTCAGGCAAAAGTGCAATATATTTTACCAATAGCCAAGACAACACTGTGTCAGTTATAGCTGGTCCTTCAAGTGCATCTTCAACACCAACCCCGAGCTCATCTGGCTTCGGATCAATTATTTGGATCATCTTAATCATAATTATCATCGTAATAGTGATCATCATAATCCTCATATGGCTCAGTCGCCAACGCAAATTTACGGTGATAGTTAAAAACGCTCAAACTCAAGCTCCAATTTCTGGAGCAACTGTATCCGCTAGCGGTCAACAAGATTTGTCAGGCACAACCAACAACAAAGGACAAGCTGTTTTCGACGATTTCAAAGATGGCGATTACTCAATTAAAGCCAGTGCTACAGGGTACATTGCTTCAATGCCGATCTCTGTTTCAGTGAAAAACAAAACTGAAGTTGTTATGAAACTGACTCCAACACCCTCTGAAGCACCGAAGGTAGACAGCAGCGGAATTGGCCCTGACAACGAAGGCAAAGCAACTTTCAGTGTAGCCAAAGAAACCCAACAAACCCAAGCCCCAGCACAAACTACGCCAATCATCGCTCCAATTCCCCCTCCTCCACCAACTAAACAAGAAGAAACAGAGCCGCAAGGCTGGCGAGATGAGAAAATCCAGGAAATTATCCAGAAATTCCAAGAGAAAGGAGCCGTAAGTCCGCAAACCGCCCTTACAGCTAAAGAACTGGGTTTGTCACGGATAACTGTAAGAATCATGGAGAGGCGTAGAGAAAAAGCAAAAATGTTCGTTGAAGTCAACGGAAAATACTATCTCGACCAAAATGCCCTTGAAAGAAAAAACCAGCAGAGATGAATTAGCAAATCGCCAAATTAGCTTTTTGCTAACAATTTTTTTTTTATGAATGTCGGTTATTTTTTTCTTTCGACATTATCCGTTACTCGTTTCCGACTATACCCCTAAGTTCAAGTCTTGTTCATCAACTAATTCTCATCAAAAATATACTCAGACGATTCGGTTGAGTTTGTGAATAAAAAAAGAGGAGGAAGATTTAGTTTTATTTATGCGTGTTTTCTAAATATCTGCAATAGCACTAGTGCGAGGACAATGATGATTAAGACGAATAGGCCTGCGATTGCGGGAACAAAGTATGTTTCAACCATTGTTGCTGGTTGAGCAGTTGGAGCGGTGGTTGTTGATGGTGTGTCTTTTACGCCTGTGTATGTGGTGGCATATGAGCTTCCGTAAGATTCAGACCCGCCGAAAGTAGCGATGATTTGGTAGGTGCCTGCAATTTGTGGGGTCCACATGAAGCCGTAGGATCCTGTGTTGTCACTTGTCACGTCGCCGATATGGACGAGGTTGCCGTTTGGATCAATAGTGTCTAATGTCACTGGAACTCCGGTTGCGTTAGTGGGGAAGGGTTGTTGCTGATAGAGGTATGCCATCCAATTATCCATGCTGGAATCGCTTATTGCTGGGGTGCCTTGGTCTTTGCCTGAGGGCGTGTCGTCGGTGACTGTGCCAGTAATCATCAGACTCTGTCCTAAAGTAGCGAGTGTTTGAGGTGCCGAAACTGTAGTTTTGCTAAGTCCAGGACCGAAACAGTAGATCAAGCCATCCTGATTGTTCGCGTACAATAGTCGACCGTCAGCAATTATCGGAGCACTGTATGGCCAACCGTTCAGCATCCAAAGCATCTTTCCATCTGTACCATTGACACACCATATACCTGCATCACGCCGGATAGGCGCATTCGGAGAGTGTTCACTTGAATACAGGTAAATCAGCGTTGTACCACTGGCGTTGGCAGCGCAACCCCACGACAAAGGCGTATATGGATATGGCGTTTCACCTAAGCCTACAGCTGGAGCAGCCCAAGTCCACAAAACCTCGCCTGTAATTGCATTAAACGCGTGCAATATGCCGTCATAGCCATAACTGTAGAGTACACCATTAAGACAGCTGGTGCTCATTCCATAGAAATTCCATTGAGGCAATTGATCACTTGTCCAAAGTAGTTGTCCTGTGGATACGCTGTAGACATAGTAGACTCGTAGCATTGGATTGGTGAACCAGAATACGCCACTGTTTGCGTCGATTCCGCCCCACTGTGTATCTTTGTTTGTAAATTGTAAGGATTGAATTGCGGCGTCACCTAAGCCTGGCGGAGGTGTAAATGTAATATTCCATAGTAAGCTGCCGATTGCTCCTCTTGCGGGATTAAGGTTGAGTGCCCACAAGTTGCCGTTGTAGTTCTGCCCTGGATTGTTTGTGATGTTTCCGGTGGTTCCACCAATAATCATGTCGTTCGTGAATATTTGGCGTATGCTACCTTGTACTGCAGGTATTGACTGGTTCAAAGAGAAGCCGTAGTTTCCGTTGAATGTCCAATTCAAATTAGGTCTCCAAGACCAATATTGGTTGGATGCCTGATAGTATACTGTTCCAGGAAGTAGGGTTTGGTACCAGATAGCCTGTGTTGTGTTCCAAATTTGCAAGAACATTTGAGGGCTTGAAGTAGTGCCTAAATTAACGAGGTTATAGTAGCATATGCTTCCAACGTTGTCGGTTTTAGATGTACCTGTGGCTCCAGTAGTTACAGTAGACCCAGAAGCCGTTCTAGTAGATTGGGTGACATTTGCTATGCTGCATATGTAGTTTCCAGTGGAGGCATCCATCATATCCCAAGTGTTCGTCCTGTCAGTGGTAGTAGCCCACAAGTAGTAGAAAGCTCCGTGTTGATCTGGATTGTCGATTTCAAGGACTTGACCAAACGAGGGCGCCCCGTTCGATATGCTCCCTGATCCTATTGTGCCACCGCCACCATTGGAAGTCGCTGAAAAGCCTGTTGTATTTTTGAAATATGCCACGTTTCCAGTATAGAGGTTTAACGCATACCATCCTTCTCTTGGAGGTGTAGAAACAGTATAGTAAACTAAGCCGGCTTCGACTATGTTTGGACCGCTGATTGATTCATATGATTGGCCAGAATACGTGTTTGCGCCGTAATTGGTGTAACTATGACCGCCTCCAACCAAGCCTCCAGCGGTAAGTGGAACTGCCCAGTTAATATGCGATGTAGTTGGTCCATCAGAGAATACGTTTACGCGAGCGTTAGATATGCTATCGCCGCCTCCGAGCCATTGTCCAGCGATCCTATACCAGTCATGGTTGGTTCCGTAGATTGGTCGTGTCCAGTAATCAGTTGGCAGCGGAGTTTCTTTGTAGGTAGGTATAGCTTGTTCTTGAACCGTCAATGTTGTTGGCGAGCTTATGCTGGCTGAGAGAGTATCTCCCCAGTAGGCGTATCCAGATTGAGAGGTGGTTGAAACGGCCGGGTTAAGGGGTTGACCGTTGATGACGTGCTGTTGCATAAATGCTTGCAATGTGTAGTTGCCCACTTCTGTTGGTGTGTAACTGAAGTAGGTTCCTCCTACTGGGTCAGAGGTATAAGGTCCTAAAGTCTCGTTAGATCCACTAGGCGAGATGATGTTGACGTTAAACGTGTATCTGTCACCGTATTGACCAGCGGCAGTTGGCGGAATTAGGTTACACCAAACAACAATTAATGTTGGTTGACCAACGCCCACCGTTTCTGGAGAGGCGCTAACATATGACCATGTTTGGATTTGCCAAGGGGGATTATGAGCGAGAGTTGTTGGCGCAAGCGTCATTGTTGTTGTCATACAGAATATCATAAGAATACATAGTGTCGTAGCTAATTTTTTGTTTTTTAACATTTTTTGTGTCCTTTAATTTGTGTTTTGCAGACAACTTAAGTTGCCTACAAACAAGAATTCTTTATTGCTTCAAGTTCTATTTAAAATTAGTCAAATGATCGGATTTTTGTTTCTGTGTCGGTGGGGCTTTTGTTGTTGTACAGGTCTTGTTTTTTTGGGTCTGTAAATAAGAATTTATAAGCTCAGTTGGCGAGCAAACAATCGGGAATCATCGGTGACTAATCGCAAAAGATGGACAATCCAAGAGGAAACTGAACTTAAAGCTCTCGCGGAAGGTAACGCGTCTGTCGGTGAGATTGCTGGTAAACTGCAAAAGACGCCGGGAGCTGTGATTGTGAAGTGTCAACGTTTGGGTTTGCAGTTGCAGACTCAAGGCTATGTTTGTTCTTCGGTTCTTTTTCCGCGGGAGTTGCCTAGTGTTGAAGAAGCAATCATGATGTTGGCGGGTGCTCTAAAAGCTTCTATTAAGCCTGGACTAAACAGGCTTGAGGTTCAGCGTCTGCAAACAGTCGCTAACATTTCTAAAATTTACAAAGAACTCGTCGTCGATTATGCCCATTATCGCGATGTTGAGCAGAAAGTAAAGGTGATGGAAGAGCAAAATGCACAACTTAAACAAGCGCTCAAGGAAATTCAAGAAAGAACCCCGAGCCTTACGCCCCAACCAGTTCCTGGCTAAATGGCAAGGGATACAAAAAGAAAACCTCCAACTAAAACAAACCGTTAGGGAACAGACCGAAAAATTAAGCACCAACACCCTCGATTTCTTTGACGCATTTCTTAGATTTTAAGCCCTACAGTTACCAAGAGAGAATTCATTAAAATTTTGAGGAAAACCAGTTTATTGCTGCACGTTGGTGTAGACAAAGCGGTAAAACCGAAACCATATCGGCGTTACTTCTCAGATATGCTGTTACGCACCCAAAAGTTGCAATCGGAATCGTCGGTCCTTCTTGGCGGCAAACCAAACGAATCATCTCACGCATCGCAGCCTTTGCCCATAAACTACCCGCCGGCGTAGTTCTAAAGCCCCAAAAAACGCGTGATCAACTTTGTCAACGAAAGCAGCATCGAAGCATTCCCCAACAGCCCAGAAACTATCCGAGGACCAACCCTTCATGTGGTCTATGCGGATGAATTCAACTTCGTGGCAAACAACGAAGATCTCTATGACGCCATCCTATATACGCTCGGAACGACCGACGGCAAATTCGTCTGCAGCAGCACGCCTTGGAGCGCCGATAACATCTTCTACAAGATCTTCACCGACAAAAAATATAGCCACTATAAAACCTCTCATGTCACCTATGAGCAAGCCCTCAGCCCAAATGGACCCCTAAAACCCAACATCATAGCGCAAATCAAGACGCAGATGGGCGATGATCCGTCGCGTTGGCAGAGAGAAATGATGGCTGAATGGGTAGAAGACGACAACGTCTGGTTAAACCAAAGCTTAATTGCTCGTTGCATCGGCACAGCAAAGAACATCGACGAAGAACTCGAAGTACACGACCCCGAAGTAGAGCAGAGTGGCGAATTTTTTGGTGGTTTAGACCCTGCTCAAACCCGAGACTACATGGTTTTCTCGGTTGTAGAACGCAGAAACGACACCCTCTTTCTGCGTCACCTCAAAATATTCAGCCAACCAACAAAATACGCACCCGTTTTAGGTTATATCAAGGCGTTGCAGGATCGCTGGGGAGGCTTTGAACGCATCCGAGTAGATATCACCCGCGAAGGCCCAAGTTTCATCACCGACATGGAAAATGCAGGCATCAATAACGCGGAAGGCGTCATCTTTAGTGTCCCCCGAAAAAGCGAAATGGCCAGTGTCCTTAAGCAACGCATGGCAAACGGCAAGTTCTACTATCCCCTGCTAAACTGGGAAAAACCCTACCGAGGAGACATATGTAGCGAACTAAACGTCGAACGCTACGAACACCGAAATGATGGGACTATAGGGTACTCTCATCCCAACGGCACCCACGATGACGTTTTCTGGAGCATAGCGCTAGCAGTGTTTGCATCCATGCAGATGGAGCCTGAACAATTTGTGGCAATGATTCCCCGAGGCTAAAGACTAATTGGTTTTGTGCGTAGCTTGCAAAATGTGGTGAGGCCGCTGGGTCTCAGACCCAAAACAGACCGTGTAAAAACTTGGAATTAAAAGCGAAGTGCATTTGAGTTCAATCCTCCTCTCTATCAATGGGTCGCTTGCACTTCTTGCTTTTCTTACGCCTTCACCAAAGCTATTAGCGTTCCAACGCCAAAAATATTGATGACCCTTCGCATATTGTAAGCAAGCATCGTAAACCCAACTTCTCCTCTAACCTTCCTAAGACCCTTCAACAGCAAATAACCCTGATTAAACGCCCTCTTTATTGTTCCAAACGGATGCTCCACCAACTCCCGTCTCAACCTCAACTTTTCTTTACCCTCAAAAGTCCCCAACCTTAACCTCAGCCGTTCAACAGCATCCTCAAACTCCCCCCTAAAAATAATCCTGCCACGCTTATTTCTCGTACACTTACTCCTAAAACCACAAATGGCGCAACAAGCCGTTTTGTAAACTCTCCCTCGCTCAGGACTATCCTTATGAATGCACTTCCAAAACCCCAGTTCCTGACCAGCAGGACAAACATAAACGTCCTTTACCGAATCATAAACAAATCTGTCAGTGTAGAATTCTGGCTCGGGCACACAATATCTTTTATGAGGATTCACAACCTCAGGAATTGGCATAAACACCGTTATGCCTTCTGCCTCACAATCTTTCAAATCCTTCATGACGTAGAAACCTTTGTCAGTCGTGACCTCCAGCATTTCAACACCAAGCGTTTGCTTTGCCGCCATAGCATCATTGACCAATTGATGGTGATCAGTCGAATTATTGATAACATTGTAATCCACAATAAGTGCTGCTTAGCATCCACAGATGTCTGAATGTTGTAGCAGACTTCAAGCCTTTGACTGTCGACTCGCATCAAACGGCTATCTGGATCTACAAGTGAAACCTCCCTCTGGCCTGTTGCCTTCATTTGGTTTTGAACCTGCTCGTATCGTTGCTTTTCCTCTTCAAGCTTGCATATTTTCTCCTTAAGCTCATCGACATTTACGCTTTCATCTTCATCTGAATCAGCTGTATCGTTTTGGTCCATTTCTTTGAGGTACTCTGCTATCTTTTCTTCTGTTTTTTTGAGCCTCAAAGCGACTGTTTTCTCGTTGAGGTTGTTGCTTCTTGAATTCACGGCTTTGAATTTGGTGCCATCAATAGCTACGAGTTGAGCGCCGTATAGATCGAGGCTTTTGCAGAGGTAAACGAATTCTTTGAATACCGGTTTTATGCAGTCTACGTTGTCTTTTCTGAAGTCAGCGATGGTTTTGTGGTCTGGAGCGAGCTTTTTCATGAGCCATATGACTTCGAGGTTTCGGTGGCATTCTTTCTCCAGTTTCCTGCTGGATCTTACTTGGTTTAGGTAGCCGTAAACGTAGAGTTTGAGCAGGTCTGAAGGATCGTAAGAGGGTCTTCCTGTTTCAGCTGGTATTGAGTGTTTGAATCCGAGCTTTTCCAGGTTGAGGCTGTCTACAAAAGCATCGATGAACCTTACGGGGTTTTCTTTTTCAACGTACTTCTCGATAGTGTCTGGGAAGAGTATTGTTTGGCTTCTGTGAGTGCCTGTTACGTGTTCGCTCATGACTTTTCAACTGCTCTTGCTGTTGGTTTAAAAGCAGTCTAGATTTAAGGTTAACGGTAAATAGCCATAAGAGAAAGAGACTTTTCACACAGTCTGTGAAGGGTTCGGAATAATTAATGAGGCCGCTGGGATTTGAACTTAGACTCACTGCTGATGTTTACGAAAACAATAGCCACCTTTTTTTAGTATTTTTGAGAATCGTTATTTACTGCTTAGCAGTAGTGTTTTATGGGAGCGGTTTTTGTTGGAAAGAAAAGTCGAAAAGATTTTGCAAAGAAGACTAACTCTTGAAGGGGCAGGAGTGAAATTAAGACGCGTTCTGGGCAATGATGATGACTCCACGCTTGATCCGTTTCTGCTCTTAGACCATTTTGGTTCAGAGAACCCTAAAGATTACATCAAGGGGTTTCCTTGGCATCCTCACAGAGGAATGGAAACAGTCACTTACATGTGGACAGGCGCGGTTGAACATGGCGATAGCATGGGCAATAAAGGCGCAATCAAATCTGGAGATGTGCAGTGGATGACTGCTGGGTCAGGCATTATCCATCAAGAAATGCCCCAAAAATACGATGGCTTAATGCAGGGATTTCAGCTTTGGGTGAATCTGCCAGCTAAAAAGAAGATGACTGACCCAAAATATCGAGGGATAACAAAAGACCAAATACCTACGATCAAGAAAGATGGTCAAACGATTAAAGTTATAGCGGGTAAAATAGAGGAAATTGAAGGACCCGTTCGAGACCTTTCCACTGAAACAGAATATTTTGATGTTGAACTAGCTGTTGGAAAAGAATTTCAGCACTTGACGCACAAAAATCTTACCGTTTTTAGTTATATCATAAATGGATCTGTCGAAGTTCATGATCAGAAAATTGAAAGCGGACAATGTGCCGTTTTCAGTCGAGGAGATTCAGTTAAAATTTCAACTCTAAACGGTGCTCGATTTCTTTTTGTCGCAGGTGAACCATTAAACGAGCCAGTAGCGTGGAGAGGGCCAATTGTGATGAACACCGAAGAAGAATTGGACAAAGCGTTCGAAGAACTCGACGAGGGAACCTTCATCAAGAGCCACAAACCCACAAAATTAACTTGATAAAATTCAAGGAAATGTTAAACGAATCTCATTGGTCATTTCCGAAATATCAATGGTGCGGGATACTAGCACCAATTTACCAGTAAAAATGCCTTACAGTGCAGCCATTAGATGCTCTCTAGAATAGTGATGAATTGAATTCGGAAGTTGATTGTGATCCGCACCATTTCACTAGTAAAAGCGCGCGAAGACGCCTAACCTATGAAGATTTAGCTTAAGCGTCTGACTTTGGCGGCATCATGCCGGCTAATAATTCGGTCAGAGGCGGGGTACTTATTGGTTCATCTTCCACTATCTTCCCGTTAACGAGACGGTAATATGTGATAACTCGGGCAGAGACCTTTTTCCCATTGGCGAGGGTTACGTTCATGTTGCCTCGAAATACGACTGAATCGCCTTCAGCTACTAAATCCTCGATTTCAAAATCGCGAGTCGGCGCAGAAGCCTTCAAACCGGAAATCACAGCCTTGAAACCAATGCGATTGTTGACGCCCATACTCGGATTCATATAGTCTAGTGCAAGCAATTCGTCGATAAGGTCGGTATTGCCGCCGCCCAACACTTCTTTGATGAATCTGCAGACGATGGCTTTGTTTTCATCGGTAGTCATTTCAAAAATTCTCCTATACTTGAGATGGTTTCGTAGTCAATATATCTTTATTGGCTCACATTTCGTTACAGAATAATGATATGATATTTAGCTAGTTGTGGACCGAAAAAAGGAACCGAACGTATGCACTATCCCCTGAAGAACTCCACCAGTGCTGGAGCAATGGCTTCAGATTCTAATGCATGCGTTTGACCTTCGATTGTTCGAAATTCTGCGTTGGGGATTGCTTTGCTAAGTGTTAGTGCTGTTTGTTTCATGAAAGGAACACCTGCACCGCCGTGCATAACAAGTGTTGAAGCGGTTATATGTGAAACCCGTTCAATGGGTATCTTGCGGTTTGCGCCCATCGCTGCAGCATCATACAACAGAGTAGGCGCTACAGACTCAAGCGTAGGCCAAATTGGTGCTTTCCGCATGCCCTCTATCTGATCTGGTGATGTCCCGACAAAACTCATAAAGAGCGCCACTGCATCTCCTCTAAGATTCTTCGCCAAGAATTCCGTAAGCCGCTGGTTGTATTCTATCCATTCTTCGAGGGCGTTCTCTCCAGATTTGTATGGTGGTTCATAGAGCGCTAACTTCTTGACTTTAGTGCCGAGTTTGATTGCTGCCTCAATTGCCAAACATGCTCCTGAAGAGATGCCATACAAATGGGTCGATCCTCCAACTTCTTTTATCAATGCCTCAATATCCTCGATTTCGCGTTCAACCGCAAAGGGTTTAGTATCACCGCTTTCACCTCGACCCCGTCTATCGTAGTCAATTACAGTGAAATTTGTCGAGAGTAATTTAGCTAATTCAGGCATAGCTCCGAATGATCGAAAACTAAGGGCGCCATCAATGAGTATTACTGCTGGTCCTTGACCTTGTTTGTCATAAGCGATTTCTGTGCCGTCTTTCGAGACTACTTTGTTCATGTTATTTTCCTCTCATTTTCTCCTTACCCAGATAACGTTATGGTCGAATAAACTCCTTTAAGAGAATGCTCCAGCTGCGTTAGGTGCGTTCTCAGGTACCATTTGTGTAATATCCCAGTATTCCACAATTTTGTCTCCACTGAAACGGAAAAGATGAACTTGCCTTAAACCTCCTCCACTTGAATTGGAGCTTGATACTTGAGTATGCACTGCAACCAGGTCACCTTCAGCAAGAACCTGCCTAATAATGAGTCTAAAATCAGCCGTTGACCCTTTTATAATTCCTTGAGGTCCTTGTTTTTGCACGGCTATCATTGCGTCAATTAATTCCTTGATGCCTCCAACGGTATATGGATTGTGAGTCTTACATTCTGGCGAAAAAAAGGGCAATCCATCTTTTGGTCTTCCCGAAGCTATTAAATTAAAAAATTCGACCGCAATTTCCTTACAAACTCTATTGGCATCGTTTTGGGGTACTTCAAAAAGTGTTTTGTTACTCATTCTTACACCAAAAAAGGGTAGGAATAAAGAATATTTAAGCATTTTTTGACTTTTTTGAGCGAGTTTTTCATAGCAAGAACAGCTATCAGATCAAAAATTCTGTCAACGGTAATAAGGAAAAATAGGTCCCCGCAGAATGAGCACCCGCTAAAATGATCCCGTTTTAATCGCTCCATCCCTAACATATGTGCCAACTATTATGCCTGTAGTTGAAGTTTTACTTTCGAGGAGTCTGAATGAGGCTGGTATCGTGCCATCTCCGAAAAGGCGTTTACCTGCGCCAATCGTAACTGGAAATATCTTCAAACGTAACTCATCAACAAGATCATTTTTTAGTAGCGTTTGGATGAGGTTGGAACTGCCATGAACCTGTATCTCGGGACCCTCCTGATTCTTGAGTTTCTTAATTTCTTCGGCAACGTCACCGGTGACTAGGATGGAATTATTCCAAGAGAGTTTCCCAAGGGTTGTTGAGACAACATATTTTTTAGTTGCATTAAGTTTGTCGGCTCCAGGCTCTTTTGAATTTGGCCAGTGCGCCTCGAATATCTCGTAGGTTTTGCGGCCGAGAAGCAGATCAAACGGGTTTGCCATTTGCATCTCCATAACCTTGCCTAGAAAATCATCCCAGTAACCAACAGACCATCCGCCATGCTTGAAATCGCCACTAGTATCTTCCTTTGGTCCTCCAGGAGCCTGAATGACGCCGTCGAGCGTTATAAAAGTTAAAACAGCCAATTTTCTCATAATATCATCCTTTTTATGCCCTGTCTAAAATACTAATTGATTGTTACCTATGGCTCGATATTTCAAGATATGTGACTACATAATTACAGCTACAAACTCCAATTTTGAATTCGTTTTTTAGGCCATTTCAAGAAACATTTTTCTTACGAAAAAAAACCACCCACATGGAGGATATTTGTAAAGTCTAGACAAAATAGCACTCTCCAAATTACCAGTTATTTTCTTTGGTTTTAAACAGTTCTCTTCGCTCCACAATTGGGGCAAAATGTCGCTGTTTGTTGAAAGAGAGCTCCGCAGTATTTGCAAGGAATCATAATTACTTCTCGGGTGCCTTCTCTCTTGTCATTGTTGGATCCTCCGCCACAACCACATCCAAAACCAAATGGGCACATTTTTAATTCCTCTTATGGCGAAAACGTTTTTGCTATTTCTTGTCTTTGGTTAAGCTGTTCTATGAGTACTTCTCGGACCATGTCGCAAGCTTGGCTGATTTTTGGGCTGGCAACTCGATAGTAAACAGTTGAGCCGTCTTTTCTTGTTTTAACGATTTGTCTTTGCCTCATTATTGCTAAATGCTGAGATATGTTAGATTGGCTAGCGCCAAGTGTTTGGGTAAGGTCGTTTACTGTTTTTTCGCCATCTTTTAGGTAATGGATAATTGCAATCCTTAGAGGATGAGCTAGGGTCTTTGAAATTTCTGCTTGTAGCTCGTATATTGACATGTCAAATTGTGGTTTCGGCATTTCTGTTGCCTGCTTATTTGAATATTCTAACATGGTCCTCATCTCTTTAGGTTTTCGTTATTCTAAATTGGGGATACAAAAAAGAAAGGGAGTGGTTTTCTTAGCTTACTTGCTGTTCTTGGACGAATGTTCCATGCCAGGTGTGGACCCAGACTTGTCCGGTGAAGCCGTTAACGCTTAACATGCCGTAGGTTGTTCCGCCGTTAAGCACTTCGATAGTGTAGTAGCCATAGAAGGTTGTAACATCGCCTGTAGTTGTGCCTGGCAGGTAGCTGGTTAGGTATTGTTGGGCGTCAGTTGTTGCTTGTGTTGCTGTTACTGTCATGGTTGTGGTTGGGGTTCCAAAGATTCCGCCCAAGATTCCGCCTCGCATCATGCCATATTTGGTGTTCCACATCATGTTAGGACCCATCTCAGGATAGATGCTGCCTGTGTACTTGTTGATTAAGAGTTCAAAGGCTCCGTTGCCGCTTTTCTCGTTGACTTGGACGTAGAAGTTGGCTGAGTATTCTTCAACTTGTTTAACGACTAAGTCAGGGTTTCCAATTGATGACACATAGTTTTGGGCTATTGTTACTGCGTTAGAGATAGTTAGGGGTGTTCCAGTGTTGGAGTAGGGTGCTGTGTATCCGTAGCTGCCCATCATTCCTCTAAAGCCGTTAGCCATTGCCTAATCTGCCCATCATGCCTCCTCCGAACATCATCGGGTAAACTGGCTGATAGTATTGAGTTGATGATGCTGGAGCGTTAGTTGTACCTGTTGTGTATGGTGGGCTGTTGTATCCATAGCCGGTTCCGTAGCCTCCGCCCATCATTCCGCCATAGCCTCCGTAACCGCCGCCGCCCATCATGGCTGCGGCAAATGCGGTTGAAGCTAACAATGCAGCTACTATCGCTGCAACACTAATGATTGTTAATATTTTCCAGTTTTTCATTTTATTTCACCTTTACTTTTGTATATTATGGTATTCGAATGATATGATAGTTGGCTGAAACAGTCGTGAAACAGTTTTGAAACGTTTGTGGAAAGCTGATTTGATCTTCTTTTTGGTCTCGGTTTCAACCTAAACTACCACATATTCTAATATTCTAATATGTAGTATGACGGGCTTATAGGTCTTTCTTAAGTAATTCCGAAATACCATGGAAAAACAGAGTCCACATGAAGTCAAAAAAGTCTAATATCATAAAAGAAAAATGTAGGGCGATTTATCCGCCTCTTTTTTAATGCTGGGCTACAACGCCGATTTTGGTAGCTAAGAACTCGTAGCCAGCCGTCTTGAAGGCAGATGCAACTTTGCCCTGCAACTCTTTGCCCGGTGTCAACGCAAACATGCATCCTCCACCTCCGCCGCCTGTTAGTTTAGCGCCAAAAGCTCCTTGCTTTCGGGCTACTTCAACTATAAGCCTAGTTCTTTACTTGAGACTTCGATTTCTTGGAGCAGATGGTGGTTTTCGTTCATGAGTTCGCCGACTTTTTTTAGGTTATAGAATTCTAATGCTGCTCTGCCTTCGTAGGCAAGTTCTTCGGCTCGTTTGAAGGCAGCGTTGTATTTTTCGGGGTTTTTGCGTTTGCGTTCTTCGACACCTTCTACCATGGCTTTGGTGTTGGCGACTTTGCCAGTGCTGCCGATGACGATTTCAACAGGTGCTTCGATGCTTAAATGATCAATCATGT
>CAVUHI010000007.1:0-18656 GCA_963741295.1 Candidatus Bathyarchaeota archaeon
CTTGAATAGAAATCGTGCACAAGGGTGATGCCATTGCTGTGAACACCGCTACTTGCTAATCCGATTATGGGGTCGCCGGGTTTGATCCCTTCGCCAGTGATGATATTTGGCTTGTCAACTTTACCGATCGCCGAGACAACCATGTCGAAGCCTGAGTTGGGGGTGAGGCCTTTGATGATTTCTGCGACGTCGCCTGTTTCGCCGTTTGTAACAGGGCACTCGGATTGGTTGGCGCCGTCTATTATGCCTTTGAGCCATGCATTTACTATATTAGGTTCACTGGCGGTTGCATGAATGTTGTCTGCTAGGGCGAGCGGTTTAGCTCCGAGCCAATAACATCATTAACTACCATAGCCACAGCATCAACGCCAATACTGTCGTATTTATCCGCAAGTTCAGCAACCAGTACTTTAGTTCCGACGCCTTCGAATTCTAAATCAAGAAAAATGTTGTCGCCGACTGGGAACATGTTGCTACACCGCAGATGGATAATGCCGCCAAAAACCTATGTGCCTATACGTTTCTTTGAGTGCCGTCAGCGCTTTTTTGGATTGATGGCGTTGCTGCCGGTTAACGCCTGCATCGGTGTAGGTGTAGTTTTTGGGCACGGTAGGTTTCTCCTTGCACGCTAAATGTGTAGGTTTCTGTCTGATAACCATTTTGTTTGCGTTTCATCGTAACCTTTGTGTATGGTAAGGTTTTTGAGCTTAGAACGGTTGATTAGCCATCGATTAGTGTGCAAGTACCCAAATACCACATCTATATCGAATACGCCGAGCCAGGTAAATCCGGTATCCGATTTAACGTTCCCCAAGAGGAACTCGTAAGAACCTTCTCCACACCTTTTACCGCAAGCCAACCTTTCTGGTTCATGGGCAAACTTCTCAACCCCATAAAAGTCAAGAAAGCCGTCATCTTCTGGTCCTATGAAACAGCCGACAAACTAAAACTTCCTAACCAAGAAAACCTTGTAGCCGCCAAAGACAAAAAATATCTCCTCGAAAGCATCCTCAAAAGCAAAGTCAAAGGCGTATACCTATGCACTGAAAAATTTTTATCCTCAACCGAAAAAAATCTGGATCCATTTCAATCAACAAAGTCTGTTTCGGATCGGCGCAGGATTTTCGTTGTTTGTGGCACAGATGATGAAATGAAACAGGCAATCACTAATGCTTTGACTAAACTCTGGCTTGTCCCAGTAGTTATGTGTGAGGAGCCAAGTCAAGGCAGAAAAATTGTTGAACGCTTCGCAGACTACAAAGATGTATGTTTTGCCGTAGTTTTGCTGTCACCTGACGATTTTGCATACGCTAAGGAGGAATCGCCCACAAAACGAAGGCTCAGACCAAGGCAGGACGTGGTTTTTGAACTTGGTTTTCTAATAGGCAAGCTTGGCAAAGACCATATAATAGTCTTCTATCGCGAATGCGCAAACTTTGAGTGCCCGACCGACTTTGAAGGAATAAACGTTACAGCGTTCGATGACCGCGACAGCTGGAAACTTGCACTCATACGTGAACTGACTAACTGCAGATATACCGTTGACGCAGATAGAATCCTTAAATGATAACTGATTCGCCAAAAACGCTTGACAGTAAGGTTTCTATATCAAATGGACTATCCCTATGCAATAGCTACTGCGCTTCTGCAGGTAACTGTTGCGGTTGTAGTCTAGTTCGGTAGGACTGCAGCTTCCCAAGCTGTCGACTCGGGTTCAAATCCCGGCAACCGCACTCTATTATTCTTTAAAAGAATCTTTCCTTTAGAACGCAGAGAATTTGGATTTTAACAGCTTCGCTCTCAGTTCAATTCTGAACATATCGAGTATCTTTTATTTGCGATCATAAGCGATTTAAGTATTCGAGTGGGGCATACCACTTGACTTTGAGTGGTTTTTTGCAGTTTTGATTAGGGCAATTATGTTTTGTTTTCACTATGTCACCGTAGTAACTATTTGGTATTGGGTTTACGAATGAGAAGGCAGTGTGAAGTTTATCAGGTGGGTTAACTTCAAGAATTTCGTTACAGAAGGGACATTCAATTAAGGCCATCATATGCACCTTCATATTACTATATGTTAATCTAGAGTAAAAAATTTGCGATGAATCTGGAGGTTGCTAATGCGCTTTAACTTTTTATTGATGCCTATAGGGCTCTCTTGATCAAGTGTGGATCAAAGTTTAGCCCACTAACGAAACTAAATTTTAGCTATGAAGAATCCTATGGCGAAGCTCAGCAATGGTGCAATTACCCAACTTGAAACTGTAATTAAAAAAGGCTTGATGGAAACAAACTTGGATTTGTAGGAAATGCCTGTCCCGAAAACGGCAGATGAGAGCGCTTGAGTGTTAGACAGAGGGATATTCAAAAGTGTAGCCGCTTCAACCAAAACGCTTGAAGTTAGGAGGGCTGTAGTAGCATTTGGGTACCGCATCAGAAAAAGCTCCTGCGAAACCCTGCGAATTTCGCCAGCACTCAAATAGAATGTTCCAATGAAAATTGCAGCAATTGACAATATCGCAGTGGTCAAGTCAAAGCCGCCCGTGGCAACTATCAAACCAATGGTATTAGCCCCTAACACGTAAGATGTGGAAAAAGCCAAAACAATAAGCAAGATTTTGTATGTTTGTAGTCTATGCCAAATATTTTTTGGCTGTCTTTTGTTGATTATTCTTATCAAGTAAAAAGCGAAGACTATCGCAATTAGGGGGGCTATCACCCACAAACCAACTATCTCGGCGAGGTAAGCGACATTAGTTAGGGTTCCATTGGCAATCGACACGCCTGTTAGCAAACCTACAAGTGACATGCTCAGAGACATTGGCACCCTAATTAAATCGGCAACCACAAAAACTAAAATTGCCACAAACAAAACTTCCGCTCGAAACTGCGAAGTCGCAACTGGCATAAGTTTAGTCACAGTATTCGTCATGGTTACGCCTTGGAATATGAGACCCAGCGAAAACCCTGCAGCTCCCAGTAACATGCCAAACCGTTTACTTATGATTCTTGATCCTACTGCTGGACCAACACAAGCAGACAGGTTATTACCTGAAACCAACATTACCGCAACAAAAGTTAAAGCCAAAAGAAGGATAGAAAGCCAATCCATTTGCAGGTCACTTAACTATAGAGGTAACCACAGAAACAATTAGGTCTGCGAAATCTTCACAGCCATCTAGTATGTCATCGGTTTTATGCAAGAGTTCGGAGTAATGGTAGAATTGCAGGTAATTCAGTTTTGGCGCTAAACTATACAGCCTGTCGAACCCTTGATCTTTTATTTCATCTCCTTGTTCTTCTAACGCTTCTATTTCTTTACGTAACGCCAAAATCTCCGTTATTGACGAAGACGATAAAGCTTGTTTGAGCTTTATGAGTGACTTTTCTGCGACAGCAAGCATTTTTTCATATACTGAATTCCATTCGGCTTCTTTGATTTCAAAGCCTGCTGAGTCAACTTTTGCCATTCTGTTCAATTCTCGACTAATGTAATAGTACACGTCAACTATGTCGTCAGCAACATGGACACAGTTAAGCAAGTTATCTATTATGTTCGGGCTTATGGCGCCGCTTGTGATGTCTTCATTTATTTTGAATGCGATGTCATCTGATTTTTTCTCAAGCAACTGAACCTTATGCATTACTTCCGGTAGTCCCTTGTCTTTGTAACCCATCTTGAACATGGTCAAAACGAGAGGGTTAGCTTCTGAAGCAACAGCAACAACTTGGGCAAGCTCATTGAAGATATTTTTTTCCCCAACGACCAAAATGCCTTTTAAACTCTTCAACCCAAACTCTCCTGTTTACTTCAAGGAACACTTAATTGATTAACATTTACTATTTACAATTTTCCAGCACAAAAGAAAAAAGCGAATAAGTACAATATTCTTTTGGTGATTGAATCATTCTTTCTGCTTTTATTATGATTCCCGTTCCTATGAATTCTCAGTACTTAACTTGTCCAAGCTGCTATTCGCAAGTGCCCGTAAACTCCAACTACTGCAACAATTGCGGCAAACCACTGCGACAACCGGTTCTGCTAAAAATCTGCCCAAGATGCACCAATCGAATTCCTGCGGAATCTAAGTTTTGTCCACAATGCGGCCAAAAACAACAATGATTTCTTTTCAGTTTTTTTTCTAAAACCGATAAGTAGCAGTCAAGTAACATAATTAGCCTTAACCAGACTATTATTTCGGTGAGTTTTTGAGAAATCCTGTTTCTGACAACGAGGAAAACACTAAACTTTGTTTATGCCCAGCTTGCCAACCTGCAAGAAATCGAACTTTAGCGGCAACGTTTTTGTGCAAGAGGCAAAGCCAAAGAAAAAGCTTAACCGCCGGCTGTATATCCCCCAACTGTGCAGTGCTCAAGGACTAAACTCGCTGGACCAAATTTACTATTGCATTATGGGGGCTTTCCTGAAAAATCTAAACAGCGTTTTCAGCGACCAATAGCAATGGATGATTTAGTTTAAAGGACTTTGAAGATGACGTATCGGTCGTTTGAGTAGATTAACTGTAGAAGTTTGCTATGAATCATTTGTGGGTCAAGCTGGTTTCTGTCGTATACGAGGAAGCCGATGTTGTTTTCTTTTATGTAATCGCTAAAATCGCGGGACATCACGGTGAATGGGGTCGTTTTTAAGCCAAAGAGACTTTGCAGTGTATCCTGTTGGAGCGGTGAGTAACTGTTCTTTGACACGGTTAGAACCTGGTAGGAACGTGAAGCCGTCTGGTTTACTGTTAAATCGTTGAATTGATACTGAAATCGCACTGCATCGATCTGTCTGTTTGCTAAGGCACCGATGTTTCCCCAATCTGGCAAATCAATAAACTTGAACGCAAAGGCTATGTTGTTTGTGTCGTCGTAGAGACCAAGGTAACTGTCTTTTAGGCTTGTGTTTGAAAAAGTTGCAACTGCCCAATCTGTTCCATGCGTTGTCGTTATGGCTGGGGGGGCATCCCAAGGGTTAACCCAATCTAGCAACTGGGGAATTTGGGCTTTGTCAAACTTGAATTGAAGATCAAAAAATGTGCTCAGGTACAGAGTGATGTTTGAGATTTCGCTCCTCTGAGGCGTGATTGACCAAGAAATGCCGAGTGGATACCTGTCATTTTGCGCTGTCACGGTTTCCGTTAAGGTTATGTTGTCGTTCGCGTAAATGAACTCTATCTTCTTGGGGTTGCTTTGATCTTCGAAAACGATTTGTTTGCTTAATTCTGAAAGCTGAAGCTGAGAGTCTACACCGTTTTGTGTGTAGTTCAAAAAGTTGCCATTCGCAGAAGAGTAAGAAACCCTATTCCAAACATTATCCATTGAAACATAGTTTTCGTCGGATATGTCTCCTTTTGCCTGGTAAGCCTTCACTTAGAGTTAGCGGGTTCTCGAGTTCATAGGATAAGCTCAATACTGCCTCGGCGATTTCGTTTCTCCCCACGACCGGATCAGTTTGGGCAATCACACTTTTGTCCGAAAACTCTTGGAACCAAAATCCAGGAGCTCGGGTTACTACAACAGTGGCATTTTCGGGGTAGTTGTTTCTTAGCCAAATGCCTGCATCATAGGCTTTTATGTCGGTGGTTGAGTAATAGTTGGCTGCTTCCAAAATTTTGCCGTATACCGTGTCTGAGCGTACAACAACCGCCAAAGATACCACAACAATTAGCGTGATTGTGAGGGCTTTTACCCAGTTTTTGCGGAAACTTGCCCGATTTCTCTGGTAGAACACAGGTGCCTTCTGCGACAGGAAAACTACTGTAACAGCTGCGAAGATTGCAATGGGTGGTGCCAAGTAATAGACGAACCATTGAAACGGCAGGTAAAAACCAATCACGTACGAGTAAGCAAAGAAAAATGGCACAATTAAGCTGAGGAGCAAAACCAAGAGAAATGCTGTTTTCTTGTTAGACCTGAGAATTTTAAATGCGAAGTAAAATCCGCCTATTGCAAGTAAGAGTATGAAGCCAAAATTGACTGTCATGGCATTGAGGCTGGTGGCTGGAATCTGGTAAGCGTAGGTTTTTATGGTGAAAAAGAGGATTTCAACGATTACTCCGAGATAACCAACCATTGCTTGGAAGTAATAGACAAAAAACGCTATGCCACCGCCAACGATTAACGGGATTAAGACTTTTAGGAATGCTCCCCGAGACTTAATCAGCATGTACAGCAGTATGGGTGGAAGTATAAAGGCTGCAAGAAAAGTCGTTAGCTGGTGAGACAAGACAACTGAGAACGCCACAAAAAACGTGACAATTGCGTATCCGAATTTTTCAATCGACAACGGCAAGTAGAGAAGAAGCAGAATCAAGAATGCAATACCCAAAACAGTGGTGTATCCACCCCACTGGTTAAGCTCGAAAATGGGAAAACACATTAACAACAAAACGGATGCTACTACGCCAACTTTTTTGCTGAACATTTTGCTGGAAATCAAGTAAACTGACATGAACAAAAGCCAGTTCACAATCACCGTCAGGACCTTCTCTATAAAAATTAGTTGTGCAATGTCGGTTGCGCCGGTCAAAGAAATGAACATAGCTAACACTATTTCAAAAAGCGGTGGTGTCCAACTGTTGCTGGATAGAGGAATTTGACCTGTGTTTAGGAAGATTCTGGCTTTTTCTAGGTGAACTGCTGGGTCGTTGCCGAGTATTACGCCGTTCATGGATATGACGGTGTAGAAACCAACCAAGATCAAGACTGAGAATATGGTTATGAATGCGATTTCGAGTTTTCGTGTGTCTTTAAATTTATCCATCAAGGCGACCGTGTTCACCGTCTTGATTGAGGTTACCCATTTACTTTGAAAATGGCGACTTCGCTATTAATAAATACAAGGCTAAACGTTTGATCCAGCAGGAATTTGGGGTACATTTCAGGAACCCGACAGGCAATATAGGAAACGTTGTAGTTTTGGAGCATATTTTGGTAATCAAACGCTTCTTTGATGTATAGGTTGGCTGTTGTTTGAGTAGAGTTTAGGTTGGTGGCGATAACTGGGTAGAAATGGTTGGTTATACTTACTTGATTTTGGTAAATACTCGGGTTGTTGTCGGCTGAATAAGCAGTTGCTAAAATCTGGATTTCTCCATGATTTCTGCTCTGCAATTGATACTCTAAATCAAGCAAGAGAGGATCAACAACTTTTGTGGTTACATTCGGCTGGTTATCGTTAAAAATTAATTGGCCAAAGTTTTTACACCGACATCTAGCAACGCAACTGTTCGAAGGTCGTCGTAGGCGATTTGTGTTCCTTTGCTCTGAACATCGATGTTCACCCAGTCAAGGGAAACGCCGGGAACTGTGCTATCTATAGTTGAAGTGATGTTAACAAAGTTTGAAGTTGCACAGACAGTGGTAAATTGTGTGTAATTGAAAAAGCCGTTTCCTCTACTAACAATAATTGTGTTGTAGTCTGTTCCATTTTCCATATGCATGCCCTTCACTTCAAGGTTTGATAAGTAAACTGAGTGAAGGGTTCCGTTTACTTCATACTTAATTTCATTTTGGCTACTATCAAAATTAAAGAAGGAATAAGGGAAATAGGTCCAGTTGAGGTCAGCTAAGATTTCTGGATTATGCCTTCCAATATACCCACCATCTTCCCGAACTTGAGTTACATTATTATCGATCAAATAATCTGTGTCAAGGAGGTAACTGGCGTTTTTTGCAGGGTTTAACTCTCGAGCACTCGTCAAGTACTGCGGGTCAACTGCGCTCAAAGTTGGCCGCTGAGCAAACCCGCTAAACCACCAGCCATAGAGCGCATCAGAAACAAACACAGCGTTGCTAGGTGTGTTCTGTTTAGCCCACTGTATTGCATCCCACCCTGGATTATTCATAACTTGGTAAAAACTCAGACTTGTGAGACCCTGCATCGGGGTTAGAAAAACGGGAATTGCGACAAATGAAAATAGCAAAAAAAATATGATGAAACCTGCATAAATAGCCTTAGTCGATGAATGAGCTGAGAGCCAAGCTGCTTTCTTTTCGATGGATTTTTCCGTTTTCTCCCTTCTAGTTTGCCAGAAACCATTATTTCCTGCATTGGCCGCTCTTGATCCAAAATCAGTGACTGTTTCTTTGCCGGGGAATTTTTTCGTTTTTTGGTTTTTCACCAAAGCACGGTAATTATTTATTGTTTCTGCAAAGAATGTCGCGCCATAATCCATCAGTACAGCAATGAAGACTATTACCGGCAGAATTTCAAAGTACAAAAATCGGTTGTAGTCGATAATAAACCCGAAAAGGTATCCTTGAGTTAAAAATAGTGGAACAAAAAGCCACACTGAAAGAAGAAGGACTGGGAGAGTAAAAAATCGGGTATTGTACCTTTTTGAGAACACAGCAAACCCAACGATAATTAGAAAAAGGGGTAGAACCATCTCCAAAGGAAGAATTCTTGTCGAAAGAATTGCGGAATTGATGTCGTTTACACCTGAAACACCTGGCGCTGAAGAATTATCATGCAAATAAGTAGGTACAGCACTTGCCAAGAAAGGCAAAACAAGTATGACTCCCAAAACCAATGGCAAAAGCCACATGAGACCAGTTTTTCTGCACGTTCCAAAAGTCTTAGGCGAAATAAAGATAAAAAGCACAGTTAGGACCGTTACACAAACGAAAATGCCCGTGCTCAACGAGTGCGTTAGAAATATTGAGCCCGCCAAAATAGACGTTGAAACCAAAAAGGGCGTTACGGAAAATCGGTCTTTTTGCAGGTAAAGGTAGAATGTTAAGGGAATCAATAGCAGAGTTATGACGTTTGGGTAGCCTCCCCACAAGAGCATCTCTATGTCGAAACGGGAAATTGCTACCAAAAAAGCAATGACGTAAGCGGCTGGCTCTGTCCAAACTTTTTTAGTTATAAGAAAAGCGCAAAGAACAATAAGAGATGAGAATAATGCCACAATCGTTGCTTGCGCCAAGTATTCTGGTAGTCCAGTCATCATCATTATGGTTGAAGCAAAGATGTGGTATCCTGGAAAAGTTAGTGAAGTACCTCCGCCCATTTGGTAGAAGTTGTACAAGAAATTCGTATTTCCATGCCCGGTGATGGAGTAAATTACACTGTTGTGTAAACCTATGTCTGCTCCAGGGGGGAAATAATTCCAGAGCATCAGAATCATACGATACAGGAATGAGAAAGTAAAAATTAACATCAATAAGGCGTATGTTCTGTTTGCTTTGAGCATTTACTTTCCTGCTTGATATGCTTACTTTGCAATTGTTGGTAAAAGGTTAAATATAGATTTCGAGTATAAAAAGCCCAGAGTAATAAAAAAGGAAAACAAGGTGTTTAAATGTCTTGGCTTAAATCTATGATGGAAAAAGAGCCTCCAGAACCAGAAAATCCACTCGGTATTGTCGTAATCGGAAACATTGAACCAGACATGCACGACACTGCAAAAGAAGCAGTTAGGCGGTCTCTAAAACGCGCAGGATTCAAAACCATTGACGTTGGAAAAAGCGTTGCACCACAAGTCTTCATTGACAAAGTAAAAGAAAGCAATGCAAACCTAATCGCAATCTCAGTCAACACAGTTCCAGCAAAGAACAACCTAGCAAAACTCGACGAATTACTAAAAGCAGCAGGTCTCAAAGACAAAGTCGGCATAATCATGGGCGGCGCAGCAGTCAAAAAAGAAGATGCTGATGCACTCGGTGCACTCTTCGGCAAGAACAAAGAAGAGGCTCCAGAGCTCGCAAAGAAAGCACTGAAGAAATAAATCCATCTGATGTGGAATAATGTCCTTTAAGTTCAATACCCCACAAAAAGTATATGACCTCGCTGGAGCAAAAATAGGCGGTCAACCAGGAGAAAATCCAACCTTCCTGATCGGCTCCATATTTTGGCTAGGCCAAAAAATGGTTACCGATGCAAACAAAGGAATTTTTGATGCTAAAGCAGCCGAACAAATCATTAACACATGCCAGACTCAAAGCGATATAACAGGCGTCAAATTTGCTCTTGACATCGTCGGTACAACTGAAGCTGCATTCGAAAAATACATTGACTTCGTACCGAAACATACAGATGCGGCTCTAATGCTGGATGCAATGAGTCCAAAGACCCGCATGGGAGCAGCAACATTAGCAAAAAAGATGGGTCTTGCAGACAGATGTCTTTACAACTCAGTATACAAAGGCGTAACCGATGCTGAACTAGCTAACCTCAAAGACAGTGGCATCAAAATGTCCATAGTGCTTGCTGATGATCCAAAAGACACAACAATGGAAGGTAAAATGAAAGTTATAGTTGAAGCGCTCGCATTAGCAGACAAAGGTGGCATCACGAAACCACTCATCGACACAGCCATACCAGCATTCGAACCAGACATGGGCACAGCCGTCAGAACTATACCAATCATGAAAGAGAAGTATGGTCACCCAGTCGGCTTAGGCAGCGGAAACGTTGTCACAACCATGGGTTGGGTCAAAGCAAACGTCGCTAAAGAATTCCGTCCAGGATGCAGAACCGCAACAAACTCAATCATGCAAATGGCAGGCGCAAACTGGCTCATGATCGGCCCAGCAGAACAAGCTGAATGGGTATTCCCAGCAGTCGCAGTCACAGACACCTACATTGCTTCAGCAGCAGGCGACCTTGGAACAAGACCCCTCGAAGAGTCTCATCCAATATACAAGATGTTCATGTAAACATTCTTCCCTTTTTATTTTTTTAAATTTTTGAAGGCTAAAATCTGAAACCACTAAGATGGCTCGAAATTATCGTTGGTTTCACAGTTTTAACGTTATTGGTAACTTATTTATCGCCCAGCAGCCCCGATTTTTCCGTTGCGTTAATTCCTCGGTATGTCTTGAGTTTTGTTTTTATTGCTTTTCTTCCTGGCTACTGTCTTGTAAATGTTTTATTCGTGGGCGAAAATAAGCTGGATTTTGTTGAACAATTAGTTTTGTCAGTAGCATTAAGTTTTGGTTTAACAGGGTTAACAGGTTTGTTTTTGGGGTTATCGTCCTTTCGGTTCGAATTCGTACCAATTACTGTTTCACTATGTACTTTGGTGCTGGTTCTTGCGGTAATTGGATTTACGAGGAAAAGTAGGGAATTAAGACAGCTTAATGTGGAAGTACCTAAGCAAGTAAGCGCCTGAAGTTTTAACAGCTGCCCTTCCGTAGGTTCCGCCTTTCCGCATCATTCTAAACACGTAGCTTGGGCGCAAGTAAAAATCTTGGTATGCCTTGTAGCGAAGTTTAGACAGAGCCTCCATGCTCAGGGATGGTGTTTCAAAGGTGGGACCGGCCGTGTCGTACTTGTCAAAGTCTGCTACGCGTAGCCAACCGTTTTTCTTGACTTCCTCATACATGGGCGTTCCCGGGTAAGGTGTAGCCACGTAGAAACCTACATCGTCGGGGTTTAGTTCCTTAACGAAGCGGATTGTTTCTTTAGCGGTCTTTTCTGTTTCTCCAGGAAAACCTAAAACAACGTTTGCAATCGTCATCAAGCCCACTTCGTGGGCGGTTTTGTATGCTTTTCTTGTCTGGTCCAGCTTTATGCTTTTGTTCATGGCGCCGAGGATGGCTTCAGAACCAGACTCTACACCCAACCAAACCGCAAAACAACCTGCCGAACGCATGGTTGTCAAAAGTTCGCGGTCAACCATGTCGACTCGAGTGCCGCAATCCCACATCATATCCAGCTTTCTTGCGTGTAGTTCATCACAGATTTGTATGACCCGGTTGCGGTCAACGGTAAAGGCGTCATCGTAGAACGTTACTTGTTTGACGCCGTATTCGTCGTGGATCAACTGCATTTCGTCGACGACGTTTTTTGGGCTTCGCCAGCGGTAACCTCTGCCGAACATGCGAACAGTACTGCAGAAGTCACACCAAAACACACATCCACGACTGCTGATTAGGGGGAAGAGGATTTTGCCATCCCGCTTGAGGCTTTCCAGCGGCATCAAATGGTGGGCTGGGAACGGAATGGAATCTAAGTCTTCTATGAATGGTCGATCTAAGTTGCGGGCGATTTTATCTCCATTTCGGTACGTAATACCCAGCACGTTGGCGAGATTGGTTTGGGCTTGAAGCTTTTCAAGTAGTTCAATGAAGGTTCGTTCGCCTTCCCTTCGAACAACAATGTCCAGACTCGGATATTCATTTAGCGCGTTTTCATCCCAGAAAGTTCCATGCGACCCACCAAGCATCGTTACTGCCTGTGGATGAGCTTGTTTAGCTATGGTGATTAGCTTCATGGCTGACTTGTAAAGCAAAGTGGTTGCTGTTACACCGATTACATCAGAGGGCGTTTGGCTGATGCGCGAGGTGAAAGTTTCATAATTTAGTTTTTCCGCTTGGCAGTCGATGATGTTAATTTGATGGCCTTCTTTCTCGGCGACTGCGCCTAAGTATCCAAGACCAAGAGGGATAAAGGGTGGGTGTGAATGAACGCTTGGCGGATAGGGTGGGTTGATAAGAGTAATTTTCAATGGTGTTTCGCCCTTTTAGTGAGTGGAGTAGGTTTTGTTGGATTATATAGTTTTCTAGATAAAACAATAATGTGAAAAATCCATAGATAGCGCAGAAAGGTTAAAAAAATATTCTGTGAACTCCAAAAAACAGGGTAACGTTCAGATTATTGGGTTTGGGCAGAGGATGATTCTCTGTACCTTACTAGTGGTTTAGCGTCTGTAAGTGAGCATGTGTGTTTTGTGCGCATTCATGCGGTGGTCTCTTAGTTCGTCTGGAGTTTGAAAACTTGAGGAGCATATTCTGCATTTAAATTTTTCTTGAACGAGTTTCTCGTAAGTATACATTTAACGTTTGCCTTCTCACATGTTGTTCTTGCAAAAAATCGAGTCTTTACAAGCTCATTAAATATAGGTTCTACCATGCTTATAAATCAATGATGTTTTATCGTTTAAACTGATGTAATTAAACTAAGCTTTTAGCTTCTTGATGCCCAAAATTTCATAGGCATACTCAAATAGTCACGGTGTATTGTATAGCACAATTCCCTGTTGAAGAGCCAAGGAGGGACTATACGTTGAAGAAAAAAACTAAACTAAAGTCCAAAGGAACAAAGTACTACCAGAATACACACGGAAAAGTCTACCGAGTAAAACCAAACCCAAAAGCAAACAAACGCAAAGTTCTACAAAAACGTCAAAGAAAAATCGATGCACAACTTAAGGCTGCTGCGCAAGCCTAATTTTAGTTTTAATAAATCAGGCTTAACGTCTTTTCTTTAACATTCTGCATATTATCAATCTATTTCTTCTATTCTTTAAATCAAGGTGCATTCGAGTCAAAAATTTGAGTGCCTTTTGGGTGTTTTTGCATCCAATCCTCAGCAAAGGCATCAGCTCTAGCCTTTGAAGCGTAATCGGGCGAAATTGTTTTACCCCCCTCTTTCTCGGTTTGTCCCGGCTCGAACAATCGCACCTGAAAGTTATTGCTAAATTCTTTCTGCAAAACAACCACAATTTGCTCGGAAGTTTCGTTTTGGTAACCGCACTCGTGGCTTAGCCGCTTCCAACATTTAATTGTCTTCATCCTTTAACCTCTGTTTCCCTTGCAAGTCAGTTTCAAGGAAAAAATGTTTGTTAGAGTCATGGAACAAAGAAGAATATGGTTCAAGAGTAACTTAAAGATATCAGGTAAACAAAAACTAAAAAGAAGAAGGGGAAACTATAGATATAGTTTTTCCCATCTGTTGAAAAGTTCTAGAACGTCGTCGCCGTTGTGGTCTTTTAGGAACTCACGTGTTTCTTTGTCGGCGGCTGCTTCTTTCTGGAACTTTTGGATGTATTCGGCTTTCTCAGCGAGGAAAATGATGCCGTCTACGCCTTGTCTTGCAACGCGGGTTGCAACAGTCATGATTTGTTTTGTTGTTGCAACAGTGTCCCATGTTTCGTTTGGACCGCGGACATAGAAGTTTACCATCATTGGCTTCTTTAGGAAGCTTTTGTATCCTCTTGCAATGGTTTCCCAGTACCAAGGGGTTGGATATGCTTTGCTGAACATTGGAATAACAAAGTAGTCAGCATACTGTGCCATGGCTTCGAAGTCGTAGCCGAATCGTTCTTTGCCTAGTAAGGGGTCAGGGAGGCAGTTGACGAAGAGTGGCTTGCCAGAAACTACTTCTTTGACTTCCGCTAGGAAATCTGTTACTACTTTTGCTCTCCATGCAACCCAGCTTAAGCCGCTTTTAGCTTGTAGTTCGATGCATCTTGGGCAGGTGCAGAATCCTTGGTCTGCAAAGTGTTGGCTGCTGATGCTTATGCCTGGAGAGAGCTTTGCGCTTTCAGCGATGATTTTGAGGTTGTATTCTCTTGCTTCTGGGTTAGTCATGCAGACTACATCCCAGCGGAGGTTGTAGCGTTTGTTTGTTCTGAGTGCTGGACCATATGAGCTTACAGACACCCAGTCGGGGCGTTTTGCAGCCATATTGTTGTCGCCAAAAACGGCGATGTTAGTGTACATTTTGGGGTTTACTTTGCCGACAATACCGGATTCGGATTTTTGTCGGTAGAAATTGTAATCGACGCCTTCAACAGGCTCGGGTTGATATAGGAATACACCGAATTTCAAGTCAATTCACCATTGTTGGTTTCTTTTTGTATGGAATTGGATTTGGGGGTTATAAGTCTTTGCAGTTACACGTCTTTTCTGGTGGTTTTTGGTTTTTTGGTCTTTATGTGCGTGTGGCGGTTTTTAGGGTGTGAAGACGGCTTGAGTGGGCAGCTCGATTCTGTGTTTGCAACGGTTTTCTGCGCCTGTTTCGGTGTGAGCTATACGGGTTTCTCCACACGACTTGCATGGCCCTGTGTTAAACTGGATTGCATGTGGATGTGAAAGCATGTATCGCTTGCTTTTTCCTTCACAAGAACCTTTATTTCTGTTCGGCAGCGGAAAGCTATTAGACAAATTATGCTATAACGCTTATTGGGTAGAAGCATGACAAAACGTCCAGCCACTTTAGTTCTCATTTGTCTGCTTTTTCTAAGTATGACAACCTTCCTACATGTAAACGCCGCCTCAAACGTAATCCTTGTTCCAGACAACTATCCCTCAATCACAGAAGCCATCGCCAACACAGTTGATGGCGACGTAATCTACGTTAGAAACGGAGTCTACAACGATTCCGCATTAATAATAAACAAAGCCGTTACAATATGCGGAGAAGATGTCAGGAACACGGTAGTTAACTTAGCTCCGACCATGGCCAGCGTCTACAGCTCGTATTTTAACCGTACTTACTTTTATCCCGCTGACGCCATAGAGATTAACGCGAGCAACGTCCAAATCTCAGGAATGACGATTACATCAACAGGCGGCATTACTGGGAACGGCGACGGAATAAGGCTGGTCAGCAACATCCTTACTCTCGGACGGACCTGTAGCACAACCGGTTTTGGAGCAACCTGTAGCATATCTGGATTTGGAGCAACCATCAAAAGGAACACACTAAACGGCGATGATTGGAGAATAACTGGAGACAACCTTACACTTGCAGAAAACGTGATTAACGTCAACCATAACGTTGGCGTCCAAAGCAACGGTAGCTACTGTAACATTTATGGAAACAGCATCAATGGCGACCTAACAATATGGGGCTCTATGAACACTATAGCCTACAATTCCTATGATCTACTGTTTGTCTTCTGGGGCGATTCAAACACGATTCAGGGTAATCTGGGTGAAGTCAGTTTAGGAAATTCTGACCGCTCATGCTCAAACAACATTGTAATTGGAAACGTAATGAATGGATTGGCAGTTTGGGGAATATGGATAGGCCAGCTTTGTAGAAACAATGTCTTCTACGACAACTACCTAGCAGATGAAGGATACTCTCCAGACGGCTGGGACTACAACAGCGGCGTAATATTTTGCAATGAATACGGAAGCATAGGAACCAACAACACTTTCTACCACAACATGTTCGTAAACAACTCAGTCAACGTCAAGTTCTACAACAACTTCCCCACAAGCGGAAACTTTTGGGATAAAGGCGTACAAGGCAACTATTGGAGTGACTACGACGGCTCAGACACAAACAACGATGGAGTAGGCGACACTCCCTACGTTATCAACTCAAGAAACATAGATAATTACCCATTAATTTCCCCCTTCGATGCACCTATTATAACAATAGACCCGCCAACTTATGACCCGCCAATTGACGAGTCATCACTACCTCAATCTTTAGCAGCAACACCTATTTCGACCCCTCCTACTATCCTAACACTGCCCCCCACAAGCGATAATCCAACCCAACAACCAAACATAAATAATGACCTATCCTTTCTGCTGACGATACCAGATTTCACAAACACTTTGATTCTACTTCTAGCTTTAGCATTACTCTTAATTGCTGTATTGCTTATCCTAAAACTGAGAAAACTAAGCGGCCCTGACAATTCTAATTAATGCATTCTTAATGAAAGGCGGCAACTCTACAGTATTATAACCGTGCCAGTTCTTGTAGTCCTCCGAAGCGTCTGCCATTTGAGCCCAATTTTGGAAGTCAGTTGGGAGCTGGTTTTTCTTGTAGTCGTCATCCATCTTCGCGGCCGCTAAAAGGGAAGCTAGCGCCGTCGGATTATTTTGTAGAATCTTAGTTAGTGCATCGGAACTAACAGCTAATCCTTCAATTTTAGATACTTCCGTCGCCAACTTTTCAATTGGCAGATGCCTCTCTTTGAGCCTGTCCAGGACAGTGCGTGTGCCCCAAAACGGCTCTTGCTTTAGCAACGCCGACAAAACAGCGTGTCTTGTGCAACTGCCAACAAGTTTGCCCAGCTTTGATGCTGGTCCTCCCAGAATCAGGTTTTTGCCTTTGCCAGTTGAGGCAACGGTGACGCTGTCGGTTACTGAGCCGGTTGCTGAGTCGCCGGTGTAGCGGCTTCGAATGTCAAAATCACGTAATGCCGCCGATTTGGCCTCTGTTGCAGTGATAAGTGAAGCGACCATGCAGCTGTCGGTTGGGTTTCCCTCGATAAAGACAATGATGTTTATGGTTCCGGCGATTTCTTGGACATCCATTTCTTCGCCGTAGATTCACCATGTTGGCAGCCTGCGGTTGCAGCTACGCTTACGGAGAAATCCGCTGCTTTCTTGGTGGCTAACTGTAATTTTTTATTTTAGCGGCAGTAACCATTGCAAGATAGTCTTTGGTTACTCCAACTTTTGCCGCCGATGAAGTGATTAATTCCAGCGGGTCAAGGTGCAAGGAAAGGTCATCGTATCCTTCCGGCATTCCTACATTGAGGACAGCTTTAACCTGATTGTGCCCGCCATTGTAAATTGCAGAGCTAACTGTTTTTAAAACGCTATCACAAAAAACGGCTAGTACATTCTCTTTAATAATCAATTTAACATTATCCGCAAGGTCGATTTGTTCCAAACCGCCATTCCCCACATTATTTTTTGGGGTCGCTAACATTTAAGGTGATGGCCTTATTTGGACACAGGTTAACGCATACGCCACATTTTGTACATTGGACAACAGCAATAACTTGGGGTTTTCTGTTTTTTCCCTCTTCTAAGGCGCCTTGTGGACAAACACCAATACAAACTTGCCCCGCACAGGGTGGACATTTAGACGCATCAATTGTAATTGGCGTTTTATGCTTGTCCATTTTTGAATCAACAATTAAATAAGCGCCAATAATATATTTGTTGCGAGCGAGGATTGGGCATGAATATAGGCTTAGTCACATATACCCCTGAAAAAGTCGAGGGCTTTGACCCGCATGTTTTCTTCTCGAAATGGGTTGACGGACAAGTTTTTCCAGCGGCTGTGGACATGCAGAACGATGTTACGGTTTTTTGTGATGCTAAAGCTATCCGTGAAGACCCAAGCATCGTTGCCCTCTCAAAAGGCGGACCTGCGCTTAGGCGGAACAGAAAATCTAATTTAGCCTTCGACTTTGTTTGCCCTACCCACCCAGGTTATCGTGCTAAAGTCTTGGAATACCTCGACAACATTTCAAGTCAAGAGATTGACGGTGTAACGCTCAATCTCTATCATTTCCCTGACCAAGACTACTGCATCTGTCCAAGGTGCACCGCGGAGAGGAAAACAAGCGGCTTAAGTTGGACGGAGTGGCGCGCTCAAATCATAACCGATTTCCTCAAAGAAGCCAAAACCCACACAAAAGGAACTTTCGCAGTTGAAATGTTCCCCGACCCCGTGTTGGCTAAGGAACGGTTTGGGATAGATTTCAAAGCATTAGCCGGATTGGTCGATTATTTCCATGTGCCTCTTTCGTCTCGGGATTATTTTAATAACTACTGGATTTATACTATCGTTCGGGACTTCGTTGCGATCTTAAAAAAACCAGTCGTGGTGGAACTCAGCGCTGAATTGCCACCGATGAAAAACTCGACTCCCTGCTAAAAACCGTAGCCTACATTTCACGCCACAAAATCGACGCTGGACTTCTGCTCAGTGCACAATTTGGAAACGCGCGGCAAGTAGCAAGGTTTGCTGTCGAAAACACTGACTTCAGGCAATGGATTGCAGAATACGAGTTTAAAGAAATGAGCCGAATTGTTGACTACTGGGCTAAGATTTACTGAGTTGTGTCGTAATCTCTTAGCACTGGCATGTCAAGAGTTGCACTTAAAATGGAGGCTTCTGGTGAGTCTGTGATTCGCCAATGACTCCCCAGGGTGCA
>CAVUHI010000008.1:0-83335 GCA_963741295.1 Candidatus Bathyarchaeota archaeon
AAAGAAAACTAGTAGTGCGCTTCAACCAATTTGAAAGGATTTGGTGATTTGCTTTCGTCGCGACCGAGCGACGGAGGCGATCATGGCTGCAAGGGAAATTATCGTAAAGAAATATGTTGTGCGGCTGAGCGGCGAGGAACGTGAGCAGCTTGCGGCACTGACCCGGAAAGGACGCGGCCCGGCGCAGCGGCTGATGAAGGCGCGGATTTTGTTGAAGGCGGACGCCTCGGAAGCCGGTGAAGGATGGAGCGACAACCAAATCATCGAGGCCCTGGAGACCAGCGCATCCATGGTTTACCGGGTCCGCAAACAACTGGTGGAAGAAGGCCTCGAGGCTGTGTTGAGTTGCAAGCCACGAGCGGCGCCTGCCGTTCCCAGAATCTTCGATGGCGAGAAGGAAGCCAAGCTGATTGCCTTGGCTTGTTCCGAACCTCCCAAGGGCCGCGCACGCTGGACATTGCGGTTGTTGGAACACAAGGTCGTGGAGCTGAACATCGTCGATCGCGCCAGCGACAGCACAATCGGGCGGACCCTCAAAAAAACATTCTCAAGCCGCATCTGAAACAGCAATGGGTCATTCCGCCGAAGGCCAACAGCGCGTTCGTGGCGGCCATGGAAGACGTACTGGCCGTGTACACGCGGCCACGCGATCCCGATATGCCACTGGTTTGCCTGGACGAGACCTCGAAGCAATTGATTGCCGAAACGCGCGCTCCGGTCCAGATGAAAAAGGGGCGGCCAGCGAGGTTCGATTACGAATACGAGCGCAAAGGCACGGCCAATCTCTTCATGATGTTCGCACCGCTCGAAGGCTGGCGGCATGTCAAAGTCACGGATCGCCACACCGCCGTGGATTATGCTCACGCCTTAAAGGATTTAGCCGATATCCACTTCTTCAACGCCAAGAAAATTGTTCTGGTGCAAGACAATCTCAACACCCATACCAAGGCTTCGCTCTATGAAGCTTTTCCCGCCGCCGAAGCAAGGCGGTTGGCCGAACGGTTCGAATGGCACTACACTCCAAAGCACGGCAGTTGGCTCGATATGGCAGAGTCCGAACTCGGCGTCCTTTCGTCCCAGTGCCTCGATCGCCGCATCCCGGACAAGCAAACACTGATAGACGAAATTGCAGCTTGGGAGGACGATCGCAATACCAATCACGCCAAGGCCGACTGGCAGTTCACCACAGCCAATGCTCGGATTAAACTCAAGCATCTATACCCGTCAATCTGACTGAATCGACGCACTAGTTCCTTTCGCGCAGGGCCGCCCAGAAATCGGCGCTGGTCCGACCGGCGCAGGATGTCGAACGGGATCGTGCGATCAATCTTCTCCGCATCGAGCAGGCGCACAAGATCGTCGGCCCCCGTGATGGAGGTGCCATCGAGGGCGAGCAAAATATCGCCGGTGAGCAGGCCCGCGTGATCGGCCGGACTGCCTGCCTCGACAGTGCTAATCACCGCGCCCATCTTCTGCGTGAGGCCGAGTCGCAGCGCGATTCTGCGCGGCAGCGGCACGGTGCCGGCGCCGATGCCGAGATAGGCGCGGCGGACCCTTCCATGCGCCACGAGCTCGCCGAGCACGAAACTTGCCGTATTGGCCGCCACCGCGAAGCAAATGCCTTGTGCGCCGGAAATAATCGCGGTGTTAATGCCGATGACTTCGCCTTGCGACGAGACAAGCGGGCCGCCCGAATTGCCCGGATTGAGCGCCGCGTCGGTCTGAATCACATCTTCGATCAAACGGCCGCTTTTTGACCGCAAGGAGCGCCCGAGCGCGGATATGACCCCCGCCGTGACGCTCGCGTCGAAGCCGAGCGGGTTCCGATCGCAATGGCGATTTCCCCCGGCTTCAGCTTTTTCGAATTGCCGAGCTTCGCCGCGGGTAACGTCGCGTCTTCATCGATCCGGACAAGCGCAAGATCCGTGTCGGGATCGTCCCCGAGAACACGGCCGGAGAAGCTGCGTCCGTCGAGCACAGTGACATCCGCGCGCTTGGCGCCTTGCACGACATGGCTGTTGGTCAGAACCAATCCGTCCGGCGAGAGGATGACGCCGGACCCTGATCCGGCGCGTCCGCGGCCGTTTTGGTGGATATCGAGCCGCACGACGCTCGGTCCGACCTGCTCAACGACCTTCGTCACCGCCTTCGAATAAGCGTCGAGAAGCGCAGTGTCAGTGTGGGCCTGATCTTCGCGAGGATCAGCTGTGCCGGAACCCGCGGACGCGTGAGCGCCGCGTTCCACTGCATCTGCATCCTCCATGAAAGAAATGGGAAAATCGCGCGCTCCAAGAATATTCTCGTCCATACCCAAATATATGGAACCGTTCGCCGGGTATTTAAGAGGCTGCGCGGGATCGCTCAATCGAATTACAAAAAGGCCCTCGAATTAGAGCCAACTGACTAATCTCGATAACATGAAAAACAAGAATTTTTTTGCGCAAAAAAAGCACCGAATTGCCCATGTTGAAAGTGAATGATAAACATTTGCAGTCCGTTGGCCTAGCGCGTCCTCGGCACAAAGTTTAATTTCTCTTTCGTGCCCAATTTCAAGCTGGTGGGTCTTTGGTTAAGGCGAGTGGTAGATTCTCAAATGTTTTGATGGCTTTTTTGATGACGTTAGTTTTGGATACTGTGATGACTTTCACAATGGTTTCTGTGCAGATTGGATGGACCTCTGTTTTTCCTATGGCATTCATAGTTGGTTGGTTTACTGGGTTTGCAGTTGGTCTGCCAACAAGTCTTTTGGCAATGCCTCTGATAGTGAAGGTAGTAAAGAAGCTCACGACTGAAAATCCTTAGACCGTTAGAAGTGTTGAGAAAGCAAAGTTCTATCGCGCGTCGAATTTTTTTACTCTGAACCTTTTAATTTGGCTTTGATAATATTTTAGTTCAGGCATTTTTCTATGGCTTTCAACAGCAAGCACGCAGAGAAAATCATTGAAATAATTGAATTCACAGACCCTGTTTGTACTTGGTGCTGGGGCAGTGAACCCATTTTGCGCAAACTTGAGACAAGATATGGTCATCAACTAAAAATCAAATTTGTAATGGGTGGTCTTGTTAGAGAAATTAGGGAATTTTACGACAGCTTTAATGATATTGGCGGCGATCCAGAACGCTCAAACAAGCAAATTGTTGAGCATTGGCTTGAAGCATCTAAAACGCATGGCATGCCCGTAAGAAGTGAAGGATTTAACTTGTTCTCGAATGATTACCCGTCGTCCTATCCTCAAAATATTGCGTACAAAGCCGCACAAATGGAAAGTGAAGAAAAAGCTAATAGATTCTTAAGAAGAATAAGAGAGGCAACTGCTGCAGAAGCTAAACAGACCAACAAAAAAGAAGTGTTAATTGGACTTGCATCCGAAGTTGGTTTAGATATCCCAAAGTTTATCGAAAGACTTTCCAATGGCTCGGCAGAAGCTGCATTTGAGGAAGATCTGAAAACTACCCAAAGATATGGTGCAAAAGGCTTCCCCACATTTCTTGTAAGATATATGGAAAAAGAAGTACTTCTTAAGGGGTATCAGAGTTTTGATGCCTTTAGAGCCGTCATTAAAACCATAACTGGAGATACTATAAAGGAAGTGATTCCAAACAAGTCAGAGGAGAACGTTGTGGAGTTCATAAGAAAACATGGACAAGTTGCACCAGTTGAAATTCAGGTCTCTTTTGACTTTTCAAATAAAGAAGTTCATTCAGTCATTGAAAGTTTAAACGCAAGAAATCTAATACAAGTCATTCCGGCAGGAAATGGATCTTTAATAAAACTTTCAAACAACCCTTTGTCTTGTGATTCAAGTTCTGGCTCTTGTAGCATTTGAGGGATTTAACTTACCTTTGACTAAAGCCTGATTACGGGGCAAACTTGCAAGTCATGAACTTCGGAACGCAATTTCTGTTCAATTGTTGAAAATCGCTCAGAAATAGGGCCCAAAATGGAAATGATGGCGCGGGATGTTAGATTTACACCCACGTTTAAATTCCACACGAAACCAATTCAACAAAGTGAGCCGGACCGGGTTTATCTCAAAAAGAGTCTGAGTCCCCAGCCAAAAATTCTACTTTGTCTTTTGCTTCGGGAGCTTGGAGATAGATTCCAACCTCTAGAGCAGTATTTGCAAGTTGCAGTTGGAGCGTTGAGCATTTTTGTGACACCTATTCCTGTCAGTCAAAATTTAGATAGAGGAATTGCTGAGACTAATGCACTCGTTAACATATCTATAATTAGATTAACGAGGATTCTATTTAAAAACTAATTAAACTATATTAGTTAAAGGCCCATCAGACAGTGTTAGCTTAATTACAATCATATAGTCCTATAAAATTAATCTCAGTTAAATTAAACTGATTTCCATGAGTGAAAAAGACATGATTCAATGCAAGGGTTATTCTGCCCAAGACCCAAAAAGTGTGCTGAAACCGACTGAGTTTATTCGTCGCAGTCCCAGTCCTTACGACATATCAATGGATATTCTATACTGTGGTGTTTGCCACACTGATTTGCATCAAGTACGCAATGAATGGAATGGCACTCTGTATCCCTGCATGCCAGGTCACGAGATAATTGGCCGCGTAACATCGGTAGGTAACAAAGTTACCAAATTTAACGTTGGTGACGTAAGCGGGGTAGGCTGCATGGTGGACTCGTGTCAGCATTGCGAGAATTGCAACAATGGACTAGAGCAATATTGCCTTAATGGCGGCCCAATTTATACATATAACAGCCCTGAAAAAGGATTTGATAGACCAACTTTCGGTGGATACTCTAACAAAATAGTAGTAACTGAAAGGTTTGTGGTGAAGATTCCAGAAAACATGGATCTCAAAGCAACGGCACCGCTACTTTGCGCAGGAATAACCACTTTCTCACCTATGCAACACTGGAAAGTAATAGCCGGACAAAAAGTCGGTGTTGTCGGTATAGGCGGATTAGGCCACTTGGCTGTCAAAATAAGTAAAGCTAAGGGAGCAAGTATAACAGCCTTCACCAGTTCACCCCAAAAAATGTCTGACGCAACACGGCTTGGGGCGGAACAAGTTTTTCTGGAGACGGATGATCAAGCCATTAAGAAGATGGCAAGAACTTTTGATTTTATAATCTCAACCATTCCTCAAGCCTATGATATTAACCCTTACCTTGAGATGCTAAAAGTGGACGGTACATTTGTTAACGTTGGCGCAATGGATCGTTTAGAACCTGGCATTAATGGATGGGCTTTAGCTTCCTCACGTCACAGTTTAGCGGGTTCGACTATCGGCGGTATGCCTGAAACTCAAGAGGTCATCAACTTCTGCTCCGAGCGTGGCATCAAAGCGGACGTGGAGGTCATTCCGATACAGAAAATTAACGAGGCATTTGAACGCATTAAGAGTCGTGATGTACGATATCGCTTCGTAATTGACATGTCGTCATTAACACCTTAGAATTAGGTTTTTTTGACCTGGGTTGCTATAGAAAGAGTCCTTGCTATGCTCGAGGACGAAATTATCATGCGTTGGTTAAAAATAGGGTAAGGCGTGCCTTTAAAGGGTGATAATTAGATTCTTCAAAGTGATGAGTTGTTGAAAACACTTTTTTCCTTAGAAGAGTTAATTTGTAGTGGCGGGACATGTAACCCCAGACGAGTATGAGCCCCAGTCACTCGATTGCCCGTTTAAGCCTTTTTCCCGATTTTGACCGAAGTTTAGAGCTGCCGTCCCGTCATTAACGGGTTCAAAACCTTTAATGAATATTTGTTTGAATGATTTTTCATAGGCGCTGAAGCGGAGGGATTCTAATGCCAATTTGCCAGTAAAAGAATGCATGTTGCCTGGTTCGCGTGGAATTTAAACACAAGGTCTAAAGCGGTATACATCCAAAACTTATGGCCAAAAATTAGGCACAATAACCGAAAATAAGCTAAATATGTGGCTGAATTTGAAAAAGAAGCATGGCGCGGGATGTTAGGTTTACATTCACGTTTAAATTTCACGCAAGAAAGCCTGTCTTTTAAAGGCAACAAACCTATATTTTGATGAGTTGTGGGGCCTTCGGAATAATAACCATCGCAGCTTGGAAAAACATTAAACCTAGTTTTCCTTCAATGTCTCAAAATAGTCGAATTATTACTAGACGTTATGATTATTTATGTCACAGTTGCAACCGTCGATTTTTTGAAAAATTCAGCTTTAGTGGTGTGCGGTGGACCCAAATATGGAAACTCGTCCAACAGATCAGCGTGTGGTCCAGTCTTGTCCCATGTTAGTCTGCCATTGAACACAGTTAGGAAGACGTTTTTCGAATCATCTCTAGGAGTGCGTCCGTTTCCTGGATATGCCGCTAGCTTTTTGGGGTCATAGGGTATAACGTCAGGCAACAGACTTCGTGCCGCCGCTTCAGCACCTTTCGGTGTATACGCGCCCATCTGCTCTAGAACGTGTGCAAACATTGAAACGAATCGCTCGTCGTCTGCCGGTTCGCTGTCGAGGTACGCCTCTCTCTGGGCATCTGCCATGAAGGGGGTTTGGGTAGGCCGTGCCCCGCGGTCAGCCTGCACCCATGTACCGTCAACTTGCAAAAGGGTCCGAACCCATAGATTCAAGCTTACTCCGCCGCCAAGTTCACTGATGGGAATCTCTAATGCTATGCTGCAAACATCCTTGTCTGAGAACCAGTCCTCGCCACTGAACTGCATTTTGTTCAAGGCACCATTAACGTCGAAGAAGAAAGGGTCACTCCGCCAACCTGCGAAAAAGCGATAAGCACTATAGTCGGTCACCTTTGTCTCACGGTCAATTGAGATAGGCGCTCCTTCGATGACCACTTTCCCTTGATCGCCTCTGCCGACTACCTCTGATCCCTCCGCCCTACGCACAGTCGCCGTCATAACGCTATTTTCACTTTGTAAAAAGCGTACTCGATACGCGATGTCTGCGACCATGTCGGCGTTAGTATCGACTCTTAGCTCGTAGAGTCCATCGGGCGCGAAGGGTTCGTATATTGTTGTTTCTTGTTGGTTAAATGGTTTCTTTGGATTAATTATGGCTGAGGGATGAAAATTCATGATAATGATTGACTTACTGACGTCCCTAGGCTTAGGGAAAGCGAAGAGATCAGTGAAATCTAAACGGGCATCTCCTCTCGGGAAGCCAAAGTTTGGTCCCGAATAATGGTGTGTCATAAGAAACTCACAGTAAATCAAGAATCCAACTTTGATTTTAGTCTATGTGATAACATAATGCAATTACAATTCGCTCATATGGGTTGTTGATCGGTAAAATTTAAAACCAAATCTTTATGGTTTATTTGTAGAAATAAAATATAATCAAGCTCTGTTTGTCAAAAGGAGTTTGGCGCGGGATGTTAGATTTAAATTCACGTTTAAATTTCACTCGAGAACTATAAGCTCTGCTCAATTTTAGGAATAGCTTTAGATTCAGGCTGACCAAAAACCTCAGCTAACTTATCAGTAATTGAATTAATATCCGTACAGCAAACAGTCTCACCGATTAAACGATCACGAAACTCATTTTCCCGAATGAACTGCCAAGCTGCTTTCTTTTGAACCTTAATAGCCGCGTAATCTTGCTCTCGCTGCCGCTGAATAATTTTTCCATGATAACTTCTTTTATGAGGCATAACAACACCCTAACAAAAATATTAACAATGACAGAAACCTCTGCAAACAGTTCACGCTCCAACTAGGGAGGCGAGGAAAACTAAACGCTTGCTTGCAAGAGGTTAACCCGATAAATTACACTAATAAGCGCTTGCCTTTAAGCAATTGCACGCAAGAATATTGAGCAAAATGCTTTCAAAGAATTTTTTGCAAGGATAATTAAGAATTATGTTAGGAAACTACCCGATAATTATTGCTGAGGCAGACAATCGGTAAGATTGCTGTTGCATAATTAAGTCCGCAGAAACTTGCTTCAATAAAGGCAACAAGAATAGCTGCAACTATTAACAGTAGCCCAATAGCAAGATTGTTTATCATAATTCTTATTGTATCTTAATACTCTTTTAAGAATGGTTGATTGTACATTAGCAATAACATAAGCGAACAAGCAAAATACTCGTAAGTTTCTAAATCTGGTCTATAGCTCTTTAAGGAACTTTTTTATGTTGGAAACTCTTTCTTATGAAATATGGACGTTGCTCTTTTTGCGGTAGGTGTATTTTGTGTTATTTGGGGTTTGCCATTTTGTTTTCCATGCCATGCTATTAGACTTTGGGAAAAAATCTCGGGAAATGAAATATGCGAAACAGAGCCTTACCAACATATGAAGCCCGTTAGGACTTTTGGTTTGGTTTTTGAGGCTATTGGCGTTATCCTGATACTTCTCAGCTTCGCAGGTACAGCAGTCTAAAGAACGTCAAAATTTGAAATCCTCCCATCTCTGTTTTGAAGCATTTCGTCTACTTGCATTAGCACCCTTAGGGCTAAGAATGAAGCGGCCAAAGCATTCTTTGCAGTATCCGGTTTTGTTTTGGTAGGAGATTTTTCGGCCACATTTGCCTTTGCAGTACTTTGGCACTACGAACCTCCAGATTTCTGTTTAGGTATATACTGTAGGGTTACGCTTAGGCGTCGTTTGCTGTTGCTCTTGGTGAGTTCTGAGTTGATTCTTGTGTCTTCTCTTCCCGCTGTGCCATGCCCAACACGCTTCACACGCCAGTTACCCAAGTTGCCTCGAACAAGCTGAGGATTCGAAGTAACCAGATAGAATGGTAGGTTGATTTGGGAAGTGTAGAGTTCAACAATGAAGTTGAGTGTCCCTTTGACTAGGTTTATCTAATCCTGTAGAAAAGCAAAGAGGATCCAAAAAAGGTGTCACTCCCCTTATTTTTGTGTGCAATTTAAACGCTGGGTGGAAACCGGGTGCATGGTAAAACTCAATAGTAAATAATTCAGCCCAATTTTGGAGAATAAAGCAGATTTAAGCCTTAATTGCGAAAAGGAGTTTGGCGCGGGATGTGGGAATTGAACCCACGCGGCCTTTCGACCACAGACTTAGCAGGCCTGCCCCATACCAGGCTTGGGGAATCCCGCACGCCTTCTATTTCAGCCAAATCATTATACTGTATTTCAATTAAACCTTTCTGGAGATAAAAAATAGAGCAAAGATAATTCCATATGTTGGTTTGCTTGTAAAAACGCTTTTAACGAAAACTCTTGGTTGTTTCTTTGCTTGCTATTGAGTGAAGGCATCAACATAGTTTAAAAGGTTGACTTTGTTAAGTATTCTTTACAGGGTTTTCCTGCGTTATGGAATCGATTGGTGGTTGAATGGGGATTAAGCTTTCAAAATCCGATATAGCGTTCATTAAACAGTTACCAGTTTGCCGTCTTGCAACAGCAACAGAAGAATGTGAACCTGTTGTGAGGCCTGTTTGGGCTATTTTTGATGGCGCAAACATCTACTTTGCATCTGATCCAGACACCCCTAAACTGGAACATATCGAAGCCAACCCACAGGTGTCACTGGTTTTTGATGATTATGACGAGAAGAACTGGTCAACCATCAAAGGCATCCGTGTGCAAGGCGAAGCGGAAATTATGTGGAACGGGAAAGAATACCGTTACGCACACGACCTGCTCAAGGAAAAATATCCTGAGTATGCTGGTCCTGAAGGCAGCTGGAAAGAAGGCGACGTACCAATAATCAAGGTTACGCCGATATCTTACAATAAATGGTCTTCGGGGCAATGGAAAAAATAGTTTACAACCATTTCTTGCTCTTCAACCAAGTTACAAGGGCTTTAGGACTATCTAAAACCTGAAACTTAACCAAATAAAAATTTGTGTAATACAAAATATGAATTATTTGCTCCATTGGTAGTTTGAAAATTCAATGGCGTCAAGGATTATCTGGGAAAAATCGGTGTTTTCACATTGGTCGCTGTACATTACAAACCCGTCGTAGGCAAAGAAATACATGTTTCTGCGGCGATAGATAATTTTTGGCTTAGCTATGCGGACTAGCTCCAGAAAGTTTTGTTTATCGAATTTCACACGGTAGGAGCTTGCGTTCATTTCGTTTACTGCAGTTGCAGCTTCCAATGTATCAACCTCAACTGCAAATGGGGCTAAAGGGAATTTAATATTTGCCTAACAACACTATATAGAGCTTTATAGTTAGGCTTGTTTTGCCATCGAAAACCTTATCCTTGAACCGCCATAATAGAGTTTTGAGGGGCTCAATATGTCGTTAGAATCAGGCAGAAAACTAGGATTAATTTCAAGTTTACTATTAATCATACTGCCAATCGCTTCAATAGCGGTGTTCGCAGGTTTTTTTCTCGCATTAATCTCAGCTATTCAAACCAGAACCATCGCAGGCGCGCTTCCCTCAGGAACTTTTGCGTTAATGTCTTTCGGAATATCCACCCTCGTCATAGCAGTTCTATCTGTAATCGGGCTAATTCTATTCATTTTGGCAATGTTTTACCTCTCAAAGTATTATGGTGAACCAGTTATCTTCAAAAACATAGTCTACGCCATAGCCATAGCGATTGCCACAGGCGTCGGGGTCATAGCGGCATATGTTGCCCTCTTAATTCCAGTCACTCGAACCGTTACTCAAGCCGGCACAACCCCATCGCCTACACAACTTTTCGGGCCATTTCTAATAGGCACCATAATAATCCTCTCTGTTACCGTCGTAATGGGCATAATCTCCTCAATACTAATCATGCGTGCATTCAACAAGTTAGGAGAAAAATCAGGTGTAGACAGCTTCAAGACCGCAGGATTGCTCTACTTACTTGGCGTACTTCTATCCATAGTTGGCATCGGTGCAATATTGTCTTGGATAGCGTTCATTTTTGCAGCAATCGGATTCTACAGGCTAAAACCAACCGAGCCTGCGCCAGCCGTAACTTACTCAAATGAATCTCCAACTATACCGCTGCAGGCTAAACGCTGCCCCTACTGCTCCACAGAAAACAAACTTGACGCAGCCTACTGCAGGTTCTGCGGCAAACCCTTACAGTAAAACCCCACTGACCCATCAAGCAAGGACTTTTTAACCTCCGAATTACAGTTTTACAAAAAATCTTATATCTCAGAGCTTTCTCCTTTTAAATACAAGTTGTGATTATATGGCAGTCAAAATTTCACCAGACTATATTGACCTTCTAAATAAGGCAGTCGAACGCGAAATTCAAGTTTCGCTACAGTATATTCTTCAACATGCAAAAATGGAGAAATTGGTGCGAAGAACCCTCCCTGAAAACATTCTTCTCGACAAAACCACCTACGACGCAGTCGGAAAGATTCTTAGAGAAATCTCCATTCAGGAAATGAAACATGCCGCAGCAATAATCGAGCGAATCTACTACCTTGGCGGAAAAGCATCTACTAAATCCAGCAAAATCACCGTCGGAGACAGCATAAGCGAATTCGCTAGGCTGGGCGTAAAAGCAGAAGAAGAAGCCGTAACACTGTACCGCGAAATCATCGATACCTCGGGGAAAATGGGCGATTGGGAAACCCGTGAGCTCTTCGAGAAAATCTACGGCGAAGAAGAGCAACATTTGTTCAAGTTCCAGGAATACACAAAGTTCCCTGATGAAAAAGAAGAACCAAGCAAAGTGCCGCTTCCTGAATGGCGCAAAATCTACACAGAAGACTATTTCACACTCCTAAACAAAGCGGTTTCCGCTGAAATCGCAGGCATCATCCAGTACACTAACCAGCATGAAAAAATGGCATTGCTTGAACTCAGGATGAAGAACACAGCACTTGAAACAATCGCGGAATCCAACAAAGCAGCAGTTGTGAGCAAAATCCTCAAAGAAGTATTCATGCAAGAAATGGATCACCTCGAAAAAATCAGCGAACGCATCTACCTACTCGAAGGCGAAGCTGTCTGGAAACCAGATCCATTGCCTGTTGTCGGTAACACTGCCCAGGAATTCCTTGTCTTAGACCACGCATTGGAAAGCAGCGCAATAACTCTCTACCGCCAAATCATCGCGGAAGCACTCAAACGCGGCGACACATTGACAAGGCGCATGTTCGAAGACATCATAATCCAAGAAGAAAACCACTTCTGGACCTTCGACGACTTCGTAAGATAAACACAAACTCTTTCCCTATTTTTAGGGGTTTTTTTATTTTCATTTTTTAACAAGCTTTCGATATGTTACTATCTCAAAATGACGCCAACTACAGACTTACCCCTCTTAGGATTTTGGGAAAACTTAAAATCTCTTCGACCCCACACAGTAGGGTAGCAGAGGCGAAGCGGATTAAGTAAAGAAGATCTGCCTCGTTGCTTAAACTGCGGAAACTTTATCGACGACTGCAACTGCGTTTGCCCGTACTGTGGCGAAACCGCAAAATGCACATGCTGTATAGGACACGATAAAGCAACTGGCGGCGGATAGTTCCGAAAAACAAAAAAATTTTCAGTGTGAGATAGAATGGTAGTTGAAAGTATAAATTGGATGGCAGGCGGCCCACAGGGTAGTGGCGTTGATTCAGCGTCAACTATATTTGGCAGAGCCTGCGGCTACGGCGGCTTGTATGTTTTTGGCCGAAGAGAATATCACTCAAACATCAAAACCATGCACAGCTACTTCCTTCAACGAATCTCTAAACAGCCCACGTTAGCGAACATTAGCGACGTGAATTTGCTTGCGGCTTTCGATGCGGAGACAGTAGTGCGGCATGTCGGCGAAGTCGTGAGTGAAGGCGGCATAATCGTTGATTCACGAGACTTAGGTGTCAATGTCCTAAAAGATATAGCGACTTTCTCGGAGGATTACAAAGCTCAGCTTCGCGATTTCTTGAAAGAAAATAACGTTGGCGAAACCATCAACGACTTCCTAAATTACGCCAAACAGAAAAGCATCCAGGTTTTTGCTGTTCCATACATGGATTTGCTTACCCAAATCGGCAAAAAGCTAAACATACCCCAAGTAAGCACGCTTCAAAAAATGATAAATGTCTTAACAATCGGCGTATCTTTTGCATTATTAAAGTATGACCGAAAACTCGTAGAAGATGCAATCAAAGCTACCTTCCACGAGAAAATTGCCGACATGAACGTTGTGGCTGTGGATACGGCTTACGATTATGCTGAACAGAACTTCAAAGTTAACGATTTCAAGCATAAACTCGAAAAAACAGAAATTAAGGAACCGAGAATTTTCCTAACAGGAAACCAAGCCGTCGCAATGGGCAAAGTCCTTGGCGGGTGTAGAGTCCAAACCTATTACCCAATCACCCCAGCGGCTGACGAGAGCGAATACTTGGAAGCCCATGAAATCCTTAAAACTAAAAACAATAGCCAAGAAGCCATAATCGTCCTTCAAACCGAAGACGAAATCGCCGCAGTAAACTCGGCTTCAGGCGCATGCTTAACCGGTGCACGGGCAGCAACAAGTACGTCGGGTCCTGGTTTTTCTTTGATGGCTGAAGGTTTAGGTTGGGCAGGCTGCAACGAGGTGCCGTTGGTTATAACGTATTATCAGCGTGGTGGACCAGCGACGGGGCAGCCGACAAGGCACAGCCAACAGGATTTGCGGTTTGCCATGCATGCAGCTCACGGAGAATTCGGCAGAATAATCCTTGCTTCAGGCGATATAGAGGAATGCTTCTTTGATGCTGCGGAAGTTTTCAATTTGGCAGAGAAATATCAAATGCCTGTTATTCATTTGCTCGATAAGGGCATGGCTAACTCATCCCAGACCTACCCTGTTTTTAACTACGCTAAAGTCAAGATTGACCGAGGCCTAATCGTTGGCGAAAAAGAGCTTGAAGGCAAAGTGTACAAACGATTCCAATTCACAGAAACAGGGATATCTCCTAGAGCGTTTTTGGGAACTAAAAATGCTGTGCAATGGTGTTCGGGCGATGAGCATAACGAATCAGGAAACATCAACGAAGAACCCATTAACCGAAGAAAAATGATAGATAAACGCCTAAGAAAACTCGAATTAGTCGATAGGGAAGTGCCATTGGAAATGAAAGTGAACTTTTTTGGCGATAAAGACTCAGAGAACATTGTGGTCAGTTGGGGATCACCCAAAGGCGCCATAATCGAAGCGCTCAACCAACTAAAAGAGGAAGGCTTAAGCTTGGGCTATATTCAGGTGCGTATGATTCATCCTCTTCCCTCTGCCCATCTAAAACAAATACTTACGGGTAAGAAACGGATAATCGACATAGAAGACAACGCCACCGCACAGCTCGGCGGAATAATAACCGAACACACAACCATCAAACCCACCCACTATATTCTCAAATACACAGGAAGACCAATGATGACAACAGAAGTCCATCAGGCGATCAAGTTAATTTTAACGGATAAAGCAGCCGAGAGGCAGGTGTTAATGCTTGGCGCATAAGGCTTCAGAATACAAAACCGACGTCTATGTTGACTGGTGTCCAGGTTGCGGAGACTACGGAATCCTAAGCGCCTTGCAAATGGCGCTGGCAGAACTGAACCTTGAACCCCACAACGTCGTAGTTGTCTCAGGTGTTGGCAACGCAGCAAAAACGCCCCATTTTGTCAAAGTCAACGGCGTCCACACGCTTCATGGGCGTCTTTTGCCTTTTGCGATGGGAATTAAAGTTGCCAATCCAAATCTCGAAGTCATTGGAGTCGGCGGAGACGGCGACGGACTGGGAATTGGTGCAGGCCATTTTGTTAATGCTGGACGCCGAAACATCGACATGGCATACCTGCTCTACAACAACGGGGTTTACGGCTTGACTAAAGGGCAAGCTTCTCCAACACTAAAGCTTGGGATGCAAACAAAATCGCTTCCGAAACCCAACATCAACGAAGCAATCATACCGGTTGCACTTGCAATAACTGCAGGATACACATTTGTATCACGGTCCTATGCTTTCGATGTTATTCATCTCAAAAACACAATCGTACAAGCAATCCAGCACAAGGGTTTAGCACTCGTCGATTGTCTGCAGCCGTGCCCAGTCTATAATGACATAAACACCAAGGACTGGTTCGCTGGCGAAGACCGTAAAGACGCCTCAGGCAAGCCACAATCAAGACTCTACAAGCTCGAAGAGGCAGGCTTTGACCCAGTTGTGCATGATGCAAGCGAGGAATTCAAGAAAAAAGTCGCAGGATTAGAAAAAGCACAGGAATGGGGCGACAAAATTCCAATCGGCGTCTTCTACAAAAACGAGTTAGAGCCCACCTTCCAAGAACGCTTTGCCCAAAGAATACCCTTCTACCCTCAGAATCCGCCAGCGAAACAGCAGCTAAAAGACGAAAACGCCGCTTCTACACTTGACTTAAGCGAGTTCATAGATGACCTTAAAACAAGTTAGTGAAAAGAAGCGTAAGGAGCTTCTCCTTTCTCCTCAAACACATTATCCTTGCCACAGCTTATTAACCACTATTTCAACAATCGACATATATCTTCAAGGGGGAATTTCTGGTTCATCATCAAAGTAGCCGGCTTCCATAAACCTAGGGGTACAAACACAGTAGAAAACTAAATCCGTATTGCCTGTGTTTTTTATTTTCTGTGATGCCCCTGCCGGGATAACGATAACGTCGCCAACGCTCACTTTGGTCGGCTCTAAACCGCTAAAAGCTACCTCCCCTTCTCCCGCAGTTATGATGTAGATTTCCTGAATGCCTTTTAGGTGATGCGCTTTGGTGGTAACACCTGGCTTCACTTTGGCAACGGCAATTGAAACGTCTTTGTCGCTGTAGTTTTCGGCTATATAGCAGCGTTCAGGCGTTAAATATGGGTTTAAGATGTTGGCTTTTACGATTTTATGCTGCAAGTTTTCACCGTTTTCTTGTGTTTGGTTTAGTAAGATAAAAGGTAACTATTGAGTATAGGTTATTTTAATTATATTGCTTTCGCAAGACTTAACCTAAGATGTATTTGCTTGAAAACGAGGTTTTTTGGTGAAGAGGGGCTTGTTTTGGTTTATTTTATTTTGTGTTTTTTGTTTAAACTTCATGGTCTTTCTAATGGAATTATCCAATGTATTGTATGTTTAATGTGAAAACAACTTATATATGCGCTAAATATAGTGTGTAGATTAACTCGCTAACACTATCTATAAGAAAATATGAGTATGTTAAACCAATGAGATGTCCCTTCTGCAACTCCGAAAATTCAAAAACCCTTGAAACACGCGATTCCCCAGAGAACACCACGCGGAGACGCAGAGAATGCATCAACTGCTGCAAACGCTACACTACCTACGAATATCTCGAAACCGTCGAACTCATGGTCAGAAAAAAAGACGGTGAACTCCAACGCTTCGACGTCAACAAGATAATACGCGGCTTACAGAAAGCGTGTGAAAAAAGACCAGTAGATATGAACCAAATTAACGAGTTAGCAGACAAAGTACGCCAAGACCTCATGCTAAAAGGCACTGAGGAAATTACATCTGGAGAAATCGGCGACTTAATCATGAAATACCTCAAAAACGTGGACCGCATCGCATACATTCGGTTCGCTTCAGTTTACAAGCAGTTTGAAGAGCCTGAAGATTTCAGGAAAGTAATCTTGGAAGTGAAAAAACAATGAAGTTCGTATTAAAACGTGATAGTAAATTAGAACCATTCGATCAAGAACGAATTACAGTTGCTATTTGGAAAGCTGCCAAAGCAGTAGGTGGCAAGGATAAAGAGCAGGCTAAACGCATCAGCGACGAAGTCGTGGTCCTTCTAAACAAGCAGTATGGTGATGATGGGGTCCCAACTGTTGAAGAAGTCCAAGACCTTGTTGAAAAACGGTTAATTGAAAATGGTCATGCCTCCACAGCGAAAGCCTACATACTCTACCGCAAGCAACACACTGACATGCGTGAGTTAGCTTCGCTTTTGAGTTCTTCAGACATGGTGGACCAGTACCTCGAGGTTGAGGACTGGCGAGTAAAAGAAAACAGCAACATGAGCTATTCATTGCAAGGCTTAAACAATTATCTCTCGTCCACAGTTATTGCCAAATACTGGATAGCCCGCATTTATCCACAGAACATCGCTGAAGCACACTTCTCGGGCGATATACACATCCATGATTTAGGCGTACTGGGACCATATTGTGTCGGCTGGGACGTAAGTGACCTCTTACTTTCAGGCTTCGGCGGAGTCTCAGGCAAAATCGAGAGCAAACCTGCAAAACACTTCCGCACAGCACTCGGTCAAGTCGTAAACTTCTTCTACACCTTGCAGGGAGAGGCGGCAGGTGCACAGGCTTTCAGCAACTTTGACACCTACCTTGCCCCGTTCATACGCTATGACCACTTAAACCAGAAAGATGTGGAGCAGGCGATGCAGGAATTCTTCTTCAACATGAACGTGCCTACCCGCGTCGGGTTCCAGACACCGTTCACTAATCTGACATTGGATTTGACGGTTCCGGATTTCATGAAGAACGAAGCGGTTCTCTATAACGGAAAAGTCACCCAAGATACCTACGGCGACATGACTAAGGAGATGGAAATGTTCAACTTAGCCTTCGCTGAAGGCATGCGCCAAGGTGACTCCAAGGGTAGAGTCTTCACCTTCCCAATCCCCACCTACAACATCACCAAAGACTTCGACTGGGATTCGCCGGTTTCTCAGGCAATCTTTGAAGTCACCGCCAAATACGGCGTCCCCTACTTCAGCAACTTCGTTAACAGCGACATGAAGCCTGAAGATGTCCGCAGTATGTGCTGCCGCTTACGCATCGACAACCGTGAACTTCGCAAGCGAGGAGGAGGCTTCTTCGGTGCCAACCCCTTAACAGGAAGCATAGGTGTCGTCACACTAAACATTCCAAGAATCGGCTACTTATCCAAAGACGAAGACGAATTCTTCGAACGCTTGGAGAAGTTGATGGAGACAGCTAAATCCAGCTTAGAAATTAAGCGTAAAGTACTCGAAGCCTTCACCGACAACGGCTTATACCCGTATTCACGCCGCTACCTGCGCCATGTTAAAGAAGGCTACGACAAGTACTGGAAGAACCACTTCTCTACTATCGGCATAGTAGGCGTTAACGAAGCAATCATTAACCTTCTGGGAACCAACATCGCCTCTAAAGATGGACAAGCCTTCGCCCAAAAAATGCTCACATTCATTCGTAACCGCTTAGCAGATTATCAAGAGGAAACAGGTTGCATCTACAACTTGGAAGCCACCCCTGCTGAAGGCACTTCTTATAGGCTTGCACGTATAGACAAAAAACGTTACCGCGACATCATCTTCGCCAACCAAAAACAAATAGTTTCAAATCACGCTGAACCATTCTACACCAACTCATCCCAGTTGCCAGTAGACTTTCCAGGCGACCTCTTCGATGCACTGGAACACCAAGAAACTTTGCAGTCACTCTACACAGGCGGCACAGTATTCCATATATTCCTTGGCGAACGCATGCAATCCTGGAAGTCAGCCGCAGAACTTATCAAGAAAGTAGCTTGGAACTCAAAGCTGCCCTACTTCACATTGACACCAACGTTTAGCATTTGCCCAACCCACGGCTACACAACCGGCGAACACAAACAATGCCCAGTCTGCGGAGCACCAAGCGAAGTCTACTCACGAGTCGTCGGGTACCTGCGGCCAGTTGACCAATGGAACGATGGCAAACAAGCAGAATTTGATATACGCAAAACCTTCGACCGCTCAACCGTCATATCTTCAGCCCCACTAACAAGCTAAGGAGAAACATTCGAAATGAAGTTTAGTGGATTACAAAGAATCAGCCTAGTGGATTACCCCGATAGGATAGCGTCAGTTCTGTTTACGCCTGGCTGCAACCTCCGCTGTCCATTCTGCCACAACTGGCGCATCGCCGTTGACCCGCAACCGCCGTTTCTACAGGAAGGCATCGCATTGGAGATTTTGGAAAGCCGCAAAAAATATGTCGACGCAGTAGTGGTCACGGGCGGCGAGCCATGTATGCATAAGGAGTTGCCGAAGTTTTTGGCTAAACTCAAAGAACGAGGGTTTTCGGTAAAGTTGGATACAAACGGTTTCTTTCCCGACACACTCGAGGAGTGCTTAGGCTACGTGGATTATGTAGCTATGGATGTGAAGACCTGCACTGACAAATACAAATTGCTCGGCGCCAAAGACACTACTGGCTTCATGCGTACCCTGGAAATCCTGAAAACAGGCAAAGTGCCATACGAATTCCGTACAACCGCCGTTCCAGAACTCGTCACCGCCCAAGATGCAACATGTATCGGCGAGTTGGTTAAGGGTTCACAAACTCATGCTCTTCAACAATTCGTACCGACGGATACTCTTGACAAAAAATATCAGGCACTAAAACCCTATGCTCCAGAAACAATCAATGAATTCGCAAAAATAATTCAGCCGTTCACAGAGAAAGTTGTTTTTAGAATGTAATTTTCTTTTTTTGTATCATTTTGTATCATGTTTTAAAGTTCAAACTATTTCCAGTTTAATTGATAAGTTTCTTCTTAAGGCTTTAAACCAATGTGATTGTAAATCGATAATACTAAACAACCAAAACAGCGCCTGAAATCTTAACTCTTTAAATAATTAATTATGGCTAAAATGGATACAAGTGAAGAACCCTATGAGTCAGCGGCTATTGATCTATTCTGATGGCGGTGCAAGAGGTAACCCTGGACCAGCAGCCATAGCTTTCATAGCCTTAAACGAGAAAAATGAAACTGTGAAAGCGGATTCTTGCTTCATAGGCGTTCGCACTAATAATCAAGCAGAGTACGAGGCCTTGCTGTTCGCGTTAAACTTTGCCATGGACGAAAAAGCAGAGGAAATAGTTTGCCATTTGGATAGTGAATTAGTTGCGCGACAAATCAAAGGAGAATATGCTGTTAAAAACGACCAATTATGGCAATTATGGCGAAAAGTGCAGAAGTTAAAGGCATGTTTTAAGAAAATCAGTTTTGTCAATGTTCCAAGAAGCAACCTTCAAATTGCGAGGGCAGATGCACTCGTAAACAAAACGCTCGATGAACAAGCCAAGAAAAACATAAGCTAAACAATTATATCAAGCAGCACCAGAAATATCACGGTGAAAAAATGTTTGTCCACACAAGCATACGCACAAGCAACATGGAGCGCTCCATCGATTTCTATTCACGTTTCTTCGGCTTAAAACTGCAACGACGCAGTGAAATCAAACAAACTAACGCTGAAATTGCTTTTCTACAAGACGTAGACCGAAAGGGCAGCATACTTGAATTAACCTACTATCACGGCCAGAACAAGTTTCTTCAACCCCAATATGAGGAACGATTGTTTGACCATTTGGGATTTGAAGTTGCCGACATAAACAAAACCATTGCGGAATTAAAAAGAGAGAACGTAACCGTGACAGATGAACCCTTCCAGTTAAACGAGCATACAACGATTGCTTTTGTCGAAGACCCTGACGGAACCCTAATCGAGCTCATAGAAAGAAAATAAGCGTCTATTCATAGAATTTGGGTCTTTCGCGTTTACTGTTTTTGGTTGAAGGTAAAGGCAACTAAAAGTTAAGGCTAAAACAGATAGATAAAAAAGCACTTCCAGGTCGCGAAAATTATCCTCAAGTTCGCTCTAATTACGCCTCCGATACGAGGTTTGCAGCGTCTGGGCGGAGGCTCGTAGGTTATTTCTCCAATTTTAAAACCCTTCTTCTTAGCGGCAACTAAGAGTTCTCCGCCGAAGGTTTCGCCGCCCTCGAGGTCGTTGGCAAGGGTTTCTTTTTTGTAAGCCCTAAAATTGGAGTAGAAATCTGAAACACTAAACTTTTTGCCCAAGGTTTTTGCAGCCCACCGCTCAGAAAATCTTGGAAGGACTTTTCGTGATGCAACCACCAAATCATAAGTTTTTATTTTCTCAATGAGTGCTGGGATTAGTTCTGGAGGATTCTCTAAGTCGGAGTCGATAGTCACAATCAAAGGAAACTTGGCAAGTTTAGCTCCGAACAACAGTCCCTTCGTTTGTCCTTCCCGAACCTTTCCAACTGCTATATCAGCAATGGATTTGGCGGCTTCGAGGGTTCCATCTGAAGAGCTATCGTCAACAACGATTATCTCATGCTGAACGCCCTCAAGTGTTAACCTGACTCTGCGAATCAGCTCCAGTATGTTTTCTTTTTCATTCCAAGTAGTTGTAACCACTGATATTCCCTGAACTGTTCCAGCGCTGGCACTCATGAGTAGGCAATAACCTCTATGGGTTATAAGCTGTTTTGCATTCTTGGACCAAACTAAAACATGTTTTTGCAGAAGGCGCCTTTTTTCTTTGTGTTAGGGGTTTTTTTAGTCATATTTCAAACTAAACCAACATCGCAATATTAAAATAAAGGGAAGGACTGATGTGTTAACGAATTTCAAAAATCAGGATAAACTAATAGAGGATATGAAATATGAGCAAAAGTGACAAACCCCACCTAAACATTATCATCATGGGGCACGTTGACAACGGAAAATCAACAACTACAGGGCACTTACTGTACCTTGCAGGCGTTATCGACCAACGAACCATCGATGCTTACAAAGCAGAAGCCGAAGCAATGGGCAAAGCGACATTCCACTTCGCTTGGGTTTTAGACAACTTAAAGGAAGAAAGAGAACGAGGTGTCACAATTGACCTTCGATTCCTGCAATTCCCAACCAAGAAATACAACATGACCGTCATTGACGCGCCAGGTCACAGAGACTTTATCAAAAACATGATTACTGGAGCAAGCCAAGCGGACGCAGCAGTTCTTTTCAGTTCAGCTAAAAAAGGCGAGTTCGAAGCAGGAATTGGAGCAGGCGGTCAAACTCGTGAGCACGCGTTCTTAGCATTCACTTTAGGTATACGCCAACTTATCGTTGCCATTAACAAGATGGATGACGCCTCCGTTAACTGGAGTAAAGATCGTTACGAAGAAATGAAGAATGAAATCACAAGAATGATCAAGATGGTCGGCTACAAGGTTGAGAAAGTTAACTTCGTCCCGGTTTCTGGCTGGACAGGTGACAACTTGCTCAAGAAGAGCGATAAGATGCCATGGTATAATGGTCCAACTTTAATGGAAGCATTCGATCTTCTTGAGATTCCAGCAAAACCAACCAACAAGCCCCTACGTATTCCTATTCAAGATGTTTACAGCATCACGGGTATCGGTACAGTCCCAGTTGGCAGAGTCGAAACAGGTATCCTCAAACCAGGTCAAACCCTAATCTTTATGCCATCAAATAAGACTGCTGAAATTAAATCAATCGAAATGCACCACACACAAATCCCAATGGCAGAGCCAGGCGATAACATCGGAATGAACGTTAGAGGCATCTCAAAAACTGATGTCCACCGCGGAGACGTCGCAGGCCCAGTTGACAACCCACCAACCGTAGCAAAAGAATTCATCGGACAAATCATCGTCATCTACCACCCAACAGCAATCGCAGCCGGATACACCCCAGTACTCCACTACCACACAGGACAAATCGCAGTTAAATTCACTGAACTCATAAAGAAAATCGACCCACGCACAGGCCAAGTATCAGAAGAGCACCCAAGCTATCTCAAGACAGGAGACGCAGCATGGGTACGAATGGAACCACTTCATCCAATCGCAGTCGAAGCATTCATTGACTTCCCAGAACTCGGCAGATTCGCAATCCGAGACATGGGCACCACCGTCGCAGCAGGCGCAATTAAAGAAATAACCAAAAAGGGACCATAAACTCCCTTAACTTCATTTTTTGTTTCTTTTAACTTAAACAATATTTTAAACATTACAGTTGTTCAATAATCAGTGTAAACTGTATTGAATTTGAAGATGCTCTTTGGTTTATCCACATTTTGTTTGATTTGTTGTTGTAATTAGACAGTCACAAGTATTTTTATCACATGAACGGAAGTGCTATCATAGGGTTGGGTGGAATTATGGATTATAGGACTGGAAAATTCGTTTGCCTCAAAAAAAGACAGGTTAAAATTGAGGCAAGTTTGGCTCAGGTGGCTCTCAAAGATATCCCCTTAGAAGTTAGGCGAAAAGAAGCCAAAAAACCCCTCTTCCTAATAAGATATGAATAAGAGAAAAATTATCCAATGCTGCTGGTAGAGTAGACATTTTGGTAATCTTTAGTTAATGGGTAATTCGTGTCATTATAGACTATGTCAAAATTGAAACTGTGTTGGCTAATGGTTGTTTGCATTAACTCCCAAATTTGATGCGTTTTAGTATCAGCCAAAAAAATTCCCCAAATCTTGTCTCCATCCCATCTTGTTCCCCAACCATAATTTTGAGGCAAAACCAAAACAGAATCAGCCTTAATTGAGCCTTGAACAACTCCAGGGTTATTGACCACACCATTCCAGAAAAATTGTAAAGCTAGAAAATGCTCATCCGTCATAGTGCCATAAGTGCTGTTGCCCGAATCTGCATAATAATCGAACAAAACAAAATATTTGGCTCCACATTCGTAGGCGGTGCGCATCTGATCCAGAATTTCGCTTCCATTAGCAAGATAAGGGGGCTGCTGATATTTCCAAGTAATGACTATTCCCCAAATCTTATTCTGCAGGTCGGCTGCCCCACGGATGAGTGCGATCTGCTGATTTAAAGTTAAATTCCATCCAACCTGACCCAGAACTACATTATAACCTGCCAAATAATCAAACCAGTAAAGAGCATAATCAGAAGTAAAAATTTTGGTGGAGTTTGTTTTTAAAAATTCTAAGTTGTCTTTATCGCGTGCGTAGAATCTTTGGGCAGTGTCGTTTAGATTCGTGAAAGGTTTAATGTCTATTAGTTCTTTGTAAGTGTTGAAACTAAAACTTGTAGTGGCGGGTTTGACGACCTGAATTGTGCCATTAGGGTAAAAGGTTTCTTCGCTCATATCTGAGTTGCCAGTTGGCTCGTAGAGATGAATTGTTCCTCCGAGTTGATAGTTGATTACTATGCCGTTAGATTTTTGAACTGCGATGTCTCCGTACGTGGTTTTAGTTATTGTGTCTCCAGTTAACGCATCTTTGAATTCAACATTGCCGTCAAGCATTCTTCCCCCAGGTTCATCGGCATAATAAACGCCTAGAAGGTGGGTTCCCCATTTTTGTTTAGCTGACTCAAGCCAAACTGAAAAGGAAGATTGAACAATGGTGCCAAAATAGGGCAGGAAGTACATACCCGCAGATACAGCATAATCGCCTAATTCATCGACGCTTTTTAGATCTCGTTGCAACAGGCCTGACTGTAAAACGAAGAGGTTTGTGTAACCTTTTACCTTGTCAATCATCAGTTCGCCATCAGATACGGTATTTCCGCAGTATGCTACTCCCACGTATGCTTGAGGATTTTCTGAATTTTTGAGAGAATTGTTTTGGACTAACAATATACCAACGAATAATGCTATTACAAGGATGAGAATAAGTAAGACAACCATGAATGCCCTATTCATCTAATACTCCGACAGGTATGTCTATTTCATCTGGGTTAAGATAAGATTTTCTCAATCTTTTCCTATTGCTCTCTTGCTTTGTTATGAAAAATTTTTGATTACGTAATGTTTTATTCATGGTTAAAAAACAGAGTAAAAGAGCATTCAAGAAAAACAATAAACTGCTTATTATGAAATTTATAGTAAATGTTAATAGGTGCTTAGAACCTATATCAATTTGGGGTATTTGGTTGATAAAACGCAAACTACGTATCTTTTTAATAACTTTTCTTATAATGGCGTTGATTATTCCGACTTATCATTCTTTTGTTTCATCTTCAATTGGAAGTATTAGAATAAACAATACATCTTCAAGCACGGTTGGTCAGCAGGTGCCTGCTGGCGGTAATTTAAACCTCTATTTTAGGGGCATAACTTGGTCTAGCTCTTCATTTTATTTGTTCTGGAGTCAAGACGGTTTAGCACAGATATCATCCGGTGACTCTGTTTATACTCCTGCCATTTCAATTTATGATGTTATTGATCCAACAACGGTTCACCACTACTCTCAAGATACTTCAAGTTGGAATGTGGGAAATAACTGGATAAACGGTAGCATACCGAACCTCCTCGCTTTAGGAAACTATTACATAAAATCAGTTGACCAAATATTTTCTTCCGTCGCGGTAACTGACACATACTTTACAATAAGTTCAATATTCTATAATTCAACTCTGAACATTTCACCTCCCTCTGGACCAGGAGGTATTGATATCGTATTTTCAGGCTCAAAATACCCTGCTGGATCCACTGTCGATATTTCATATTACGACCCTTCATTTGGGACGTGGAATTTATTGACTTCAACTATAGCTAATGCATCAGGCCAGATTCAAGTCAGTTCTCAAGTACCCGATCTAAAGAAATCCCTCGGTTTAGGCGATTGCCTTGAAGCCCCCAACACAATATCCTATAAAGCATCTATAACAGGAATAACCTACGGCAATGCTGTTTACAATGAATACTTAAGAGGATTGAAGACCCTTGGAAATCAAACTGCTCATGGATTATACGGAAATGGCACAAACTTGGTTTCAAGCGTTAGAGCCATGGTCAGTGATACTATTTCTATTTCAGGCAAATGGTTCCACCCGGGAATTGTATACGTAAGATGGGACAGCGCCCGCGTAGTTGGCACAGTAACCAGCAGCCAATGGCAAAACGCAAACATCATCGGCAGCACAGCTACAAACTCAGATGGTTCCTTTAGCACAACAGCGACCATACCCCAAAACGTCGAAGCCGGCGAACACTATTTAGCAGTTGAAGATTCCCAAAACGCACGCGTAATCGTTAAAATCTTCGTATCGACTTCATCGCTACAGCTTTCTCCCGCTTCAGGTCCCGGCGGAGCCGATGTTCAATTTACGGGTTCAGGTTACCCCGCTTCAACATCCATTGGCATCTACTACTTAGATCCCAGTTTTGGAACTTGGAATTACTGGACCTCTGCCACAACTGATTCGTCAGGAACGCTTTCTTTGAATGCACAAATCCCCGATCTACAGAAATCAGCAAGCCCAAGTTATTACGGTAACAGCTCAACAATTTCTTTTAGAACCCAAATAGGCAGCGTTTCTTACTCCTACGCAGATTATACCCAATATTGGCGAGGACTAACACAAGTTGGTACTCAATTTTCCCCAGGACTCTTCAACAACGGTACGAATTTAGCTTCCAATGTCAGTGTCAGGCCAGGAGACGGTTTGTTAATTGCAGGTAAATGGTTCCATCCTGGCATCATATACGTTAGATTCGACGGTGTTGCCGTAGTTGGCACGGTAACTTCCAACGAATGGAAAAATGCCCAAATCATAGGAACAACATCAGCAAGCTCAACAGGATATTTCTCAACAACCGTTACTATTCCAACTGCCAGCGGAGGCGACCACTACTTATCCATCGAAGATTCTCAAACCCACATTATTACAAAAATAAACGTTAATGCACCGGTTATTTCTACAACAACTCCAACGCCTTCACCGATAACAAATCCAACACCAACGCCAGTACCTACACCTAACCTCTCCTTGCCAACACCATCAATCGATCTTTCCTGCAAAAGTACCACTACCGTAGCTGGTTTCAAGGTCGAAATCAACGGCAACGTATCCCTAAACGGAAACCATCTAACAGACCAACCGGTCCTCATTTCTTACAGTGTAACTGGCGGAAAATCTTGGCAAAGCCTAACTCTAGTTAAAACTCTATCTGAAGGTCAATTTGTCGCAGTTTGGAATCCTTCCGTAACCGGAAACTACCTGGTTAAAGCAACCGTTGAAAAAACATCAACAATGAATGAAGTAGCCAAAATCGTTAATTTAGCTTTGACCCCTGATTCAGAACAAAACGTTTTCGCCTTAACTTCAAACTCAACGATAACACAGTTCGCCTACAACTCCACAACTCAAGAACTAACCTTCATGGCTTCAGGACCATCGGGCACACAAGGATACGTTGACCTCTACATTCCAAAAACCCTCCTAAGCGACATCTCACAGCTCAAAGCCTACGTTGACGGAGTCCAAACATCCTTTACCAGCGAATCTCAAGCTGACTCATGGCTCATGTCCTTCACTTACCATCACAGTCAACACACAATAACGATGGCGATCGGGAGTCCCTTAAAACCAATCATGGATACGTCACCAAACTCGCAGTGGATAATCTATGTTGCAATAGCCATTATAGCTGCAGTCGTTGCGTTGTCAGCTTTGACGCTAAAACAAAGAAGCAGAAAAACAGATTTGAACTTGAGAACCCATTGAAAAAATTCTTTCCTTTTTCTTAAATCAAAAAATTCTCAATGCGTTTTTTACGTCATCAATGACTTTTATCGAAAACGAAATTAACCGCTTCAACATAACCGCACCTCTAAAGAGTTGACTGTATGTCTGGTACGGAAACGTTGGTTCCTTTCATTTGCGAAAAAAAGAAACCTGGAGAAGAACCAACCATCATCATAGACAGCCGCGAAGCAAGTAGCGCCAAAAAAATCGCAACGGGTTTAATTGAGAAGGGCGTGAACGTTAAAACCGAGATGCTGGAAAAAGGTGATTACATCCTCAGCGACCAATGCGCGGTGGAACGCAAAACAGTCAACGACTTCGTTTACACCCTAACGAGGCGTTATCTTTTCGAGCAGCTTTTTCGATTAAAGGATGTTTACCCAAAATCCCTCATCGTACTCGAAGGTTACATGCCCATAATCTACAAGTACAGCAGCATTAACCCCGCTTCCGTTTGGGGCGCCATCTTTAACCTCGCCAAAAACGGCATCGCCATTGTCAACACTGCTTCCCAGAAAGAAACCGTAGATTTCCTCTACACTGCCGCACGGCAGGAACAAATCGTTGAAAAGCGAAGTGCCGTAGTGCATGCCTTCAAAAAATGCGATACTCTGTCAGACGCTCAAGTTTATTTTGTTGCAAGTTTACCCAGTATTGGAAGGGAGAAGGCAACGGCGATTTTAGATTCTTACCAGACGCCTCTTAATGCATTGATTAATGTTGATGATTGGGAGAAAGCAGTTCATGGGTTGGGTCCGGTAATTACGAATCGGGTAAAGGATGTTTTGAGTACACCGTACAAGGATAAGAAATGTGAAGAAGCACCACCTTAACTAACACTTCTATAGTTTCTGCGGTGAGTTTCTATTTGGGATCCCCAACAGGTCGCACAAGCCCTATCTTAGCGAACATTTTAAGACAAACCTTAATCGCTAAAGTTTAAAGCTAAGCCAACATTAATGATAGAAACCATCCAAAACACAGCGAAAAAGCTGTTTTAGGGGCCGTCGGCTAGTTTGGTCCAGGCTTGTAGCCTCGGGCGCTATAGACCCCGGTTCAAATCCGGGCGGCCCCACCAAGACATTTTTAAATTCACTATAATTACCGTTATTTTGTATAAAAACGGTGAATATCCGTTAACTAAATACTTTAGATGATTTTCAATGGGTTTACTGAGATTAAAGCCTAATTCTTTCGATTTTTCAACTAATTCCTTGTCAAGATGTAAAAAACAAAATTCCCATTAGTTATCAATTGCATTCGAATCCGAGCTCATTCGAATCAAACGAATTGTTATAAAGTTTGGTCTTTATTTAGTTACTCATTTCATAATTTATTAATTTTCGATTTTTTAAGAATTACCTGATTTCTAAATTTCCCATTTTTAGAGCAATGTCAATATTAGTCGAAAAAGCTATGAACTTCTATTTTAAATTACATTAAGAGGAACTCTTTTGATAACAAAAATTCTTGTTGGAGTAGACGGTTCTAAAAACTCGGAAAAGGCTTTGGATCATGCGCTTGAAATTGCTGAAAAATTTTCTGCATCTGTTTTAATCCTTAACGTTTTTCAGCCTCCTCCTGAATTAGGATACCAGACAAACACGTTTTCGCAGTTTCCAATGTCTGGATATCCTCAAGATACAATTGGTAACCAGTCGAGCGATTCTGCAATTATAAAAGACCTTCGAAAAGCACACGAAGCAGTTTTGTCCAAAGCAGCTGAAAGGGCGATTAAACTAAAACCCACTCTTAAAATCACCGCCGAACTAAAAGAGGGAAACATACCATCTCAGATAATTGAAACTGCTGCAAATGGTGAGTTTGATTTAATAGTTGTTGGTCATTTTGGTGAAAGTGAAATCGAGGAGTTCCTTCTTGGTAGCACAAGCGAAAGAGTCGTCCACCAAGCAAAATGCGCAGTTCTAATTGTCAAATGATTCGAGCACTAAAGTTTTCCAATTTTCTAATTTCTCGAATTTAGGTATGAAGCATAAATTTCTAAATGGGTTGTAAAAAAAGAAAGCAGAGTTAGTTAGCTGTTGCTTGTTTTGTTTATGTTAATTTGGAGCCGCATTCGCCGCAGAAGCTGGTGCTCGCTGGGTTTTTAGCTCCGCATTTGGGGCATACTTTTAATCCCAATGGTGCTCCGCAGTTATTGCAGAATTTGCCTGAACCAGCTGGTTTTCCGCACACTGGACAGATTGTTTGTCTTTGTGTTATTTCGCCTGTGTATACTTGGGTGGTTTCGGCTTTTTGTTTGATGTCTGTAACCATTTTTTCGGCTCTGGCTGCTGCTACTTCAGTACTTTCCCTTGGGGCGTCGTCAATGCATAGCCCTTCTTGTTCGTTCCAATCATTTTCGCAGACATATTTGTGGCATCTTGGGCATCTTTGGAAGTGACCTTTGGCTTCATTTTGAGCAAGTTCAAACGCTTGTTCGTGTTCTTTGTGCCATTCTGGCGTCATTCCCTCGAAGCGCTCACTCATGACGTTTGCGCCTTGTTGAAGTGAGTAGCCTCCGCTGCGTCCCGCTAATTGTGATCCTATAGAAGCAACTTGGCCTACTCCTTTCCAGAATCCTTTTTTCTTGTAAGTCTTGCTTGCTATGAAGTTCGTTTTATAACCATCGTTGCATATGTCGCAGTTGAAGGTAAATTGGAAACCAGCATCCGTACTATTGTCTTGATAATTTCGAGTGAAGGGTTGAAGTGGCATTTTTTATCTCCCCGTTATGTTAAGTGGTTTACCACATTTTATGCATTTCTCTCCGAGCGGTGGTTGTTCGGTTTTACATTTTGGGCAAATTACTGTGAGCCTCTTGTCGCAGTTTTGGCAGTAGTCTCCGAAGAATGTTGGTTTTCCGCAGTTTGGACAATTTATTTGAAGTATTAAGCCGCAATTGCCGCATTTAACTTGGCCAGTTTCAATTGGGTTTCGGCATTTTGGGCATCTTTGGGGTCCTACAGGGTTAACTTTTCCGCAAAAGGGACAGACATTATCGTCTGAAGAGACTAATTTTCCGCAGAATTTGCAAGGGTGTTTGTAACCTGGCATTTATTGATCTCCTTTACTCCATTTTTCTTCGTCATTTAAGCTTTTGGCGTTGAAAGCTAATAAACTATTGACATCGGTTTTCCATTGTTTTTGGGAAGCATGGATTGCCCTGCCCACAAATTGTTCTCTCAGAGTTTTAAGGGAAGAAATTTTTGCTATGGCGAATCTATATTGAGTATATTCTGTGCTATCAAGTTGGTTTTCTGTAAGGTAGATTGGTTCTCTTCTGAAGTTAATTTCGATCATGGATCGGTTCATGTTTTTGATGAAACTATCCAGTTGTTTAGAAAGTTCCTCATCTTTAGTTTGTGTGTATTTTTCTCGTCCTGTCTCTCTAAAGAAGTAAGTTGCGCCTATTGCGGCTGATTTTTGTTCTTCATCGTTTGTTTGGAGGGTTTCTTCTTCTATTCCTGAGTCTATGTTTTCTGATGGTGGTTTTAGGTTTTCTTCGGTATCTTCTTGGGTATTGAAGGCTTCGAGGGCTATAGTGTTGCTTAGTCTGTTTGTTCCCGGATTGAGGAGTGGAAATAACATCCAAATGTATGTGCCTGTAAGATCTCCCATCAATCCACGTTTTATTCCTACACAAACCTGATCTTTTGCAGCAAGTGAGTTTAAGAATTCATATTCTGTGGTTATGCCTGCCTCGTCTATTTTTTTAGTTAGGCGTCGCCAGAAATCTGGGGATTGCTGTTCAATTTCTTTTCTTTTTGTTGCTTGTCCGTCCTTCATCAGGGTGGCAAGTTTATTTATTGTGATTGGAGTTGCTTCAGGGATTAGTTCTTTTATGTTTTGTTGTGTTCTAAGAATCATTTTGTTTATGGCGTCAGAGAGGGCTTTTGCAAGCGGGTCGAAGTTTTGTCCGAGTTTTGTTAGTTCAGTTTTTTCTAGGGATTCATTTGTTATTGTTAGTTTGTAATCTTGTTTGTTTAAATTGGTTATGTAGCAGTATGGAAGGCGGATGGGTTCGCTTTTTTGTGGTAGAATTACTAAAGCGGTTTCGTAGAGGCGGATTTCACTGTTTCCTGTTTGGTTTGTTTGACCGTTTGCGTCAAGTTTCGTGTATTGCGCTTCGAAACCGGCTTGAAGAAGTGATTCTTCCATTAGTAAATATTTGATCATGAGCTCATTTCGGAGCTTGTATAGTTGGAAGAGGAAGTCTTCGTATTGGTATCCCAAGCCCCAAAGGTTTAGTTTTTCTTTTGAAGTTAAAAAAAGGTCGATTTTGTAATCGTAATCTGAAATTCCAATTATGTCCGTGTATGTAAATAGCATAGGCGCCCCAAACATTACGGTTAGAGTCAGGTATTGTTTGTCGAGAGTGGCTCTCGCTTCTCCTTGGTTTTTTATGTTTGACTCATCGTCGTAGAGTTTGTAGTTGACTGCAAATTCCATTTGTATAACCTTTTTGTAAATAATATGCGTAGGTGGCATATCTAATTTTGCAGGTTGGCTTGCACGTTGGTTAATATTTTGGGTAGCATTAAGTTTTGAATACTCCTCCGTAACTACGCGAGTTGGAGATTGAATTAAAACTTAAGAGGCATGAGCGTTAGCCGAATGTTGACTCTCCTTCAATCTCTTTGTTGTTGAGTGTCCCTAGCATTATAGCTTTTTTATATCCTCAAATCCGGGCGGCCCACCAAAACAAATCCAGTGTAATTTTTGTATTGTATTTGTGTTGTACCGTTGTTTCGTTGGTTTGTTGTATTGTTGAATAAGTAGTATGTGGTTGATTGTTTCGACATGAACTTATATATTACGATTCATGATTTGATACATTAAAGGGGCTAAAGGGAATAAAATGAAAACATCCAAGACGGCGACGTTAATCGCGCTATTGACAATAATCACCTTAACAGCATTCTGCTCAACAACCTACGCGATCACAGGAAACAGTAAACCTGACTCAACCCCATATGTCGGTGTCGTTGTGCTTTTCAGCGATATAGCCATGACCCAGCCAATCAGCATAAGCAGCGGCGTACTCATTTCGCCAACTGTTGTATTAACCGCTGGCCACAGCGTCATGGGCGGAGTAGCGGCATGCGTCTGCTTTGACCAAGGACCAATCACTTACTCAATCGACGAAACAGGAAAAATTCATTACAACACCAACCAACCGATTTACTCCGGCGTTTCAATACCCTTCCCAACATATCTTGCAAGCATAGTAGCGGGTGCCAAAGACAGCAAACTCCTCCAAACAAGCGACGTTGGCATAATCATTCTAAACACTCCCGTTCAAGAAGTAACGAGTTATCCCGCACTTCCCACACCTGGGTTAGCAGATACTTTACCGGTGAAAACTGCTTTGCAAGTCATTGGTTATGGGGTCCAAAATCCTTCCAAAGGACATGATCTCCCACCATTAGCTGGAAGTATTTCACGCAACTCTGCCACAGTAAGCTTGCTGTCAACTCACTTTCAAGGGAGCGACAACTACATCAAATGCTCAGCGAATGCTGCTCAGGGCAAAGGCGGCATCGCTTATGGCGATTCAGGCGGACCAATACTATACAACGACAATGGACAAGCAACGGTTTTGGCTGTAAACGCATACGTTAACAACGGGAATTGTGCAGGCGTAACTTTCCACACAAGAATTGACAACCCAAATGTCCTCTCTTGGATTCACGGGTATGTTCCGAGTTAACATTGAAATTATGTATTAACCGAGGTGAAACGAATGAACCAAAAACGAGCAATCAAAGCAAAAGCTCCGGCAAATTGGGGCGGCTGGTAAATAAAGGGGTAAGGTGCTGGCGTTAGCACCAACTCTTTAATTTTAAATCTTAATTTTGGATTCTTAATTTACTAATACTTTAGATTCTGTTTCTTTATTATATGACTGAGACTTCGCTTACGCAGAAGGCTTTGGACATTGTTTGCGGAAACGGACAATTTGCTTTGGCACACGCCTGCGAAAAAATGCTAACAATCCAATATGACGATGGAATTATACGTGAAGCACTGCACTATTATGCCAAAAACGTACTTCCTAAAGTGTTGCCGATTTTTCCCGCGCTAATTACTCTATCCAGCAAAGCTGTTGGCGCTTCCCCAGAAAACTTGCAATCAGTAGCTACTGCAATATTGCTAATAACCTCATCAGGTGATATCCACGACGACATAGTTGACAATTCAACCCGAAAATTTTCTAGAAAAACGATTGTCGGCAGATACAGCAAAGACATTGCTCTTTTGGCTGGCGATGTATTGCTAGTTCAAGGAATGACCGCGCTTCAAAACGAATGCGACCTGTCGAGTGCCCAAAGAAAAACAATCGCTGATTCAGTTGCTGCCGCAATGGTTGAAATCGTAAAAGCTGAAGCCATGGAGATATCATTGTGGCATAAGACAAACGTGACACCTGAAGAGTATTTTGATGTAATCAAGCTGAAGGGTGGCGTTGCAGAACTTCATTGCAGAATCGGCGGGATAATCGGCGGTGGAAATAAAGAAGCCATCGACAATCTTGCCGGTTACGGCAGGGTAATCGGGGTTTTATCTACTTTGAAAGAAGAATTTGTAGATCTATCCAACTGTGTTGAGCTTGATCACCGAATCAAACATGAATTGCCACCTTACCCGATGCTCTGCGCAATGCAAAATAAGGGATTCAAGAAAAAAACAGCTACGTTTAAAAAAGCCAAATTCTCCGATGAAGATTTGCAAAGGACTGCAGAGATTGTTCTGGGTTCCTTGGAAGTTGAAAAGCTAAGTGCTGAGTTTAGGGAGTTTGGAAGAAAAGAATTAGCTAATAACAATCTATTAAAGGGTAATGATCAGGCGGAGGAATTGGTGTTGCTTCTTGAGGCTTTGTCGGATGAATTGCTGGTTGTTTAATGATTGAATATTATACTTGCTGAATAGTGTATTAATTCTTAAGACTTATAAACCAAATGCGCCTTATTTGATTCGGTTGCATCAAGACGCTGAACACAACAACTGCAAAGCTATCTTCAATCCCAAAGGAAGCGTTAGTAAGCACCTTTTTGGTAGCGAACGCCTTTGTTTGGTATCTCAGCGGGTTCAGCTATCTACAGGATGCCACAAAGTCGCATTTCGGCGGAAATTCTCTGTTGCTAATAGTAGTACTCAACTTCGCAAGTTTAGTATTATCTGCTCTTATCATTTCATCACTTACAAACAAATTCAAAAGCCGTCCAATTTTTCTCAGATATTGGGTCCTCGCGGGGGCTTTACTTTCACTCTTATTTGCAATAATGAATTTCGCTGACTTTGCCAGTTTAATATCTTTGGCAATCATAATTGGGATCTATTTCGGCATAGGTATGCCTATTTGTATGGGGTATTTCGCTAAAACCACCGCTTCCCAAAACCGAGCTAAACTAGGCGGAATAATAATTCTTTTAATGGGTTTAGGCTATACGCTTAATTCGATAATCGGAAGCCAAGAAACTATCCTATTAGCCGCTTCTTTAGGTGTTTGGCAAATTCTTGGCTTGATTTCTATGTTATCTATTAAATCTATCGAAGAACAGTTAGAGCGCAAAGAGCGCGTGTCATACCATTCAATAATTTCAAATAAGACTTTTTTACTCTACGCTGCTCCCTGGCTGATGTTTTCCCTAATCAACGAGTTAACAAAGGAGTTGAACACTCAATATTTTAACAGCGGCACATTTCCGACAGCGTTTGGACAAAACTTCCTGCTAATCGAAACCGTTTTGGCTGGTGCCTCCGCGATTATCTGCGGGTTTTTAGCTGATAAGAAGGGTCGGAAGCGTTTGGCACTGGTAGGCTTTGTTCTTCTAGGAGTTGGCTATGCATCTTTAGGGCTTTTCAACGGCAACTATTTTGCAGCTTGGTTCTACGTTTGCGTCGACGGCGTTGCCTGGGGCGCCTTCTCCACGTTGTTTTTAGTCACAATCTGGGGGGACATAGCTCAGGAAAAAAGTAGCGAAAAATACTATTTTCTTGGGGTGCTGCCGTACTTATTCTCTAGATTGGCGGGGGGATTGTCAGGAGCGTACATTTCAGCTCATGTTCAAGAACTTACGGTTTTCTCGTTTGCAGCCTTCTTTCTTTTCGTGGCAGTATTGCCGTTGGTTTATGCGCCAGAAACCCTGCCTGATAAAATTCTGAAGAATCTTGACCTAAATAGTTATGTGAATAAGGCTTTGGAAAAAGTGAAGAAAAGTAACGTAAAAGCTTGAGAATCTTGACTGAATTGGTGTGAGTGTTGGTTGGCAGTCACAACAGCTTATATGTGCTAAAACGACACTGAAATATAGTTTTTTGAATCGCTCGTTTAAAGGAGAAAAATTTATGGCCAAAATGCAAACGACTGAAGCACATCATGAAGAATTAGTTAAAGGGCTCTACGAACAGATGAAACCAATCCTGGACAAATCTGAACAACCCATATTCATCTACCTTGATGATAACCATAAAGCATGCAACGAAAAATTTGCTTCCATGTTAGGATTCAAGACGCCACAGGAATGGGCTGTAAAACAAGGTTTTCTTAAAATCTATGTTACTGAGAAAAGCCGAGAAACCCTTTCGACGGCTTATTGGAATGCCCTGCAGAAAATGGTAGCATCAACAATTCCGATGACTTGGATGAAAAAAGACGGGACAGCTTTAGATTCAACGATGATATTGGTTCCTATGTTTTTCGAGGGGCACATGTTCTCAGTTCACTTCGTGACAAACATGTAAATAAGTAAAATCGGGTGGTTTTGAGCAACCGATTTTTTATTTTTTCACCTTTAATAAGAAATTAATCGTAAGTTTAGTTTTCCCAAACGGTTAAACTGGACGGCTTTAACGCATCTGTAGAAATAAAGTAGCAATCGCTGTCCAAGAGCAAACTGAGTTTGTGTTGATTAACAAAATTCTTTATGAAATCAAGGTGGGCGACGTTAACTAAATTTTGTTCAATAGATAAAACGATGCCGTCTTTTAGGGTATCAAGCATCTTTACATTTAAACTGCAGCTTGCCCCAATTTCTCGTTTAAACACCATGGCCTCAAATATCTTCATTTTTCCTTTCCCCATCCAAATTAGCTGCTCACTACGCCAAAAATATCTGGACAGGTGACTGGCAAACTTGGGATATTTAATATATGCAAATGTAGACTCTTAAGGGTTCGCTTAAATAAACTGATTTTTATCTTCACAATTTTTAAACGCGCACTTTAATTACTTTAAACTGCATAAAATTACATTGTTTTTGATATTATAAGAGGAGTGCACCTATGAAAAAAATAATAGTAGCCTATTATTCTAGAACTGGAAACACAGAAAAAATTGCCTGCTTAATCGTTGAAGGCGTCCAAAAAATTCCTGGTGTTACAGCCGAATTAAAGCATGTTGAAACAATAGATGCGAAAGAAGCTTCTGAAGCCGACGGATTCGTTTTCGGTTCTCCCTCATATTTTAGCATGATGGCTGGGCCAATGTTGACTTTGCTTACAGAATTTTATTTTGTGCGTGACAAATTAGCAGGGAAGTCCATGGCGGTATTTGCAACTGGCGGCGGAAGTCAAACAAAAACCATAGCGAACATTGAGAGCGTTCTTAAAGCATTTAACCCAAAATTGATCCAGCCAGGTCTAGCTGTTGGTCCTGCTATTTCTGAGATAGATGAGCAGCAAGCAAGAATGTTTGGAGAGACCTTTGCCAAAAACTTTACAGAGTCCAAAACCAAGTAAACTTGGGGATGATGTGAGGGGGGCCACAAACCCTTCTTTATTGTCTTAGAGTCACCCATCTAAGGAACCCTTCATAAACACCCAAATGCCTCGTAACCCCGTCCGTTTAGGAAATCAGTTTTCAAAATCTGGCGTTTTCGGCGTCTGCTGGGGCTGTGTCTAACCCCTATTAAAGGCTGTTTGAATTTCAGTTTGCCGTTACGTATAGTTATTGGCTTTTTGATTTCTCGTATGCGTTAGCGATGGCTTCACTGGTTAAGACACCAACTATCTTCGTTGGGTTTTCTTTATCAATGACTGGAATGAGGTCAATTTTCTCCGTAGACATTATTTTGTTTGCTTCAAGTATCGATTCATCTTCAAAGACAGATATGTTCTTGAGTGGCATCTGTTCAACCCTGAGCGCATTGCGTTCTTCAATTTTAATCTTCATGAGCTCAGTCCAAGTAACTATGCCTTGGAATACGCTGTCTTTTTCGACCAGAGCGTCGTGATACCGGTTTTTAAACATCATTTCCAACGCTTCAGTGATGCTTTGCTGGGGGTTAACGGAGCCGATTTCGGATTGCATTACATCCTTTACTCGCACGCCCGCCAGTGTGGTAGAAACGATGGTTTGTTCTGCTTCTTCGCTGGCTCCTATGTAAACAAAAATTCCCACCAAAATAAGTAGGAAATTAAATAGGAAGCCTATTAGAACCATGGCGATGCCGAATATTTTTCCCAAGTAAACAGCGTACCTTGTTGCGTCAGAATATTTTAGTCGTTCAGCCAACAGTGCCCTGAAGACTCTGCCGCCGTCCATGGGGAATGCTGGGATTAGGTTGAATGCTCCTAAGAGTATGTTTAGGGTGGCAAGGTCGGTTACAAAGTTGCCGGTTATGGTTGTGAAAGTGTAGATGGTGAATGTTTGTTGGAGGACGACTAAGCTGACTCCAAGGAGGAGCACTCCTAAAACTACGCTCGTGAGTGGTCCCGCAATCGCCATCCTCCATTCCTGTGAAGGGTTATCTGGGATTTCTTCTATTTCGGAGACTCCACCGATGGGGTAGAGTATTATTTTACGAACTTTTATTCCATAATGTCGTGCCACGACGGAGTGTGCTAATTCGTGGAAAACTACGAAGACGAATAGAAATAGAACGATGAAGAAGGTGTAAAACTGCTGAGTTGGTATGGATAATATCAAAACTGCTACAATCAAAAGTATGAAGGTAATGTGCAGTTCTATGGGGATGCCCCACGCGGAGGCTATCTTAAAAGAATATCTCATGACTTAAATTGGGGCTGATTGGCTTTTTAAAGTTTCGACCATTAAATTTTTGGTTTCTGTAATCTTTAAGTTTTTAAGAAATGTGCGGTTTTTCCCCAAAATTATAATAGCAATAGAATCATGAACTCTGAATAGCAAAGGCTTGCTCGATAGGAGGAGAGGCCAAAAATCAACCTGAGAGGGAAATTGGTCGAGAAATATGAATAACAAAGTTTTAGCCATAATTGTACTATTTATCTTTATCTGCGCTTCGGTAGCTTCTTTTCTGGTTGCATCTTCATTAGCTCCAGCCCAGCAGCCTACAGGGTCACTTGATTTTACCGTCAGCGGAACCAGCGATTGTCTAAGATTCCTGAACAGTTCTGTGCCAGCAGTTTACGTGCCATTTACAACCGCTGCTGATGAAAATTGGCAGTTGACCATAAATTGCACCAAAATGTCAGGCGGTCCCAACGGCTACACAGACGTCTACTTCTATAAGGGCTACTGGAACGGCGGAGCAAACTATACCTGCACATCAGCCGAGCTGTACCCAATCTTAAACGACATTCAAAGCACCGACCACCAAATACGCCTTGGGATACCCTACACCGAAACCTTCGGCAGCGCAACACAGGAAAGCTATACTATATTCTTTGTGTTACCACCGGGCGGTCAGCAATCCACATTCCATGTGACACTGAAACCTGCATAAATTCTTACAATTTTTCTTTTTTGTTAATTTCGGATGAAGCGAATAGGCGCTCGATTCAACTTACAATACTGTTAAATAACTGCTTTAAGCTAAAGTATTTTGAGGAAGTCTTTTGTCTGAATTTGTTTGGAATAAACCTGTTTTGAGTTTTTATCGCGAGAATAATGAGCAGCCCGAGACTGAAGCTTTCGCTGTCATAAAGGCTAAGAAGCTAGTTGTTTCAGCATCAGAAAATAGCGGCTTTGGGGGCAAGATTGAAGACTTCTTCTGTTTAATGGGTGACATCGACCAGGTTCGAAGCCGCGAGCAAATATGTTGTGTGCTGGTTTGACGATTCAGCCGAAGACTTTTATGCTGGTTTTAGACGTTTATCAGGAGTAACTTTTCCTGCAAAGCTAAGTTACACCATGGATAAGCGGAATAAGCGAACCTACAATACGGATTTGCAAGCTAAACATGCTAAACTCAAATAGCCTTTCTGGATTTTAGCCCAAAATCCTCAATTAAAAGAATAATTTTTATTTTCTGAGCGTATGCTTTAACCTTGAATTTTACGGGTTTTTTAAACTCACTCTTAAATACAACTCCATAAACTACAATTGTAAGGTCGGAATCATGGTAGAGCAAAAGTTAAACGTAACTTTGCTTACAGGGCGCACAATTGAGCAAGGCGTCGGCAAAGAGAAGGGTAAATTGTCCAAAGAATATTTTGATGCTTGTTCAATGTGCTACATGGACGCAGACGACATGAAGAAGCTTGGTGTAAAAAATAACACTAACATTTTAGTATCCACCCCCGACGGCTCCGTCGTTTTGAAAGCCGTAAGGTATCCACGTTCCGCAACTCCTGGCTTAATCTATATTCCATATGGACCCTGGGCAAATGCTATTTGTAGCAGCAGAACCACCAGCATTGGAATGCCATCGTTTAAGGGTACTCCCGCAGAAGTTGAACCAGCACCTGCCCTGCCAGTTCTAACCATAGAAGAGCTCCTAAAAGAAGAATTTGGGAGATAAAACAATGACCGTAATTAATTCTGTAACTTGTCCAATCTGCGGTTGCCTATGCGACGACATAGAGGTCACAGTTGAGAACAACGAAGTCGTCAAAATCAAAAATGGATGTGCCATCTGCGAATCAAAATTCGTTGGTTACCGCGGCGAACACAGAATCAAAACGCCCCTGATGAGAAAAGACGGCAAACTTGTGCCTGTCTCTATGGAAGAAGCAGTTCATGCAGCTGCGGAAGTTTTGGCAAACGCAACTTATCCGATACTCTACGGTTGGAGCTCCACAAGCTCAGAAGCTCAACGTGTCGGCGTAGAATTAACTGAGGAAGTCGGCGGCATCATGGATAACACAGCCGTCGTATGCCACGGACCCTCCATACTGGGTGTCCAAGAAGTTGGTATACCCACATGTACTCTCGGCCAGATACGTCACAGAGCAGACCTAATTATATACTGGGGCTGTGATCCATGGAGTGCACACCCAAGGCATCTTGAAAGATACACCAGCTTCACCGAAGGACGCTTCGAGAAAAGCGAGTGGAAAGCCTACATTCAGAAGCTGAAATCTCAAGCGGGACAAAAGAAGATGCAGAGCGCTATGAGGATTGAAGCAGTAAACCCCAAAATGAGACCTCAAACTTGCGTTATCCCTGGTATGCCTCAAACCATGGGTGGAGAAGGACGAAAACTAATTGTAATTGACGTTAGAAAAACTATGTCTGCGGAAATGGCAGATTACTTCATCCAAGTTCAACCTAACAAAGACTACGAGCTAATGCAGGCGCTACGCGTCTTAGTCACAGATGGAGAACTCGATGTTGACACAGTGGCGGGTGTTCCAGTTGAATACCTCAAACAAGTCGCCGATGCCCTTGTAAACTGTGAGTTTGGCGTTATCTTTTTCGGTATGGGCTTAACTCAAACCGCAGGCAAATTCCGTAACATCGAAGTCGCAATCCAACTGGTTCGAGACTTAAACGCAAAAACAAAATTCACAATCATGCCTATGAGAGGCCACTTCAATGTTACAGGCGCAGACGTGGTTTCCGCTTGGCAAAGCGGCTATCCATATGGCGTTGACTTTTCATTGGGTTATCCACGATACAATCCGGGCGAAACCACCTGCACGGATGTGCTTTTACGTGAAGAAAACGACGCTTCATTGGTTATTGCAGCGGATCCAGGTTCAAACTTTCCCAAAGAAAGCCGTCGCAAACATGGTTAAACACCCCTTAATCGTCATTGACCCACACATGAACGCAACTTCAATGCTCGGCGACATAGTGTTTCCCGCTGCGTTCGTTGGCATAGAAGTCGAAGGAACAGCTTACCGCATGGACCACGTTCCCTTGCCATTAAAGAAAGTGGTTGAGCCGCCAAAAGGTGTATTCTCAGACGAGGAAATTCTGACAAGAATTCTAAAGGACGTTAAGGAAATTAAAGCTAAAAAAACCGCGAAAACCGGAAAGAAAGTGGAGGCTTAAAAATGACTGAATTAATCATAAAAAACGGTTTCGTCTTTGACCCCATAAACAAGGTTAACGGCGAAAAGATGGATATAGCCATCAAAAACGGGAAAATCGTTGAAAAAGTCTCTCGCAAAGCCCAAGTAATAGATGCAACTGGCTTAACAGTTTTTCCTGGCGGCGTTGATATTCACACGCACATTGCAGGCGGAGAAGTAAACACTGGGAGAATGGTGCGACCCGAAGACCACATTAAAGATGTTGTAAACAAAACTGCAATCACTCGCTCTGGAACTGGTTATTCGATTCCATCCACATTTGTCACAGGTTACCGCTACTCAAAGATGGGTTACACAACAGTGATGAACCCTTCGATGGCGCCTCTTGAAGCAAAACACACTCATGAAGAATTAAACGACATACCCCTCCTAGACAAAGCTACATACCCCTTGCTGGGTGACTGGTGGTTTGTTCTGGAAAACCTTGCTAAAGGCAACATCGAAGAATGCGCAAGGCACGTAGCATGGATGATGGATATAACCAAAGGTTATGCCATAAAAATCGTTAATCCAGGGGGTTTGGAATCTTGGGGTTTTGGACACAATGTTCATAGTATCGACGATCAAGTACCAAACTTCTGTATTACCCCACGCGAAATCGTATGTGGTTTAGCTAAAGTTAATGCCATGCTGAACTTGCCTCACTCGATTCATCTTCACACAAACAACCTTGGGCTACCAGGTAACTATACTACAACGCTGGAAACAATGAAAGCCTAGAAAGTGTTCCACTTCAAAACGGCAGACCCGTTGGCCACATTACTCACTTGCAGTTCGCCAGCTTCGGAGGCGACGGCTGGGGCAACATGAAATCGGCAGCAGAAGAAGTCTCAAGTTACATTAATGCCCATAACCACATGACCTTTGACATGGGTCAAGTCATATTTACGGACACCACCACTATGACGGCTGATGGACCGTTCGAGTTTACCCTCTTCCAGTTAAGTGGGCACAAATGGGTAAATAGCGACGTCGAAACCGAAACCAGCGGGGGAATCATACCCTTCCATTACAAAAAGAACAACGCCGTAAACGCAAAACAATGGTCAATCGGCTTAGAATTAGCCCTCCTAATCAAAGACCCCTGGAAAATGTTCCTGTCAACAGATCATCCCAATGGCGGACCATTCTTCGCTTACCCAAGAGTTCTCGCATGGCTATACAGCAAGAACGCGCGTGCAGCAACTCTCAAGCATTGCCACAAGAAAGCTCAAAGAGCTAGCCTACTCCCCTCAATCGATCGCGAACTGTCACTTTATGAGTTAGCCATAATGACCCGCGCTGGACAAGCCAAAGCTTTAGGTCTCAAAAACAAAGGTCACCTTGGCGTAGGCGCAGACGCAGATGTTGCAATTTACGCAATTAACCCTGAAACAACCGACATAGCCCGCAAGTACAAGACAGTCCGAAGAGCGTTCAAACATGCGGCTTACACAATTAAAGACGGACAAGTCGTCGTTAAAGACGGCGAAGTAGTTGGGCAAGCTGACGGTAGAACCATGTGGCTAGATGTCCAAACAAAGGAACCGTGCATAATTGATGACGAAATGAAGAGTAAATTCAGACAATACTGGACTGTTGACTACGAAAACTATCCAGTGAGCGACCACTACGTAAAAGTTAAAGACCCAATAATCATCAAGGCGAGCGTCTAAAATGATAGTTCTAACTCCGCTAAAGAAATTTACTTTCCCAATAACAGCTGATTGCATAAACCCCGACATATTCCAAGGCAAAGACACCGCTGAAATAGGCAACCTAACCGTTTTCGAAGGCAATAAACAAAGAAAACTGCGGGACCTTTTCAAAATCGAAGAAGACAACGTGGAGGCAACCATCACAATAAACGGCGATGTAAGCGAAGTCCGCAGAATCGGAGTAGGAATGAAAAACGGCGAAATCATAATCAATGGCAATGTCGGTATGCACCTGGGTGAAAAGATGGCAGGGGGCAAAATAACAGTAAACGGCAACGCCTGCCAGTGGGCAGGCGCATCAATGAAAAAAGGCTTAATCGAAATCCATGGAAACGCAGGAGACTATTTAGCTTCTCCATACCGAGGAAGCACCGAAGGTATGAAAGGCGGCAAAATAGTTGTTGATGGCGATGTTGGAAGCGATTCAGGCGCTTATCTTCATGGCGGATTAATCAAAATCAAAGGCAACAACGTCGGCCAGTTTTTAGGATACCACATGAGCGATGGAACTATTCATGTTGAAAAGAACGCCACTACCCGGGTAGGTACAAACATGACCGGTGGAAAAATCATCGTTTCAGGTTATGTGGAGGAAGTCATGCCGAGCTTCACTATCGACAGTGTAAAACCAAAAGTCAAAGTTGACGACACCGAATCTGCAGCTGGACCCTTCTACGTCTTCTTCGGCGATCTCGCAGAAAAAGGCACAGGCAAACTCTTCGTTTCAAAAACCAACAACCCACAAATGAAATCATATGAAAAATACTTATAGTTTCTTTTTTGTTGGTTTTTGAAAGCTCTTCAAAACTCTTCTTTTATCCAAATAGCTTATGAGAATCACTATTAGAAATGCAAGTAAGATTATGGTTCCTATTGTTGAGATAATCGCCAGGTATATATCTATATATATTTTTAATATAATGTATCCGTAAAAATTGCTTGTTGCGCCAAAAATAAAAAATGCTTCCAAAGCTAAGAGTCCTATGACGGCTAATTGGTCTTTAGTTTTTTGGTTTAGTGCGGTTATTTTTCTTTGCTCCTCTGAGAACCTGGCGTTTTATCGTAAGTGGATATTCTATTTGTCATTGTGATAGATATATAAAAATGGATTTCTTAAGTCGTTTGAATCAGTCGTTGATTTCTGATCAAACAAAAATCATGACGAAAACTTACAAATTGAATGAAAAATTGTTGATTTTAGCTTAATTGAGGAAGCCGAATACCTTATCAACAGCGCTGAGTTCAAAAAACAAGGCCAAGAGGACAAAATATGCGTCAAGTTGACATTGTAAAAATTGATTTGTCCAGTGGAAAAGCCCAAAAAATAGTTGATTACGTCGCAGAAGAAGTTCCGCTTCAATTATTTGTGAACACAACTTTTTGGGCAACTATCTTGTGTTCACCCACAAACCTAAAAGAACTCGCAATCGGGCATCTGCTTTCTGAAGGTATCGTGAAGTCTATAGATGAAATTGATGAAACAGTGCTAAATGAAAAAGAGGGTAGTTGCACCGTTAAACTAAAACCCAACATTAAAGTTGAGGATAGAATTCAGATTTCGAGGCTACATGCACGCGTTATCTTGTCCGCATGCGGCAGTGGCTCACCTTACCAGTATAAAGGGAAGATTCCTAAAGTTGAATCGCGCTTAGCTGTTAAAGCTCAAGTTATTTTCGACAGCGTTAACCAACTAAACTTTAAAGCCGAAGGCTTCAGGCTAACTGGAGGCTTGCATGTCGCAGCGATTTACAAGGGCGACGGCACGCTGGTTTCTTTGGCTGAAGACGTCGGCAGACACAACGCGGTGGATAAAGTAATTGGGATAGCGGCTTTGGGTAAGGTGGATTTTGGTGGATGTTTTGTTGCTTTGAGCGGACGCATTTCTGGAGATGTTGCTTTCAAGGCAGCGAAGGTCGGTTTGCCCATCGTAGCTTCTTTATCAGCTGCGCTTTCTTCAGGAATTTCCACTGCACAGGAATCGAACGTAACTTTAGCTGGGTTTGTACGTGGAAAACGCCTAAACATCTACACCAGCCCCGAACGAATAATCATCTAGCTTTTAACTTTTCGATTTGCGTTTCGCACCATGACTTGTCTGCCCTTGCCCTCTCAGCCAGCAAGTAACAGCTGTTTTCTTCATAAATTTTAGCCTCTAAACTATAGTCGCAGGTAGCCTTCAATAGAATTTCTTTGATTTCCTCGACTAATTCTTGTCTGCCACATTTCTCAAGAGTACTTAACAGAGTTTTGGCTTCATATTCACGACTAACTGCCGCCCAAAATGATACATCTTCGCTTTCAAACTGAACAGCGCTTTCTAAAAACTCCTTTGTTGCTCCCAGGAAATCAGAATTGTCTCGTTTTAGGGATGCTTCAGCTAGGCGCTGAATTTCAATAGGGGCTAAACCCCCGAGGTTTAATTTTACATTTTCGCCGATGGCTCCCTGCCCTTGACGGGGAATCAGGCGACTTAGATCTTCTTGGCAGTTTATGTTTATGAAACTTTTGAGTTCGGGGTCTAAGTTTTTGATTTCGCCAAGTGGGGAAACAAACAAAGTTTTCATGGCGCCTCTAATGATGTCGTCTGGGTGTGATCGTTCCAGCAAGCAGAGGATAGTTGTGATTTCTAAGGCTCTTTTTCGTTCTAAGACCATGAGTAGTGTTTCGAGTCTTCCGTTTGGCCACATTGGAACTGCAACAATAGAACCGTCGATTTCGTTAAACAAATATTCAGCTACTTTTGGGTTAAGCTTAGGGACATCGCATGGAATTGTGATGCAGTGATCTGCGGCGGTTGCCCTCAAACCTGTTAAAATCGCAATTAAAGGTCCGCTTAGGTCCTTGATTTTTAGGTCGGTTACAATTCTTACTTTTTGTATATTGTACTTTTCTAAAACATCCCTATACTGAGATATCCTTGTTTCATTCTCATTAACTACCACTACTATCTCGTCGATGGTATCTTGAATGTTTTCGATGGCATGAACTAAAAGGGGTTTGCCATCTAGTTCTGCGAGTGCTTTATCCTGCCACTTGTCATTTGTGGTTTGGAATCTTTTGGCTTTTCCCCCCGCAAGGATGATTGCTGCCCGCTTAGTCATTAACAGTCTTGATAGTAGAAATCAGGGGCAGTTTATCTAATTTTCTTGGAGAAAACCTATTTTTGGTTGGGCTTCAGATGGTTTTTTACCATTTCCAGCAGCTTAGCGCCTTCGTCAGGCAAGTTAATGAATGGTATATCGCTGGGGGGCTGCTTGGCTTTAGCAATTAGTCCAGTAATTGCAAGTATGGGCTGAACTGCCATGTTTAACGTCGTTTGAAGGTCTTCGGGCGTTTTTGCGGTTATGATTTTTAGGATTTCTGGTCTTTTGGAAATTTCTCCTTTAAATCCCTCGATGAAAACGATATCTAATTTTTCGTTTTCTAGATATTTCATGACTTTGTTCAAATCGTTTAGGGCTGCGGTTGTTTTTTCTATTATCGTTATTTCTTCAGGTGAAATAGCTACAGTAATTTTTGAACCTGCTTTGCTGAATCTCCATGTGTTGGTGCCTTCTTTATCGATAGTGAAGCCTTCGCGGTGAATGTGTTTTATTGCGCCAATTTGGTAACCCTCGTTGCTGAGATGGGAAATTAGATATTCTAGTGTGGTTGTTTTTCCTGAACCACTTATTCCGATAGCAGCAATGATTATAGCCATTTGGCAGGTTACCTTTCTGGAAAACTATTTGTTGCGCTTTAATAAACTCGGCGATTTGACTCTCAGTAAACCCATTTATTTCTCGTATTCTTTGGTTTACCCGTATCTCGACTGGTTTTATCTCTTCCAATCAGTTCTCGTAGTTTCCTTCAATGCTTAACGACCATTGTTTATTAAGAAGACGGAATTAAAGACGGCCCAGGAAGAAGTTGCTGCTGCTGATGCTGCTGCAAATCGATTTTGCACATTGACTGTTGCATCTTTCAAAACTAAACCCAAATTACAGCATTTTAGTTTTCCGAGGGTTTATTTGGTTTGAGCCAGTTGGAGCCAGAGAAGTTGTTTTTGTTGCAACTGCATTCTGCACAACGGTTGCAACAACAATCAAAGACAAACCCAATTGTAAAATCTGACCAAATGAAAGAACCACAACAGCCAAAAATTCAACGTGTTTTTGTTCTACCACAGACTTGGCCTGCATTCGCAAGCAATAAAAATACTCATCAACAAAAAACGACAGAACCAACTAAAGCTACGTCTTCCATCCTTTGTGGAAAGCGTCCCATCTATATTTTGTAAAATTTTATCTATATCTTTCCCACTTTTTTGAATAACAAAAGAAAAAGCCATAATAAATATGAGAAGAGTACTTTTCATTTAAGAAATGTGATACTAAACTAAGCTATCGGATGCTCTACTGACCAAGCCTACTCTGTATCTTCTTCGAGTTTTACCCATATTTTGCCAGACTTAATCTTCAAGTTGTACTTGGTTAATTTGAATCCTGGTCCCTCTTCATATTCGCCTATCTCTAAATCAAATCGCCAATCGTGGCAAGGACAAACGATGACTGATCCGTCGAGTTTGCCGCCTGAGAACCCGCATGCCATATGTGGGCAACGGTTGTTTATGGCGTAGATTTCGTTCTGTTGTTTAATGAATAAAATAGGTGTGCCTTCAATTGTGACAAGTTTCATTTTTCCTTCTTGCAATTCTCTTTCGTCTAATGCGGGCACAAAACCCTCAGAGTCTTCCATTTTAGATTTCCTCGTTCTCTGATTAATAATTTATATGGCGGGGGCATTTAGAACTTGCTGTAACACTTTTAGCTCAAATTAGATTTCCTATGGGGAGGCGATACTGGCGTTTTGGGGTCAAAAGAATGTTGATTACTTGTCGCTGAACTTCAAAAACCACCGACGCCGCCAACCGTCGAGACTGTAACCAAACCGATTATAATGCATAAAGAATATTTTATGTAAATCGCCGGTTCATTCACCATTACAGTTAAGGGTTCGCTATCACATCTCCATGAAGTCTGCGTTTCAGAAACGGTTGCGTCGACAGACCAAGCGCCGAAGAATCTGGCTTAAAGTTGATTGTAAAATTGCCATATTGGATTACTGTAACATTTACTATTTGGATGGAGTTGCTTCTGGAAACTGCACCTTGACCTTTGAGTTGTTGTAATTGGATGTTATGTTCCCTGTTAGTGATGTTTTCGCCGATCTATTGGGTCTTTGACGGAGTATGCAGTAATCATTATTTCTGTCTTGGTGGTAATTGTGTTTTTGGTCTTTAAACTACGCACAAAAGTGAAGAAATAGTTTGAAGTTAAAAAAATGTTGCTTATTCTTGTAATAGTTTCGAGAAGAGCATCTGCAATGTGTTAACCAATGCCTTATAGTTCGTCCAGATTGCAGCTGTTCTGTACTTCTTTCTTACTTCGTCTTCGCTGTCGTTGTCTTTTTCGTGGAATGTAATTAGAACTTCTTTGTTGTCTGAAATCATGAAACATGGCAAGTTTTGTTCGTCAGCTATTTTCCGCGATTCAGTAAGCCACTTCATTTGGCCGATGAAATAAGCGCTCTTCAACGAATTGTCAGTTACCAGTGTTACATCAACTTTGTCAGTTTGACCTTTTATGTTGTCAGAGAAGTCGTTGTAGAAGAGTTCTGAGAGGTAATCTGCTGAAGCGAAGATATGGAATTTTTCCTCGGTTTTTTCGAGCATTTCATTGGCTTTCATGAGAACTTGTTGTTCACCCTCAAGCATTTGAAAGAGTTGATTCTTAGTGGTTTCAACTTTTGGTTGAGGTATCGATTGCCAGAGTTCTAGGAGGCTTGTTTTTTCTTGTTCTAAGTGTTTAATCTTTATTTTTTCGGCATCCACAAGCAAATCTATTGCTTTGTCCAATGGGACTGCTGTGAATTTTAATGGCTTCCCAAAGATTGAGAAAACGATTCCTTTCTTTTCCAGATCACGCAGGATTCGGTAGGTTTCTGTGCGATGAAGCGAGATTTTCTCAGCTATTTCTCCAGCTTTCTTTTCTCCTGCTCGAGCAAGATACATGTAAACTCTGATTTCGTTCTTAAGTAATCCGAACCTTGCAAGGGTGTCTACTATGGTTGAGATTTGCTTGTTATAGTTTTGGTCTCTGTTAGAAACTTTCCCTGCGTCAGTTTGCTTATCATAAATTTTCATCAGTTCGTCGTTTTGCATTGCGAGTGCCATTTGGGGTTCATCCTTTCCTGTATTTTGGGTATTGCTACCCAATTCTGACTAATTATATATAATATCGTTACGACTTGAGAATCTGAATTCAGAATTCATGTTTGCTGAACAGCTTATTTTGATTCAAAATCAACATGGTTTTATCCATAGTAAGCAGGTTTTTGATTCTTTACGGGGGCAAAAGGTATTTTGAGTTTTACCATGGCTCTAAGGGGGGTGGGTAGTCTATTTGCGATTTTTAAGCACATTAGCATATTGAAATTCAATGCTGAGCAAAATTATTGCTTCTTAGCTTTCATTTTACGATTATTTTCTGTTTCTTTGTGGGTTCATCCCAGTACTTATCAAATTCTTCTGGCAACATAAGGTTCAGACTCCTGAGCTGCTGACTAAACGCATCCAACGCGCAGGGGTTGTTGAGGTGGGCACGGTAAATCTCCATAAGCAAATCCACCGCCATCGAGGTGGAAATGGGCTTTTTAGCCATCAACGAAAGTTCCTCAGAAACCTTAACTAAATCCTCATGAACACGCAAAGGCAAAACAACAGTCTTAGTCAATCCAACACTTCCATTACACGCTCTTAGCTATTTGCTGAGCATCCTTTTTAATTTTCGCCAACTCAACAGCAGTCGGTTTCCCCCGTATGTCGCCTAGTTTGCCTTGTGTGCTCAAATCTTCTCGACCATGAAACTCACTTGGAACGTACCACTCGCCAAGTATGTTGAAGCCGAAATGCTCAAAGTACTGCCTCATAGTTTTTCCCGCTGGGATAGCCTCATCAATCCCCGTGTGTGGTCCGGAGTAGGTGCAGAAAATCAAAGCGTTTTTGCCCGCCACTTTTGGGGCGCATGGCTTAATTTTTCCTTGGTTGCGGTTTAGGGTCAGTTTAGCTTTCAGTAAATCAGCTATGGCTTTTGCTGGTTGCCACTCAATCGAGGGCGAACCCACGCAAACCAAATCATAATCGTAAAAATCAATGTTGGCTGCTTCTTGAGGCTTCTTCAATTCTACATGTAAACCTCCCGCTTCTAAACCAACACAGATTGCAAGCGCAACTTTCTGAGTGTTCCCCGTATTCGAAAAATAAATTATTAACGCTTTCTTGAACATGATCATGATTTTGTCTTTCTTAAAATAAAAGCATTTAACTGAATGCAAAAAATTTTTGATGGATTCAAAATCAGTAGTTCACCTCTTTAAAGTATAAATAACATTCAAGTAATAGATAAATGCAAGTTACAGGTGACTTTTTTGAGAATAGGCTTCTTTGTTTACGAATATCCACCTCAACTAGTCGGCGGCTTAGGAACATACGCCGAATACATCACTCAACAATACGTTGACCTTGGACATGACGTTTCAGTCTTCACATTAAACAATAATGGATTAAAAACAAGAGAAATTATGAGGGGTGTTGAAGTTCACAGACCCCTAATAGCGGACGCAAGCAACGTGTGGCCGTTCTTTGTTGCTGACGACCTTAAAAAATGGGGCACCAACATCAAATTCTTCAACGACATATTCATCTATAACATTTTGAGCGCCACTAAATTCATCAACGGCTTAATTAAAAAAGAAGGCTACAAATTTGACGTGGTTTGTTGTCACGATTGGTTAAGCAGTATCGCAGGCTTAGTTATCAAGAACGAAACCAAAATCCCAGTTGTCTTCCATACTCACAGCACTGAATGGGGTAGAAGCGGGGGTCAAGGATCCGAAACAGTTTCCCACTTTGAAAGTGCTATGGCTCAGAATGCTGACAAAATAATAACTGTAAGCTACGCTATGCAAGAAGACCTTATAAAACATGGGTGGCAACCCTCAAAAATTAGTGTGGTCTGGAATGGTGTGGATGCTGACCGTTACGACCCAGTGAATGTTCAAAAGCAAGCGGTTACTGCAATCAGAAAAAAATATGGTATTCCAGACAATTGGAATATGCTGCTTTTTGTTGGGAGACTTACTTGGGTAAAAGGCGTACGCAGTCTTCTTCAGGCTATGCCTCTTGTTCTCAAAGAATACCCCAACACTACATTGGTCATTTTAGGTAAGGGAGACGAACAAAACGACATCGTAGAAACAGCAGAAAGACTAAACATAAAAAACAATATTGTTTACAGATTTGACTTTGTTTCAGAAGAAGAAAGAATAATTCATTACGCCGCCTCAGACGTTTGCATTTTCCCTTCTATATATGAGCCTTTCGGAATTGTCAGTTTGGAAGCGATGGCAATGGAGAAACCTGTCGTGGTGGGCGCCCGCGGAGTAGTTGGTTTTAAGGAGCAAATTATAAACGGGGGGACTGACCAAACAGGCGTGCACATTAATGGTGAAGACCCCGCTGACATCGCTTGGGGCATAAAAGAAACTTTGCGTGACCCTGAAAAAGCAAAGAATTGGGGCGAAAACGGCAGGCGAAGAGTACTGGAATATTTCACTTGGCAAAAAGTAGCTGAACAAACTGCCAAAATCTATGAATCACTATCGTAGAAAAACAAAGGAAATTATGGATTTAGATAGATAACATTTCAGCCACTTTAAGCAGCCTCAAATCCAACGTTTTCTTCTTTGTAGCTGCTTCTTCAAGATTAATACTATTAACTGCACCCTTCTGCAACCCAACTGCCAAATTGCCTTTTCCTTCACAAATCAACTCAACAGCTCTTTCAGCAAACAAACTAGCCAGCAGTCTGCTGCGTGCTGTTGGGCTACCTCCTCGTTGGGCATAGCCGAGTATGGATAGTCTAACTTCGGAGTCTGTTTGCCGCTGTATGTCCTGTGCCAATTTGCTTGAGTCGCCAAAACCTTCCGCTGTAACGATTATTCCTGCTCTTTTGCCCTTTTTTGCGTTATCATCCATGATATTGCATACATCCGCGGACGATAACGGTTTTTCAGGAATCAAAATAACCTCTGCACCGACGCACATTCCCACTTCCAGGGCTAAGAAACCTCTTTTGCGACCCATAACCTCCACAATAAAAATTCGTTCGTGGGAAATAGCTGTGTCCCTGATTTTGTCGATGGTGCTCACCGCTGTGTTTACTGCCGTGTCAAAGCCGATGGTTTCGTCGGTGCCGAAGACATCATTGTCGATGGTGGCTGGGATTCCAACCATCAAAGCGTCGCTTTTCTTGCCCAAAGCTAAGGCTCCGCGGAATGAGCCATCTCCACCAATAACGACTAAACTGTCAACGGAGTTAATTTTCAGGGTTTCAGCGCCTGTTTCAACGCCGCCGGGCTGCTCAAATGCGGGGCAACGTAACGTGTGAAGAATGGTGCCGCCAACCTGGATTATGCCGCCGACGCTGCGGGGCGTCAACTTCTTGCAAGTGTTAGACAATAACCCATCCCACCCGCGTTCAAACCCAACAACTTGGAAACCCATTGAGTGACCGACACGGGTGACTGCGCGGATAGCTGCGTTCATGCCAGGGGCGTCTCCTCCAGAAGTTACTATGCCAATGGTTTTTGTCATTCTCTACGCCTCTGCAAGAAACATATTTTTAAAAGATTAAAACGTTTAGTACGTTATAGAACTGCACGCAATTCCAAAACACATAAATTCTTTTGGTTTGTCTTTATGGTCTTTGTCGGGAGGTAGCTCAGCCTGGCAGAGCTCTCGAGCTGGCTAACATGCTTAGCTGGTGGAGAAGCTGTAGAGGTCTACCCATGGTGGGCTTCATTCTAGCCTGTCTAGGCCACAGATACCGAGCTGTCGCAGGTTCAAATCCTGCTCTCCCGACCAAACTTGATAATTTCTAAAAAAGAATAATTTCTTAAGAAAGAAAATTGAGTTTTTTTAAAGAACATAGGGTTTTGCCCTTCTTCTTATGGTCCCGGTGCCGCCGATAGTGTCGCTTGAACCAGTGTTTGAGTGAAGTACGTTGCTTGGCTTGTGGATATTATGATGGTTACGGGGCGTCCTATGTCGTCGATTGTGATTAAGTCGTCTGTGAACATTATGGTTAAGGTTGTTTCCGCTCCTTTTGCAAGTCCGGTTGCGCTTATGTCGGGGTCGCTTGTGTAATCGACTTTTTCTCCTTTGATTACTACCTGGTTAACCATGATGGATGTTGGGCCTGTGTTCTTGATTTTTATTGTGGCTTGGGTTGTATCCATTGTTGTTTCTGAAATGTATAAGCTTTCTTTTTGGACTTGGTTGGCGGTTACGGTTGTGGCATAGAGTACCACCGTTGTCGACAGGATGACGGCTGCCAACAAAATGATAAGATTGCCTACGGGCGCGCCTAACCCACGTTTATTCTTTTGGAATCTTATCATTGTGCTTTCCCTCGGGGGTCAGCTTCAATCGCAAAGTTAGGGGTTTCAACGGCGAATTTTACGCCTTCATTTTTCTCTACATGCAAGTAAGTGAGTGACTTGCACTGATAAATCACCTTTGAACCGTTGCGCTTGTTCACGTACTTTAGCAAGTTCACGTACTGTTTTTCTGAACCCTTCAAAACCAACGCTATGTAGTAGAATGGCTCAGCAGATTTGGATTCGGTTTCTTTGTTTATCATTCTTTCAATTCCCTCGTTCCTCGTTTTCAAAACGAAGTATTGTGTAGTGAGTGTTACTATATAATAAGTATTTTGACTAAAGATACAAAATACACAAAAACCAAAAAACTAAATGTGCATTAAAACAACTTCACCTGGAGCAAACCAAATATCACTATAAAAACTAAAAACACGCCAACCAAACATCCGCCACAACCCCAAAAAACCCACCCGCACAAACCCTGCCCTGCCCAAAGTTGCCAAAGCAGCCTTATTTCCTCTTTGGGTAGAAGCAAAAACCGCATGTGACCCATCTTTATTTAGGGAATCTACACCTGCTTTTGTTAAGCTGAGAGCAATTCCACGGCGTCGATGTGAAGGGTGAACTGCAATCCAAAGAATACAGCCGTATTTGGCTGCGCCGATGTTGAATTCAATGAGTTTAGCAAATCCAGAGATTGTACCTTGCGTTTCGGCAACGATGACTTTTCCTTCTTCGGAGTTTACGCTGTGGCTGGCGAAGAATCGGAAGAACCTTGGAAAAGATAAATCGCTTATTTCTTTAATTTTTGCGTTGTCATCTGTTGTGGCTTCCATTATAGTTGGTTCATTGTACACTTTGGCCACTCCAAATTCCAACTTGTGCGATGTAAAGAATAAAGCTGTCTCAGAATTCAGGGCTTAAAGCGGCGTTGCGGGCGGTGGTAGTGTTGTTGTTTCAGCTGGTTTTTTGCGAGTGAAGATTAGGCTCGTGGATTTCACTATCTGAGGTACTCCTGCAAGATCCTCCACTATCAACAGACCTCGTGCTAAGATTGCGAATGCCAAGATAGCGCCGGTGTTTGGATTAACAAAAAGTAAACTCATAATCCCAACAATCCCAAATTCTTGAACACCTGCTCCTGCTGGAGTAATTGGAACAAACGCCAACGCAGTTACTAATGGATGGATCAAGAAGAACCCCAGCCATGCGATTGCAAAGTTGCTGTTAAGAGTTATTCCTAATGCGGCTCCTAAGAAGTACCATTCAAATCCTTTTAGAACCCAGCAAATCATGGGTAACCCAAATATTTCTGGAATTGCCGACCTAGTTTTCTGAGAGCTGTCTTTGTATTCTTCAAGTTTGCCCAGTAATCCTCCGGTAAATCTTTTAAGATATCTGGAATTAGCTATCCGGTCAAAAATGGATATGGCTCTCTCTGACCAGGAAAATGCAGCTAGCAAAAGCGCACCAGTTAACATTAGGGCGATGCCCAAACCTATAACGAAGAAGGTTACATTAATTCCCAAGATAGTGGTTGAAGGCCAGTTGCCTGCTGGAACCATGTAGATGAGGAAAATGGCTGCGCCATTCCCCCGATAACTTTGACTAAAAATTCTATTGTTTGTATGCCTAAGATACTGGATAATCCTTTTGAAGCGGGCACGTTTTGGTCTCGAAGGTAGACTGGCGTTAAGATGTAGCCTGAGCGTCCAGGGGTAACGTCGCTTGTTAACATTCCTGCATATTGAGCAAGAAGTGTTTTGCCAAAGGATGTTTTTACCCCTCCTTTTGCAAGAACTCTCCTAAGTCTTACAGTGAAGAAGATGTTTATTCCAAAATACATTAGAAAAGCAAGAGCCAAATATTCTACTTTTATGGTAAGTAGGGCGTTATAGAGAGAACCAATTCCTATATACCAAAACAAAGCCGCGAAAATAGCCACCATAACCACTAATTGACTGAGAATTCTGAGGATTTTTTTCGAGGAGCTTTGAGGTTTAGGAACAGGGCTGGCTTGAGGATTTGTCATGTTAGTTTAGGAAATCGCCTATGAAGGTTAAATGGATTGTGGAAATATCCGTTGAATTATTCCATTCATTTTTTTGATGAGATTTACTCTCTAAATGGTTCTCCAAACAACATTTATGGTCTCACGCATTTCAGCTTTAGGTCTATAGGAGCGTTTTGAGGTTCTTCTGCGTTTGTGGTACCCGCATTCATTTACTCTGGTAAGCATCCAACCTTTGTCCTGGTATACGCAGCCGCATGGCAAATGTATTTCTTTTAAAGCGACGTTTTTTTCGTTGCTTTTTTGGGTTTCAGCCGATTTGTCTCCCTCAAAGGCTTCTAAGATTAATCACAGTATTAACTTAACGTTGACTGTTTGGTTTTAGAATGATGGACAAAAAGAAGAAGAGCAGTTGTTTTAGCTTTTTTACAAGTTAGATGCGGCTGTTGAGAGGTCCGCTATGTCTATTTTGTAGTGACCGCAGAAATCCATTCTGGCGTCATAGTTGCCCCAGTCTGGTGCTTGTGTGCCATCGGTGACTTTGAACGGGTTGAATTGGATTGTCTTTGAATTGATTGGAATACTGACACTGTCTATAGGAAAAAACTAACTAAAGTTCCATTCGTTCTTCCATTTTTGGCGGGTTGTTACTTTTATATTTGGTGTGCCCCCGACAATACTAAATATTTTGTCGGTCATTTAGTTCACCGAGAAGAGAGGAGTTCGTGCTCCTTTATAATCGCTTTGTTTAAGTATGGTATGTTTCTATCAAGCTGAGCTTTCTGCAATGCTTGCGTAGGGATTAAAATTTAATCTCTCTCTAAACTCCTAAACTAATTGCCACTCTCTTTCTCATAACCCCTCAATACACCCAAACCGCCACCACAACACAACACGGAAAAACACAAAACGACATCATATAACTCACAACACAAAAAAGAAAATAGATTTTTCAACTTATTTTATTAATACTTTGACTTCTGCCGATGTGTTTGGTTTTCCAGTTGGAGTCACGTTAGAGTTTTCATAAAGGAAAAGTCCTAATCTGTATTTTGAAAAAAGTCTTACAAAAGGTCTCTCACACAAGTTGAAATTAAATCTCTTAGAAAAGAACTGCAACCGTCTAATATCAGGAGTGCTTCTCCCGTGTGTATCAGTTTATTGCGAACTTCATAAACGCATAAAGCGGTTTTCTGTATAATATGGGTGTATCCTACATCAGCTTCAATTGCTGTTTTTAAGTTGCCGCTAGGCTTTGCTCCTCTATATCCTTCAAGATTTGCTTCAACAAGTTGGTTAACTATTTCTTTATTTCTTTCATAAATACCCTTTAAGCTTTCATTTTTCAGTTTGCCAACTAACTCGTTAATCAAAGGCACTGTTGTTTTTCCATTCAATTTTAGAACGCCAAATAATGCTTCCAATGAAATCCAACGATAAATGAAACGGTCATTTCCGCTTGCATCTGCTCCTCTTCGTAACCAATTTAAGCAATTAGCAAGCGAATTCTTTTGCTGTTTACTAAGCTTACTTGCTTCATCAATTTTATCTTTAACTTGAAAAGTGCATTTTTCATTAAAAATCGCTTGAACACTGGCATTACCTGTAATTTGCATCTGCATTATCTTTATCGGTTTTCCTATTTTTTCAAAACTGAGGAGTGAAGGCGCTGGATCAAATTTAGTTGAAGGTATGTTCTCGATATTTAGCAGAACAATCAGAAAGTTTAGAAAAGATTCTACTTTTGCCATCCCTATTTTTTTTGCTTCACCAAAATTTAGCGTATCTACGTGAAAGATAACAGACCCTTTGTTTGTATAATCCTTTGAGGCATCCTCTACTTTGTATAGAATAAATCTTGAACCATCCTTCATTACTGTTTCATTATCGTTTTTTACATCGAGGAATGCCCTTATCTCAAAATCCAATTTGTATTCAGGTAATCTTTCCATTAACATCCTATCTCCCCTTCCCGTGATTCTATTAGCCCGAGATGAATTTTTTGATAACGCCGTCTTCAATGAATGCTTTTAATTCTTGAAGATATTTTTGGCTTAGATTCAAGACATCTTCATTTCCAGTCCAATCATCAAAGGTATATTTTATTTCGACTTTAATTTGTCCACTTTGATCGTTCGTCTCTGCAATATCGCGTTTCACTCGCTCGAATGCTGGTTAATTATTCTTCCATTTTTGTCTCGTTGAATAGGTTCAACTGAATCTAAAGATCCTGTCTTTTCTGCCAACCCAACTTTATAATTTGCAGCTGGCAGAATGGGTTTCACATGGATGTTTAAATCACGTTTATCTCTGAAAAATGCCAGCAATGGTCTTTTAGCCCAATCATCAAACCATTGTTGGCCACCTTTGATTTTCTTCGCTTCCTCAAGTGCGTACTGCAAAATTGAGCGAGAAGAAGAAAGAAAGGCGCTCAAGTTATTTTTGAAATTGTCCTTGCTATTTTGCTCCTCAAGCATTCGCGAATAGAAGTAATTTGACTCATTGAATTTTGTCTTCTCGTTCATTTCTGTTTCCTTTTTACTTCTTTCTTTGTTTTAATCTTTATGTTCATGTCTTTCAAGTTCTTTAGTAAATTCTTCTTTAAAGGTTTGTGATGCTTGGAAGTCTTATAATGAATAAACAGACAAAAAAGCCAAATTTGCAGTTGAATATCTGATTATTTATATCCGCAATACCTTAGTAATTCACTTTCGATGTAAAGTTGGATTATTAAATTAAATGCAAAAAGAGCTATGCTTGTCTAAGGTTTCCTTGAATCCATTTATACAATTTAGCGATTTCCCCAGATATCGGTGCAGTATATTTTACTTTTCCCCCGACCCCTATTTTGCATTTTAGGTCGGTCAATTAGTTCACCGAAAATGGAGAGTTGTTGCTCCCATAAATTCGCTTTGTCTTAGTCTGGTGTGGTTCTTACAATCTGAGATTTTTTTAGACTTGTGTTAAAACTAAAAATTAGTTTTTTTCTCTATAGCTCTCTGATTTTCATTAACTAAATTACTTATCTCTATTCTCTACTACTCTCTCCTTAACATACAATTCAAAATGACAAGCAACCAAAGACAAACAGATAATACAAGAAAGAAAAGAGAAATTGATTATAAAAAAAGTAATATACAATCAAAAGACGCATAGGGGCTCTGTGATTGTAATAATGGAAAAAACTTAAAGGCGTATTATAGAAATATAATTCAAAGGAAAAGGGGTTTTGTGAGGCAGTTAGAAAATGTCGACGAGCAAAGAAGAAAAAGAGAAGGAAACAGAAAAATCAAAGCGAGGTCGCAAAGTAGGGTCAATCTTGTTCCCAAGAAATTCTCTAAACGAAACGCTAAAAGTTCCTCAGATAATCTGGGAAAGCAACGTTGGTGAACCACTTGCGTTGTTGGACATAGCTGCAAAACTGGAACGATCCCCAACAAGTAGCGGATTTATTGAATTAATCAGGTCATCTCAAAGATATGGATTAACAAACGAATCATTTACCCAAGACCTCACAAAAACCATTTCACTTAGTCCATTGGGCAACTCGGTAGTTGCTCCAACTCCCGAAGAAGACGTTAATACACTCAAACGTAAAGCTCTTGAAACTCCAGAATTGTTTCACGAAATTTTTTCGTTGCTAAATGGCAAAATCATACCTCCTTCAGATTCATTCAAGAACATGCTAATTAGAACTTTTCACCTGGAAAAAATTGAAGCTGAAGTTTGCTATGCTGTCGTCACTCAAAACATAAATCAGCTCGGGATTTCTGAGGCAATTCAGGGGAAAATATATCTGAAGCTTACCAAATTGGGAACCGCAACTAAGCTCTTAGTTGCAGCCAAAATCACTGATGAAAAAGGTGTTTTGTCCGAACAGGAAAAAAAGGAAGAAGCAGAAGAAAAAAAAGCTGCATGCCCTCCAATCAAGGTTCCTTGGGTTTTCATTTCACATAGCAAGAATAAGAAAATTGTTGACCAAATAAAACAAATCTTAGATTTTGGTCAATTCAAGTACGTAGTAGCCGAAGAAACAGAAACTACCGCTATTCCAATTCCTGATAAAATTTTCGGGTTAATGAGAGATTGCAATTCCGCGATAATAAATATAAGCGCTGACGAACAAGAAAAAAAACCTGACGGAACCTACGGAATAAATGCCAATGTTCTCATAGAAATTGGCGGAGCTTTCCTCAATTACGATAGAAAAGTGATTCTGCTGGTAGACAAGAGAATCCTGTTACCATCCAACCTGCAAGGTCTTTACAGAAGTGAATATGAAGGAGATGAACTCACCTTTACAACAGCAATGAAATTGCAGAAGGCACTCACCGATTTTAGGAAACAGTAATCTCAGGAGAGATTGGCATTGCTATGGTATGAATTTTCAATTCCAACAAAGTTTGAGAAACAGAAAAAGTCATTAGGGCTTTGAGAAAATGGTAACCAACCAAGAATTAAACTTGGAAGCTGTTTTAAAGAAATCAACTGAAAAATTAGGCGCCAAATATCCCGAAGCTCAAGAATTTCTTCTCTCATTATCGGGCGAAACTCTAAAGTGTCATCTAACTCCGACCCAAATTGCTGCAATAGCGAAAACTCTTATCAAAAAAGTAGATTTAAAGGAGGATTCAGAATAAACATCGACGCAATAGAAATGGCTTGGTTTCGCGGCGCAGCAGCAAAAGTTGTCCTGAAAGCTTCAGGTAAAAGCGTCGTCGTTTACGGTGATAATGCTTGTGGAAAATCAAGTTTTGTCGATGCAGTTGAATTTCTAATAACTAAGGGCAAAATTGAGCATTTGCGAAATGAATATTCAAACGCTACTAATAGCATAATGAACTTAAAAACTCCTGAAGGTGAAGAATGTTTCGCGAAAGTGTGTTTTGAAGGCACAGATTACATAGAGGGTAATGTGAAACAAAATGGCGGGGTTCGTTTCACTGCAAGTTCCACTCAGCTCAAGACCATGGTTCAAGAATGGGATTCCAAAAAGCATATTTTAAGACAAGATGAAGTCTCAAGCTTCATTCATTCAAGAAAGAGCGACAAGTATTCTACGCTTTCACCTCTCCTCGGTTTGCAAGAGTATGAAGAAATAGCCAAAAATCTGCTCCACCTGAAGGATTCCGTTATAGATGAGTCAAAATTCTACCTTATTCAAGGTGAACTCATCGCGATCAGTCGTGAAATCAACAAGTATTTTGCAAATACAGACTCGACTTCAATGAAAACAGTTGTTCTCTCGCGTGTAAACAAGTATACTAAAGTTGGGTCTGAATCCATTGGGGTTATAGCATCGAAGGCAATTGATGCCATAAATGCACTTTTGCTTGATAAAGAGCCGCAGGTCAAACGCTACGTCGTTTCAAAAAGTTTAGAAAAACTCCAACTCAAACAGAAGCTTAATTCAGTGATAAAATCAGAAGAAGAACTTGCCAAACTCACGGAGGAATTCATCGACAATAGAATTCCTATATTGGAAAACGCCGAAGAAATTATTGGCTCAGTAGCCGACTTAACAAAAACGATTGAATGCCCAGCATGCGGTCAACCGATTATTGGAAATGACTTTAAAACCCATATAGAACAAGAACTTGAAAAACTTGAGAAAGCTCGAGAAGCACGAAGCAAAGCTGTGTCTGACAAGCAAACATTTTCTGTAGCTTTAAAGCAGCTTCAAAAGTCAATACAGCGGAGAAAAAGCTTTCATCGATTGGCTTGCACTCCCAGAAAACCAGAAAACAAACTCACTATTCAATGGATTGTCTCAAGTTTCCACCCAGCAAACAACTAAGCGATGGTCGGTAGAGCAAATACAGGTTTTGAAGACAACAATCGGAGAAATCACTGAAATAATTGAAAAAGAGACACAAACAGAACCGCCCGCCACAAGAACTATGATTGACGACTTAGAGTTTTTTAGAGCTTGTCTTAAGCTACCAAGACTTGAGAAACTCACTGATTCCGTAAACAAAATTAATATTCTGCGGTCTGCGCTCGAAGAATCGCACACTCATATACGTGAAGAAATAAGGAAAATTACCGAAAAAACTTTGAAAGACATTTCCCAAGATATTTCAAGAATTTGGTCGCTTATTCACCCCAATCAACCAATAGAGGACGTTCACTTAAGCGCATCAGAGAAAGACAAGGCGATAGATGTCTGTTTAAAGTACCACGGAATAGAACAGTCAGACCCTCGGCTAACCTTGTCTGAAGGATACCGAAATAGCTTAGGCTTGAGCATTTTTCTTGCCTTATCCAATCAAGGAAGTACAAAAGGCAACCCAATTCTGCTTGACGACATTGTTTCGAGTCTTGACAGAGAGCACCGAGGCATGATTACTCAGCTCCTACGAACCGAACTAAAGCATAGGCAGGTATTTCTATTCACACATGATGGCGAATGGTTCGGAGAATTAACTAGTTTCTTAGAGCAAGAAGGGAACTGGAAATTCTTTACCTTAAAGAAGTGGGAAACACCTGAAATTGGTATTGAGCTTTTGCCTACAACTTACACTTTCGATGAAGCTGAGGGTTTATTGAACGAGCATGTTGCCTCTTGTGGAAATGCAGTTAGAGCGATTATGGATACAGAATTACCTAAAGCCGCTGAGCGACTTCAACTTTCTATGCCTTATTTACGTGGTCATCATAACTACACTAGGATGGCTGTTGACTTCCTAAATGAGTTCATTTCTCAGGGTGAAAAGAAACTTAAAATCAAAGATGAAGCGGATGGAAAGGCAATTCAAATTGCATTGGATTCATGGAAAGAGCAAGAATTCAGTTGATAGGCTGGTCTAATAGGGCTTCACATGGAGGAACCCTGACTAAACCTGAAGCCCAGATGTTAATAAGAAGCTGCAAAATGGCGTTGTCATTATTTACTTGCCCAAACTGTTCAAAGAAGATTTGGGACTTGAAGCCCCAGACAATTTCGTTCGGTGCGACTGCGGTTTGATAAAATGGAAAATATCGTAATAGGTTAAAGACAAAATAAATCGAACACAATAACCTCAAAATAACCACCTTAATTGTATGACCGATAATTTCTTAAGTCAAACCTTCGAACAGTTGTTGATTGTGAAAATTATGACCCACAAAGATAAAGGTAATTTAGATTGGGAAATACTCGATTATGAACAAGCTGAGAAAAAAGACTACTTCAGTGGTTTGAGGATAGGAAAAGTCAAAATTTACTTGATATCGCCTACCACCCCAACAAAATATGTAATTGAGCGTAATGGTGGAGTGGTTAGAGAGATGAAAGAAGAGGAATTTAATATGATGCTTGAGGTCTTTTTTGAGGATAATGAGAAAGAGTACATAAACAAATGTCTGTGGCGAAAGAGCAGCTAAAGAACTTTTACTCAGTTGGGTTCCAAAACCTCAAATTCATGAACCCAAACAACTTTGTCAGGATTCCATTCTCCTAGCTTTTTGCTATTCTTTTTCAAATAAGCCTTAAACTCAACTAAGTTCTCGAAGCCTTCTTTTTTTCCATCACCGTCAGTGAATTCACCGAGAGCTTTTTGGTAAACCGCTGTTATCTTTATGTATTTGCCGCTTATTTTAGAAAAATCTCGATTTGCCATCAAATTAGTGACTTCTCTAACCTCACATATCTGTTTACATCTGGAAGTCATTGTTTTCTTAACATCGAGGACTTTGTCGATTAGTTCTTTATTGAAGAGCATCTGATTTGCTCCAAATTGCAGTCTTTTGTAAGTGAATCTTTTCTTTTAAGACTAACGGAAACGGTGCTAAACGAGGTAGTTTTTAAAAGGGAGAATAGGAGTCTAAGAAGTAACTAACCAATAAGCGAGGGGCTATTATGTTTACAGCTTCAGGAATTGCCGAAATAGTGCAGACTATAGGTGAAGCCCTTCGCTCCATGAATGATGCTTTCTGGAGGATTCTAATTGCAGCTTGCATATAGTACAAAGCTCGGCAATTCATACATTGGAAATTCTGAAGAGATTCTTGATAGCCCCGAATTCAATGACTTGCAAGGAAAGGTTAATCTTATTTTTACATCACCTCCATTTCCGTTAACAAAAAAGAAATCCTATGGAAACCTTAATGGTGATTACTATGTTCAATGGCTTTCAAATTTTGCAACAATTTTTAGTAAGTTATTAACACCTGACGGGTCTTTGGTTATTGAGATAGGCAATGCTTGGGACCAAGGAACGCCCACAATGTCGTTGACTCCAATAAAGAGCCTTATCGCACTAAAAGAAAAGGGCAATTTTCATCTTTGTCAAGAATTCATTTGGTACAATACAAGCAAATTGCCATCACCTGTCCAATGGGTAAATGTTCAAAGAGTTAGAGTAAAAGACGCCTTTACTCGGCTATGGTGGCTTTCAACAACGCCAAATCCCAGAGCTGACAACAGACTTGTTTTGAAAGAATACAGCGACTCAATGAAAAAACTGCTTGCAAAAAAGAAGTATAATCCCGGAAAACGACCTTCTCAACACAGAATAGGTGAGAGCAGTTTTCTCAAAGACAACAATGGAGCCATCCCACCGAACGTGTTTTCAATTGCAAACACATCTTCTTATGACCAATATCTTGATTATTGCAGAAAACAAGGGATAACTAATCACCCATGCAGAATGCCACCTGAATTAGCAAACTTCTTTATTCAATTCTTAACTCAAGATAATGACATCGTGCTTGACCCATTCGCTGGTTCAAATATTACAGGATATGTTGCAGAAATGAACAATCGCAAATGGGTAAGTGTTGAACTTGACAAAAAGTACGCTTGCTCAGCGATGGCAAGATTTGACCAAAATAACCTAACTTACAAAATAGAATCATAGAAAACAAGTATTGGTCGGATTTGTAATTCAAGACCTCAAAACTGTAAACCTGAAATTAGAATACAACACAGAAGACGACAACATAATTAGAGATTTGTATAGACCTTGCCTTAAACAAGCAGTCAGGTATGACCGAGCAGTGGGTTATTTCAGAGCCAACATATACAGAGAATTAGGCGAGGATTTGCTCGACTTCGTCATCAGTGGTGGCAAAGTCAGAATCGTTACTTCTCCAGACATTCCCGAACCAGACGAGACCGCTGCAAGAGATGGATACTCTCTGAGAGGGCAACGCACCGAACAAGAAAAAACAGGCGATTTATTGCAAACCCTAAAGGCAATGGCAGAAAATCCGCAAGAAGCTGATTGCTTATCTATGTTAAGGCTTCTGGTTGAAAATGGCTCGTTAGACCTTTATGTTGCAATCAGACAAGGCGGAATATATCACAGAAAAATCGGATTATTTGCAGATTCAAGCGGCAACAAAGTAGTTTTCTCAGGCTCTGGAAATGAGACCCGAAGAGCTGTATCCTCTTTAGAAGATTGGTGCAACGATGAAACCTTTGATGTTTACAAAACATGGGGCGAAGACCTCGAAGCAGAAAGAGCCTTGTCAAAAGAAAATCATCTTAATGCTCTATTCAAAGGTGGAACAAAAAACACAAAGGTTCGCCCAATAAACGAGGTAGAAAAACAATTCCTGAGTCAATTCCGTTCTAATCCAACATTAGAAGACTGCCGTTCTGGTGCAAGAAAACGGACAATATCTTCAGAAATCCAAAAGCCAACACGAAAAGAAAAAACTCCTTTCTTCTACCAAAAAGAAGCAATAAAATGCTGGGAAAAAGCAAACCACATTGGAATGCTTTCAATGGCTACTGCTACAGGAAAAACTCTTACAGCTCTTTTTGCAATCAAGCCTTTTCTCAAGCAAGGGAATCCGATATTAATTGTCGTTCCCAATAAAGTACTCATTCGCAACTGGTCGGAGACTATTGCAGACCTTTACCCTGAAGTGCCTATTTTGAAAGGTGGCGGTGGATTTGACTGGAAAGCTAACAAGGACAAGCGTTTGTTTATTTCTTCCATTAACCGACCTAAAATAATCTTAGTCACAATGGACACTGCTGCAACTCCAGACTTTATTCAATTCATCAATCAAGCAAAAGACCTTGTTTTGGTTGCAGACGAAGCACATGGATTAGGAAGCGAAACTCGAAGAGAAATCCTTAGCCTGAATTTCAAAGCTAAACTCGGTTTGTCTGCAACTCCAGAACGGCTGTTTGACGAAGAAGGTTCTAAAGCATTAACCGATGCATTTGGTGCTGACCCAGTTTACTCTCTTGACATTGGCGATTCCGTGAGACTATCAGAAGAAGACGAAGAAAGAGTGCCGATTCTTGGACATTTTCTTAGTCCCTATGAATACTACTTTTATCCAGTGAGCTTAACGAAAAGTGAGCAAACTGAATGGAACGAAATTACTCAAAGAATCAGACGATTGTTTGCCATTAAAAATTCAATTAAGAAAAAGCTACCAAATACCGAAGACAATGAAGCACTAAACCTTCTGCTCATCCGAAGGTCGCAAATCGTGAAGAAAGCCGAGAACAAAATTCGTGTAGTCTCTGACATTCTTAGAGAACGATTTGAGCCAAAGGGCAAATGGCTTGTTTATTGTGAAGATAAGAGTCAATTACAGTTAGTTTCTCAACAAATTGCCTCGTCCATGCCCGAAATTGTTACTTTGCAATATTACCACGACATTGCCTCTGACAAAAAAGACATGGTTTTAAAGTATTTTGAAAAAAACCCATCCATTGTGGTGAGCATTAAGTGTCTCGATGAAGGTGCTAACATTCCAGCAGCTAATGGTGCAATTATTGTTGCTTCATCAAGCAACCCAAGACAATACATTCAAAGACGGGGAAGAGTCCTTAGAAGGGCTAAAGGCAAAAAACATGCAGTCATAATTGACCTTCTTGTATTGCCTGAAGAAGAAGACCCAAATGTTCCTTTTTCGATTGTTAAAGGAGAACTTGCAAGAGCTTGGAATTTTGCGCAAAATGCTCAGAATAAAGAAATCGCTCATGAGCTTTGGAAGAAGTGCTTAGAGTATTCAGTTAATATACAAGAAGATGCCAAAGTAGGGATTGAAGAGTGAGGGGTTAATGAACGAAGAAGAATTGCTAGAAGTACTCCTTAAAACCAATAAGAAAAGAAACAATCCAATTGATGACCAAGTCCTAAAAAGCATCCTATCAATTGTTATCATGAACCCCCTAGAAGAGAACCGAGGGAAAAGTCAGGAACAAATACATTACATTTTATCTAAAACAAAAACCTCTATTCAGACAACTCTCAAAACAAATACACCAACTGATGCAGAATGAAGATAACTCAAATTAAGCTTCAAAACTTCGGTCCTTTTTACGGCGAACACGAATTAGACTTGTCAGCAGACCAAGACGGCGTTTTTATAATACACGGTGACACTGGACAAGGTAAGACCTCACTTCTTAAATCGCTTTCTTGGGGATTTTATGGAAAGGCATTCGATAGAAATGGAAACGAAATCAAACCAACTTCTTTGTTAAATTGGACTGCTCAAGAAGAAGAAAACTTTAGCTTCTCAGTCGTAATAACATTTTATCACGACAATATGAAATGGGTTCTAACCCGAAGAATGAGTGCGAGCCATCATTCTGACAGCAAATACAATCAAAGCGCAGAATGTTTCTTGGTTAGAGACGATGAACCAGTCGCTGACACCCCAGTTAAGGTAAGATTAGAAATAGAGAGAATTATTCCGTTTGATGTTAGCAGATTCTTCTTTTTCGATGGCGAAATGCTGGTGAAATACGAAGAATTACTCGACCAAAACAGCCGTTCAATGAGAATTATGAAGGAATCTATCGAACATATACTTGGAATACCTTACCTCAAAACCGCACGAGATGACCTCGATGAGGTAAAGAAAAGAGTGGAAAAAGACGTTGCTCGATTGGTAAAGAAGCTTGGAGGTTCCGATTATACCCAATTAGCTGAAGATTATCAAGCTTTGAATGAAGAAATCGAACGGAAAAGAGGAGTCATAAAGAGTCTTCAAGACCAACGTAACACGCTTGAAGAAGAAATTAACCAGATGAAAAGGGACCTAACAAAGCTAAAAGAAGTAAAAGAGAACGCTATTAAGAGAAAAGACCTTGACAATGAAATAGCTAATTTAGAATTAAAAGTAGCCGCTGAAAGAGAAACACTGTACAACCTCAATGCTAAACTGTACAAAACAGTTCTTTCCAGAATCGCTGATGACATGATTGAAAAACTGCGTTTAAAACATGAAAAAGTCATGGAGAAGTTCCTCAAAAAAGAGAAACTCATTGAGCAAAGAAAGAAGATACAGGCTGGGATTTCTAAAAGCAAGTGTGAGCTGTGTGGCACAGTGTTGCACGCAGACCAGCTAAGGGAATTGCAGAAAGAACTTGATTCGATTAATATAGAAATCGAACAACTCACTGAAGTCCCGCAACCGAACTTGGTTTATGGCTCTTCGGCAGATTATCTCAAAAATATGAAGATGACAACCGTAAGTCCAGAAAACTACACTCAAGTTGAAAACCAGATACAGCAATACGATTATGACATTGCTACGAAGAAAACATTGCGGAAACAAGTTGAAGAGGCTCTTGGCAAAGCTGATGCTGAGGAACCATTAAGACTTGAAAAGAAGATTCAAGCATGCTCAGAAGAACTCGGAAGGCTAAGAGGCGAACAAGAGGGTCTGCAAAACCAGTTAAATGAAGACCTTGAGGTGCACTCGGAACTTAACCAACGACTTGCAAGCATAGACCGAGCCGAGTTGAACATCCTAACTGACAGAATCAAACAAATTAACTGTCTTCTAGAGATATTTGAGGAAGCTATCAACACCTTCCGTGATGAAAGAAGAAAACAGGTCGAGAAAGAAGCAACAGATATTTTCAAGAATTTAATCTTGAAACAAGAATTTTCTCACCTGCGCATTGACGAAAACTTTGGCTTAAGCATCATAACACAAGGCGGAAAAGTCATTAATAGAGCAGAATGGCGTTCGGCAGGAGAAGAACAGATTGTGGCGATGTCGCTAATCGGTGCATTAAATCGCTGCTCAAAAATCAATGCTCCAATTTTCATGGATGCACCGTTCATCAGAATAGACATTCCACACGGTCAAAACATACTACGATATTTGCCAAACATGGCTGAAGAAGTAGTTGTTTTCGTCACTGGGCGAGAATACAGAAAGGAAGACGAAGCTATTCTCAAAGGAAAAGTCCTCGGTGAATACCAGTTAAAGCACGAAAATGAGGAATTGGGTTCAAGGATAATTAACCTGACTTAAAGAAGGAAAGAAAAATGAGTGATTCATTAGGCGATGTTAGAACTCTTCCAGCAAGCAAACAAGCAAAAGATCAAATGAAACAATTAACCTCAAAAGGTCTATTCAGGGAACAAAGAGACGTTTGGACTTTAGGCGCATCAATCGGAATAGCCTGCGGAGAAGAATTTGATGAAGGTGAACGTGAAACTTTTCAGAACATAAACAGTTTAGACCCTGATGGCGTTTTTAGAGCTGTAATTTCTGGTTTGTATCCTGACCTTGAACCAAAAGATAGGGTTACGAAGCTTGTGAACCATGCTGAATGGGGCATTAGGGAAATCCATAGAAGAGACAAAAACGGAACATTGGACTTTTCAGAATTTTGCCGTTTATGTTCAAATGATAAGGAAAGTGCAGACAAGAAAGCACCACTTTAGCACCTGCTAAAGTAACAAAATAGTTGTAAAAAACAACTTAAACAATGAGTAAAAAAAAGGATGCGGGAAGTCTGCTGAGTAACTCAAAACCCGTGAAAATACATGGGAGGACCGCAAGATGCAAAGTGGGAAGTTTTCGTAAAGATAAGTTTTAAATTTGAATAGCTTCGATTCTAACAAAGAGTGAGGGGTGTGATTAATTGACTAAAGTGAAAACAATATTGGCTGAAGAATTGGACTTAGATAAAAACAAAGGAAAATGGATAATAAATCTGCAATGCCCCTATTGTGGTGATTATTTTTCGACGATTCTAAAGCAATATAACAAAAGTTCTGGACCTGCCCCACTTATCCACATCGTAGATGATACAACGAAACATTACCTTGATGTTGAGGACCTCAAAGCCTATTCGTGGTTTGATATCAGAATATTTGCTAAAAGAAGGGATACTGGAGAAGCGATTATTTACAAAGGAAACTTAAGCGGGCAGTTCTTTAGAGCGCCGTCAGAGTAGCTTCACTTTTTTCGGTTATTTCTTTGCCGATGATGCTTTCTCGCAGATTTTGTGATTCTGCAATTAGTGAAATCGCCGCCTCCACTTGGGTTTTAACGAGCGATTGGTGTTAATCGATAGCTTTGGAACCTACCGTTCCAATTATTTGAGTTAGTTCACATTCAAATTCTCTGCTTACATCATTAGCTCCGCTCAATGCATGTGCAACTTCATGAAAAAGGATTCCAGCATAGCTTTCAATGCTGTTCAAAGTGCTTCGTTTGATAATAATTCGTCCTCTTGAAGGTTCCCACAAACCCTCAGCTTCTAAAAATGAACCAAGTTCTTTTCGCATAGTTTCAGAAATCTTGATTTCTTTGATTATTCTCGGTTTACCTCCAATTAATTCAAAAATGCGTGTGGTCATATCAAAAATCTGTTTTTCTTTTGTTTTTAGGTTCTTAGGGTCAACAAACTTGAATTCAAAGCTCTGAGCATATTCATTTGAAAATTGACCGAGGTCTCGGATTGGTGTTCCACCGGCATCTTTTTGACCGTGTATCTTGTTTTTAAGATTTGCAGGTATCGAGATAATTTTGTACCCAGCTTTCCTTGCCTCATCCACCATCATGCTTTCATTCGCTATTTCTTGAGGTGTGAGAAAAACCACTTTCTCTAAAGAATTAAGAATTTTGACCGAATGCTCTTGAACGTCTAAGCCATTTGAGCTCATCATGTGATTCTCCAGTATCATAGTTCTGCAAATCAGCGGTTAATTCGTGAGCGATCGTCTTTGTTTCCACTTGAAATTAGAATTGCCCTTACTCTGTCCGAATATGCGCTTCGCCCGACATTTGAGCGTTCTCGATTCAAAGCCTTTTTAATTGCTTCATTAAGGGCTGTTATGTTGTAGCTAAACAGAAAGTTTTCTTCATCTGCAACTTTAACGCCGTTAATGTAAATTCTTGCGGTTGTTGCTTTCTTTCTTATTACCTCGCCATACTTCGTTTTTTCGATTATTTCCTCACTTGAAAATTTTAAAAACAAATCTTTGGCTTTCGCAATGTCTGTCTCGTTTATTCCTTTGAAGGTGAACTCCGTTCCAACAAAGTTAGGGTTTGAAGGTGCCGAAATGTATGCGTGCAGCGTTTTGATGTCTTCAAAGCCGTGTTTCTTGACTTTGCTTAGGGTTATGTCACCGTATTTAGATTGAATTAGAACGTTAACATTGTGTCTATCAAAGGTTGCTAAAGCATCTTTCAATCCGATTCCAAACTTGCCGATAAGGTTGGGGTTCAATTGTTTCTCAGGGTTTTCTTTCTGGGTTAAGTGCTCATATTTCAAGCCTCGGCCATAGTCCCTGATGTGCCAGCGACCTTCTTTATCTTTAGTGATTTGTATTTCGTTGGTTTGAGTAACCTGTTGCTCATCGAGAGCATTTGCGATGACCTCTCTTAAGGCATGGTAAATTTCCCAGTCTTCCAAAATCTTCTCAATATTTAAGTCGAACGCTGCGGGTTCAATTTTGTTTTTACTCATATTCAGTTCAGCCCTCAGATAGCAGTCATTGTTATTTGCAGAGAAGAGAACAAGAATCTTTCGATAGCATTTAGCAACTTAGTTTTTGAACTTTGTGTTGCCAAAATAATGTGGCTAACAATTCCAGTTAGCCTCCTTCACGTACTCTTAGCAAGGTTACCGGACCTTCTGGAGGCATTAATTCGACTTAAAGTTGGATAGAAAGTTCTAGCTCATGATAGTTTACTGGATTTTAACAGTAAATTGGCCATCGAATGCAAGTCCCGTTTGGTTTCTTCTAGCAGGTCAAGCTTCTCCTCGGATAGAAATGCATACAGTTCATATTTTGCTATTTTTTTCATACCGTTTGCTTTTGCCCATGACGCGCATTTGACTGCAATTGATTGTAATTGACTTTTTTCACTGGCTATTCTTTGTTCTTTGAGCTTTGTTTTTTCTTTGTTTACAAGCACTCTGAGCTGGATAAATGCACTATCAAGTTTCTCTTCGGTTTCTCTTGAAAATTGGCTCCCTCCAGCCTTAACTTTGCGGAAATGGTCGAAAAGCTCCCAAATATTGGAGCTAATGTCTTGTAGGTTAATTTCCGGATTCTCCTCGCGGACAAAGCTTAGAATGTCTTTGGCTATATCTTCGGGGTCACCTTGCAAAACAACATCCTGGCTGTTGATATTTCGTCTTTCGGCGGACTCTAAATGTTCTTGCCTTTTTTTGTCAAGCCCTCGCCTCATTAATTCTTCCAAGACCAATGATTTTGCAATACGCATTTTTCTTTCCATATCACTCGGCAATTCGAATTCTGCTACTCCGTTCTTGAGGAGAAACAATTCAAAGAGTTTGTGGGGATTTGCGCTCAGAAGGCTATTCTGGTCAGTTTCCTTAGAATCAAGGTACTCAAGTATTTTTGCGCTTATTCTGTCCGGTGTGCCTTCCACAATAAATGCAGGGATTTTAGAATCTTCGCCATAAATAAATCGGTCAACATTTTCCTTGTTTAACCTGTTTTTTTCTTCGGGCTTCTCGGTTGCGTGGTCAGTTTCCGATGATTCCGCACCTTGGACAAGCACATCTTTCGAGTTTTCACAGCCTTGGCTTTCTTTTATGTTAATTTGAGGTTTTTTCGGAACAATAGGATCAGCTAACAATGAATCTATAGGCTTCTCAATCCCTTCCAGCATCTTCTCTTTTCTTTCTTTTTCTAATTTCTTAATCTCTCTATTAACCAATGCCTCTACAAGTTCCAATCTGAGAACAGTCTCTGTCGGCAATTGCTGTAATTCAATTTTACCTTTGTCATACAGAAACAATTGACAGATTGAAAATGGAATTTCTCTTTGTTTATCAAGATATTCTTGTTCCGCGTATTCTAAAATTTCGTTCTTAAGCTCTTCTGGAGATCGTACCCTTATCCAATCCGGAGAATCAAGTTCATTTGGTGTAGATTCACCGTATTCTTGCATCGCTTTTTCCTCAAAAAGTGGTTTGATGGTTGGCTGAGACGGGGATTCATTGGAACCGGTTTGAAGTAATTTTATTGTTTCGTATGCATCTTCTCCAAGAAAGGTAATGATTAAACATTTTTCATTCTTGAACATGACGCAATCTTGCTTTATGCAAGATTCTTTTAGGAAAGGACAAACTTCAGACATTATCTGATCGCCATCGGTTTTAGAACTCAAAAGTCTAATGACCCCTTTTTTTTCTAAACATTCGTCGCACAAGAAGACTAATCTAATTGTTGGATTGCGATTCTCTAAACAATCAGTATTATCCGGGTTTTTTTGCTCCTCAAAGATGTTGACTTTGTTAATTTCCAACAATTTGTTGCAAGCTGAACAAGAAATTTGACTTTTAGGGAGAGACACTTCTTTAATCTTAAAACCCCTTGCCAACTCCCCCATTGGAAACACGGCATTACACCTTGAACGCGACTGTTCATTATCTGCTTCAGAATTCTGCCGCGCCAACTGTTTTTCGTATTTCAGCCAGTTCTTTTCGTTGGACCGAGCGGTTTCTCCAGCTAACCGAATTAATTTTGCTGCTTCAACAATCAAGTCAGCGGCTGTGAACAACATTTTAGGCAAAAAACGAACGCCCCCTGAAAGATCCTCACGAATCATTGTTGAAGAAAACTCAATGCCTTCTAACATACCTGATGTCTTTTTCAATACTGTGGCTGCAGAAGTCAAAAGACGTAGGACAGATTCCTCATTGTTCAAAATAAGAAGTTTTTGCACCAAGCGTAGGTTTGAGCTTGCGTCATTGATCGATGACGGAAAACAGTCTTTGATTTGCTCCTTTGCATCAACCAACCATTCTTGTAGTTCCCCGAAACAGCCTAAAAGAACTGATAGTTGCTCTTTAAAGCAGTTTAAATGAAGCAATTCTTCAACTTCATTCAAGGTGGAATCGTCGCCATTATACAAGAAAACGTATTTTCGTGGGTCAGTTTGTGTAGACGTTTCTTTTTTAAAGCTAATACTTGTTTCAGACCAACGCGTAGCTAAAACTTTCAATGCTTGTGAATAACGATCCATCTCATCAGTCATTACAAATGCTAGCTCAAGACATCTTTGGTGGATTTCATAGCTTCTAACAATCCCTATCGATTTACTCTCTATATTTTTATCATTTAACATTTTATTCACTCCGTATTTCTCAATTGATAGAGAACCGTGCCCCCTGAAAAGTGACCTCACCTAAAATCGCCTGGAAATGGGTTAAGCTAGGAATAAAGTGCAATGCAACCGTATTCTCTTTTTTTCTGCAACAGCCATGAATCTGTAAATAGATCCTAAGTGCAATTGTTGAATTTCATTAGCAGCGTCATTCCAGAGAATCATGTTTCCTTGCATAACTTCTCCGTCTATATTGAGCAAAAAGGTAATTTGGCTAAACCTGAGAGTGACTATCCCATTTCTTACAACTTCTCTTATACCATGCATAGCTGATGCCTGACCTTTCATCTCCCTAATTTGTACATTCGACACCTTGTTCACTCACTCACTGAATTAGTTCAGAGAACCGTTATAAAAGTCTTTTCATTTAGTTAGTTAGTGAGTGTTCCAAAAATGATAGGCTTCTCCGAAATATATGCGAAGGTACTTAGAAAGGCGTGGGAACAAAATGATGAAATCACCTCTGATCAAGTTGCTTCCGTTCTCTATTTTAAAAATAGACCTATACCAGATACACAATCTGACAGATCAAAAATGATTCGCAATGCAATAATGACACTCAAACGAATGCAAAGTGAAGGACTAATTGCGTCTATAAAAGAAGAAAAGCGCAAAAATATATACAAAGTAAAAGAAAGAGATAAATTAAAGACGGAAATTCTTGAAGAAATTCGACAGCTGTTTGGTGTCGATTTTATTTGAGATTTGACTCTTGATCATACAAAGCAGTGTTCACTCGGTTGCCCACTCTTGGATTTCAAAATTTGGCAGTTCCTTAATCAACGGGCTTCTGTTCTCTTTACTAGAAATTTTCCGCCAGGCAATTCTGCTTCGTAACCCCAACCACCTTTGTTAAGATATTCGATTAACTTATGCTCTCCTTCAACAATATCATAAGGACCGGGGTATGAATCACAAACTTTGGACACGTGATTCGTAATTGATGTATCGATAGCCGTATCAGCAACCGATTCACGTTCATTAACAACCATGTTTCTGGACAAAGCGACGTTTTGCAAAATCTTCTTATCATCCTCAAATAAACTCTCCAACTCTTCGTCAGACAAATCGTCGATATTTACCAGCCCCTTTCTTTTTATAATCCCTTCTATGTCGATGTTCAACACCTTAGCGACAGTTTTGAATACCTGTTTTTTCACCACGGAATCATCTGAAGAAACCGCCCTAAGTGACAAAAAAGGCTCAGCTTTTTGGTAAGCTTCTCTTAGCTTTTCTTCTGGATATGAATAGTGTTTTGCAGAGGCTCCACGAGGCTTATGCCCAACTAGGTAATCAACCCAATTCTTAGGAATCTTGGCCGTGTCAACAGCTCCTTCAAACTCGGCAGTTTCGAGAGCTGTTTGACTCGCTCCCCTAAAAAGATGAGGTTTCATGCCTACGAGCCCTATTCTCAAACCAACTCTTCTTATCATATCATCGAGAGACCCAACATTCACAGGTTTAGGACTACTTATTTGTCTTAATATTGGGGATTCATCTGTAATGACTTCGGGGTGAATTTTATCCGTGCCTTTTTCCCTGGAAGCAAAATAGTTAACCAAGGCTTCGTAGGTCTCCTTCCCAACGTAGGGGTCATATCTTCGGTGTCTTATTTTGATTCTGTTTTTTCTAATTTCTTCATCACTGACAATCCAAACGCGAAGCGGCGTTCTTCCCGCCTCAAAGTCGGGCTTTATATTCTTATATTTTAGTCTCAAGAACTCGCCATCTCTTAGAGTGCTCTGAAAAAGGAAAAGAATGGCAACTTTAGTTCGAAGGTCACTGACCTCGACCATTCTTGCAATATCTTCCTTTTTTATTGAGAGATGGTTTTTGGGCTCATAGTTCAATGGTGGAAGTTTTATTTCCTTGTGGTTAGCCACGAAAAAGCTTTTCATGCTACCAATTACCATTAACGCAGAGCCAGAATCGTTCCAATACGCTTTAAGCAAATCTTCAATATCCCGATTTCTCATTTTAATCAGTTCATCCGGGCTTTTGCCAGACCATCTGCAAAAACGATCTAATGCGTAGTAGTGATTTTGCTCCGTAGCCATTGAAATAGCATCAGGCTTCTTCCCGAACTTGACGTAATCTCTCCATTTCTTGACAGATTTATCTTTAGAGTACTTTTCCTTGAGTGCCTTTACAGCTTCTGTTTGAGTAGCGTCGTCAGTCATACAAATCACTCACTCACTGAGTGTATATACTTGCTTAAATGAGTTGCTAAAAAATATAACTGGCTCCCTTTTTTGGGGTGAAAAAATATTGCTAGATGTATTTTTTCGTGACGGTATTCTTTAACATCTACACTAAAAGGGTTAAATTGAGAAGCTGCAATAGCAAATGCTACACCTGAATAATGGGGTGCGTCAGATTTTTGAATGCCAGTTTGAAGAGTGCTATGGTTTGTCATTTGCATGGGTGCATCCGCCTTGTTTAGGTCTATTCTTTTTTGTAAATTAGTTAAACAATCATGATAGATCATTCGCATTGTCTCCTCTGAAGCTTAGACAATCTGAGCCAGATTGGAACTTTAATCAGGAAGGTTTGAATGGGCATTTCATCAGAATCCTCAGACAACAAGATTTCGCGCAGTGGGCTTTCAGGAAGTTCAAGGGCGAATTTTCGCAGTTTCACGATATTTACAGTGCGGGTCTCGTTGTGGCTCAAATGTCGATCGCTTCCTTGTTTTATCATAGGAAGCATGATTGGAAGTTCATTTAAGTCAAAATGTTACCATTTTTTCCAGAAAAGTGCCCAATTAATCGCAATACAACAGATACCACATACAAATTCCGAAAGCTCTAAAGAAATCCAATCGAGTCGGGCTATTCCTTTATAGCATCCAAGTATTTTTTCCAAAGGTTAAGTTGCTTTATTTCTCTTCGATGAGATTCTTTTCGCTTGATTATTTGATTGAAAATAAATTTTCTTAAATCTTTATCTTCGAGCAAGGTGGTTTCCCAACCTGAAGGCTTTTCCCAACCCCAAACAAAATAATCAAGTGGAGGAGTTGGCTCTGGAAAAAACACTTGGCGGTTAAGCATTTCAACCAAACTGGATACATGATCTTCAAATGAAACAGACTTTATTATGTCCTAGCTCTATAAGTTCGTTGATATCTGCGTCTTCTTGCTGATGTAAAATGCCAGGGATTATTTGACTTGACTTGATTAAGCCCATCAAACTGAAGAAAACAATATCCTCCCAACCGTTTTTTTTGAAATAAGCCCATTTTCCAAGGATGAGGGGCAACTTTTGTCCGTGAATCATTGCAACGGTGTTGATTTCTCTCCACAGAGTAGCCGTTTTTAGGTTGGGTTGTCTAGATACTTCATGTGAAGATCCTATGATAGGCGGTACCTTCCACAATGTAGGAGTTTTTTGTTTGGGTGCTTTGGGTATTTCAGGCGGGCGTCTTGGTATAGGTTCTTCAGATTTAGGTATTTCACTGCTTCTTTGATAGTAAAGTGCAGCTATCAAGCCATAAGTGGAAATCTCAAAGGGCTTGGAAGCTGATGGCAAAGCAACACACAACTTCGGGTCGCTGATTTCTTGAATCATTCCTCTTTCAAACAGACAACCTAATGCAGCATAAACCCTGTTTTTCGCTGCAATTTTGTATGTTTCTATAAGTTCAGAAACCCAACTCATTTCTTTCAACGCGAGTACTTCTAAAATTGCTATCTCAATTCGCCCGGGATCTTTTGGGCATTTCCTGTCTCCATATTGATGAGGGTTCCTTTTTCCATTTTCAGATTTCATCAGTAATCAGATTCCCCAAATAATGGAAACTTTTTTGTTAAAAAGGTCGAAAGAAATAGTTTCATAATGACTACGACATTATTTTTTTATAAGAAGTAGAATACCTTTTTCGACTTCTTGGCTTATAATTCCCCCATGAGTTTTTCCGTACTTTTCAATGAGGTATTTCATGAATTTTTCCCAGACAATAGAATCGACGTAAATTGTAGTCCGTTTTTTCATCAGTTTAGCCCTTTAACACGCATTGTGATGCCATAACCCTAAATGCTTTATACAACATGACGTCATAACGTCATAGCACCAAAAATTGAAATCTACCCATTAAGATTTGAAGGTAAAAAAAATGATCGAAGTCTTTTGTCCCTTGCTGAAGGATACTTGTAGAGAAAAAGAATGCGTCATGTTCAGAAATGAAAAATGCGTAATAGCATCATTCTTAGAAGTCTATCAAAAAGATAAATGGTCTGCAGAAGCAGATGCAATTAGTTTTGAAAATGTGACTAAAGAATACGCAAAAATAGCTGACTCAGAGGAAGGAGAAACTCCAGGTTGGCTAAAAGACCGCGATCACGAAGATATCGGAAAAGAAATCATGGAATTTGCCAAAAAGGAATATCCCCAAGGAGAAATTGATCCAGATTTATTGTGTAATCTCTTTTGGACCACAAAAGGAATAGAAAAATATAATGTACCGGCTACAATTCGAACAAAGATGCGTAAAGCTGAATCAATTATCAAAACTGAATATGTAAGATGGGAAATAGAGCAAAACAAACGAATGAACAAAATGCGAATTACTGAAATTGAGGAACTACGTGGCAAAGAAGATGAAAAAGAAGTTCCGGATTGGATCTTGAAAGAAAATCCGCAAGAAATCAGCATTAGAATGTTGGAATTCTTGAAGAACGATTTCCCCAATGCCTGCGATATTGAACACTATGGATTCTTACACGTTGACAGAATAATGAGACTCTTTTGGAAGGATAACGGGATTATTGAGTTTTCGATGTCCAAGGAACTTCAAACAAAAATGGTCAAGGCTGAGTCTCTATTTGAAATAGAACAGATAAGAGCAGAAATGAGCAAGAAAGAAGAAGCAAAAAAGGAAAAAGAGGAAATTAAGGAGAACCAGCAACTTCAGAACCCTAAAAAGTCTCTTTTGATTGAAACAGCTGAGGATCTTGCAAATGAAATGGTAGAGTTTATGGAAAGCAAATATCCTGAAAATCTGCAAAACAACTTCTATTATAGTTTCACAGCTTTTCTGGGAAAACAAATTTGGGTATAATCCAGGACTATTCTATAGAGGATAGCTTGAAAAAACAAAATGCAGAAGATTTAGCTCGCGCAAAGCTCGTAACAAAAAAGCAAGAGAAAGAGAAACAAAGGCTTGAAAGCGAAAAAGCCAAATTGCCTTCACTCGTTACCCAGTGTGTTGAATGGGCAAGAGCTAAAGGGTCAAAGAAGATATTTTGGAATGACATAGATGCATTTCTGAGGGAAAAAGATTTACAATTGCTTAGCATAACCCAGCAAGATCTTTATCGAATGGCTAAATCTAAGGTTTAGCCGCAATGGAAGGGTCAATGGCATGGAAGTCCTTAGTATGGTCTGAAGCCCTAACTTTTTTGTTCCAAGAATTCAGTGATTGTCTTGTTAGAATAATATGCAAAATAGATAGTAAACCTTGCTTTTTTCTATTCGTTCTTTAGCGAAAGGCAATCGGCGCAGAAAAAAGCCCAGAACACAGCTTCTTCAAACCTCGAGTTCTTAACCTTCTTGTCAGGGTCAACTGCACAAAAAGCCTCTTCTAACGAAAGTTTTTGCCGCATTTAGAACATGAGCAAGAAATTATTTTGGAATCGAAGAATATTTTATGTCAATTTTCTTAAGTTTCTTTATTCTAACAGCACTTTGTGATATGGGTTCTTTCATTTTTTGTTTCACTCAGCTTTTTATTGATTCGCAGAGCTCATTTTGATAACAACTTTATTTTCTGAAAGCTTAGCCACATATTGCCAGCCCAATGCAAGGAAATTATTTGCTTCGTCAACACTAACCACTTTCTGGGAAGCCCCGTTCGACTGTTGCACTCCTAGTAACCTCTTCCTAATTATACTCTGTAGCTCTTCGTCGCTCATTGAAGCCACATCCATCTTATCCAAGTCTTCTTGACTTAAACCAGCGACCAACAGAAGCTGCTTCCTAATGCTGTTCCCAAGCTTTTCCTCGCTTGTCTCTCTACTTTTCGAAGTTTGTAAGAACTCTTGACTTTTTTCATAGGCTTGGCGCATGTCAGCAATTACGCTATCAGGTAACCTGCGCTTGTTGACGGTATACCGATGCTCAATGTCACCTTTATGACCCATCCAAAACTGTCGGTAATCTCTCAGAACTAAACCCTTTGATTCTGCAAGCATCAACTCAGTGTCAAAGAAAGATCTAAGAACGTAGGGGCGCCATTGAAACCCCGCCTTTCTTATAGCGTCACGCATTAAGTCGCCAATATTTACTGATCTTATGAATGGTTTCATTTTCATTTTCGGCGTGATTATAGGGGACGCTAAATCGAGGGTTTCACCTTCTCTTAGTCTTTCTTCCAAGTAGTCTTTAAGATAGCCGCAGCCTTCTTCACTTAGAAATGTAAAATATTGATGCCCTGCCTTGCTCAAGTTTTGGCGAACTACCACTTGTGCTGGGACTTTAGAAAAAGTCACCGTTTGCCTTCGATCTTTAAGTCAGGCAAGTCACTGATCCTCAACCCGTCCTTACCCTTGTAATCGCCTAATGTCTGTAGTCTTAAACCGCCATGGGCAACCAAGGCACAGGCTGTTCGGGCTTTTCCATCGCCTGAAAGAAAAATTCTTCTTAACTCGCCAAGAGTTGGAACTCTTTCATCCTTCAAAGTAGGGGTCTCATCGATGCCGTTAATTTTTATTTTGATTTTTGTTTCCCTTTGGTTGTGAGCCAGCCAAGATTTAAGGGATTTAAGAGTTGAGTTGATGTAGTTTCCTGCATGTCCTTCTTTCTCTTCAGAGGAAACATAATCCATAAGCATATCGTGGAGCTCACGATCTGGTAAGGCCGCAAACTCTTTTGGCTTAATTTTAAGTTGTTCGCAGAAACTGCCAAGCCTGCGCAAACATATATCAGCAGATACCAATGAACCTCGCGATGTGTTCTCATACCATCGCTTAACATCTTCATCTTCAAACAAGTAGGTGTATTTTGCGCGGCGCTGCATAAATTATAATCAAGCGGTTAATCTAATAAGACTAGTGGTGGTTCCACCCCCAAAGGGTGGTGAGGCCGCTGGGATTTGAACCCAGGATCGCATACGCCCCAGGCATGTATCCTGAACCATGCTAGACGACGGCCCCATGACCATACTTTTTCGCTAGATGAGGGACACCTTATTAAGCTTGAATTTTTAGGTTTTGGCTGTCTTAACATTATTAGTCATGTCCTATCAAGGTTGATCCGAGCGTAGTGATTCTTTTTCGGTAGAGGCAGGCGCCATCAGCAGGATCGCGTCTTATGAGTTCGTAGCCTTCGTCTGCCTAGAGCTCCTATGTTTGGCAATGCTTTAGAAACAAAAGCCCTTGACATGAGAAGGCTTAAAACAGAAACGTCATATAAGTGGCAGTTTGAAGGACTCAAATTGTCTAAAGCTATCTTCAAATGTCTGCCATTATCAGCAGCCATAATTGTATTCATTATGTTATTTCCAGGGTCAATTTCTGTGGTTTCGGCTCAGACAACTTCATTGCCAACTCGCACATTGGGCGATAGATGGACATTAAGCGTCAACTATCAAACGCCCTCTGGAATGACAGGCACCATGACTGAGGAAATTACAAGCACCTCTGTATTAGTTTCTGGCTATGATTGCACAGAATTCACCATTAACAGGTGGAGGAACCACTTCAGGACCAGGTTACACTGGCAACTGGACAATTAATAGCAAGCAATATGAAACAAAAACAGACTACACTACAACCAGAACAGAAACCACCTTAGATTCGGCAACCACAGCATTTAACGAAACAATCACAACAGATACCAATTACAATCCACCATTAAACAGCTACGCTTTCCCTCTCTACGTTGGAAAAAACTGGACATCAACAACCACTCAAGCCATAACTTCTAAACATTATTTGTATGGTGTCTGGACTAATGGCACTAGTAACCAAATAACAACTCAAAACTTTTCTGTTTTGAGAACTGAAGATGTTCAAGTGCCAGCGGGTAATTTTCAAACCTATGTTATTAGAATGACCGACAGCGGAGGCTCAAGCTCAGATATTTATTACTCGGAAAAGGCACACAAGCAAGTAAAAGAACTAGATTATATGCTAGGAGGTTCGCTGGTTTTTTCATTAGAATTGTTAAGCTATAATGTTGCAGATCCCATAACTGATCCCACAACTACCCCCGCTCCAACACCTACACCTACTCAGATACCTCAATCAACACCAACGCAGCAACCAACAGCAACTTCCAAACCAAGCATTACTGCAACGCCATTGCCAACCCCGAGTCCAACAGCAGCACCGTCTCCTTCAATTCCAGAACTCTCATGGCTAACAGTATTGCCACTGCTACTTTTTACGCTCCTTACGATGATATTAATCAAAAAAAGAAAATAGTGGTTATTGTCCCGCTTTTACATCACTTACGACTATATAGTTGTCAACTGGTGTTTAAAAAATCAATAATTACGCCGCCAAAACAGGTAAACCTTCGTTTGAAGCAGAAGCGCAACGGTCTTGACCAATTTTGCCAGTTTCTCAGAATCAGCGGCTTCCACATACCGAACATAATCTGCGGTTTTTCCATACGGCTGACGCCAGCTTTGACCGACAATGGCAATGTAACTGTCCGGGTTCTCGAGGGCATATTTTAGAAGTAAGGCTGAGATTGAGGAACTCTTTCCCGTCTGCCGAGCCCAACGAACAGCTGTAAACTGGTTCTTTTCGAATTTATCGGCTAGGTCAAGCTGGTACTTGTAAGGTGAAAAACCAAGAACCTCTTCAAAAAAGCTTTTGACGTCACCTTTTAACGCTTCAACATTGCGCTCGCACAATTCTTCGATGGCAGCTGAATCTGCAAAGAGTCTTTCCATCTCGGAAAATACCTGCTTAGGCCTTAGAGCTCGAGGACTTTTTGAGATATGCCGCATATTTTGCCCTTAATTCTTTTAATTCGGCTTCAAGTCGTCGGTAGTTGATGTATCCGCTAAGAGGTCTTTGTATGTCTTTATAGCCCGAAACAAGAACGCGCAGACGAAAGACCTCAGTTTGATCAAGTCCTGGCTGTTTGAGGATGTTAGAGCTGCGTCTAAAAGTTTCATCACTTCTTCTATGCTCCTGAGGTCTTCAGGCAATTTTACTTCAAGAGAAGAAGAAGACTCTGCACAGGGCACTTCTTCTTCTCTTAAGCCTAAATCAATCATCTTTTGATAAATCGCGTTCCTCGAATACCTACCCTCAAAGCTAAAAACCAAAGCGTCAAGACTAACACCCATACTAACCCAATCCTTAGAGCTTCTTTTCCTCTTCCGTGGACCACGGTTTACATCTGATCATGTTTTTT
>CAVUHI010000009.1:0-98347 GCA_963741295.1 Candidatus Bathyarchaeota archaeon
TGATTCTCTTTTTTGAGATTATGAGAAGCTTGTTTTGAGTTTCGGCTTTTCTAATTTTCTCCAGAGAATAATCAAGAATTCCGATTATGTTTTCGGCGGTCGTCGGGTTTGCTTTTACAAGCAAAACGGTAATTTTTCCTCTGAAAACGTTATGGTATAATTGGGCAAAGTCAGAGTCCAAGGTTAAAACTTGCATTCCTTTTTCAGCAGCATATTTAGCTATGACTGAGTCTTTAGCGCTTTTCAAGAAATCTTCAGATATGCTAAGAGTCTTGAAGCCCCGTGTAATCAGATATTTAGCGACACCTTCAGGAACATTTTCGTCCACTATTATTGTGTACGCCAATTTACTTTGTCTTCTTTTTAAAGTGTGACTTCGCTTTCTACAAGTTTAGAAGCATAAAGGAGCGCTGCTTTTACGTCTTCTTCTTTTAGCCGCGGGTATTCTTTGAGTATTTCTTTTGTTGTCAATCCGTTAGCTACAAGCCCAACGATAAGGTAGACTGGGATACGAGTTCCTCTTATAACGGGCTTTCCGACGAGAACATCAGGATCAAAAGTTATCCTGTCAAGCAACTCTTCCATGCAAACCACCAAATAACTTTACTATTGGAGTTACACTCAATCTGCACTTAAATCTCTTGTGAAGATGTTTGGTATCTTAACCGAGAAAGAAGAGTTCGAAAAAATATGATTAATAAAACAAAATAAGAAGAGGGGATGGCTTATGGTTGCCATTTCTCAATGAGATACTTAGGTATCTCAGAACTGTCGCGTGGTCCAACTTGGACTTTCCAGCCGCTGAGTTCTTCGATTTCGCCGCTGATGCGTGAGGCTTTGCCGGGGATGATGATTTTGCGGTGTTTGACTTTCTGTTCTATGCCGCTGGCTTTGATTGCTTCTGCGACTCGTTCGGCTGTGAGTTTGCGTCCTGCGACTCCGCTGTCGATTGCTGAGCCTTCTGTTTCGACGACGATTAAGTAGGCGTTGAGTTTGTTTGCTTCGATGTCTGAGGCGACTGTGTAGTAGGTTAGGGCGAAGTTTGATGTGAACATTACTGGTGAGTTCTCGTCTGGGGTGCCGTAGACTTTGAGGCCTGGTGCGACTGCGACTGGTTTGCGTGGGTCAGTGTAGATGTTCTGGCGTAGTACTGTCATTGGTAGGAGTGACCATCCGTCGTTGCCGTGCATGATTAGGACGTCTGCGTAGCGGACAATGAGCATTGAAGCTACGTATGCTTCGCGCCATTTGATTAGGTCGTCTGCTGTTTCGCCTTTATCTACCCAAGCGACCATTGGAACGCCAAGTAGGGGTAAGCCTGCGAGTTCTTCGCCGCCTTTAGTTGCTGCTCTTCGGAGCATGGTAAAGTTGTTGATTGTGTCCGGTAAGCCTTCATTTATGAATGTCCCAGGGTCTAAAACGATGTCTTTTACGCCGTAAGCCATCAGGGTCTTTGCGAGTGAGACGAGGGTTGTTAAGTCGTTTGGTGCAGATGCAACTAATGGGCAATCGTACATTAGGGCGAGTTCCGCCATGTCTTTCCAATTGGTTTGGTTTGCTGCGTAGAGGAGTGGTCTTGCTTTTGGTGCAGCCATTAAGCCTGCTTCAGCGATTGCTGGGCTCAAGGTGCATAGAATCATTGGTAGTTTGGTTGTTTCTGAGACTTTTTTGACTACTGCTTTGAATTTGTCTGCATCTTGAGAAGTGCATCTGACGGCTATCATGTCGAGTTTTAGGGTGTTGCCGATGTATTCGAAAGTAAAGTTATCTGTTTTTTGTACGCGTGAGACAATTTCTGCATCGCTCATTTCGTCAGTTACATCGATAGCGATGGCTGTTGGGTTCTTGTATGTGAATTCGTGGCGGTACATGACTAGTTTGCCGCCGATTTTCTTGGCTTTGTCGCCGACGCCGACGATGACTTCTTTGACTGCAGGTTTTAGGAGATCTTTGAGTACAGCGTATGCTTTGGCGTTTTCTGGTTTGAGGAGTGGTTTGCAACTGTCGAGTTCTACTTCGCGGTTAACAATTTTTGTGGCGAATGCCATGCAGTTGTCGACGCCGCATTCTTTGCAGTTAATTTTTGGCAAGCTCTTGTAAATGGTAATGGGGCTTAGTTCTTTTAATCCGCCTTTTTTCTTTTCTGCCATATCAGTCATGTCTCCTTAAGCTTTCACTGTGACCCAGTTTGCATATTTTGATGGGTCTGCTTTTTTGCCGCTTGTTAGGTAGTTTGTGACGTCTTTTAGTGTTTTTACTGCTGCTGGATGCATCATCATGAATAGGTCTACGCCCGCAAGCAACAGTGTTATGGCTGTTGTTACTTCCCAGAGTGGACCTCTGAGTTCGCGTGGTTCCCATTGAGCATCCATCTTTAGCCAGGCTTCTCTTGCTGCCCAAGCGTTGGTTGTGCCTGAGGACATTGGGTGTGCGAGTTCCATGTCGCCCATTAAGCCGCCGATTCTTGCGCGTTCCATGTTTGTGAATGCATAATCTAATCCATAGCCTAAGGCTGCTGTGGTTAAGTCCATGACGATGTCTTCTCTTGCGACGTAATCATAGAGGCGTCTGTTTAGTTCGCGTGCTAGGTTAAGGTCCATTGGTGTGAATGAGAGGATTGCGTGGCCTGCTTTCTTGATGAATTTTGCGCATTTTTCGACATCCATGTCGCGGGTGACTGAGCTGATTAAGAAGCGTTCTCCTGGGAATTGTGCGCATACTTCTTCGAAGACCGCTGTGTCTTTTACTGGGTCTCCGCATCCGCCTATGACGAGTGGAACGTCAACTGCTTGCAGAACTTTCTCTATGGTTTTGCATGCATCTTTTGGTGTTGCATCTTTGAGTAGTGGATCTACGCTGATTAGGTGCATTGTAACCATGTCTGCGCCGAATTTTTCGACTGCAAGTTTTGCCCAAGCTGCTGGGTCGCCGACGACGTCTTTAACGTGCATCTTTACTGCCTTTGACAGTGGAACTTCCATGTCGAAAACGTCTAAGGTTACAACTGGTTTGTGTGTTGTTGGTGCTTCAAAATTGTAGTAAGCGGGAGAGACTTCTCCGCCTATGAGGAGTGATTTGCCGCGTGTTCCGCCTTCGCTTTTTGTTGCCCCTAGTTTTACTGTGGTGATTTTGTTTGGGTATTTTTCAATCGGTGGTAAAAAGGGTATTTGCAGCATGCTGAGTGGTTTGCCACCTGCTATTGCCGCTGTTGGTGGAAGCTTCAGTTTGGGCATTATTTGCCCTGCTGCGCCTGCCTCAAAGATAATTTCCATGTCTTTGACGTCCATCTGGAAGTCTTCCAGCTCGATTGTCTGGAATTTTGCTAGTGCTGCCAGTAGATCGTCGCTTAGCTGTAGTCCTTCAGCGTCTTTCTTTTTGTCGTTGTCGTTTTGGGGCGTTTGAATCACCGTTTGTCTTTGTTATCTTTGCTGTCTTTGACAGTGGTGATTATAACTTTGTTGGCGTAGATTTTTGCGTCTTTGAGTATGATTTTGAATCCGCCGGCCATGATTGGCATTGAGCTCATCGTTGCGACTGGCATCATTGTGCCTGCTGCTTCTTCGTTAACGGTTATGGCTTGTGCTTCGGTTGCTGGTGCTGCTTCTGATTCCCATTTAGCGACAACTGGGTGGTTTTTCGCTTTCAGGAATGCTTTGAGTTCGTCCATGTTCTTTGCGTCATCTTCGGTTGCAACTTTGTCGACGACGTCTGCTGGGATGAATTCTTTAACTTTTTCTTTGACTTCTTTTGGTACCCAGACAACTCGGTTCCATCCACCGTCTGCTGCGAAGAATTTCTTGCTTCGCATGTATTCGATGGACATTCCGTGGAATCCGTCGATTTGTCTTCCGCCTGCTGCGGAGTCTGCGATGGTGCTGAAGGGTAAGCCGTTTACGGTTGCGCCCTTGAAGCTACGGTTAACTACGCCGAATCCGTCGACTTCTGGGATGTAGAAGGTTACTGCTTCGAAGCATCCGCATGAAGTGTGTGGGTGATCGAACGCTGTATATAACCAGACTTGGTTGACTTCGCCCATGGTTCGTTTCTTGGCTGCTTCGTTAACGCCGCTGAATTCACCTTTTTCTTCGTTGATGATTTCGCCGCGTGGAATTGCGAAGACAGGACCTTTGGGATCAATGCTTGCTGAGGCTTTGCCGTCAAACCAGCTGATTGCACCGCAGTTGCTGTATCTTTGTGGTGTGATAACGCAGACGTGGCTTGGAGCGAATGATTGGCAGAGGGCACATCCATAGAATGTGTCGACTTCGCTGTCTTTTAGGCCTCTGGCTTTTGCATCGCGTGATTCGTACGCTTGCATAGCGTCAGGGGTCATTTCTTCAAGTTTCTTGGGGTCTGTTATGAAGGTAATTTGTACTTTCTCGATGATGGGCAGTTCGCTCTTGAAGAGTCTGTAGAGAACTTTGCCGATTGCGTCAAAGCTTGTTAAACCTTTCTGGAAGGATTTTTTGCCGATGCGTATCCAGATGTCGTAGCGTTGGTTTAGGTGCATGAAGCCTTCGATGTAGTTTAGGTAACCGTGAATGCGTCTTTCAATGACACCTTCAAGGCCTGCATCGAGTTTTGCGCCTGCCGCTTCAACGAGGATGCCGAATGGGAATGCGCCGCCTTCTTTCATGTCTTTTAAGTCAGGGCCGACGATGGTGACTTTGCCATCTTCGACTTCATTCATGGGTTTTACTTTTGCGAGTTCAAATTTTTGTTTAACTGTGGGTCCGCCGAGTTCTACTTGCATGTCGTTTCTTCGAATTCGTTCTCCTTCGTAGATTACGCCAACTTCAACAGGTATATCTTTAAACATTGACATTTTTTAATTTCCTCCATTAAATTTTGAGGTCATTACTTTGAGATTTGCAGCCCATTCTTCGAGGGTTGCGTTTGGGAAAGACCAGCTTGCGTGGACGTGGTAGAGGTTGTCGATGGTCATGGTTTTTTGGTCTGGTGCAAAATGTTTCATGCCTGAGAGCATCAACGATTCAACGTAGTAAGGTAACCCAACCAAGATGACTAGATCTGGGTGTCCTTTGCCGTCGAGTCCCATCCATTCGGGGTCAACTACTCGCTGACCGATTTCCATCGCATTCATGAACGATGCTGGTTGGTATCCTCTTTTTATGAATTCGCCAACCATGTGGGCGGTTGCGACGACTGGTACTTTGGAGGCGTTAGCGAAGTCAATGAGGTATTCGATTAGTTGTTTGCCTTCCATGTACCTTTCAGTTGCGTTGCTTCCCACGATGAGAAGGGGGCGTTGGGCTTTTTTGATCATTGCTACTGCTATCTCGGGTTTTTGTATGGGGTTTGCTTTTTTAGTTGATGCGATTTCTGCACATTGCCATGGTTCACAGGACATAGTTTTTTCCTCCGTTTACTCCTTCATCTTTCGGACCATTCTTGGAAGCAAGGTTGGATCCGGAATTACTGTTTCTTTCCAGTTGTGATCTGCAAGGATCTTTTCGAATTCCTCTTTCATGGTCATTGGGACATCAGCCATCGTTCTAACGTACAAGTGTAGGTCGTCTGGCATAACTCCAAGGTAACGTTTGCTTAAGTCGACGTAGTGGCTTAGTTTTATGCTGCGTCCTTTCCATGTGTCGTTGGGTCTTATGCAGAGTTTTGCGATTGCAACCATACATTCCTCTTTGGTTTCTGCCATATTGAAGAGGTGTTCTGGTGCTGGTCCAACGTTAACAGTTTGGCCTGTGCGTGCATCGAGGACTTCCCAGTTCTTGGGGTCTTCTTTTCTGCCAAGGAGCATACGTCTGTATTTGACGCCGTGTGGACCGACGAGGACTGGGACACCTAAGCGCCAGAATCCTGCGCCGATTGCTGCGGCTTTCTGTGAGTATGCACCCCAAGCTAAGCCGACTGCACCTAAGCGGTTGTGGATGTAATCTGCGATTTCTTCGTAGTTGCCTCTTAGGCTGCGTTTTGCGAAGATGTTTGCTACTTTGATTGCTGCACCTGCGATGTGGCTGTTTGCAACGCATGAGCCGACGTTTAGAACTCCTCCTGCTTCGAATCCACCTGGGAATTCTTCGTAGAGGGTTTTGCCTTCGCTGTTGCGGTAGCTGCCTGCGGACATGGCTGAGCATCCTGAGAGAACGACGATGTATCTTCTGCTTGCGAATTCTCGGCATATGTCGTAGACGTCTTTGCCGCCTTTTGGATAGTTGCTGCAACCGACGACTGCGACGATGCCGGGGATTTCTCCGAGTACGATTGGGCTGCCGACATTGCGGATTTCGACGTCTGAGACTGCGCCTCTGCCAACGCGGCATAGGTTGTCTTCGCATAGCATGGCTTTTTCGCCTGCTTTAATGATGAGGCTGTGGATCATGATGTTTTGTGGGCATGCTTCTTCGCATCTTCCGCACCCGATACAGGTCTCGTAGAGGTCTGTCAGTAAAGTTAGGTCGCCTTTTGCTGCTGCTTTTATTGCTGCTGGAATTGCATAGTCCTGTGGACAGTTGCGTTGGCACTGCTTGCATTGTGTGCATGCTTTTGCGATTTGTGTGAGTTCTTCAACGCTTGGGAGAACATTCTTTCTCTTACGGACTGGAGCGACTTGTTGTGCTACTCGGACTGCGACTTCGCCTACTTTTTCTGGGTCAAGGATCAGAACACCTTTGACTTTGCCGCTAACGAGATCAGCGACGATTTCGTCTGCCGGATCGTTGGTTCGATTCTTGAAGCCCATGCAGTTCTTTTCTGATGCTGCGATTACTGGAGCGTTAACTTTGCCTGCTTCATCGTAGATGTCTGTTCGGACACATTGTTCGTCGAGTACGACTACGTCTGCTAGTCCTGCGCGAATAAATCTAAGTTCCCAGCTAATTGGGCCGACGATTCTTGCTCGGTTGTAGTATCTTGTCATGTCGTGTGCGGTGCAACATAAGCCAACTACTTCGACTTTATCATCAGCTTTGGTTTCTTTTGCGTAGTCGATTATTCCGACTGATGGCATAACGTTGTGGCCTATGCACATGATGACTGGTTTGGTTCGGTCGACGCTTGCGATGCCGAGCTTTACGAGTGGTGCTTCGGGGTCAGCTTTCGGGTAGCCTAAGGCGGATATTTGTGCGATGTCACCGACTTCCATGCCTACGTGGTCAACCATACCGACGTGCATTGCTTTTGATTCGAAGTCTAAGTTGTTGCCTTCTTGGCCTGTGTGTCCTACTGCAAGAACTTGGGTGATTTGCTCTTCGGTATAAGTTAAAATATCATCTAAGTCGCCGAGTGTTTCAGGCTTTATGCCAGTAACGAGACGGCTGACCGGTGCTTCAACTTTTATGTTTAATCCGCCTACGTTTAAGGGGTATCTGCGGCCGTATTTTTCAATTAAGGAGTGAAGAAGATGGCGTGAGTGGGCTGTGTGGCAGGCTGCACCAATTGCACAAGCTAACATCACAATACGAGAAGATTGAGTTGCGATGTCTAAACCGCATGCACCGCGTTTTCCAGCTGTCAAATCGCATTTGCCAAAAGTGCAAAGACAGCAAAGATCACAATCGGGCATGTAGAAGGGCTTGTACTTGGTGAGAAGCTTCATGTCCCAATCCCGAAGGGCAGTCAAGGAGGGCATTGGGGTTGGACCCATAGGCTCATTGTAGTTATCATTGATAACTTTGCCAATGGATAATTCAAAATTTTTAATGAGACCACTATTGGTCTTCATTTCGTCAATTTTTACATGGACGTTTTTACTAGTCAAATGTGAAACCTCTGTAAAGGTTTACAACAATGCTTGATGACATTCTTTTTAAACCTTTCCAGATTTCTTAGGCAAAAGTCACGGTGATGTTATAGATATGCAAGGTTTCCAAAAAATTGTGTAAAAGTTTCTGGGATTAAAGATAGCCCAGAGATTGGAGAATTTTTTTCACTGAAAGGTAGGCTTTGTTGTCATTTGAGAGGTCAAGAAGGGATTTTCCATCCAAAACATACTCATCTAACTCGTCATCAGCCTCGATTTTGCCCAAATACTTGAATTTTAAGTCAGCCTCAGCTTGCTTGCCAAGTTCAGTGGGGAAACGGTAGCCGCCAACTATGTAAAAGTTTTCGAATTGCATGTCAACTTCTTTGGCTATTTTGTAAGCACGTCTGACATGATCTTGTGACTTCTTGGAATGGTCCAATATGTCAAATACGTCGTTAACGTTTGAGGTTATGCGTCGGTTGAGGTTTTCCAATCCTGCGGGGGAATCTATTAGTACATACTTGTAGGTTTTAGTCAGCGATTCCAAAGCGCCTTTTAGTGCAGAGTTTGGCATGCAGTAGCAGCCTTCCACCCATTTCGTTCCTACAGCCATAAAATCAAAGTTCTTGCTTTCATATAGCCCGTTCTCCCAAATGCGGCTTTCAATGCGCTGGGTTGGGGGAACGCCGACTGTGGTGCCGCCGCCTTTGATAAAGGTGCTCACGATGAGGTCAGCTATGGTTGATTTTCCTGCTTCTTTAAGGTCTACCCCAAGCATCTCCGCAAGGTTCTGGTCAGGATCAGCATCAACCAAAAGTATCGGAGCCTGATTAGCTTCAATGAAGGCTTTTGCCATAAGAGCGGTGAAGCTGGATTTTCCTGTTCCACCGCGACCAATAGTAACCAAAGTTTTCATACAAAACAACCTCTTGCTTGTGCTGTTTTCTTAATCAAAAGCTCGCATATATTGTCTATGGTATTAATTGGGGCTTTTCGTTATTTTTAATCCTTTAAAATTATTTTTTAATAATAGAAGAAGAGGTAGGAACCAAAGAAGTTTAAATCTCGGATAAGATTATTGAATACTGGAGAAATAATCGCTAATTTTACACAACTTCCACAATGGAGGTGATTTTATTGCTATATGAAGCTACACATTCTCATCCAGCGGCGCAATGCCCGCTTCTAAGTGCTGAAGGAAAAGCTATGCTCAAACAGCTTTTCTCCGAGCAGAATATAAAAAATGCTGGAATCAACTTAACAGCTGCCTACATGAGTTGCCCCCAAGACACTGCCGTAGACCACAAAGGTTTCTTTACAATAGAAGCGCAGAACCCAGAGACAATCAAAAAGTTCTTTGGTCCAATGACCGTCGAAGTACGACCAGTTAAGCCACTAAGCGAAGTTGCAAAGACTTTGTAGAGTTAAATGTACTATGAAAACCTTGCAAGGCTTCGCTTACGCTTGGTCAATGTTCCAACTTTTCTTTTAACAGTTTAATGCTTTGTTTAAAACTCTTAAACTTAAATATACAACTTATAAGCCATTGCTTAAAGGGTGGAGAAGTTGGCAAAGCAAAAATTAAAGATAGCAATTCTGTTGGTGTTCCTCAGTACATTGTCTTATTTTGTAGCTTCATTATCACTTACCCAAGCGAGCACTTCTGAGGATAATTGGTCAATGTTTCATCATGATTTAAGTCATACAGGCTACTCAACCGTTACTTCCACTGCAACTTCCTCTAACTTGCTTTGGAATTATTCAACAAAAGGCGTGATTTGGGCATCTCCAACAATCGTTGATGGACTCGTCTATATACCCTCTGATGACGGTAACGTCTACTGCCTTAATGCCTCCACAGGGGACAAAATATGGAACACAACTATAGTTGCTGGTCGCAGAGAAACTATAGGTTCTTCCGTTGCCTTAGCTGATGGCTATATTTACTTTGGAGCATACGACCATAATGTCTATTGTTTGAGTGCTTCAACTGGCGATAAAATATGGAACTATACAACGGGGGACACCGTTGAATCTTGTCCTGCGGTTGCTGGCGGCGAAGTTTATGTGGGGTCTTGGGACGGTAATATCTATTGTTTTGATGCGAAAACTGGTTCCCAAATCTGGAACTATTCAACAGGTGGTCTTGTGGAATCTTCTCCAGCAATTGCAAACGGTTTTCTTTATGTGGGGTCAACCGACGATAAGGTCTATTGTCTAAATGCTTTAACAGGTGAGAGCATATGGAATTATACAACAGATAACTTAGTGCAATCGTCTCCTGCAGTGGTCGATACGCGAGTCTACATAGGTTCTGAGGACAATAACGTTTATTGCCTTGACGGTTCCAATGGCGGGTTGATATGGAATTACACCACCGACGGCTGGGTGGATTCGTCGCCCGCAGTTGCTAACGGAAATGTTTACGTTGGGTCATTAGTTTTAGATGCAAGCCAGAATTACATTGCCTCCGATGTCTATTGCCTAAACGCAGTAACTGGCGAAAAAATTTGGAATTACACTACCGACGGTGGTGTGAATTCTTCTCCTGCTGTGGCGGGTGAGTTCGTCTATGTGGGTGGTTGGGATTATAATGTTTATTGCCTGAACGCTTCCTCTGGTGCTAAAATATGGTCATATGCAACCCAAGGTCACGTGAATTCATCTCCAGCTATAGCGAATGGCGTGGTTTACGTGGGAAGTTGGGACCATAAGAGTATACGCTTTTGGCACTTCACCAATAGAAACCGCTGTCCTCCATACCTATGGAGATTATTTACTTGTTAGCTGTAGTGATTGCTGCCGTTTTTGTTGTCGTTGTAATTATTACTCTTAAAAGGAAAAAACACTAAGGAATTTGGTTCTCTATAGAAGGCTAGAACTCTTCAAAAAACTCGAATAAAGCTTGAAGGCATGAAAAAGGACAATTTATGCCGTAGTCAATTAGTTTTTAATTTAATTGCTTTTCCGCGGCATTTTGTTATGCAATCGCCGCACCCCCGACAAAATGTTGGGTCTACAAAAGTTGGGTCGTTGCCATCTATGCGAAAAATAGCTTTGAGGGGACATGCTTTTGCTGCCTGACACTAAATACACCGTAAGCATCTGTTTGGTTCAATGAAGGCCTTATGCATAGCCCTCACTTGGAAGGTTTCCACAACGCCTTATTGCGATTTACGACCCGACTGACTACAGCAAACGCGGAAATTCCTAGTAAGCTAACAAGCAACAAAAGCTTAATGAAGTTAAACTCCCCCGAGGCTATACTACCTCTTTTGGGTTTTTTGGTTTTCTTGGTCGCCATGTTAAAGCACTATAGATCGTAAACACTAAGAGAGCCCCAAACACTGCTGCTTTGATGGCCGTGAAATCTACGATGGTTGAGTAAAGTGCGAATACTGCGGGGAATCCTCCGATGTATAGTGTGAAAAATATTGCTGTGGGCAGTTTGTAGCTGTATTTGTAGTCTTTGAAGATGCGTCTGCCAAAGTACAAGGCTGCCAAGCGCCCCATGCCATGAGTGCATTTTATGCAATTGTAGCATGGACGTAGGCAACCCAGAATGTGAAGTACACCATAAATCAAGATAAGTGTTAGGATAAAAAACACAATACCTGCTATGAAATCATATAGCAGAAAAGCCACTGAATCAAGAACAATCCATAGGAAAAGCGCTAGGTTACCAAAGAGAACTAGGTTTTCTGGGAAGAAAATTGGGCGACCGTTTTTTGGTTCTGTCATGACAGCCTCGTCCAAGTGATTGACATATAAGGTTTTTTTAGCTCAACAAATTCGCGGGCGTGCAATAAGCTGTTCCAGCGGAGAGGAAGGTTGCCGCCAGCAAACCGTGATTTTACCGCTTCTATTTTTTCTTCAACACTCGTCATGTGCTATTCCTCTGTGGCAGCTATCCCAGATACCGTTTGATCATCGCTTCGATATGCGCTTTGGGGTAAGCCCCAACTAATCTCTCAACTTCTTTGCCATGATTGAAGATGATTATAGTTGGAATGCTCATTATTCCAAAGCTGCTCGGCACTACTTGATTCTCGTCAACGTTCATTTTTCCAAACGCTGCTTTACCGGTATATTCAGCTGATAGCGCCTCAATTATGGGTCCTACCATTCGGCATGGTCCACACCATGGAGCCCAAAAGTCTACCACCAGTAATTCATTTGCTTCGACTGATGCGGAAAAGTTGTTGTCAGTCAGAATTATTGGCTGTTTTGCAATTGGTGTTTGGCATTTTTTTGCAGCCTCTAGCATGGATTGAATTTTTCTAAGTCTTATTTGTTCTAATTCATTTTCTTCATACATGCCTTAACTACCTTCATTTTCTTTATGGGATTTTATGCTTGTTTTTGAGCGTTTTCCCTGGCTACCCAGACCTTGCAGGTTGGAGAGTGGTCACATAGTTCTTCGGGGATACCGCGTGGGCATTCAATTTTTTTCTGCATTACTATACTTCCTATGCTGTATCATTGCATCTCGCTTCCAAATATATCTTACGGTATTGTCAATACCAAACAATACCATTTATATTTGAGATTCGATAATCACTTCTTATGGAAAGCATTAACCTACTAACAAAAAAGGGCGCCTCCTGTACCGACTTACTTACATGTCTATACAACCTAAAACCCGCAGATCTTGAAGTCCTCCTTGCAGTGGCAAAAAATGAAAACGCTACGCTTGACCAAATCGCAAAAATAGTGCAGAAGGATCGAAGCTCAGTACACCGCTGTCTTTCTAAGCTTGTAAGCATAAATTTAGTAAACAAGCAGTCAAAATCCCTCAAAGGCGGCGGATACTACCACACTTACGCTATGCTTGACCCAGCAACAATTAAGAAGCACGCACTCGAGCGAGTAAAAGAAATCACTGAAAGCCTAGAATCACTCGTAGACAGCTTCGAATTAGACCTTCAAAAACACTTAAAATAAGCAAAAAAAGTTATGGACCTCACTTTTCAGCTATGTGTTTGGGCGATAATTTTGCAATTAACTCATAATGATATGGTCCTACTTCAATTTGTTTAATGACAGAGAAACCGTTCTCTGCAAGAACCCGCTTAGCTTCATCTTCCGAGAGGCGTTCTTTAAATGGCGGACCATGTTCAGATTGGATCTTTTTCCAGTCTACATCAACAATGAAGGATGTTGATTTAGATATACGTCTAACTTCTTGGAAGAACGCTTTCCTGTCTTCTACCTCATGTAGAACGTTGGCGAAAAGGACAAGGTCGACGGATTCTTCAGGGATCCCTGTATGGCACACATCGCTATTTACTATTTTTATGATATTCGGGTTAACTTCTGACTTGGCAATGTTTTCTTTTAGGCCATTTAGCATTGCCGGGCTGCTATCGACGGCATATACGAGGCCTTTTTCTCCTGTCATCTGAGCCATTGGAATAGTGAAGAAACCAGGTCCAGAACCCAAATCTGCTATAATCATTCCTCTCGTAATCCCTGCCTCGTTTAGAATGGTTTCTGGATTATGCCATTGCTTTCTTTCTTCAGACATTAAAAACTTGACACGATCAATATTGTGTTCCATTTCTAACTCCTCACCTACATAAGCGAAAATCAATCGAGTATTAATGTACACTTGTTGAAAAATTCTTTAGTAAAAGAAATAAACATGGGCTCTTAGCGTTAGATTGGTTTTCAATATGCAGATGTGACGGTTGTGGTTTAGACGTTAAGGAAGGAGAAGGTTATGAACTTCATGGCAAGCACCTATGTGAGGACTGTTATATGTATGAGACTAATCCGCCTAAGGCTTGTGACCCCATGGCTGTGTCATCAGCTTTGTCTGTGCGAAAACAATTAGGGCAATCAGGCAGTTCCGGCTTGTCTGAGTTACAGCAAAAAATCTACAGCACTATAGAGAAATACGGCAAAATCACAAATGAAGATTTGATTAAGACCCTAAATGTTAAACCAGAACAGCTAGAGCAAGAGTTTGCTTTCTTTAGGCATTGCGAACTACTCCGTGCTTTTAAAGAAGATGGCAAAATTTATTTTACAAAATGGGAAACAAAAAGCTCTTAAATTTGAACCCTTAGAAAAGGTTACCGCATTTATCTAGCTCAGTGCAATGCGTAAACTGCAATTTCGAAATTCTTTTTTTCACTATGTCCGTCAATTTTTCTCGAAGAGTTTCTTCTGGAATATTTTTTTCGTCAGTATTTTGTTTAATTTAGATTGTCAATGTTCGTGTTCGTGGTGATGGGCGTGTTCGCATCCGCCAGCAAGCTCTTTGAGTTTGCCCTCTTTGAAAGATTCAATGTTGGCTTCTACTGTGAGTGCAGTTGCTGCCAAAACTGTCACACCTGCGCTTAAGAAAGTGTTCAGTGCTCCAGGACCCATTGAATAGGCTATTACGATATCTGGCTTCAATGCAAGGAAGCTTTCATGCGAATGCCCAGGAACACCTCCCATATGTTCGCTCCTGTTTGGTTCAATCGTGACTTTTGTGGATTTTTGGCTCTCGTCAAGTTCTACCATGGCGAAGTAGGGTGCTCTTCCAAAGTGTTGCGCCACTTCAGCGGTCATTCCAGTCGCGTCTTCAACTGGCAGCATTATTCTTTTTGTCATTTTTTTAACCCTTTGTTTTGATATTAATACTGTTTAATAGATAAACAATATTAATAGGTTATGTTTAGAAAGTAAACAGTAAGAAGTTTGAACCTATGGACGATATTGACCGGAAAATAATCTGCCAACTCCAAGTTGACGCAAGAACTACACTAGAAGAACTAGCACAAATTACCGGATTTACAAGTATGGGCACGAAAAAGAGGCTAAAAAAGCTAATTGACCAAGGAGCAATAAAAAATCAAGCTTTGATGAACCCAACATTATTCAATCTTATTCCAGCGATGGTATTGTTAGAAATGAAAGATGCAGAGGCAATGCAAGAAGTCATGAACCGCTTCAAAGATTGCCCTCGAGTAGTTCATATTTTCAAAACTATCGGCGGTTACAACCTTATCGCCCTAGTAATTGCTGAAAACCAAGACACACTTGACAGCATTTCAGTAGAAAAGTGCTCACTTAGAAGCAGCCCAGGCATCCGCAGATCAGAATTCTACCCAATTAGCAATAACGAATTTTCACAATTCCTCCAAATAAGAGAATACTTGACGCATAAGGGCAAGGATAAAGCACCGTGTAATGTTGATTGCTCTACTTGTGCAAGATATGAAACCAAAAAATGCGTTGGTTGCCCTTCGACAATACATTATCGAGGAACCCTATAAATGGATTAACCTTAGGCAAAAAAAAATAGAATGCCAAGATGATTTCAAAACTGAATCATTTCTTTAATGGATAATACTCCTTCAACTCAAGCGGAAGGCAAGCAATATGAGCCAAGAAAAAACCAAAAAAATCACCCTCAACATCGGCGGCATGAGCTGCATAAACTGCGCACACACCATCGAAAAGGAACTCGCCAAACTAAACGGCGTAACCCAAGCTACCGTAAACCTCGCCGCTGAACAAGCACTAATAGACTACAACCCCAACCTCATCACCCAAAAAACAATAGAAACCGCCATCACCGGCGCAGGCTACCATGTAATTCACGAAAAAATTGTCCTCCAAATCGGCGGCATGTCATGCGTTAACTGTGCCAAAACCATCGAGAAAGCCCTGGACAACCGCGAAGGAGTCTACAACGCAGTCGTCAACTTTGCCACTGAAAGTGTCTCCGTTGAATATAACCCCCAGCAAATTAGCTTGCCAAGCATCAAAAAAACCATCCAGGACAGCGGATACCAAGTAATCGAACAACAACAAAAGACCCATGAGGATACAGCGGGTGAAGAACGAAAACGCCACATCCGACACCTAAAAATCCTCTTAGCCACTAGCGTTGCTCTGACTATTCCAATTCTTGTTTTGATGTGGCTCTCACCTCTGCCCATGGAGCAAAACAACATCCTCATGTTCCTGCTTGCAACACCAGTTCAGTTCATCGTGGGCTGGACCTTCTACGTTGGCACCTACAAGGGGCTACGAAACAAGACCACTAACATGGACACCTTAATTGCCATGGGCACATCCACCGCATGGATCTACAGCACCGTCGTCACCTTTGCTCCAAACATTTTCCCCGGTGCAGGAGTATTCTTCGATACCGCCACCATGATTATGAGCTTCATTTTCCTAGGAAAACTCTTAGATGCCGTAGCTAAGGGCAGAACCTCGGAAGCCATCCGAAAAATCATGGGTCTCCAAGCCAAAACAGCCCGAGTCATCCGCAACGGTGAGGAACAGGAAATTCCAGTTGAAGACGTACAAGTAGGCGACATCGTCGTGGTTAGACCAGGAGAAAAAATCCCCGTTGACGGCACTGTTACCGAAGGTTACTCGGCAGTGGACGAGAAAGTCATCACTGGCGAAAGCATCCCAGTCGAAAAGAGAATCGGCGACCAAATCGTAGGAGCCACCATGAACAAGACGGGTATGCTCAAGTTCAAAGCCACCAAAGTCGGCAAAGACACAGTTCTTGCCCAAATCATTAGCATGGTTGAAGATGCGTTAACTTCGAAAGCGCCTATTCAAAGATTAGCCGACATTGCTTCAGGGTATTTTGTTCCAGCCATCATAATTACGGCGACAGTTTCAGCGTTGTTATGGTACTTTATTGTCGGAGCGTCCTTCATTTTCTCACTCACAGTTTTCATTGCAGTGTTAATCGTTGCTTGCCCTTGCGCTCTCGGACTCGCTACTCCAACAGCGATAATGGTGGGTGTCGGAAAAGGAGCAGAAAACGGTATCCTGATAAAAAGCGGCGAAGCATTGGAAGCGGTATACAAGCTTCAAGCAGTTGTTTTTGACAAAACTGGAACACTAACGAAGGGCGAACCCGAAGTAACCGACATCGTCCCATCTGAACCGTTCGGGGAAGCCCAGCTTCTGCAGTTCGCCGCTATCGCAGAGAAAAACTCCGAGCATCCGCTGGGAGCAGCCATAGTGAAAAGAGCAAAGGAAAAGGGAATCCAAGTTGATGAACCGGAATTGTTCAACGCTATCCCAGGATATGGTGTAGAGGTGGAACATAGGGACGCCAAAATATTGTTGGGCAACCGAAAACTGATGGAGGCAAACAACTTGGACATTGGGGCGCTTGAGGGGAAAATGTCGGCGTTTGAGAAAGAAGGCAAAACTGCTATGCTCCTCGCTGTTGACAACCAGCTTGCAGGTTTGATAGCGGTGGCTGACACCTTAAAGGAGCACTCCGCCGAGGCGGTTAAGACTCTTCAACAGATGGGATTGGAAGTCATTATGATTACAGGCGACAACCAGAGAACCGCCAAAGCCATCGCGGCGCAGGTAGGCGTTAACCGCGTCTTTGCGGAGGTTCTTCCAAGCGAAAAAGCAACAGAGATAAAGCGACTGCAATCCGAAGGCAAAGTTGTTGCTATGGTTGGTGACGGAATAAACGATGCTCCTGCTTTGGCGCAAGCAAACATTGGAATTGCTGTAGGCAGCGGAACAGATGTAGCTATTGAAACGGGAGATATCGTGTTAATTAAGAATGATTTGAGGGATGTGGTGGTAGCTATTCAGTTGAGCCGCGCTACGATGAAGAAAATTCGGCAGAACCTATTCTGGGCATTCTTCTACAACATAGTCCTCATTCCTTTGGCGGCAGGAGCATTTTACCCAATTCTACACGTGCTATTCAATCCGGTGTACGCTGCGGCAGCAATGGCAAGCAGCTCAGTTACCGTGGTTACCAACGCTTCACTTCTCAGGAGATTTAAACCAAAAATCTAATCACAAAATATCAAGTGATGTTGTTGGAGGTGAAAAAGTATGGCTAAAGATTTAGTATGCAACATGGAAGTAGACGAGAAAACAGCAAAGTACAAAACAATCTACCAAGGCAAATACTATTATTTCTGTGCTCCGGGATGCAAAAAATCCTTCGAAGCAAACCCACAAAAATACATCGGCGGTAACTCGTCAAGTCACAGTTGCAATTGCGGTCACGACCAATGCTAAACCGTTAAGGTTTAGCCTATAACGTTCTTTTCTTTTGTTTCTTTAAGCTTTTTTCACTCGGCAAATCTTGGTATTTTTCAGTGTTTTGATGAGCACCCAATAAGGGACAAACGCATGCTCAATATCTTAACGAAAATTTATTATATAAAAAACTCATTTTGAGAGTATAGTGAATCTGATTACTCACTCTTGGCGATAGGTATGGAAAATTCGGAATCAAAGAATAAGCCACAAACAGAGGCTCCAACTCTTGAAGGGTTAATCCAAAGAGAATGGGAAATGATCAATGAACTCCACAAAATGCTCGAAGACCCTGAACTAACCGTAACTGAGAGGACACGGGTAGCCACAGTTTTGGCCTTTCATGCAAACACATTGAACAAAATGTTAACCCAAAAAGGCGATAAAAACCAGTTTGAGGACCAAAACTTGGGGGACTATGTGAGAGGTATAGAACCAAGGGTAGCTAGACGTTTTAGGCGTGACTTTAGAGTATGGAAGAAAGCACTTACGTCGAGAAGGTAATTAACGATCCTGAATTCGCGGTCCAAGCCTATAATGATCTTAGGCGAAGACCCAAAGCCTTCAAAGAACTATGCTCTTACCGTGAAGTGACACGCAAACTTGTACAAGATCCTGCGTTCTTTGCCATATTAATGTGCGGCGACGGCTGGCTAAATAAAGCACCCAACCACCAGAAACTTCTCCAAGACCAGAGCTCAAGACAGATAGCTGTTTGTGGAAGAGGCTGGGGAAAAAGCCTTGTTTTTAGCCGAAAAAACCTCTGGCTTCTCTTCACAAAACCCAATTGTGAAAGCCTGATAATCAGCAGTACTCAACGCCAAAGCATGATCATGTTTGACTATTGCTACTCCACAATAATGGCAAATCCGCTTATGCGGGATATGCTTCAACGGCCTGGAACAACGCGCACAGTTATTAAGCTAAAACCCCCGCTAAACAGTAAACTCATCGCGTTGCCCTGTTCCCCAGATAAGCTCAGAGGATATCATCCTGACTGGGTCTTTCTTGATGAAGCAAGCATTATCCCAACTGAGATGATTACTAGTGAAATCATGATGATGCTCACAAAACCCAATTCCTCCTTAGTTATGAGCGGAACACCTATGGCGTTTGACCACGTTTTTCGCAAAGCTTTCCTGGACACAAAACGCTACTCAATACATCATTACCCAAGCAATTCCAGCCCTCTTGTGAGCCAAGCGCAACTCGAGGAATGGCGAGACATGATGACCAAGGAAGAATGGCAAAGAGAAGTTGAAGCGCTCTGGGTCGAAGCAATCCAGACGTTCTTTCCCATGGATCTCATAGCAAAATGTATAGACCCTGAACTGGACAATCCAGCTTCTCCAAACCAGTATTTCCAAGACATAGAACACATTGACAGCCAACTGTTGAGCGGCAGGTATTTTGGGGGTTTAGATTTGGGCAAACAAATTGACTTTAGCGTTCTGGTAGTGGTTCAGCTAACAAATGATGGCGAAGTTAGGCTGGTACATAAGCGCCAGTTTCCTCTAGGCACGCCCTACCCAGAAGTCATCGCTTACGTAGCCAAAGCCTGTCAAGCCTTCAACTTTGACGGAATGTACGTTGACAAAACGGGTATAGGCGACGCCGTAGTGGATGAGCTCGAGGGTATGGATATTCCAGAAGTAAAAGGCGTCTTCTTTACGGACGTAGAAAAAGAGAATATGCTCAACTACCTCAAATTACTAATGGAGAAAAAACAACTTCGCATACAAGGCGGGGACAAGCAGCTCATCGCCCAAATCAACGAGCAACAATATGAGTACCTCCAACCTAGCACAGCGCAAGAACACATCCACATGAAATATAGGCATCCCAAAGGTAGACATGACGACCAACTGTTTGCTTTAGCACTAGCCTGTTATGCAACCAAAGAAGCCCAACCAGAACAGTTCGTTATCATGGTCCCAAGATAAACAAAGCACAAATCTTTATCATTGCTCAGAAACCGAACTTTTCAAAGCAGCCTCCATCTCAACCCTCAACTCAGAATCACGCACCTTAAGCAACAACCCAACCAGCCGACCCGCAATATTTACCTCCACCCCACCTTCTCCGCGGTAAAATCGCCTTCCCTTGCGTAACCAATCAACTAAAACCCGAGCCTCAACCTCAAAACCTTCAATGTTCCTTTCAGGAAAAACCAAAAACCCACCCTCCACACAAACACCCATAAACCGCTCAAAAGCACCAGTTACAGTACATCCGCCTGCAGAAGCCACACTCTTGAAATCACGGTAAAGCTGAGCTTCAAACCTAAAGCCCTTAAAGACCTTAGCCAACACACAAACCTCTGTATAAACAAAATGTATAAACACCATATAAACAAAACGCCCGACATCAACAAACACCTCTTAATTAAACATACTTTCTTTGAATAACCCCAGAGGAAGCTTGTTTCGGGGCCGCAAGCAAAAGCGCGCATATATTGTCTATGCTTTAAAACACAGCTAAATTCCAATTCATTCTATAGGGATTAGGCGAAGTCACCCAACCTCTAAAACCTGAACAGTTAGAACGGGAGTTTGCTTTCTTTAGGCATCGAGCTTATTTGCGCTTTCAGAGAGACAAGAAAGTTTATTTTACTAAATGGTAGATACAAAGAATAAAATTAGAGCATTTGCAGGCTCTACTAATTTTTTAATGGTGGCATTCAAACTTTAATTTCATAGACCATGTCGCAGTCGCCGACTGGACCGGGCTTGCGAATTTCTTTTAGACGGACGTTTCTAAGCTTTAAGTTTGCTGAGAGGGCACCTACCGGAAACATCGAAACCGCACAAGCGGGCGTAATTCCATATCGTTCTTTGACGAGTTTACCATGGCAAATGTAACATCCTCTAAATTGAAGCATGAATTCTTGGTCTTTTTTCTCGAATTTTATGCTTTTAGCTATTTTAAGACCATCCTGAAAGTATGTAGCAACCTTTTCCATCAGGTCGTCAGGCGTTTGAGCGGTGGGGATGGATTCACCCCAGTTTCTTCCTTGTGCCATACTTGCCTTTGCAAACACTTTCTGATTGTCTTCTCCAAGGGCACCTTGAATTGAACAGAGAACTTCGAGAACAGGTTTTTGGGGAATCATTTTTTCTTCAGCCATACTTCCACCATTTTCTAAAGTTAACTATAATAACGTACAATACCCGTTGAGAATAAGGCTTTTGCCTAACCAAAACCGCAGATTCAATCTATAGAAACAAACAGAATAAGTTATTTCGATTCTCGAAATGCAGGTTCTTCTCTTATTTATAGAAAACGACTGTTAACAAATGATTTGTCTTTGTTCTCCCGACTGTTAAAAGAAGAAGAAGATTGGAAAAAAAATTTTCTCTTCTTCTTTTCTTAGTAGAAAGCTGCAAAGTAAACAGTCTTCAAAAGAAGAAGAACATATTTGTGCAAGAGCACATTTTTCAGCTGACCATTTCAGCCTTGCCTCGAATAAAAAACAAAAATATAGGGGTTGTTGTTTTGCAGGATAAATTCGTTTGGGGGGTGGCGGGCCCGAGGGAATCGCTTTTGCGCAAACGCATTTATCCGTAGCCTCCGATTTAATCAGCCACTTTAATTCTTGAACAATAGAACTACCAGATATTAGTCGTTAATGTCTTCCTGCTTAGTGATTGCGCCGTCAGCGAGTGCTTCTCTTGTCAGCAATTGCTCTGGTTCATTCCCCAAACACGTATGTTTTCTTTTGAAGTATCGACCTTGTTGACTTTGAGCTTTGCCTTTATGGCTAATCCTGCAGCCTTGGATAATTTTTTGAACGATTTTGCGGATTTGTTTGGAAGTGAGGTCTTTGATCTTATTATTACTAAGCTTTAGACTTATCCAAAAAGTTAGTACGCACAAAATAAGAATTAATTAATCGAAGAACGATCCCGATTTTCGTTCTATACGGTTTTCTTGTTAATAACTCGACTAAAGAGTAATATTGCTCCAACAAAGACAGCAGCGATAATTGCTGCAATTGCTATCCATTGAACTGCCCAGAGTATTTGATCTATCATGAGTGATGGTTTAGAAGCTGGTAACGGCGCAGGTGGTTGCTGCAACGTCTCATCAGGAAAGAAAATATAGCTTACACTTAGCAATAGAAATGCCGACGATATTGCAAGCACAACAGCAATTACTATCTTGGTTTTTTGTCCGGTCACAGTTGAACGTCCTATCCTACAAAGACTTACTAATTTCAGGGAACTCCGGTTATTTTAACGTTATATTTTGATTAGGTGTACTAAATTGTGTACGCTTGGTTGTTATCTTCCCTGTGAAGTAAGTGGTTTGTGGTAGATAGGGGTAGTTCTTAAATTGGTGTTAGCGGTATATTGTGACTTGGGGTATTGCAGTTAACAGAGGATGAATCAAGTAACATCCTAAAGGGAACGGCGCTTGACATCTATCGTCTTATGTTAAAGACTCGAAAGCCTCTTGGTATCCGAGAAATCCAAAGAGCATTAAATCTTAGCAGCCCCTCTGTCGCTCAATATCACCTGTCTAAATTGGAGCATGTTGGACTCTTAAAACGGGAAGCAGGTAATTATGTTGTTAACAAAGTCGTGTTAGAAAACTGCATTAAAATAAGCCGCTTTTTGGTTCCCAGATACCTCTTTTACTCAGTTTTCGCCTTTGCAGTTCTATTTATCGAGTTATTACTTCTTCGACCTCTTACAATTAATCGCGAATATTTCTTTTATACAACCGTTACTGGTTTGTTTGTTTTTATCTTCTGTTATGAAACTGCAAAAGTTTGGGTTAATAACAAACTATAACATTAAACCTCGGTAATTATGGCTCGCTTAGGGTGTCCTACTTATTAGTATATCTGTCCTAAAGCGTAGAAATATACTTTCTTCCATCAAGCTGTAGTTAGAACCAGGAGGTGAAAATATTGAGAAAGAAAAGCGCTTATTGTTTTACAGCCGTTTTCATTATCCTTACATTGCTTTCTCCATTGTTTTTAACTACAGCAGCTCAGACAACCGATTCGACAATCTCTGTTGGATCTTGGGAACCTCCAAAAAATTTTGTTGATCCTGTGACTTCGAAAATTCAAGAGTTGACGTTACAAGGATTAAATGATGATCAAATAACAAATAATCTTGCAGAACTAGGAATGGGTTGGTACCCAGAGACAGGCGCAACATGGATGGGTAAAGCGTTGACTTCTGAAGAACTTGCTAAAATGCCAGAAACATTGACTGCTAAAGGCATCCACCAAGAAAACGCAGTTACTGACGAATATATCCCTGCAGTCCAAACTGATAGGACATCTTGCATGCGAACCAATTCAGCCTCATGGTCAGGCGTATCCTCTGAAATAGTCTCTGGCTCAATGAATGTTGGTTCGGGACAAACCCTCTATCATTATGTATGCATGCAGCTTGGCGATTTAGATGATGCAACCAACTGGGTAGAAACTGTGCTTACTCATAACTTAGGAGAAGCTTATAGATGGAATACATACGACACGGATGAGGGCGGTTGGACATACTACATGGACAAAAATACTGCAACAACTTCAGCAGATACCTACACTATTATGTTGGATGGTACACAAGATGCTTATGGCTGGCATTATGACATCTGGATCAACTATCAATGGGTAAGAAGTGGGCACCTATCAAACTTGTCAGTTCAAGCAGGTTTCCAAAAGGAGGTTTACAGTAACACTGGAACATTTACAAACGATGCATCTCATTCGGTCTTCTATCGAAACTGGCTCCACAATGCTCAAGGATGGTCATACTGGACAAATTCAGTCAACACTTGGTGGTCAACAACTAATCCCTTGCGAGAATCCCACACTATGGGTACCCTAAGCTATCGTTGGGAGACATGGGTACAAAACTAGTTACACGGATTGTTTTTTCAACTTCCAATAATTTTTTTAGTCTCTTGATAAGCCAAATACGAATTAAGCACTTGTATGTACTAGTAACATGGACGGCCATTCAATCTTTAGAACAAGCGTATAAATGTATAGAATTAAGTGACCGAGTAAGGCAGAGAACATAAAAATCAGGAGTGAGGACATGAAACAAAAATTTAAGATAATTTTTGCTATACTCCTCGCTATAGCCTCAGTTTCTGTTTTGATAGAGCTCAGTTATCATTTGTTCCCTTCACAAGAAGGAACACTTAATCTCATAATTTTGCCTATACCGGCAAGCAGCCCAAACACAACTTTTGATAATAAAGCTCTGCAGTCTCTTCAACTTGATGTTGAGCTGTCACAAGGGTCCAATTCAACTGAAAAATTCATGTTCAACATTACTCAAGGGAGTAGCATGACAATAGACTTAGTTTTGTCTTCTTTCTCAAATGATACTGAATTCACCATACCACTCTATCTTTCAGTAGGAGCAATCGAAAACCAGCCCTTTGCCAAGATGATAGTTTCTGCGCCATCGCCCTACCCAGCCTTGCCCTGGCCCAGCCACGAAGATTCTCCGAATGCAACGAAACCCTTTGAAGCAAGCTTTAACCCTAACCCCCTAACATTGGAACCAGAAGAAAGCAAGAAAGTAACCCTGACGATAAATGCGTTAGAAGATGCCCCAATAGGAAAATATTCTATGTTCGTTGAAATGGGTAACTGGGAACAAACACGCTTAGGCGCGATCACTTTTCAATTAACAGTAATGCCAAAGCAATAAACGTTCCATTCCTTCAATTTACTATTTTTCTTAATAAAAATCAATCAATTTTCACCCTAAAACAATCTTCTAGCGCTCAAGAAGTAAATTTCAACAGTCAAATGTCCTAAAGTTTAGTACACTTGTCCTAAAGCGTAGAAATAATTAATTAACGCTTACTAAGCTACGTTGGAGGAAAAAAAATGAATAAAATTCAACATTCATTTTTTCTTGTAAGTTCGATATTTTCGCCACAAAAAATCACTAAGGAGGTGAAAGATTGAAAAGTGTTTGCAGTTGCTTAATACTGATATTCGTTTTACTTTCAGTCTCTTTAATACCAGCACAATCGCAAGCAAGGGAAGATTTGGAACTAGCTCAAGAAGTGCAAGAAGCTAACTCTCTGATAAATCAAAACCAAATTCTAAAATCCATTCAAAACGGATCTGATCAAGTCGGAATAGGTACAGTGCAGGACATAACTTACGGCGCTGAGAAATCTGGTGCAATTTTTACTTACGCTAAGATTGTAATCGACTCACCATTTACCAGTAATCTTAGAGCTCAACAAGTAATAACCGCAAAATACCCGGGCGGACATGTAGGGAATATCACCATAATTCCGAATTACCTTTGGGTATCTTATAAAAACGACACAGTCAAGCTTCCTGAAACCTATGACTTAACAAAGGGATCACAAATACTGTTTTTCATCAATGAAACGTCGAACTACTTAATGGGCTACTTGCCCTCATCGACATTTGCTTCGAGTATTGATGACTTCTTAGAATCATCTATGACACCACTTACTCTTGGAAACGAGCCAACTTCATATGTTTACGAATCAACTGGTTATGGCTTTGGCTGGGGAGGACTTCACTATCATTTCGATGATATGCCTTTACGCTACTCTCTGGACCCTGATGGAACTGCCGATGTTGGGGACGATAGCGAATTCGATGCTATTCGAGCGGCGTTTTCAACTTGGGATTACGATACACTTCAATGCGCCATATCTTTCGTAGAAGACACAAGCTTCAGTGGAAATTATGTCTACTGGGGAGATTGGGACCAAGCTCCAGATGGCTATAGTGTAGTTGGGTGGGCACCAGATTACTATAATCCGAACATTTTAGCATTGAATTTCCCGAAAACTGATTATACTGGACATTTAGTTGAAAACGACATAATGGTCAATGATGCTGATTACGCTTGGGCAACCTATCAAATTTATCCTTGGGAGTTTGACATTCAAAACGTATTGACCCATGAAGTAGGACATACATTGTGCTTAAACGACCTCTATGACAGTGGCAGCGCTGGGATGACAATGTATAGCACAGCTAATTGCTGGTATGAGACTAGGCAAGAGGACCCTTGAGTGGGGAGACCTCAACGGAGCTCACTATGTTTATCCAGATCATAACGACGCCTACACTGGATACGACGGTTCAAATACGCTCGGTGGAGCGGCAAGTGTTCAATTAAACAGTAATTACAACGGGCGATTATGCCATTTACCGGGTGACACGGATACTGAAGATTACTTCAAGTTTCTCGCAACTTCAAATATGAACATAGAAATAGCACTGAACATGAATCCAAACGTCAACTTTGACTTAGAACTATACGATCCTTATGGAAACCTAGTAGATTATAGCCGAAACACAGGAGGGGGAGTGGCTGAACAGATCAATAGATATTCGATTGGTAGTTATGACGGCTGGTGGACAATAAGAATCTATACAGACCTAGACAGCCCTGCTGCAGATGGCAACTATAACTTCCAAATTAATTGCAACAATGTACGCTATGTCGACAGTATTCAATGGTCAGGTAGAATTAGCGGTTCAGGAGGAGCATGGAACGCAGGAGGAATGGTCGGGATATCACCAGATGGAAACAACGCCGCAGTATACGGATACTACATAAATGACGCAGGGGCCATAAATGGACACTTAAGTAGCCAAACCTACGGACAACAAAGTATTTATCTTTACGGAAATATTGCAAATTATTATCCCACGCACGTAAAGGTCTATGTCTCTCCAAACAACAATAACTGGTATCAAGTGTCCGATCTATACTTATACAATACCTCCCCTCAGATAATATACGCAGGCAGCACTTCATACACTTTTAGATGGGTTAACGTAGTTTGCTATTGTGATAGCGGTTCCTTTTCGCCAGGTTGTTTATACGTAGACAACGTTTTTGCTATATGGTAGCAATTTCCCTTTTTTCTTTTTTTATTTAAGGAAGTTTAAAATAGCGAGTCAATCGAAATAGAAGTTTAAAGGGAGAATGTCAGTGATAAAACGAGGGTATAAACTTGTCATGCTTGTCGTAGTTTTGTCCGTTATATTAGCGACTTTGATCCTTGTTCTATCGAATCCCGGACCCACTGGTCTAGGGCCTGTAGATATTAATGTAGTAACAGAAAAGGACATGTTTGCCCGAGGAGAGGTAATAAACTTTTCAATTTATGTGAATAACACTCACGACTGGAATGTCCCCAAACCACTCTCTATAACTTACCAGATAGGCTCTTACATGCACCCAATGCTTATTGATTATGGAACACCGTTGCCTACTTTCCCTGCTCATTCATACACTCTATTAGCGACCTATAGCTGGAACCAGAAGATGGGTAACGTAGGCAATCAAACATTCATAGAACCGGGAAACTACACCATAACCGTTTCCTTGGGCGGAAAGGTTGACTATGGCCCACCGGGAAACCGAACAATCACCATTCAACCTCCATAAGCAAAATTTCAATACCGACGCAAATTAGTGAAAGTAACATTTCTTAGTTCATTTCTTGAAGGTCATTGTAACAGTAAGTCCTTGGAACACACTATATTGGGCTCATTCCGGTAAAGCTTTCACACATTTTTTGGATAGCGTTACGTCGGGTGGCTGCATTTTGAGCTAGCGAACAATCAAATAATCGGATATATCTTTGGTCTTCAAATTTAAGATGACTTTTTAACGATCAATAAAAGCCATTGCTATGTCTCTTCAGAAGTGCTTTGCAAAGTCACGCTTTCGGCTAGCAAATCTTTCTCTGAGGCGTTATATGCGTCTACCCCAAAGCTTGTCATGGCCCAGCCACGAAGATTCTCCGAATGCAACGAAACCCTTTGAAGCAAGCTTTAACCCTAACCCCCTAACATTGGAACCAGAAGAAAGCAAGAAAGTAACCCTGACGATAAATGCGTTAGAAGATGCCCCAATAGGAAAATATTCTATGTTCGTTGAAATGGGTAACTGGGAACAAACACGCTTAGGCGCGATCACTTTTCAATTAACAGTAATGCCAAAGCAATAAACATTCCATTCCTTCAATTTACTATTTTTCTTAATAAAAATCAATCAATTTTCACCCTAAAACAATCTTTCTAGCGCTCAAGAAGTAAATTTCAACAGTCAAATGTCCTAAAGTTTAGTACACTTGTCCTAAAGCGTAGAAATAACTGATTCTTGCGCATTTAGCAATATTGTGGTTTGTTCTAACAAGCAAACTCCGCCAAGACTTAGTGTTTTGGGGGCGGGTCACCGCCAGTCCTAAGGGAAGGGCAGAAAGAGAACAAAAAAGAAAGGAATTGATGAACAATGAAAAAAAACATTAAAAAACTATCAATCTTGGCAGTACTGTTTACAATAATCGTGACAATGGCAATTACTGTAACCAATGTTGAAGCATTAGGACCTAGCGGACATAGCTATAGCAAAGACACTTTCGTAAATTCAGGCGGCGGTTCTTTTCCGGCCTACGCTGAATGCGAGCACTCTCATCTTAACAATGCTGATGATGAGTCTGTCCTCCTTGGTGTATATGCCTACTATGACCTTAACGACCAAACACCTGCATTTAATTATGGAAACTGGGAATTTATGGCTCAAGCAGGACATAGCAGTAGTACCTCTGACGACGCCCCAGTAGCTATACGGTTACCGATGGTAGGCACCAGTTGCGTCGATTATGGCTTAGGAAGTCAAGCTTACTCCAACTACAATGACTATAATAGCCCAACGTGGGCAAATGGTTATTATGCTAACGGGCAATGGATTCCTTTGTATTACTACGCCAGTATCCTAAACTATCAATACGGGAGCTACACTATTGGTGATCGTGCTTCAATCGAGGGAATGACGCAAGGAGGATTCTATCTTAAGAGCAACCCTAGCAACACGGTTTACTACTATTGCCAAACGCAAATTCCTTCCGGTCATAGCGTGCCACCTGGAATTCAGTCGTTTGCTTTCCTGACGGCACACCAAAGCGGTGATTGGTAATGACAAAACAAAAAAATCCCACAAGCAACTGCTTATCTGTCAATAAAAAGTTCACGCTTTCCATAATTATAGCCGTATTACTTACCATTTCAATAATGTTCTCTGCAGTCACAGCTTCCCAATATTCTAAACAAACAGATTTTTTGCACGCACCTGTTGGAATCGCATCAGCTAATGATCAGTTTCAAGTTCAGGTAGCATACGGGTACGTTGGACCCGCTCCTTCTAGCGTGACTGCATATTTCGACCAGGCACTCAATATGACAATGCGATTAAAGAGTCAATATCCCGGTGTTATACGATTGAACATCAAAGATAATCCAGGCATTCAAATCGCTGGCTGCGATGCCATCGTTCAAGCTTACGACATTAAAGTTGCCACCGACTTAGGACCTGTAGAGCACTACGCCTATTTTGTTGGAACCAACTACAACCCCTCGTTCTCAAAAACCGCACAAGCGACATTGATACAATGTGTGCCTGATCTGGTTAACGTAAGTCGTTATAGCACTATCGCAGGCAACTTCAATTCAGATTGGAATACCAGCGCTCCACTTTTGACAAACACGATTGGCTCGATTACTTCCTACACAAGCGCATCCAGCAGTTCACTAGGATTATTTAACGCAGGAAAACCAAATGGGGTTACAGTTACGGTTTACAGAATTGGCTACATGACGATGACAAACGGTTCGGTTTCCATCTTTGAAGACCAATCAAACAGTACTGCAAAAGATATCGAGCAGCTTAGCAGTTACAAAAGCGGTTTTCTCTATAATAACCTCATGCCCTCGGATCAATTGCCGCAAGAAAACTTATTCCAGCCCATAGCGAGTCCATAAGCCTGATGTAATAAGACAAAAATATCTCCTTTTTTTATAGATTGTATTAATTAAGCCAAAAAATATGAAAATACATACAGGTGGAAAACTTTGAACAGTCATAGATTTGTTATCATTGCTTCGGTAATTATAGTTATCATCGTTCTTTCAGTTTCTTGGGTTGCCACTTTTGAATACAATCAAATCGCTAAGGTAACGGTGTCAGGTCAAGCAAGCAGCGCGGGTCTTTATTTGGGCGCGACAAGCTTAATAGGTATACAATTCATTGACACTCAAACAGGCATCAATACGTCTTATAACTTTAATTTTCCTTCTCCACCAACCCTCAATCCCTTGGGAAATTACACAGTTACTCTAATCAATCAACATACCTATAACGTGACCATAAGTTACTATGGTGGTTATCCCTCAACGAGCAACTACATGGATCAATTTTCTGATTATGTTGGCAACTTTACTGTTGATGTCCCTGCAGGACAAACACAGCTTATCAAAAACTTTGGGGTTCCTTAGGGCAAAACTCCTAGGTCTAGCAAAAGATGTCGCATGGAGTCGGCTAAATTTCTCTTTTTATTTTTTCACAATACCCACGGTTAGAATCGTAACCTACACTTCCCTCAAACCGCAAGTTTTTCAACCTGCTCTTGTCTGATTTGCCAATTAAAACCGGGTTTGTCAAAAGTCTTTTATCAGTAAAACTACAAGTCGTATTGTGCGACAAAGATCTCAATCTTTCCAAAGCTCGCTGTATTTTGGCAGTAGTTCTTGTGGGGTTACTCTGTTGCAAGCGGGTACTGTTGTCGCCGTTGTCGGGGTAACCAACACTATAACTCATGGCACAGAATATGGCGGTCACCACGGAATATCCTACGACTACGGTAAAGGCGACTTATTCATTAGTAACGTGGATTTTCATTCTGTAACCGTGATCTCTGATGCCTCGCATACTGTTGTTGCAAACGTGTCTGTGGGAACCTTGCCCTATGGTATAGTTTATGATTCTGGCAGAGGAGAGGTTTATGTTGCTAACTTTTATGATAACACGATTTCGGTAATATCAGATAGTAGCAACACCGTAATCGCAACAATTCCAGTTGGAACCAAACCAGTGGATTTGGCTAATGATTCGGGTAAAGGCGAAATCTACGTTAGCAATAATGGCGAAGGTTCGATCTCGGTAATATCGGACAGCGACCACACAGTCATTGCTACCGTATCAGTAGACCCCAACCCCGAAGGTGTGGCATACGACTCAGGCAAGGGCGAAATCTATGTTGCTTTGGGGTGCCGACACAGTTTCAGTCATATCCGATAGCACTCACACGGTTATCTCAACAGTTCCAGTTGGCAGCCGACCCATAGATTTAGTTTATGATTCAGGTAAAGGCACAATTTTTGTGGGGAATACGGATTCCAGCGGCAACGGTACAGTCTCCGTTATTTCTGACAGTGACCACTCCGTAATCGCAACAGTCGAGGTAGGAGGCGGTCCCAACAAATTAGCTTACGATGCAGTTACAGGCAAGATTTTTGTGCCCAGCAGCGAAAGAGTGTCCGTCATATCTGATAACACAAATACGCTCATAGACACAATAGACAAATACGCTGGAATATCTGGGGCACATGATTCTGTCAGAGGCGTATCCTGCTACAGTGGATTTTACGCCAGTAAGCCAATGGTCTGGGTGGTTTCCGATAGCACACACGAAATAATTGCAAACCTGACCTTGTTTGAGCGAGGCAACTCCTACGATATAGTGTTTGATTCAGGAAAAGGCGTGGCATATGCAGTTGACGGCCGCGGCACGGTGTATGCAATATTTGATTCTTCTTTGCCAAAAAACAACCCAGATTCTACTTTGGGACTTCCAATAGAAGTTATCGCTATTACAGTTATTATAGCGGCCGTTGCCATAGTTGCTGCAGCAGTGTTTATTATCAAAGGAAGAAAGCGATAAAATAATCCTCGAGGCGGCGGGAAAGTTGATATAGGAACCCTATGGTCCGTAATTGATGCCGTAGCATGCACGTTCGCAATGACCGTCTATCTATTGAAGTTACTTTGATTTCCGCGTATGCTTTGGCACCATTAAAATTCCCGCAATCAATATAGCGGAGATTGGGGCAGAGCCCATACCGCCATTTGATCCAGCTAAAGTCACTCTCTATTTGTCCTATTGGTTAATTGATTTTCGTCCTCGTAACATGGCTCGGAGCGTCCACACCAAAAAGTACAATCCATGCAATGGAAAACTTGAGCGTCTGAAGATGAAATTGGCGAGTTAAAAATAAACCTAAATAATTTTGATGGCTCAAAAAAAGAAAGAGGGTTGGAAGGAAAATACAGTATAAATGCGCATGAACATTGGCGGGTCCAGATGGGACTTGAACCCAGGAATCGCAGAGGAAATTGTCCAGACTCAACTTAAAATAAGAAGAAGGTTGGAAATTTTGCGCTTCTTCTTCTTTCAGTTTACAGGTTGAGGTTGCTTTCTTTTATCGATAGAACAACAACACGATGGCAGTGCTGTGTTGTTGTTCTTCTCTTAAGTTGCAGAGTTAAGTTGAAAGAAGAAAAATCATTGTTTGTGTCAATTTTTTCTTCTTCTAACCGATAGCGGTCACGCAACAAAACAGCAGCAACCGAATATTCTAAAAGAAGAAGACAACGCTGTGCACCATTGCTGTCTTCTTCTTCTCTTAGTTAAAAAACTGCAGAGTAAACATTATTTGAAAGAAGAAGAACATTCGCCGTAGGAAACAACTGTTTTTCTTCTTCTTTATCGTTTTAGCTTAATTCAGAGTGCTTAGAGACTTAAAAAAATGGTTTAATTTTGGATAATTAAGACAAGTTAAGATGTTTTCTTTATTAAAAGCTCGCAAATAGCATCGATGCTTTTAACTGCAGCGATTTCCTTGTTTTTTAGTGGGGTTTCTCCTAGCATATCTGCGTCGATTACTTTTTGGTCCCAGGGCACAAAAGATAGAACCTCAATGCCGTTTTGGTCAGCAAAAGTTTGGATAGCATTTTTCTGGGTGTCGTTCATTACGCGGTTACCGATAAGGTAGAGTTGTTTCATTCCCGCAGCAATTGCCATATCATGGATGTGCTTGGCGATTTCCAGCGATTTCAGGTTAGAATCAGCGACAATTAGGAGCGCGTCGACTTCTTTTGCGGTGCCCCTGCCGATGTGTTCCACGCCTGCCTCCAAATCCAAGACCACTGCCTCGTCGCGTTCTACGATTAGGTTCCGTAGGAGCGCTCGGATGACGGCGGTTGGGGCACACATGCAGCCTGCCCCCATGGAGTGGACTGTTCCCATAACAATCAAGTTTACGCCAAGAGGGGTAGGTACGGAGTACTGTTTTACGATGTCGTCGACGCTGAAGTTCAGGTTGTAGACGCCTGAGTATTCCGTACTCGTTTTTGATTCTATCAAGGGTTTATTTTCTGAAATAGGAACTATCTTGCGGGTTTCCTCCGTTGACAACCCCAAAGTTAACCCTAAATTCGGAGAAGAATCCGCATCAATTCCTATAGTTTTTAATCCACGTTCAGAGAAACCGCGGGCTAAGCCACCTGCAATGAGGGTTTTGCCTACTCCGCCTTTACCAGAAACAGCAACCTTCATACAATCACAAACTAAAAATAATTTCATAGTCAAACTAATTTACATTTTCCCTACTCCAAAACATTGGCAACGTAATTTTTAGCGGCAACAACACATCTTAATTATTCTGTTTCAAGACAGATGAGAAATAACGAGGATTGAAATATGATTTCTGCAGTTGTTTTAGTTACCACCGATTCAGGTGCCCAAGATAAAGTATTAGAAAACATAAAACTTGTTGAGGGCGTTGAAGAAGCCCAACCATTATACGGCGTCTACGACCTTCTAATCAAAATTAAAGGTAATTCTGTTGATAAGCTTAAGGAAATTACAAAATTACGAATAAAACCGATAGCGGGCGTAAACAGTTATCTGACATTAATGTTAGTTCAGGGCAACTAGCTTTTGTTGTTTCATTTTGTGACAACATTATTTTATATTATTTCAAGCGCTAATATGTTAATCAGACATAGTCCAACAAAAGCAGATAGTTGGGCGGGTCTGGCTGCTAAATAGGAGAAGGCAATAGCCCCCTTTCTTGCCGCATCCTGCTTCAGCGCATGGCTTGGTCCGCTTAACTCAACCTTTTGGTCTAAGAATTGCTTGATGGCTAATCTTTGATTGATACTAATGGTATTTCTGTTTTTTCGATGGTTGACTTTCAAGGAGCAAATAAGACTTCGAGATGCTCTTTATTGAACCGTTAAGATAGTTGGTCAAAAATTATTTATGCAAAGTGAATGTAAGATAGTTAACCGATGACTGTGAGTAAATCGAAAGCTTCGGATTATTTTGTTGCAGGAATCATCCTTTTAGTTTTAGCGGGAGTTATCTGGTTAGTTGAAAACCTTGTTTTGAATAAAACTGTAGATAACATTATTTTGCTTTTTATCCCCAGTGTTTTCATTATGCTAAGTGTCGCTCATTTTCTCATAGCAAGCAAGAAATGGTATTCTTCCCATTAACCATTTACCAAGAGGATACAACGCCCGCAAATCATTGGGTTGACAGGCGCTCATGTCGTTTTATTGCCACCGCAATAACGAGCACTGAAGCAAGTAAGGGCAAAATTACTAACAATGAAAACTCTGGAGCAACTGGTGTTGGTGCAGGTGTTGGAGTTGGTTTGGGTGTTGGAGTGGACGTGTTAGATGTTTGCGTTGGAGTTGGCGTTAATGCGCTTCCCATATTGATGTTTACGTTGTGTATGCTATGGGAATAATGGAACTCTAAAATCCATGAATCTGAAGTTGAAGTTGCCTGATATGCCAAATTGTTGCTATCCAAGTTCACTTTAAGGTTTGCAATATTTTCAAGAAGGCTCTTTGCAATTTTCAAATCAACAAAACCTGTGGTTCCTGCAGGTCCACTTACCGTAAAGTTTAGGGTGTTACTTGTGGAGTCAAAAGCAAGAGCCGAAACACTTGAGTTAGATGAAACCGAGAAAACATATTGATTGTTGTAAGGTGCCACGGAAAGATCCATCATCGTTTGTGATGATAAAAATGGATAAACCCCTTCGCATAAGGCTCTTACTAAAAATGTTCCTGTTGCTGAAGGTATCCAAATGGCAGAGTAACTTCCATCGTTGAGAGTAGATACTGAGGTAATATCGGTCCATGTCTGCCCTCCATTTATACTGAACGATAACTCGACAGGCACGTTGATTAACGCAGATTGATTTCCCGTAACTGTTCCGTTTAGGTTGACATTAAAGCCGAGCAAGGATGTTTGTGAGTTCAAGGAAAGTGTAAGATAGGTTGGAATTACTGGGTTGGAGCCAAATGCATAGATACTTCCGTGCGACGAAGGAGATGATGAAGATGAGTCAGAGCCAACATATACATTACCGTAAGCAATAGCTGGGCTTGAACGTATCGACTCTCCAGTTGTGCAATTCCACAATATTTCTCCAGTAGTCTCTTTTAGGCAATATAATTTTCCGTCAGATTCACCGAGGAAGACTTTGCCATCCGCAACTGCTGGAGAAGATAAGTCCTCAAACCCTTGTAATGGAGTGTTCCAAAGTAAGCTACCAGTAGAAGCGTTTAGACAATTACATGAACCCACAAAGAGTCTGCCGTCTGCAAAAGCAGGAGAAGAACGATCAAGCATAGAAGAATACAGAATTGTTGTACTCCAAATCTTTAATCCAGAAGCAGCGTCAAGACAAAACACTGTATTATTACCAGTTGCGCCGAAAACTTTTCCATCCGCAACAACTGGTGAGTTTTGTGCATAAACTGCCTGATACGACCAATTAAAAGCACCGTTTGCTGCATTCAACGCATAAACGTTGCCATTATTAATTACAAGTGTGTTCTCATTTATCATTGCTATCGCAGGTTCATCGATTGAATTATGCAAAAGAAAAGAATTGCTCCAAAGTAGAGAACCGCTAACGGAATTCAAGCAGTACATCGTTCCATTTGTTGTAATGAAAAAGACTCTGCCGCCAGTAGCTATAGGAGAACAATCTATTTCATAGTTCGCCTTGAACGACCAAAGAATAGAACCGGTTGTTTCGCTCAGACAATATAAGTAATAATCTCTAGCTCCGACATATACCTGCCCGGAGTCTACGGCAGGAGAACTCCACATACTGTTCTCCCTGTTTGCTGTTACTCGCATCCATATTTGTTGTCCTGTATTGGAATTGAGGGCATAAACATTGCCATTGCTTGCTGAGAAAATTACTTTTCCATCGTCAACTGCTGGACAAGTGACCACTTCAGAAGCCGTGGTATTGAATATCCACATTAGATTGCTGGAGTTAGGAGCGTAGGAGGTTGAAGAGCCTGTATGTTGAAGATCATGCCTAGACATTAACCAGCCGTCAGAGTTGGGAGATGCATTAACAAGGGCATTTCCTTCGATTACCATGCTGGAAGCAACAAGAAATAAAATAGACAAAACAATTAAGCTGCAAGTTACCCGTTTCTTGAGCATTGATATACCGTCTAAGCGCTATTTGTGCTTTTATTGAGATAAGCTTTTCTCATACCTGTTCCATCAGACGAGTCAGCTATCCGAGTTAGGGTAGTGTTTGATTCTCAATGTTACTAATGCTAAAGTAATTGATATTATCAAAGCGGTTATCGCCCAGGGGAATAGTTCTGGAACAGGAAGAGTGGGGCTTGGTTGGACTTGAGTTAAACTAATTTTTGCCATCCAAGCTTCTGGAGTTGGTTTACTTATGTCTGACCCAGCCACCATGTAGCTGCCATCATGCGACTGTACAAGAGCATAAGCCTCATGGTTCTCTCCAAAGGCAACTTCCCACTGCTCATTTCCTGAGGAGGCACTTGCAAGCACAAGTTTAGTTCCAACAAGTGCAAAGTCTCCAATACTGTTTTTAGTCATGAATCTTGCTTGGCCACCTCCATAGTATTTCGTCCATTCTGAATTTCCTAAAGCATCCGTTTTCACTATTGCAAGGTTTGGTCCACCGCCATTGCTACGAAGCCACATCCAACCACCCAAAGCATAACCGCCCTCACTTGTTTGAACCACTGAAAAAGCGAAATCTTCATCTTGACTTCCGTAAGTTTTGCTCCACTGCAAATCACCATTAGAGTCTGCTTTCATGAGTAAGTAGTCAGGCAAATTGCCGATACCTCCTGCCAAAGCATAGCCTCCGTCGCTTGTTTGGGCAATCGAATTTACCTCGCCATCTCCAAGAGTCTTATTCCACTGTTCATAACTTAAAGCATCAGTTTTAACTAGCCAAATAGTTCCTTTGTTTCCGACTAGGTTAGTTTGACCTATCATCGCATAGCCGCCATCTTTAGTTTGAGTTAAGGCTACCGCCGAGCTGAATCCTGACCCGCTGTAGGTTTGATTCCAGAATATGTTGCCTTTGTCATCGATTTTTGCGAGCCAAAAGTTCCCTGAATATTGCCCGAATATGGCATAGGCACCATCGTTAGTTGCAATTAGCCATTGACTGTAAGGATTTCCCTTGGCAGCATAGGTTTTATTCCATTGTAGGTTGCCAGTTGCGTCTACTTTGACAACTTCAATATTTGGTGTGTTATTGGGCGGGAGGGCGGTTGAACCCGCTAAGAGAAATCCGTCATCGGCAGTTTGAACTATTGAGTCAACTTCAATTAAGCCGCTTCCAGTAAATGTGTGATTCCACATTATTGTTTGGACCATGGAAACGTCGGACGCTGACACATTTATTTGGAAAGCAAAGGAAGGCGTTGCACAATAAGTAAGGGGTAATACAAAAATGAGTATTATTGTCAATAGAGCGCTTGACGTTTTCATATTTGCTCTCCGATATATAAATTGGCGCCTTCTTCTTAACATTTGCTGGGCTTATCTTGAATTCACGAAGAGAATAAGAAGAATTCCTCTGACTAAGATTGTGTCTGTTTTATCTTAGTATTGAGGAGGGTGCTGGGGAGTGACATAGAATTTATTCTATTCCATCAAAACTATTTTCTCTTCATGGCTTCCCCTTTCTTCTCTTAAAGTAAACCAGTAAACCTAAACATATGATGATTGCAATTACCACAGGTGCAATAATTGTAAGTGCCAATGAAGTCTCTCAGGCTCTTTAATAGTAAAATTTATTGTCTCTGATTTTGCCATATCGCCAAAAGTATTATTACCATAAACAACAAGGCTGTGATTCCCATCCCTTAGCCTTGTTAAAGTTGTATTTCCACCTATAGTCACATTAGCTAAATTATCTAAGCTGTAGCTAAGCCATGAAGTGGATTGGTCAACTATGAAATTTAAGGGAAAAGATGAAAAAGTTATGTTAGCATTATGGTCTGTCAGAAGCTTAATTGAAGGAGCTTCATGCGTGATAAAGTAGACTTGAGATGAACTGTCCATAAAGAAAACAAAACTGAAGAGGTCATATACACTTCCTTCTGACTTAACTGTTAGGCTGTGGTTGCCTGCAACTAATTTAGGTGCAATAATGGAAGTGTAATACTGAGATGTGCCATGTTCACCTTTTACTAGAATAAAACCTGCGTGAGGAATACTAATACTCTCATTATCTATTCTGTATGTCACATCTACGATATCAGAATCATAATTACTGTATTGTGGTCCCTTAACGCTAAAGGTGATATTGAATGTCCCTGAGTAGTTAGCGTTGTTTTGTGGGCTGCCTATAGAAATAATTGGTGGAACGGCTCCCGATGGAGGGTGAATCTGGGGGGTAAAACCGTAGGGGTTAGCACTAACCGTCCTAATTGCCTGCGACATTATAAGTAATGATAGTAATGCAGTTACTGTGTAAACTAACAGTATCTTTCTCATATCTTCCAAGTACCAGTTAGTTGCTGTTTTGCTTATGTGGTTTTTTGTCAAACTTTCTTGTCTGAAGTCAGTCAGGAGAATTTACAAGAAGTCTTTTATCTGCATCCAATTCCTAGATTAGATATGGGAAGTACAAGGAAGGGTTTCCCGTTGCTTCTAATAGCTATTTTGGCAGCCTCAAGCCTAATTACAGTTGAATCAGTTGCGGCGCAGTCAATACCTAAACCATCACCGCCAGAATTCACTTTGAACTTTATCCAATCTCACTATAATTCCTCAGACCCAAACACAGGAGTATCCAAGCAAATTGAAAACAACACCTTAGAATTTATAATAAAAAATCAACTTCTCCCAGTCAACTTGGCAGGAAACTCTAACGTTTCGTTGTATTACCTTATCCGATTTAAGGACCATTACAATGAAGATGGGTTCGCGCCGATTTATTCTGATGCTACATATCATAGCCAATCAAATTCTGCTAATACAGTTTTGTTAATTCCGTTAAATTTTCCACGCATGCTTCCTCCAGTAGATTCTGGTGTTGTGGATTTCCAGGTTCAAGCACAAATTGGCTACTACACTGAAGTACACAAACCTGGTTATGACCCTGACATTCCGCCCCAGTTTCAGTCTGGCAATGGATATATTGAAACTAATTTCTCCCCAGTTGAAAAAAGCGATTGGAGCAATACTCAAACAATAAACATAGTTGGAGAGTCACCAAACTCAACGACTGTTCCAAATTCATCTTCTGGCAATTCGTTTTCTGTATCTTTGAGTATATTATTTGGAATTGTTACAGTCTTCTCCGCTATTATTGTTGTTCTGTCACTGCTGCTTTTCAGAAGACATCGAAACAGACTGACTGAGATGGACCAAAACTGAAAGAGACAAGTCTCCTTATTTTTGATAGAGCCCAGGACTACATTTGTTTAATTAAGTTTGAATCTATTGTGAAATAAACTTTAGCTTGAGATAAATGATCGAGGTCATTAGCTTTCAAGTCTCCAAAAACTGTTATGCTGTGAGAGCCTTCTGTCAGTTTTTGCAGAGTAATTGTTCCCGTGATTATTCCTACATATTGGTCATTCGGAGACCTTGGTTGTTCAATTATTGGAAAAGGAAAACTTTCTTGTCCATCTATGCTATAATTCATAAACAATTCAATGTTAGTCGCACGTATTACTTGACCAGTGACATTCAGGGACAGTATGTTTGAGCGGTAGGTTGTGTTAGATGGGGAAGTTATTGCAAAGAAGCTTAAAGGCTCATCAAATGATGCATTAGTTGTTGAAGATGAAATCGGAAAGGGACTTGGGGAGGTCAACTGTGAAGTGGCATTCGGAGAGGGAGATGGGTTAGGCGTTGGAGAACTATTGGTATGCTGTTCGGAAATTGGTTCAAAATGTACTCCCAAAGCTACTATAGCCACTATCAAAGCTAACAATACAAGCGCAAAAGCTATTGTTCTCTTATTCACTTGCATTAACACTTTATTCAAAGAAAAATGATTTATTAGAAGTTAAAACGTTTCCCAATAATTTTGGCTTTTAACGGTCCCTTAGATAACAGGAACAGCGTTGTATAAACAAAATGTATAAACAAATCATATAAGCAAAGCGCCCGCCGTTTGCATACCCTATCAATCAAACTATCTGATAAATCGGAAACTTGCCTGGTTTAATAAAACACGACTCAGATTCCGGCATTTTAGGTTAAGCCGGCGATGTTTAGCAAGTATCTGAGAGTTTCATTTGCTTTAGCAAGGTTTTCCGTGGAAGAAAACCGTATTTTGCATAGAAACAAAAAGCTTCCTCGTTGCCGGAGGCTACCTCAACGATTTTTGTCACCGCTCCTTCCTTATCCATCCAGCAGAGAGCTTTTTTCATTAGTGAATCCCCTATTCCCAAGCCCCGGTAGTTAGCGTCAACAAAAATGGATTCAACCTCACCAATCTTTTCTTAATTAAGGCTGCTAACGCAATACCCAACATTTTGGCCTGTCACTTCATCGACAGCAAAGTCAACTCTCATTTTTCCAGCAGCGGCTTTTTTTAGTAAATCAGCCTTGCGCTTCTCAAAAGTCATGTCCAAATAGTGTTGCTTAAAATTCGTCGATAAATCTAAATGATGCCTGTTTAGGTCTTCCCATAAGACCTTGATTTCGTCAAGCAGGGCTTCGTTGCCATTAATGAATTTGACACTGCGTTTATTCACCAAATAACCAACTACCCATTCAGCACCAATTCATGCATTTAGGAAGTTTAAAGCTTTATTTCCCCGAAAACCAAACGTAAACATAGCAAAAAACGCAGTTGAACTTATAAAATGCCGAACAATCAAGCAGAAAAAAACCAAAACAACAAAGCCCAAGACGAAGAAATCGGCGATTACATCAACCTGTTCTCTGCAAAAACTAACGTTGAGGGTCAGGATGGCGGAGTGGTTTCTACTCTTTTGGTTAAGGGTTTTGAGGACGGATTGTTTGATGCGGCTATTGTCGTTCGCCGAGGAGTTGGATATAGCGCGGAAGCAGTCGTCGCCACGAATGCCAACGAGGTTTTAGCAGCGAAAGGAACGAAATATCTTAAAGTCAATGTCACAAAAAAACTGCGAGAACTAATCAGCCAAGGAAAAAAACGAATTGCGATAGTTTGTACGCCTTGCGAAGCCAAAGCAGCAAGAAAGATCCAGCAAACCCTCAAAAACGATTGCGAAATCACGATTATCGGGTTATTCTGCTTTGAAGCCTTCAATAGCACAAAAATAAAAGGAGAAGCGAAAACGCGGCTGGGAGTTGATTTGGATAGAGCCCAAAAAACGCAGGTTAGACAGGGCAAGTTCACAGCGTTTGTTGATGGAAAAGAGTACAGTTGCAGAGCAAAAGACTTGGATGCTGCGGCGGAAAAGGTTTGCAGTTACTGCAGTGATTTTACCGCTCAGTTTGCGGATGTCTCGGTCGGTTCAGTTGGCAGCAAGAAAGGGTATTCAACCGTAATTGTACGATCAAAGGCTGGAGAAAGACTGACAAAAAATCTAGATGCCGCCAAAGAAGTAGCTGATAAGAAAGAAATCTATAGATTATCCAAGTTCAAGCGAGAACGAGCCGAAAAAAACTTGGATACCTTAAACAAACCGCAATAATGCCAGTTTTTTAGTACACTGCATCATAAACCGCTAAACTAAAAAGCTCAGTTCTGGGTATGCAAAAGACTTTTTAACCCAAACATCTTACCCCTTTAACCTGAGATGAAATCTCCATGAAAATACTAAACGAGTTTGTGCCAACACGTAAATTCTTAAAGCTAGCAGATGAACTCAAAGACCTAGTTGACGGATGGAACGTAACTGACAGCGCAGCAGGTTTCCCAGCCGCAAGCGGCGTAGTCGTAAGCTGCTTACTCAAAAACAAGTACCCAGAAAAATATGTCTGCCCAATCTTCATTTTACACTACAAAGGACCAGTTGAAGTAGGAGGCTTAGCCTTAGCATCTGACATAATCGGCCTTGACGGCTTAGCAGTCACTATGGGAGACAAACCCAAGTACGGCGAACCTATAACAATGCTGCCTAACTCTGAGGCTGCAAGAGACTTCATACGCAATACCGTTAAAACCAAGAACCTAAAACTCGGCTGCCTAGTAACAGCAAGACGAACCATAGAAGAAACACTTTGCCGTGTACGCGAGCCATGGGACTTCGTGTACTTCATGCGACTTCAGGACTCATCGTTCGAAGCACTCAAAGCAGTATCCGCAGAATGCAAAAAACTAAACAAACCACTGTACGCGTACTTCCTAGTTGGAACTGCAAAGAACGTTGAAACAGTCAAAATGATTGGCTGGCCAACCGCTGCAACTATGGAAACAGTTGAAGAGAAAGCATCACAACTTGTCGGGTTAGTCGACGGCATCATCGCAACATGTGCTGGAGACGCTGAAGGCGACAAACTGATGCTGCAAAAACTGCAAAAGTTCAGAAACTAAACGCCTAAATCATCGAGACCACTTCGGTCTCCCCCCAAATATTTCAAATATAATCTTTTAACTTTTAATGTTTTCAACTTTCCGAGATAAATTTAAGTTCTATCGCTTGATAACCAACTCTAAGAAGAGGCAAAAAGTGTGAACCCTGTCCAAATATTTGCTCTAGAAAATTTACCTCTAATAAAACAAGGAGACAACCTGGGCAAACTTATCGTTGAAGCTGCTAAACAACAGAGCAATCCAATCCAGCCAAACGATATGGTAGTGGTTACTCATGTTGTAGTTTCGAAGGCTGAAGGAAACGTAATCAACCTCGACCAAGTTAAGCCCTCAGAAAAAGCGAAGGAAATTGCCCAGAAAACCAACAAAGACCCCGCTTTAGTCGAAGTAATATTGCAAGAAACAAAGGACATCGTGCGAGTTGGCCAGAACAGTATAATTACTGAAACCGTAAGCGGCATAATCTGTGCTAACGCCGGCGTTGACCGCTCCAACGTTTCAGGGGATCGAAATGTTGTGCCTCTACCAAAGAACCCAAATGCGTCAGCAGAGGGCATTAGAAAAGAAATTAAACGCTTAACGGGCGTTAACGTTGCGGTTATTGTTTCCGACACGCATGGCAGACCGTTTAGGTTAGGTGAAATTAATGTAGCAGTTGGTGTGGCTGGGTTCAAGCCTATAAGAGATAGGAGGGGCGAAAAGGACCTCTTCGGTTACGTACTAAGAATTAAGCAGACCGCCATCGCGGATGAACTCGCTTCAGCGGCTGAACTTGTAATCGGACAAGCCAACGAGGGCATCCCAGCAGCCATCATACGTGGATACCAATATCAAATTGATGAAAATGCGGGTGCCACTTCGCTGACTAGGGCCAAAGAGAGAGACCTCTTCAGGTAGATAATTACCAAACCTTCAATAACTCAACCGTGTAAAATAGCTGAAAAACAGCAGGCTGAAACGATGGAAATAAACACACCCAAAGAATTTTTTGACACAACCCTACCCGTTAGGTTTAAACCTGAAAAAGCCAAGGGCATCGATGTCATCGCACAGGTAAACATAACAGGAATTGAAGGCGGCAACTGGACAGTCATTATAAAAGACCAGAAACTTCAAATCATCGAAGGAACGCACGAGAAACCGACTTTAACTTTGAAGATGAACGAGAACGATTTCTTGGACATGATAAATGGAAAATTAAGTGCCGAAAAAGCCTTCTTCACAGGTAGAGTGCATTTTAAGGGCGACATCAGCTTGGCACTTAAACTAAGGGATGCTGGCTTCTTATAATCCGAGTTTTTTAACCACTTCATCAGACAAATCTTCTTCGCCGACCTTGAAAGTTTGAGGCTCATCGATCTTCATTAGCTCACGCAACTCAGCTGCAGAAAGCTCTCCGATAAGGCGCATTATTTCTTTTTTGGCTACTTCATAATGCTCTTTGAAAGCGGCTTTATTCTTATACAATTCACCTGCATACGCGCAGATTTCGGATTTCTTCAAGAAATATTGGACTTTTTTTGTTTTGAAGTTGATATCGAACGTTATTGGTCCTGCGCGGCAAGTTTCAGGCTTAACCTGGTGCACGATGCATCGTTTGGTTTCTTGGCTGTTGAAAACACAGAGAACCTGTTCATCCACCGAAGGGTAAGAATAACTCTCTTTTGTGAAGGGTTTATCAACTTTGATTTTTTGTTTGTTGAGGTATTCTTTTATAGTTTTTTTTCGGCTCTCGCTTAACGGCGGTTTTGCGTCTTGGCAGCAAATAATCTTGCATTCACTGCACACGTCATATGAGTAGGTGGTTCCTTTGTTGTCTTCAGGCATAGTTTTTCACCTGTTTTTAGAGGTAGGGTTGATTATCGGCTAGGCACTTAATAAGAGTTGAATATACATCGACGATTGCCTCATGGAAATCTGTTTTTTCTGCGCGTCTTTGAACGTTTGCTCGTATGCGTTCTGAGAGGCTGCCTTCTTCCATGCGTTTCTTTACAAGCCATAAATATTTTTTCTCATCTTCATCTGCATGTTCCTGAGCTAATTTGAAGTAGTATTGGCATACTTGCCGCGCTGTTTTGCCATGTGGACTGGAGACTTTTGCGTTTAGCCCATCCACAATGACAGCGTTGAAGTCTTTGACTAAAAGGTCATGGGGCAAAAGTAGCGGGTTTGAAGCAATTAAACCTCTGAGAGCAGCACGCACAAAACAGGCAAGCGCCACGTCCGATTTAACGCATTCCTGCTCATCCATAACCCGCACTTCGAGGGCACAGCGGTCAAAACGGAAAATCACACCTCTTGAATTAACCCATTCCCGATTCAGCAGTGTTTTGTCTGCTCCCGCTTGCTCTAAATCTTTTGAATACCTTCCAATAACATCCTGCTTGTATTGGCTTAGTGAGGTTACATATTCAGGGATAACATCGCCAGTTATTGAGGGCACTTCTTTTTGGTTAACCTTGTAGAATTGAAGCCTGTTGTCGACATCTGGGCCTTCTTTGCCTTCAAAAATTGGCGACGAAGCAGCTATTGCGGGCAGGTAGGCGCAGAGGTTGGCGAGTTGGTTGTGGGTTTGGATGGCGTCGGCTTCTTTTTGGTAGGGCAAATTGAGGTGGAAGCTTTGGATGTTTAGCCATCCATGCTGGTTTAGGTTGAAGATTTTGCCGTATTGCTGGTAGATTTTTTTGTGGTAGTGCGGCCAGATGGCGGTGTCTTGCAGTTTGAGTAGGGGATGCATGCCTGTTCCAAGTAGGCTGGCGCCGTGTTTGTGGACAATTTGGTTTAGCGTTGTGACGGCGGTTTGCATGGTTTCCTCGAATTCAACAGGTGACTTGAAGGGTTGGTTGGCTTTGATTTCCATTACGTGTAGTTGCAGTTCTTTGCCGAACGTAAATTTGGGCATTTCGATGAAGTTTATGATTTTTCCGCAGGTAATGCTTTGATGATTTTGTCGCTGATTGGCAAGACTTTTAGGTCTTTACCGACCAATGAGTATTCATGTTCTGGTCCGAGAACTTCTAGCGGTTTATACGTTGTTTTTGCCCCTTTTTTTGTTTAGCGTTAACTTGGAATGCTGATATATGTATAGTTAATTTTAAATATAACTGCACGAATAACGCCTTCTAATTACCTGGTGTCAAATGAAGTGTTGGTCGTCTCTAACATCGACCTTAAAGATGATTTACAGACGTTAAAACCGTCACAGTTTCTTGAATCATCGATTAAAGACACCACCATCAACATCAATTATGAGTACCGCTACCTAAAAACAGGCTACTATGTGTCTTTGCATGCGGAAGTTTTAGGAAACAACGTTATTCCCTCATGCGAGAACATAATTGACTCCAGCAGAACCCCAATTCTATCTGTTGCGCGCGGCAAGAGCAAAAATTCCCACCGTACCATTCCTGGTTACAGATTCGGTTAAGAAAATAATGGCTGAACTCAAGCTGCCCGTCGTAGTTTTTGCCGTTAACCCTTTCATTTACGAAGGCTTATCAAGTGGCAAAAAACAAGAGTGCCCTATACCGAGCCATGAAAAGTTTAGGAATGAACTACAAATTCACCGTCTGCGCACAGCCGCTGATGGGTGAAATGTTCACTGTCAAGTCGTTTCTTGGGAAAAAGCCAAATTGAAGATGAACAAATTAGCGCTATCACGGAAAAGGTTTATGAACTCTTCAAGATTCCAATCTGCAAAGTGCATGTTCAGAAAGCAGAAGGAAAAGCTTTCCTGTGTGGTCTTGAACCTTTGAAAGAAAAAGAACTGTCTAAGAATGATAGGGAGTTAATCTCGAAGGAGATTATGCTGATTTCTCAGCAGGGTGAACACATCGGTGTCTAAGATCGCTTGCTTTGTTGAGAAATATAATTTTACTGACCCCCGAGAGGAAGGCGCCCTTCAAAACTTCAAGCGTGCAGCCGAAGGGTCGGGGCATGAGTTTAGTTTTCTTTTCAGAGAAAACATCGATGACATACCCAACTACGACGCCGTATTCATCAGAGCAACAACCGATCCGCTGTTCACATCGTATATTGTGTCTAAAACGGCTTGGGAACTGGGCTTAAAAGTCGTCGACGACCCCGAATCCATCAAAATCTGCGGCAACAAAATCCACCAATACGCCCTATTCGAAAAGTACAATGTTCCACGAATACCCACAGTTTTCCTAAACAAGGACGAACTGCACCACAAAAAAATCAGCGAAATCTTCGACGAACTCGGCAAACCCGTCGTCATTAAAGCGCCTTACACGAGTTTTTCGCGATACGTTGAGAAGGCTGCTTGCGAAACAAGCTTCAGAGAAGTCGCCAAACGATTCTTCAAAAAATCCGACGTCTTAGCAATCCAAAAGTTTACGCCAACAGGCTTTCGACTGGAGAGTCGGCGTATTAAACAATGACATCTTATACGTTTGCAAGTACATGATTCCTAAGGGTAAATGGAAACATGGCGCTAAACTCCGCGGCAAACCCACAGTGATCTGGGGAAGAACCGTTAGCTCTGAAAAAAGGGATATGCCTGCTCGACTTCGGGAAGTTGCGCTCAAAGCCTGCAGCGTGGCTGGTAAAGGACTCTACGGCGTGGACATCAAGGAAGTCAACGGCGACTATGTGGTCGTGGAAATCAACGATAACCCAAGTATCTACGCAGGTTACGAAGACTCCATGGACAAAGATATCTACCAACGCATAATCAACTACCTCTCCGAGTAACGGCAGCGGTTTTCGACACCTATTTATTAGAACAAACATTTATCCCATGTAATAGGAGACAGTTCATTTGCCCAAAGAATCACATAAAATCGCCGTGAAAGATTACGAACTTACAGAAAAAATGTCCGTTGATGAGCTGGTTGACCAGATGGATGCTGCGTGGGGGTTCACCGCTGGCAAGCTCGCTACAGGTGTTAGCATTATGGAATCGATGATTAACGCCAAGGGCTGCGTCAAATTCCTCTCTTTCCCCGCCGACATAGTAGCCACTGGCACACGAGGCGTCATCCGCGAACTGGTTAAACGCAAACTCGTCGACGTCCTAATCACCACATGCGGAACTCTTGACCACGACGTGGCACGCTGCTGGAAAGACTACTACAAGGGCAGCTTTATCATGAACGATTCCAAATTGCATCAGGAAGGATTAAACCGCCTCGGCAACGTATTGGTCCCAAACGACAGCTATGGCATAATCATCGAAAAGAAAATCCTTCCAATGCTCGAAGCCCTCTACAAAGAAGGCAAAAAAGAATTCTCCACCACCGAACTCTGCCGAGAAATCGGTCTACGCTGCTGCAACGAGTCTTCAATTCTCTATTGGGCAGCCAAAAACAACATCCCAGTCTTCATCCCAGGCATAACAGACGGTTCAGTCGGATACCAACTCTGGTTCTTCAGCCAAGACCACAAAGATTTTCGCATTAACCTGCTAAAAGATGAAGGGGACCTAAACAACATTGTTTTCGACACAAAAAAATCAGGTGCCCTAATCGTTGGCGGAGGCATCAGCAAACATCACACGATTTGGTGGAACCAATTCAAAGATGGCTTAGACTACGTCGTCTACATCAGCACAGCCGACGAGTGGGATGGAAGCCTTAGCGGTGCACGTCCCAGAGAAGCGGTTTCCTGGGGAAAAATCAGCGAAAAAGCCAAACGCATAATGATAGAAGGCGACGCAACCGTGATAATGCCGATAATGGCAAGCTCTCTTCTGACTCGTTTGAACAATAAGAAAAAATAAAAAAAACTAAAACTTGGGCGTTTATTGTACGCCTTTGAATAGCCAGCTCATGTCTGGCCCTTTCCGTTTTCTCTGGAACTCTCTCAGCTAATGCGTGGCAGATGAGTGGCAGAGCGATGGTGGCGTCACAGTAACAGACTGCGCGGGTTCCTGTTTGACTGTTTATTTTGCCCCAGCTAATCGCCTCTTCCAATGTACAGCCGCTTAAGCCACCCCATTGTGGAGAGTCGGTGGTGATTTGGATGGCATATTTATGGGGATAGTAGTATTCCTGTAGAGATTTGCGTAAGCCGCCTTTTCTGCCTGCTACACCTTTGTCTTCAGTCATGGGGGAGACAGAGATGGCGATGAGTTGGGTAAGGTCTTTGGGGACACCGCCGCCAATGTAAACTACGCCGACTTCCTTGGTTTTTGTGCCGATGCTCACGAATTGGTCGAATTCTTTGACGCTGTCCATGTGGACGTTGTGTCCCTGATTTTTGGCTAAGAGGAATGTTTCGCCATAAGCGCTGTCAACCATGGCTGGGCTGAAGATTGGAACGCCGTTGGCTGCGGCAACTGCGGAGATTGCTGGAATGTTTTTCTTCCCAAGGTATTTGCCCAAGAGGTAGAGGAATTCTGCTGAGGTGTAATTGTAGTCTTGTTTGCAAGTCATAACGAAGTCAGTAACTAAAGTTTCCATTTCGCGGTAGTCGGTTTCTTTTCCATAGACATCGTAATATCGGTTGACGTCGTCGTGGAGGAGTTGCTCGTCGTTTACCATGTGGTTGCCTTGGTAGTAGCCTAAGCCCATGGCGTCAACTATGTCTTCGCTAACATTTGCTCCTGTGGACACCAAAACGTCGATGAAACGGTTTTCCATAAGCCAATTAACAATCGTCCATTGACCCGCTGTACTCATGGAACCTGCAAAGCCCATGGCGATGACAGTGTCTTTTGAATTAATCATGTTTTCCCAAACATCAACAGCTTCGCCCAGCTTACGTCCTTGATACGCGGTTTTGCCCATTTCTTTTAAAAGTTGTGAGATTGGTTTTTGTTTAGTAACTTTGATTGGTTCAAGTTTCTTACTGAAATATGAATCATTACTCATTAGGATGCACCTCGTTCTACATTATTAGGCTTGTATATGAAATTTGTTATTACATGCAAAGCTAACATGTATGGGATAAATGGGTATTAGCTCTTAATTTTTAGCCAAACGCTTCTTTTAACAAAAATAAACGAAGTAACCCCTGTAATAAAAGCTGAGGCAGTGACGATTAAGTTGGCAACAGTGGCGGATGCCGGGTCATAAACCATAGCTAAAGAGATTGCAACAAAAATATAAAACGTAATTGCCCCAGTTACAATATGCACTACAGAGACAAGTTTTCCACCCTGCCCAACCTTCTCCTTAAGCCAGTTTAAGGAAGACTCAACTTTTCCATGAACATCCGGCAGGTCATCTAAAACCAAAGCCAATCCACCAAGCAAGAGAACCCTACCAGCATTAACATCTATACGTGTACTATTTACGAAAAAGATGTTTGGAAGATAAACAGGCGTAAAGAAAACAATGTAGAGGGATGAAAAAATTAAAACCAGAAAACCGTAAAAGTAATGGTGAAAAAACAATCTGCCAGTATGCAAAGAACGGCCGAGACCAGCGCTTGGAAAAATGTTAATCACCGCTGTTGCGATTAGCACCCAAAAAACGGCGGCGCTGACAAGGTAGGGTGCAAACGGCTGCCAATTGTGGTATCGCCAATAGAAGCCAGATAAGATTCCTGCCGCGCAGCCAATCGATACGAGTGCATTGAAGACTAATGAAACGCTGAATATTTTTTTACAAATAACCCAGCAGTGTGCAACTTTTGGACTCGTCATCGAAACTATTCCTTTGTAACTAAGAAATTAGAATTTAATTGAACCACATTGTTTTTGAAGGTTACGGCAAAAAAGTGATCAAACATGGCTTCGCAGGTTTATTGCACTTCAAATTTTCTAATTGGACGATAAATAAATCGTCAAATGAGAACTTAAAAAAAATGTGGAAAGCATAGATTAAAAAGCAGCTCATTGTACAAATGAGACTTGGTGTGCATCTTGAAGAACTCTAAAATCATAAGCAAGGTAGCCCGTTTTTTCGCAATCGTATCCTTTGTATTCGTAATTGTCTCAGCCATAACAACATTCTACCTCCTGCAGATTGGTAGTCCCACAGCCCCAACCGAATACGTCGTATTCACCATCCTGTCATCTATTTTGACATATCTGTTCATAGCAATACTTTCGCTAGTGATTGCAGTCGTCGCTGGGGGTTCTGGAACAGAAAACCCTGAAAAAGAAACATTACCACCAGCCCAGCCAGAAGCGGTAAATCCATAATTATTTTTTCTTTTTATAGACAGTATTTCTAAACGAGATGTAATTATAGGAACTACAGTTTTGAAGTGTTTCATAGCTTCAGCAACAAGCATAACCTATAGAATACTAAAAAGCCAAAAAAAAGACCTAATTTGATTTCGAAGTGCTACATTTTTTCTGGAGCAACCACTCCAATAAGTTAAGGGCGTTGTACAATACAGTTTTTATTGCTTGCGTTAGCGTAATGCGTGCGTCACTGAGTTCTTGCGAATCTGCTTTGATAACCGGCAATGCATTGTAGAATGTGTTGAACTTATCCGCTAACAAGTTCGCGTAGTCTGCTATCATGTTGGGTTTGAGGTATTCTGTGGCTTCGATGAACATGTCAGGGAACCCTGCGAGGTTCAAGATGAGTTCGCGCTCGAGCTTTTCGGTTAACAGTTCATAGGCTGGTTTTTCTGGTTCACGAGCGGCTTTACGCAGAATGCTAAATGCTCTTGCATGGGTATACTGAACGTAGGGTGCGCTGTTAGTTTCGAAGTTGAGCACACGTTCCCAAGTGAACACTACAGGTTTTGACGGGTCAACATCCACGAGTGCAAAGCGAACAGCTCCTAACCCGACGAACTCGGCGATTTTATGTTTCTCCTCCTCTGATAGAATCGGGGACCGCTTCGAAACTTCTTCGTAAGCCCGTTGAACCGCTTCGGATAAAACCTCGTCGAACGTGATGTAGTGTCCTCTTCTGCTACTCATCTTGTAACCAGGCAAAGTAACAAAGTTGTAGGCGAAATGCACTAAATTCTCGGCGTGCTCGATGTAGCCCATTGCGTAGAGAGCAGATTTTCAGCTGCAACTGCGCAAGCGACTGCTCCATGCCGATTACGTTGATGACTTTTTGGGCTTGTTTGAATTTCCAAAGCGTGTAGGCAATGTCGCGGGTGGTGTAGAGTGTAGTGCCGTCTGCTCGCCCAAGGGTTAAGGGTGGAACTTCGTTGTTTGGGCTTAAACCAAGCTTAGCCTTTAAATCAAGCGTTTGCACAACTTTTTCTGCGTCAAACTCCAAAACACCCTTTTCACTGTAAACAAATGGTGTCGCCTTCAGTTTCGCCAGAACGTCATTTACTTGTGTGCTCCAGACAAAGTCGCTTTCCCAATCCCACGAATCATAGGTAACGCTGACGCGTTTCATAGTTTCGCGAAAGCCTTCAAGGCAAAGATCGCTGACTTCTCGGATGAGTTTTTTGGCGTTTGGTTCGCCGTCTTCGTAGGCGCAGTTTAAACGTTTGATTTCTTCTTCAGGGTTTTCATCTTGGCTGATTTGAGCAGTTAATGCTTCAAAGAGCACTGGATATTTTTCTTTAAGTTCAGCGGCTATGGACATCCATTCGTCGATTTCCTTGTTTGCCTTAACTAAATCGTCAGCTGAATGGGTGGCTATGGCGTTTTCGCGGTATTTTTTTGAGGCGGTTAATTTCAACTAGGCAGCTGGTTACAGTGTAGATTTTTCCTACAAAAAGGTCTGCTTTCTCGGTTGGTTTGGGTCTTCCCAATTTAGCGTAACCATATGCGACAACAGATGATTGCCGTCCAACGTCATCAATGTAGTAGTGTCGTGAAACCTGATGTCCCCTATACTGGAGAATCCGCGCTAAAGCATCACCCAACATGGGATTGCGTGCCTGACCAATGTGAATTGGATGCAGAGGATTAACGCTGGTGTGTTCCACTATGATTTTTTTGGGTTCCGACGTCTTGACAAAGCCATAGTCAAACCCCAACTTCTTAACTGAATCTAAAGTTAGTGCGGAGAATTTTGCAAAGTTTACATGGAAGTTTATGTATCCTGCACCTGCAGTCGCAACCTTCTCGATGAGGTCAAAGCCTGATTTGTCTATGGCATCCACAAGGTGCTGAGCTAAAGCGAGTGGTTTCTGTTTGAGTTTCTTTGCCAACTCAAAGCAGAGCGACGAAGCAAGTTGCCCATATTCGATGTTTGGTGTCTTGTTTAGGGTGATAATGGGTTGTTTTATTTCTGGCAGAGTCTTGTTTAGGGCGTTGGCTAATGCGATTTGGCATTCTTGGCGGAACAAGTCGAAAGGATTCTGTGAGACCACGAATTTTCTTCTCCGATTGTTGTGTTAATGGTAATTTGTCCAGTTATGTTTTTTAAATGTGAAAGCGTACTTATGTGTCTAATGGATGCAGTTAGCGATGAAAACAAAAATAGTCTATTCAGAAAAATGTTTAGGCTATGGCACATGGCACATTGAAGGCCCTCAAAGAGTCAAAGTTGCCCATGAAATCTTGCAAACGAAGGGTTACACGTTTGTGGAGCCAACGCCAGCAAACGACGAAGAACTTTTAACTGTACATGACGCTGATTACCTTTTTAACGTCAAAAAAGGGTTAGTTGAAGATTCTGATACACCTGCATACGATAAAATCTACGAGTTTGCAAGACTTTCGGTTGGCGGCGCACTTTTAGCCAGCAAGATTAATGGTTTTTCACTTATGCGTCCACCTGGACACCATGTAGGAAGATGCGGAGCTGCTCTGGGTGTTTACACTCGTGGATTCTGTTACCTAAACAATATTGCCATAGCAGTTAAAGAATCAGAAAAACGTACTTTGATTTTGGACATTGATGGACACCATGGGAATGGGACACAAGAAATTTTTCAGGGCGACGAGAAAGTTGTTTATTTATCCCTTCATCAATCACCCAATTATCCTGGAACAGGCCACTTCACCGAGGGCAACTGCATAAACTATGCTTTGCCAGGCAATTTAGGTGGAAAACAATACTTAGAAACACTCGATAAAGCCTTAGGCGCACTTGATTTGGCCAAGTTTGAAGCTGTAGCGGTTTCTGCAGGCTTCGATACCCATGCAGGAGATTTGGCGACGTTAGGATTAGTGGAACAGGACTATTTTGAAATAGGCAAAAGAGTCGCCAACCTAAAAAAGCCCACATTCTTCGTTCTGGAAGGCGGTTATGTTGGTGAAAAGGTTGGGTTGGACATTGATAGTTTTTTAAAGGGTTATGAAGAAAACTGGAAAGAATGAGAGATTGTTTTTATTTTTTCGCTTTTGCTTTCTTGTTCAGAGCTTCTAGCTTTTCTGTTATTACGCCTGAACGTTTCTCTGCAATAGCCAGAAATGGTTTCCAGTCCTTGTTCTTGATGCTGACGGTTATTTTTTCAATTTGTTCCGACAAAGTTGCTAATGCGTCGTTAAAACGTTTTTCTGCTTCTGCATCCGAATCAACAATTGCCAATGCTTCTTCTGGACAAGATGCAACGCATTTTGGCTCACCTTTACAAAGATCGCATGCAATCGCCTTTCCAGTATCTGCATGTATAGTTATTCCGCCGTGATCACAAGCTTGAACGCACCAGTCGCAACCTTTACATTTACTTTCGTCAATTATTAATAGGCCCGTATCCTCTGCTTGGGAGAGCGCCCGTTCCGGACATGCTTTTACACATTTTGCATCTTTGCATCCTCTGCAAGACAATGCAAAGTTGAGCACTGGTGCCATCCGAACTACTCTAATTCTGGATCGGATTGGATTCCAAGTGTTTTCACCTTTTTCTACTGTGCAAGCGTATTCACAAATTCCGCATCCAATGCATTTGCCTGGGTCAACTGAAATGAATTTTCTTTGTTGAGTTTTAGCAGACATTGTTACCAAACCTTCTCGGCGTTAAAGTAACATTGTGCATCATTTGCTTTTAACCGTTACTTAAAAATTTTATCAATTTCATGAAAACTCCAATAGACCAACATCGTTTACCTTTTGCGCATAAAAAATCCATGGTTCCTTTATAATTCAAAAGCTTGGAACCGCTATTATGGTTGAAGTCGGGGATTCCATATCGATTTGGGAAAAACAACAAGTTGCGAATGGTTTGTAGTTGGTCTTTCAACTCAACTAAACTAAAAGAAGAAGAAGGTTGGAAAATTTGCGCTTCTTCTTCTACCAGTTAAATGGTCGATTCCAATGATTGGGAGAACAAAAACAGATGGCAATGGAGTGCTGTTGTTCTTTCAACCAAGTTAGAAGAAGACAGTTGGGGGGCAGCAGTGTCTTTTTCTTCTCTCAGTTTAGAAGGGACGAAAAAAGAATCTTGGTTGGTGCGGAGGGTGGGATTTGAACCCACGAACCCCTGCGGGATAGGAGCCTCAGTCCTACGCCTTTGGCCATGCTGGGCGACCTCCGCGTTGTGTTGCGGAAATATAGGAACAGGGCTCATTTAAAGGCTTTACTTTGTGTTTGGGCGCAAGTGTTTTAGGTTGAGTGTGTTATAGTGTTTTATGTGGTTGGGTGGTAAGGTTTAAACCACCGCAATCTATAACGTTGTTATAAAATCAGGTGTTAAAAATGAAAATCAACAAAACAGTCCTAGAAACAATCGGAAAAACACCCCTCGTCCAAATAAACAAACTAACCCAAGGTGCCAATGCCACCGTATTGGCTAAATTGGAAGCCCGAAACCCAGGCGGCAGCGTCAAAGACCGCATCTGCCTAAGCATGGTAGAGGAAGCAGAAAAACAGGGCATAATAAAACCCGGCGCAACCCTCATCGAACCCACAAGCGGCAACACCGGCATAGGCTTAGCGATGGTCGCAGCCGTAAAAGGCTACAAACTAATCCTCACCATGCCAGAAACCATGAGCATAGAACGCCGCAACCTGCTAAAGGCATATGGCGCACAACTCGTCCTCACCCCAGGTCCAGACGGGATGGGCGGAGCCATCAAAAAAGCGGAAGACCTCCTCAAGGCCACACCGAACAGCTTCATGCCCCAGCAATTCAAAAACTTAGCCAATCCCAAAGTCCACATGGAAACCACTGGACCAGAAATTTGGGAAGACACAGACGGTAAAGTGGACATTGTCGTCGCGGGTGTCGGCACGGGCGGAACCATAACAGGCATAGCCCAATTCATCAAACCGCAGAAACCCGAGTTAAAAGCGGTCGCGGTTGAGCCTGCTTCGTCGCCCGTATTGAGCGGCGGACAGAAAGGACCACACAAAATCCAAGGAATAGGCGCAGGCTTCAAACCCGACGTGTTAAAACTTGACTTGGTAGATGAAATATTCAAGGTCACCGACGATCAGGCACTGCAAACGGCAAGGCAACTAGCTCAAAAAGAGGGTTTACTCGTCGGCATCTCATCAGGAGCAGCAGCATATGCAGCCATAGAAATTGCAAAACGCCCCGAAAACAGGGACAAACTCATCGTCGTTATCCTCCCAGACACGGGCGAACGCTACTTAAGCACTGTCCTCTTCCAAGAACCAATCTAAACCCATTACCAACATTCCGTTCTGCGTCGAAAAGACGCTTTTCTTATATTCCCCCTTTTAACATATTCTAACGAAAGGGAAACAAAATGTCCGCAAACCCAAACCAGTCCATACCGAAAGAATGTCAGGAATGCAAAGACAAAAACTTGATGAATGACTGCTGGAACCCAGACAGCATGCTAGCCACCCTTATGCATAACCATGACAAAGTGGAACAAGACTGGGTTGAAACTCGAGTGCCAAAACTAGTAGACGAAATTATGACTAGTTACCAAAAATATGGTGGTATGGACCATCTTGAAGGGCGAGATCTGCCTTCAAAAAAAGTGGTCATCGAAGTTTTAGAAGATCTGTTCATGGTTCTTTTTCCTGGTTACTTAGGCGATTCAGAAATCACCAAAGCAAACATAAAGTATCATTTGGGCACCACTTTAACCTCTGTTTCCACGCGACTCACAGATGAAGTCGAACGAAGCTTAAAGTACATCTGCAGAAAAATCAGCGGATGCCCACAGGACATATGCCAAAAACGTGCTCATGTTGTAGTTAAGGAACTGCTTGAAAAACTGCCGGAAATCCGCGCCATGCTTAGCGGCGACATCCAAGCAGCCTACAGCGGCGACCCAGCAGCAGTAAGCACTGAAGAAGTCATCTTGAGCTACCCCTGCGTGCTGGCAATTACCACTTACCGAATAGCCCATGAACTCTACCTAAGCGGCGTACCCCTAATTCCACGAATAATGAGCGAGCACATTCACTCCCAAACAGGCATAGATATCCACCCAGGCGCCAAAATCGGTAAAAACTTCTTCATCGACCACGGCACAGGCGTCGTCATCGGCGAAACCGCAGAAATCGGCGACAACGTCAAACTTTACCAAGGTGTAACATTGGGTGCATTGAGTTTTCCAAAAGACGAGAAGGGCAACATCATCAAAGGACGCAAACGCCATCCAACCGTCGGCAACAACGTGGTCATTTATTCAGGGGCAACCTTGCTTGGAGGAGAAACCGTCATAGGTGACAATGTGATTATCGGCGGAAACGTATGGATAACTTCCTCTGTGCCGTCAGGAACAAGAATCACCATTGCTCAGCCAGAACAAAAATATAAGATGGAAAATCACCACTCAGAAAAAGCGAAGCCCTAAATTTTAGGGATCTGTTTAGAGCAGTCGGAAGTTTTCTTTCACAGTTGTTAAGACTACGTGGGTGTTTGTTCGTTCTATGTATGGTAAGGATAGCAGTTTTTTGGTGAAAGCACCTAGGTCTTCGCGGCTTTTGAATTTGGCAATGATAATGGCGTCAGTTAAGCCTGTGACATCGTAGACTCCGCAAACGTTGGGGATTTTAGCTATTTCGTTTTCTGTTTCGACAAGCCTACCTTTGGAAACGGTGATTTCGGTGACTACGGTTAGTTGGTACCCGAGTTTTTCATGGTCCAAAATAACAGAGTATCCTTTGATTAAGCCGTCTTCTTCCATCTTTTTTATTCTGGATAAGACTGTGCCAACTGAAACGCCAACGTTCTTGGCTATTTGTCTGCTTGAGAACCTTGCATCTTCCAAGAGACCTTTAAGTATTTTTACGTCGGTTTCATTTAATTCCATAACTATCTTTCCTGCACGTTCTTTCAATTAAAGCCTATTTTTTGGGACAGCCTTTTGATAATCATATGATTAAGTTAATAAAAGTTTAGTAATTTCGGCGTAACAATGGAGCCTTAATTAACGCAACAAACACAAAAAGCATGTTTTTTAGCTGAAAATAGATAGTAATCTTAAATTATAGCCTAAACCCCAATAGTTCTGAGCCACCAGCAATGCAAGCGAAATACGATACCATACTTGTCTTGGACTTCGGAGGACAATACTGCCATCTAATTGGCAGAAGAATCAGAGAGCACGGCGTTTACTCAGAAATCGTTCCACACGACATCTCACCCGAAGAAGTGGCGGCTCTAAACGAGAAATTCAACGTTAAAGGCTTAATATTTTCAGGCGGACCCTCAAGCGTTTACGAACCAAATGCCCCTAAACTTCACCCACGCATCTTAGAGGTAAACCTGCCAATTTTGGGCTTATGCTATGGACACCAGCTTTTGGCGCAGCTGACAGGAAGCAAAGTTGAACCTGCAGCTTGCAAAGAATACGGTATTGCACAGGTGACAATCGACAAGCCAGTGGGCGTTTTGGAAGGGTTAAGTGAGAATGAGCAGGTTTGGATGAGCCATGGTGACACAGTCTTTGCGCCGCCAGCTGAATTCGAGGCGTTAGCTCACACCGACAACTGCCCTGTCGCAGCATTCCGCCACAAAACAAAACCAATCTACGGTTTACAATGGCACCCAGAAGTAATTCACACCGAAAATGGCATGCGTATGCTCCAAAACTTCATATTCCAAGTTTGCAAGTGCCAAGCCAACTGGCAAATGGAAGACCTCATACCAAAAATGGTTAAAGAACTGCAGACCGAAACAGGCGGAAGCACTGCCATAATCGGGTTAAGCGGAGGCATAGACTCAAGCGTCGCCACTGCTCTGGCCGCTCAAGCTTTGGGAGAAAAGTTAACGGCGGTATTCGTTGACCATGGTTTCATGCGGGAAGGTGAACCTGAACAAATCCGCGAAACATTCCAGAAGTACCCAATAAAATTCATAGTTGCAAACGTTCAAGATCGTTTCATGGCGAAACTCAAAGGCGTCGTTGAACCAGAAACCAAACGCAAAGTCATAGGTGAAGAATTCATCAGGGTTTTTGAAGAAATCGCGAATGAATCAGGCGCCGAATACCTAATCCAAGGCACAATCTACCCAGACAGAATCGAGTCAGGTTTCCGTAAAAACTCTGACAAAATCAAATCCCACCACAACGTAGCGGGCTTACCAGAAAAAATAAAATTCAAAAAAATCCTCGAACCTCTCCGCGACCTCTACAAAGATGAAGTCCGCAAAGTTGCACGAATGCTTGAATTGCCCAAAGAAATCGTGAACCGACAGCCTTTCCCGGGACCAGGCTTAGCAGTGAGGATAATTGGGACCTTAGATTCAGAAAAAGTTGAAATCGCTAAGAAAGCCGACAAAATCGTTCGGGAAGAAATTGAAAAGAACAATTTAGCAGAGAACCTCTGGCAGTATTTTGCTGTGTTAACAGACACTAAAGCTACAGGCGTTAAAGGTGATGCACGCGCTTATGGTTATGTTGTAGCTGTTCGAGCTATGGAGAGCCGTGAAGCCATGACCGCCAGCTTCGCCAAGATACCGTACCCAGTTTTGGAGAAGATTTCCACCCGAATAACAAATGAGATTCCGCAGGTTACCCGCGTGGTTTATGATGTTACTCATAAGCCTCCTGCAACCATTGAGTGGGAATAATTAATGCGTTTTCAATATGTCTAATGGCTTGAAAAACCGTCGATACTAAACCTCCCCCATAGGTTTCTGCATAGAACCACCATTTAGATTCCATAATAGGTTGGTAAAATTCAGCCTTTGGGTTCATAATTGTTTATATAAAAAAGCCTCAATAATCTTAAGCCATATCAAGGTGACACCTCTGAAAGCTTTGATTTTAGCAGGCGGCTTTGCCACAAGACTACGACCCCTAAGTTGCTCCAGACCCAAAACCCTCTTTCCCATAGTTAACAAACCACTGTTACAGTGGATTTTTGAGCGGTTAGCCGAGGGCGGAGTAGACGAAGTAGTCCTCGCAGTCAACCCACTTACCAAATTCTATATTCAGCAACATAAGCCATCAAAATGCGGGTTAAAAATTCGATTTTCCGTTGACCCGCCCAAGATGCCACTGGGCACAGGCGGCCCACTGAAAAAAGCAGAAAAGCTGATTGGTCATGATGAACCGTTTATAATGTTGAACGGCGACATTTACGCTGACATAAACTACAGCGAATTGATAGAAGCCCACAAAAAATCGGGGGCAATAGCCACTATAGCGCTCTGCAAAGTTGAAGACCCCTGCAGTTTTGGCGTGGCAGACCTAAAAGGCAATGTCATCAAACGGTTTGTGGAGAAACCACCTAAGGGTCAAGCGCCCAGCAATCTCATAAACGCTGGCGCCTACGTTCTTAGTCCAGAAGTGTTCTCGTATATTCCCGAAGGAAGAGCAGTTTCTATAGAGCGAGAAGTCTTCCCAAAACTAGCAGAGGAAGGCAAACTATGTGGACACTGCATCAATGGGTTATGGATTGACATTGGTAAACCTCATGAATACTTGGAAGCAAACAAGATAGTCCTCGATTCACTCTCTAGAAAATCTAAACAGGAGAATATAGAACCGTTCGTCAAAAGCCCCGTTGCCATAGATACTGGAGTTATAGTTGGCGAAAAATCAGTTATAGGCCCCTACGCGGTATTAGGCAAGAACGTCAAAGTCGGCGCAAACGTGCAAATCTCCAATTCAGTCATCTTTGCAGAAGCTCACATTGCTGACGGCGCCATTCTCAACGGGGCAATCGTCGGTGAAGGCGCAAAAATCGGTAAGGGCGTTAAGCTTCCAAAAGGTTGTGTGGTAGGCGACCTCGCCAAAGTCAAAGACAGCATTCATATGCATGATGGACAAGTAGTTTGCCCAGCAAAGGAAGTCACTGAAACGTTTTAAAACCTAGACTTGTTTGTTAGATAACTTACTGAGTTGAATTTACATGAGTGCACGAAAGCTTTTTGGAACAAACGGAATTCGCGGCCTTGTTAACGTTGAATTGACGCCTGAAATGGCAATTAAAGTTGGAGCTTGTATTGGAACTTTTTTTGGAAAAAACAAAAACGTACTTTTGGGCTATGATGCCCGAACCAGCGGACCTATGTTTGCAAAAGCCGTGATTTCTGGCTTAATGTCTGCAGGAATTAACGTTTACCTTGCAGGAATGGCATCTACACCAGCCATCCAGTTTGCCACTAAAAACCACAAGATGGACGGCGGCGTAATCATCTCTGCTTCGCATAACCCGCCAGAATACAACGGCATCAAAGTAATCTGGAGCGACGGCATAGAAACCTCCCATGAACAAGAAACCGAAATAGAAGACATTTACTTCGACAACAAAATCATTTACGCCTCATGGGACAAGCTGGGAGCTAAACGTGAACTACAAGGAATCAACGACGAATACAAAGATGCTGTCAAAAACCATATCGATGCCAAAAAGATAGCGGCTAAACACTTCCATGTCGTAGTCGACGCAGCCAATAGTGTCGGAGGAATAGCATTGCCTCCACTACTAAGGGAAATAGGCTGCAAAATCACAACTATAAATGCAAACATCGACGGAACCTTCCCAGGCAGACTGCCTGAACCACGTCCCGAAAGCCTCGGCGACTTATCAGCAACTGTTAAAGCCTTGGGCGCAGACATGGGTGTGGCCTTCGATGGAGATGCAGACCGCTCCATTTTCACAGATGGCAACGGCACCATCTACTGGGGTGACAAAACCTTCGCAGTTGTGATAAAGCAGTACCTTTTGAAGCATCCTGGCGCAAAAATAGTGACCCCCGTCAGCTCATCCACCCTGATAAAAGATACGGTGGAAACCTACAAGGGCAAGCTGATCTGGACCAAAGTCGGCAGTGTAACTGTTTCGCAGACAATGAAAGCAGAGAACGCTGATTTAGGAGGAGAAGAAAACGGCGGAATATTCTATCGTCCACACCAAGCAGTCCGCGATGGAGCCATGACAACAGCACTCCTACTGAATATTATGGCGGAAACTGGAAAATCTCTTGCGCAACTCGTTGCTGAGCAGCCGCAGTATTTCATTGAAAAAGGAAAAATCGAGTGCCCAGATGATAAGAAACCGATTTTGCAGCAAAAAATCTACGAGCAAGTTAAGAACGAGAACGTCAGCACCATCGATGGAGTAAAAATCTGGTTTAGCGACGCAAGCGCTATTTTGATTCGTCCAAGTGGTACAGAACCAGTTTTCCGGTTGTATGCTGAAGCTAAAAACCAGCAGAAAGCACTACAACTAGTCGAGGACTACAGCGCAAGGCTTAAGAAAATCCTCCAAACCATATAACTCCCCTAACTTTGTTTGGAAGAGAACCGCTCATGCCCCAAGTTCTAAACCTAAAACCCGAAGAGGTAGATTCGAACGAGAAACGCTCAAAGTACACTGTAAGTGTGGTCGGATGCGGGCAAAAAGGAATTCTTTATGCTAATGCTTTTGCGGAAGCAGGGTTTAGAGTAATTTGTACGGACGCTGACGCGAGTGTTGCCAAGAAAGTGGCGAAGGGAAAAATAGCCAGCGCGCAAGTTGAAGTGAAACTAAAAAGCTACATCAACAACGGACAGATAACCGTTAGCTCTGAGCGCAAAGACGCTGTTTCCCAAAGCGACATCATCGTCATAGCTGTCGGAGCCAAAGTTGATGAACAGAAAAAAACTGATTATTCTCAGATAGTTAGCGCAGCAAAACAAGTCGGAGCAGCCCTACATCAAGGAACCCTTGTCATATACGGCGGCATAGCTGGCTTTGGCTTTATTGAGGGTGCAATGAAGGAAACCTTGGAGAATACTTCAGGTTTTAAGGTTGGCACAGATTTTGGGTTAGCCTATAACCCAATCCACACTGCGGATGCTTTGATGGAAAATTTGGAGTTGAAAGTTGCAGCGACCGACCCAACCAGCCTAAATGCAGCATCCACCATACTCAAAACGTTAACAAAAAGAATCAAAGAAGTCGCCGACCTCAAAACCGCTGAAATAGCTACTCTCTTCACCGTCGCAAAACAAGACTCCAATCGCGCCTTAGCCAACGAATTGGCAATTTTCTGCGAGAACGCAAACATCGACTATTTCAAAGTTCTAAGTCTTCTCGACCTCAACGACCCTTACTTTTACCCCACAATCGTCGATGAAGAAAGCAAGCATGAGGCATACTTGCTGCTTGACAGCGCAGAAAACATTAACGCTAAGCTTCGGCTTCCAACGTTGGCTAGGCAGATAAACGAGGATATGGTTAAACATGCAGTTAATTTGACGGCGGATACGCTTAGCAGGTGCGGTAAACCACTTAGAAGAGCCAAAGTTGCTGTTTTAGGGACAGCTAATCCGTCAACTGCTACTGGTATCTTTGTCAAGATGATAGAGTTGAAGGGTGCCAAAGCCAGCGTTTATGACCCCATATCAAAGATGGGTCCTCAGGATTGGCGTATAGTAAAAACCAACCTAAATGAAGCTGTCGAGGGGACAGACTGCATTGTAGTGTTGACTGGGCAGGAGCAATTCAAGAATTTGAACTTGAAAAAACTAAAAGCCTTGATGAAAACCCCATCAGTAATCGTGGATTTGATAGGAATTTTCGAGCCCAAAAAGGTAGAAGCAGAAGGCTTCATATATTGTGGGTTAGGAAGAGGGACTGATAAGACTTGAAGAAACTTGGCGTAGCAGTGATTGGTACTGGGCAATGGGGAAAAAACCATGCCCGAGTCTACAAAGAACTACCGTCAGCTGAACTTGTTGCTATTTGCGATGTTAACGCTGAAAGAGCTAAAGCTATGGCTGCTCAACACGGCGTAAAAGCATACTCCGACAGCACAGAGATGCTTAAAGACAAGTCTATTGAAGCAGTAAACGTCTGCACCTGGTCAACCATTCTCGCTCAAGAAGCTATGAAAGCTCTTGAAGCTGGAAAACACGTTCTAGTTGAGAAACCTATGGCAACCACTCCCCACCAGGCAGAAGAACTGGTTAAAACTGCCAAAGCAAACGGATTACATTTAACGGTGGGTTTTCTGATGCGGTTTATTCCAGGATTACAGATGATTCGTGATTCCGTTGAGAACAAAAAAATAGGCGAACTCGTCTGCGCAACCGCCAAGCGAGTGTCTCAGTGGCCTGAACGCATCGGTGACGTCGGCGTCGTCAAAGACACCGCCATCCACGACATCGATGTTATGCGGTTCATTTCCGGTCAAGACCCAATTTCCGTTTATGCGAAAATGGGCAGCATGAGAATCCAAAAATTCGAAGACTACGCCCAAATAATGCTCACCTACGCCGACGGCAAAAGCGCGTTTATCGAATCCAACTGGCTAACACCCTACAAAACCCGCACCCTAACCGTGACGGGAAGCGATGCCATCATGCGACTAGACTACATAACTCAGGACTTGTGGATTGAACAGCAAACCCAATCGGTACAGCCACGTTATCCATTCCAAGAACCCCTCAAAGCAGAACTGCATCACTTTTTAGAATGCATTTTGGAGAAGAAAAAACCCATCGTAACTGGCGAAGACGGAGTTCGAGCTCTAACCGTTGCAACAGCAGCGCTTGAATCCTCTGCAAAAAACAAAGCAGTTGAACTAAAAAAGTAGAGCTTATGTTAGGTTGAAGGGTTTGCCTTCAGAAACTATTTTCTGAGGAGCTTTTTCCTTCCATTTCTTGAGAAACGGTAAATCTTCGTCGGCTTTGCGTAGCTCATCGGGAAGCATTTCTGGAATTTCGTCGCGTATGGGGTACCAGCGTAGGCATTTGGGGCAAACGATTAAGCCTTCAACTATTTCGTCTTTCTCTTCGAAGACGTGAAGCTCCAAAGGATGATACTTATCGATTGGGCAGGCGAGGATTTCCATTAGTTTACGTTTCATCGGATTCCACGAAATAGAATAGTCTTTGTTGAGTTATTAAAACTTGTTTGGCAACTATGTAACCTGTATGTCCAGTACGGTTTGGTACCAGTTTGGACCAGTTGGTCGCATCACCCGCGAACTTACAATTACGTATTTTATATCTAAGCTATCGAGTTTTTGTGCAACTATCACCCTGGTTTTTTCTATGGGATTTTCTTTTCCGGGTGCATGCTGGAAATCGTAGAAGTGGATCCAGCCGCCTGTTGGCTTTAGAGCCGACAATGCGTAGGGGAGGTATTCGAGGGCTTTTTCCGGCAGGGGCATCAATACACGGTCAGCGACGCCTCGCAAGTTTGCAGCAATGACGTCCTTAGCATCGCCAAGTATGGGAAAAACGCTGGCATCGACGTGGTTGACTTTTACGTTCTCTTTCATGCATTCTATGGCGACGGGGTTAACATCTATTGAATAAACTTTGACAGGATTAACAGTTTTGGCGATGACTATGCTAAAACAGCCCACGCCCGCAAACATGTTGACCACCGTCTCGCTGGGCTTAACAAGGCAAGCTATGCGCTTATGCTCAAATGAAAGCCTGGGTGAGAAATACGTTTTTTCAACATCAACCCTAAAGGAGCATCCACTTTCTTTATGGGTAGTGACGGTTTTGTTTTCACCCGCCACCAGCCTAAGCACTCTGACTCTAAAGTCGCCCGAGATGCTGGTGGCTGGTGTAAGGACGGTTTTGATGTTGGCGTGCACTGCCATTATTTGCTTTGCAATAGTTTTTGAGTTAGCAGCGTTGCTTGGCGGGATCTTGATTATGGCTATGTCGCCTATCACGTCAAAAGAACTGAAGATTTTACTATATTCTTCTGTTGAATAAGCTTCCGATAGCTTTTCTCTCAGCCGTTTCCTCAACTATTCATCCTCATTGCAAGCAAATATTGGAAATGTTTAAAAGTAAAATGCTTTTCTTTGTAGGACAGGCGTTCTCTATGGAAAAATCAGGAATTGTTTATGAATGCATGAGATGCGGTTCAAGAGTCCCCTCTGAAGAGCTGGAACTACGTGGCGGAGAAACCAAATGCATCATCTGCGGCTACAGGATACTAAAGAAAGTTAAGCCACCAGTAGTTAAACGGGTTAAATCAAAATAGAAAAGCGAAACTCGTGTTTTTACACGAGCAAATTTTTGTTTTAAACATTATTTTTTAGTAGAAGTCCTGGTCTCCAAGTTTACGCAGCGCTTTTCCCTTCAGTTTAACCGCTGAGCCGTCAGGGAATTCGTCGTCGATTTCTTTTTCAACTGTTTGTCGTTTGACGGTTTCGCCGCAGATTCCGCCGGGCAACATGCGTCGCTTAAAACACATCGAGTACATGCATTTTGCAACGTTACATGGTTCCTCGGTTTCTCTGCACCAAACAGAGTCGCGTCGATAGAAAACGGAGTTTTTTGCACATTTAAATGATTGACACGCGGGAGAACAAGCTTTTGATTGAGCCAACAGATACACCTCAATTGTCAATTCAAAATTTATGTTTTGTATAGGTCCTTGGTTTTTCATTATTGATTTGGATGAAATATAAACTTTATTCTTATAAACGGGAAAAATTTAGGATGTGGATGCATGTTTAACTCGGCTTCGCCTGTAGATCTCAACGATCGCGAACAGGATTAGGGTGAATACAACTATCAGGATGGTTAAGAGGGAGCTGGTTGGTATCAGCATTGAACCTAAAGCAACATACTTGTCGATTTTTATTTGAACAGTAGTTGGCTGGTCAACATTGAGTGTAATTGCTTGGGAAGCATCCGGTATTCCTGAAGGTTGAGCGATTATTTGCATGTTCCCACCGATTATGTTGTTGAAGGTGACTTTTCCGTTACTCTGAGTAACTGCTGAGGCTTGTAAAGGGCCGTTTAACGTTATGTTTGTGTTGGAGATTGGCGATCCAAAGAAGTCAACTACTGAGACTGAAAGTTGAATACCGTAGAGTGTACATTGGATTTGCTGTTGACTACTACTAAAAACATTCACGTTTGTTTCGTTGATTAGAGTCGTATCCTTGTAGATTCTTGCACGGTACATACCAAAGGTAGCTTGTATTGTGGCTGCACCATTGCTGTCAGTTGTTGCAGAATAGAACAAGCCATTCGATAACTCCACTAGTTCTATTCGTGTATTGGGAATTGGTTCTTGGTTAGAGCCAATGATGTTTAAGTTCAGGGTTTCGCTTGGGCAAATTATGAACACTTGAGCATTTGCTTGAGTTGGCAAGTTGCTTACTGTGTTGTTGCCTGAGTTGAAGATTTGTTTGTAGATTGAAGCATCTATAGTGTATGTTGCTCCGGCAAAGCCCGAGGTTAATGTGTAGGTTCCTGTGGAGTCTGTTTGACCTGTCGCGCTTCCAGTCTTTGTTCCCGAACCGCTTTGATAGCGGTAGGATACGGTTAAGTCGACAAAGGGCATGGCGACGCCATTAGTGGTTTCTACTGTTATTTTGATGTTCGTTAACTGGCAACTTAAAGTGAAGGATGCATCACCATTGACAGTTACAGTTTGACTTCCAACGTTAACGTCATTCCAGAAAGCCGTGAGGACCTGCGCACCTGATTCAAGCTTAAGGTTTGCAATCCCATTTGAATCGCTGGTAACATTGTAAACAGAGTTAGTGGCGGAATCTACGGCTGAAATAGATATCCCCCCGATGGCTTGACCCGCCAAATTGTTTGTTTGAACTTTAATATTGTATCCCGGAACTGTAAAAGTTTCTGAGTCAGCTATTCCCTTTTGAGTGTCTTGAGGTGTTATTTTTATGGTGTAGTCGCCAACGGCGGCATTTGAGGAAACCACCCAGTTTGCAATGATTATGCCTTCTGCTGAGGCAATTACAGGAGCAGTATAAATAGCAGTACCAGAGTTTACGTTCGTTATAGTGAGAGTTGCAGCTTCGTTAGCTGCATAATCTGTCGCTCTAACGTTCACCGTTTGACCTCTATGGTAAGATGTTGAATCGATAAAGTTAGCTGTAAAAGAGTTCTGAGCTAAAGATTGCGATTGGTTAAAGTACAATGTGTAGGTTCCCGCATAGTCGGTTAATGAACCGCTTGGTACAAAACTGCTGTCTGGAAAAGTCACCTGTGCATTCGCAGTTCCAACGGAGTTAGCTTCGCCCAAATTAACGTTCTTTGTGTAAACTGTGCCAAGAGGACTTGGAAGAGCAACCCCGACAACTGCGTTGTATGAAATGCCCAATGAACCGCCTGAGACAGTGACGTTTAGCACAACACTGCCGCCTTCCTGTACCGATGAAGGAACTGCATTTATCGCATAGTTCGTTGTAACGGTGAATTGCTTTGTTGAGTTAATGTTTATTGAAACATCTTGAAGAATCAACGCGTAGGCTCCGCTTAACAGTTGGGGAATTGTAAAGTTTGCTTCAACATAGTAACCTTGAGATTTTCCGCTGGCAACCAAAGTTCTGCCTAGAAAAAGTTGGTAGGAACCGTTAGAAGTGTAGAGGGTTCCAATGACATTAATGCTTGACCCAACTTGACCTGATGCTGTGCTGGGGGTAATTTGGAGCAAGTTAACGCCGAGGTTTGTGTTCTGAGCATAAACTTCCACGGGCAAAACCACTGCGGCAAAAGTAATAAGGAATAGGATAGTAACTGTGATAATTTTCTTGTTCAAACCACTCGCTCTCCCAAATAGGTAGCCAACATCGCTGATGCTCATGATTTAACATAGGGATGATTTTAAACTTTACCGTTCAACCCTCAAACTCAAGCCCTAAACCTGCAAAACAGCTTAAACAAGTTTTACATGCAGAAAATGGCTTGCGGACATAGGGATTTTTTAAAGACGCTTTTCTAATGTAACAGAAACTCGGTGTATCCCTTGGAAAACCAATCTGCCTCTCCGCTTCTTACTGCGCTTAAGAAGCAAAAGTACCATCTTATCGGAAGTCACTCGGCGGTTAAAAGGTGCAAGTGGCTCTACGAATCCATAGTTAACGGCAGAGTCTGCTACAAACAGAAGTTCTACGGCATCCAATCTCACCGTTGCATCCAAATGACGCCCTCGCTGTACTCATGCACGCAGCAGTGCCTGTTTTGCTGGAGAGCCCAGAGCGGCGATTTAGAAGTTACATGGGATGAGATGAAAAACCCATCTAAGGATACGCCTGAAGAAATCGTTGAGGGCTCTTTTAGGGCACAGGAAAAAATCTTGACTGGATACAAGGGCAATGAGAAGGCAAATTGGCGTAAACTGCAAGAAGCCCAAAGGCCCAAGCAAGTCGCGATTAGTTTAACGGGTGAACCCACCCTCTACGAGCCGCTTGGAGAATTAATCCGCACGTTCCACCAGAAAGGCTTAACCACTTTCCTCGTCTCAAACGGCACATTACCCTCCAAACTCTCAAAACTAAGCCAAGAACCCACTCAACTCTATATTTCCCTCTGCGCTCCAAACGAACAAGTCTACAAGCAGGTTTGTCGGCCCCTATTTCCAGGCGCCTGGGCAAAATTAAACGAAACCCTCTCTTTGCTACAGAGTTTCCGCTGCCCCACAGTGATACGCATGACAATGGTAAAAGACCAAAACATGAGCGCTATAGACGAATATACTAAACTCATCGAAAAAACAAACCCCACCTACATAGAAGCCAAAGCTTACATGCACATAGGATTTTCAAATTTGCGATTAGGGTTTGACCGCATGCCCATGCATAATGAAGTCAAAGATTTTGCAAACCATTTAGCTGAGAAAACGGGTTACAAGGTTATTAATGAGGCGCCAGAGAGCCGTGTGGTGCTGTTGAGTCGGTTGAAGAAGCCGATTCAGGTTTCGGCCAATTAAGGCTTGTTGAAGCACTTTTAAGTTTTGATTGTAAGTTAGGATAAACACAAATACGATTTTTTCCCATAATAGTCAACCGTTCAACAAGTTGGGCAATTTATGGTAAGCGAAGGAAAAGGACGGTTATTCAAAGGAAAGACGGCAAATACCTCGTCTATTTGCCGAAGGATTTAGCGAAGGACAGTATGTTTCCGTTTTGGGGTGGAGACACAGTCTTTGCTAAGGTCAGCTTCTCCTTGGGCGACCGCAGATTGACAGTTGAAAAATGGGCAGCAGGCGCCCCGCAGCTATAGTAAGGGTAAGAAATTGAAATAAACAACCACCCCAATCTTCTATTTGGTGCAATTTTGTCTTCCCTAGAAATCGTAATTCAAACTATAAAAAACGAGCTTATGCAGAAAAACCAGATCCGCGAAGACACACACGAAGCCATGCGCAAAGCCACTAGCCTCTCTAAACAAGCGATTCTGCTCATTCATCAAAAAAGGCTTGAAGACGCTGCAGCAATGGTTAAGTGCGCTAAAGAAAAAATCGTTAACCTTCAAACCCAAGCAAAACAGTACCCAGAAATCATCTACGGCGGCATGCTTAGCGCAGCATTTCAAGAGTACTCAGAAGCAAACATTTTTCTAGTTTTAGTTAAAGAAGACCGGTTTGTGACTCCAATCGAAATTAACGTGCCCTCCGTCGATTACGTTTTGGGTTTAGCCGACGTTATTGGCGAATACAGGCGTTTAGCATTGGATAATTTGCGTGAAGGCGAAGTAAAGAAGGGCGAGAGGTGCCTTGAAATCATGGATGATATATTCATTCAGCTGTTAGCGCTCGACGAAGCCTACATGCTTGTACCCGGTCTCCGACACAAATCCGACACAGCCAGAAGAATAATAGAATCAACACGCGGCGACATCACCCTTGAGGTCCGCAGAAAATCCCTCGAAGACCAACTCAAACGGTTTGAACCAAAAAAATCTGCCAAACTTAAACCCCGAAAGGTCAAACCCTAAAATTGCCCAAGCTTACCAAGAATTTCTCCGTAAAAAAAGCCCACAACACACAAGTTTGTCTATCAAAAAAGCTGATCTTACAGGATAAGCTACCGCAGAGAATCCGAACAGTCGGCGGCGTGGATGTTTCATACGTTGGCACCGTCGGCATCGGCGCCGTAACCGTTTTAGATTACGATTCATTAAAACTTTTGGAAACCCAAGTCGCAACCTGCGAGGTAAAAATCCCTTATATTCCAACACTACTGTCGTTTAGGGAAATCCCGTCTGCCATGGCAGCAATCAAAAAAATAAAGATTCAGCCGGATGTTTTTCTGGTTGATGCCCAAGGATTCGCTCATCCCTACAGATGTGGGTTCGCCAGCCACCTTGGCTTAGCGTTGAGAAAACCGACGATTGGCGCAGCAAAAAGCAGGTTAATTGGCACAGAAATGGAGAAGAACGGCAGAACCTTTTTGGTTGATAAGGACGAGGTTATCGGTGAAGTTGTAACTACAAAACCAGGCGCTAAACCCATCTACGTGAGCATTGGCCACATGGTCTCGCTTCAAAGCGCCGTAGAAATCGTCAAGCACTGTTCAAAGGGTAGAATTCCCGAGCCGCTGCTGCGAGCACACAATTTAGCAACAAAAACTCGAATTCAGCTGACAAACAAAAGCAAAGTAAATAGCTTAACACACGTAAACTAAACTGAGAGAGTGAATGCATGGCTGAAGAAATAACATTCGCCGAATTCCAAAAACTAGATCTTCGCATAGGAAAAATCATCGAAGCAAACCAAGTTCCAGAATCAAAAAAACTAATCAAAATCATAGTTGATTTTGGCGCAGAAAAGCGTCAAGCTGTCGCTGGTTTGCTCAAGCACTACAAGCCTGAGGATCTCGTAGGCAAAAAATGCGTTTTTCTCCTAAACCTGCAACGGCGCATGCTTGCAGGCATTGAATCGCAGTGCATGGTTTTAGCCGCTGAAGATGAAGCGGGGAACGTTGTGGTTTTACAGCCAGAAAAAGACATAGTGGAAGGCAGCAAAATCGGTTAGTCAGCCCTTAAATTTCCAGTTTTTTGGTAGAGAAAGATAAAATAGTAATTAGAATAACTATTCTGTAGTTTATTTGGAAGGGTAACTTATGGCAGTTAATGAAGAAGCACTTATGTGGGTCGAGAAGTACCGCCCAAAAACCCTCGATGAAGTCGTGGGGATAAAAGATATCGTTGAGAGCATTAAAGCGTTCATGAAAAACCCAAAAACCATGCCACACCTCATGCTCGCTGGAATTCCGGGCACAGGGAAAACCACCATAGCCCTCGCTATCGCACACACCCTCTACGGAGCGAACTGGCGAAACTTCACTTTAGAATTGAATGCTTCTGACGAGAGAGGAATCGACACCGTCCGCGAGAGAATCAAAGATTTCTCAAGATACAGCCGCTCTAGCTTCGGCGAGATACCTTTCTCATTAATCATACTCGACGAATGTGACCAGATGACTGGTCCCGCTCAAACAGCGCTCAGACGCATAATGGAAACTAGCAGTCGCACTTCCAGATTCATCTTAATCTGTAACCAATCTAGCAAAATCATCGAGCCCATCCAAAGCCGCTGCGCTATCTTCCGCTTCTCACGCCTAGACAAACAAGCCATGAAAGAACATCTACTATGCATTGCCAAAAAAGAAAACGTAACCTTGCAGCCTGAAGCCGCAGATAAAATTGTAGATTACTCTGAAGGCGATCTAAGACATGCTATAAACGCCTTGCAGACTGCTTCAGCCTATAAAGATGGGTGCGTAGACGACAAAACAGTTGCTTTAGTAATCGGTGAAGCCAGCCCAAGCCAAGTACAAAAAATGATACGCAAAGCACTCTACGGCGATTTCATTGAATCACGCAAAACAATGTATGAAATAATGGGTTCATTCGGCTTCTCGGGTTCAGAAATTATCCGTCAAATCCAGCGGGAAATCTTCAAAATGTCCGATTTAACACCTGAACAGAAGGCAGAACTCTCAAACATAATAGGAGACTATGACTACCGCTTGACGCAGGGCGCAAACAGCGACATTCAACTCAGCGCTTTATTGGCGCAGTTTGGAAAGTTTGGGAACAACGTAGAGGAAACTTATGCAGCAAAATGATCTGCTTTGGGTTGAAAAGTACCGCCCAAAAAAGATTGAAGACATTATCGGCAACGAAGAAGCTAAAGCATCCTTTGTTGAGTGGCTTAAGACCAAGCGTAAAAGCAAGAAAGCCGCGTTGCTCTATGGACCGCCTGGCGTGGGAAAAACGGCTTTGGTTAATGCTGCTGCAAGAGAGTTCGGCTTTACTATCATCGAGATGAATGCCAGCGACACCCGCTCTGAAAAAGCCATCAATGCGGTTGCTAAACCAGCCACCTCCTATGTTGCCTTAGATAACTTTTCAACAGGCCAAACTAAAGGAAAAGGAAACTTGCTTTTCCTTGACGAAGTCGACGGCATTGCAGGCAATGAAGACCGAGGCGGTGTTAGCGCAATAATAAAAATCGTAGAAGAAGCGCTCACACCAGTCATTATGGCAGCTAACGATCCCGACGTTGAAAAACTACGTCCTCTTAAGAAAGTCTGCCAGCTCATACGGTTCCAACAAATACGCATACCTCTTGTAATTGCTTTGCTGCAAAAAATCTGTGTTTTGGAGCATATTAAAGCTGACTTTGATGGACTTGAAAGAATTGCCCAAAACAGCCGAGGCGATGTGCGCTCAGCCATAAACGACTTGCAGAGCCTGAGCGAAGAAAACCACTCGCTAACCTTGGAGGACACTGCGATGTTGAGTTCCCGAAACAAAGACATTAGTATGGACGATACTCTTCGCGGCTTCTTTTCTGCAAAATCAATCGCTGAAGTCTCCTCCTTGCTGAGTTATTCAAGCGTTGACTACGACGATTTTCTACTCTCAGTAAGCGACAACCTTCCAAGACGCTACACAGACGCAGCAGAACTCGCTACTGCATACGACTTTGTTTCGCAAGCCGACGTTTTCCGCGGCAGAATAGGAACCGAATACTGGCATCTACTCAAGTACTTCTTCAATGACCTATCCCAAGCTGCCGCAGTAAACCCCCAATCCTACAAACCCTTCGAATTCATTTCGCCTCCAATTCGCATAATCACACTATTTTGGACCAAGGGCAAAAGAACCATGCTTGACAGCATATGCGGCAAAATCGGCGCCAAATGCCACGTTTCCCACAGCAAAGCCAAGCACGATTTCGTTCCCTTTGTGAAGATGCTTTTGCAGAAAACAAAAAATAGCCCCTTGATCGCATGGTTTGAATTTTCTCCTGAAGAAGTTGATTTCCTGGTTAAAATGAACAGGTTCTGAAGAACATGGTGGTTTTGAATAAGAAAGCCTTCAAGCTTCCTCGAGTTGAAAAAGACAAGTTCGTACTTTTGATACATTTAGGATGTGATTATAACCGTGACCAAGGCGTTTTCTCCATTAAAAGTTACAATAACATTGAGAAGCTCATTGAAACCATCAGCGGAATCCTTGAAAATGAAGTGATTTTTCTTCAAAGCTGCATTCGTTGCGGCAAAGATTTCGCTTGCGGCGAATGCAAATATGATGAATTATGCACTACCAAGAATCTGCCCTTTGGCTGCGTCTGTCCTCAATGTTTGAGAGATAAGAAGCATTTTGAACAGAACCTGGAAAATTTTTAAAATATATTTCAATGACAAAACTTTAGTTATCTTTAACGTTTTACGATAAGTTATGTGGTTAAAATTAATTATTTAATTCAATTAGTCAATCAAATCTTTTTGTGAATCAAAGCATCGTATATTCAGAAAACATTCCGTATACAAAAGCATCAACCAAACCCACAAAACAAGCAAAGGGTAAGTCTTATCTAACCATTTCAGTTTTACAATTATAGAAGAAGGCTTGGTTATGGCTGAAGAACACTCCGCTTTAAGCGTAGCACTTTCCCAACTCAAGTTAGCGTCAAAAAAGCTGGGGCTCGACTCAGGCATGCATAAGATGCTTAGCCAACCTAAACGCTCCATCTCTGTAAGCATTGACGTCCGAATGGACAACGGAGTTGTCAATGTTTTCAATGGCGTGCGCGTTCAACATTGGGACGCTCGTGGACCCTTCAAGGGCGGAATCCGATACGCTCCCGGTATCACTATTGACGAAATTACCGCGCTTGCGATGCTTATGACTTGGAAATGTGCCATAGCCAACATACCCTTCGGTGGAGCCAAAGGCGGTATATGTGTAGATACCAAAAAACTTAGTCAGCACGAGTTGGAGCGGTTAACTCGCAGGTATGTAAGCTTAATCTCAGAGTATCTTGGTCCACATATGGATATTCCCGCGCCAGACATGTACACTGACTCGCAAACGATGGCGTGGATAATGGACACTTATAGTCAACTTAAAGGCTATCGAATACCTGAAAGTGCAACGGGCAAACCCGTTGAGATTGGGGGTTCATGGGGCAGAACTGAAGCTACAGGAAGAGGCGTAATTCACTGCGTTAAACAAGCGTCAGAAAACAACGGCTTAAAACTCAAAGGTGCGCCTGTTGTCATTCAGGGCTTTGGCAATGTTGGCTATCACGCGGCAGTGGCAGCGCAGGAAATCGGCTGCAAGGTCATAGCGGTAAGCGACTCCACCGGGGGAATTTTCTGCCCAAATGGCCTAAATCCACCAGATGTTTTAGCGCATAAAGAAAAAACAGGTACCGTCCAAAACTACAAAGGCTGCAAGAACATAACAAACGAGGAGCTGCTTGAGCTTGAATGCGACGTACTCATTCCTGCTGCGCTGGAAAACCAGATTACAATCAAAAACGCCGACAAAATAAATACTCACATGGTAGCTGAAGCTGCAAACGGACCCACGACCCCTGAAGCAGACAAAATCCTCTACGAAAAAGAAATTTGCCTAATCCCAGACATCCTTGCCAACAGCGGCGGCGTCACCGTCAGCTATTTTGAGTGGGTTCAGAATTTGACAAGGGAGCAGTGGCCATTGGAAGTGGTTAATCGGAAGTTGGAGGAGAAGATGACTAAAGCCTTCAACGATGTAGAAGCGATTGTGACCAAGGAAGAGAGCGACATGCGCACAGGTGCATTAATGCTGGGAGTGGGCAGAGTAGCGAACGCTATTAGGGTCCTTGGATTATGGCCATAATCCTGAAAACGCTTTTTGCGACAAAAAAGACCTAAATTCCATATACAATAGTTCAGCGCCGTTGTAACCAAAGCCTTAAAACCCCATTCGTTATATCTGTTGAACCCCGAAAGGAACAATCAGATTGAGAGGGAACTGGGATTGGCAGCGAAAATATGTACACTGGACTTTTGTTATGAGAACTCGCTTGTTAAAATAGTAGCGAACCGCAACTGCCCAGAGATTAAGCTTGCAGGCTTAACTGTCGGTCCCTTCGACGAAGGCAACGAGTACGAAGTTTATTTTTGGGTAGCAAAAGAACTTGCGTCTGCGGGTATGGTGCATTTTCGGGAAGGCGAAATGCTCGACGCCACAAGACTCTTCCAACTACAATGGAAGGAAGGCGTGCAGATTCCAGGGCAAATATCCGATTTACCTGGCGACTTCTACCCTAAACTCCGCAGGTTCATCGGCGACCTAAAAGACCAAACAACAAAACAACCCGATGCCGTCAAATTCCAAGAATACGACCGCGGAAAACAATTAGCACGCGACATCGTGAACTCACGATTAAAAAAAATAGTCGCTTTGTCCGCCGCTCCAGCCCAAAGCGACCAGGTTCTAAAAAAACTCACAAGCGAAGAAAGACTCGTCTACGAGCAACTAGTAAAAATCATCTCTGAGTGGAAAACAAGAATTTTAGAGAGCGGAGAGAAGTAGGATGGCTAAGCTTGAAACCATCGATCCTCAGCAGCGTTTCCAAGAGTTCTTCAAGAAAGAAAAGTACCGACAGGGAATCGCGGAATTAGCTATCTCGGGCAAGGGTTCGTTAACCATCAATTTTGAAGAGCTCTACGGCTTCGACCAGGCACTCGCGGAGTTGTTACTAAACAAACCCGAAGAGTACCTTCAACATGCTGGCAAAGGAGCTTACGAGCAACTACGCATTGAAGACGCTGAATACGCTGAGAAAATAGAGAAAGTCATTGTTAGAATCATAAAGCTTCTAGGCAAAGAAGTACTTCGAAAACTCGGCTCAAGGCAGATGAGCAAACTCGTCATGATTGAAGGCATCGTGGTTCGGGCTACTCCTGTACGACCGATGGTTCAGCTTGGAGCCTTCAAATGCAAACGATGTGGCACTATGAACCTAGTTGAGCAAACTGGCCAGTTCTTGAAGGCGCCTTCTGTTTGCGTTGCGCCCGATTGCGGTCGCGATGGACCATTTGAGTTTAGTCAAGAAGAATCCACTTTCATTGATTCACAGGACTTGAGGTTGCAGGAAAAACCAGAGGATTTACCACCAGGACAGCTTCCTCGTGTGTTAGCTGTGAAGCTTGTCGGTGACGAAATAGTCGATGTGGCACGACCAGGAGATCACGTATCCGTTGTTGGCACTGTCCGTGCTTTTGCACCGTCACTAATGGGCATGGGGAAACTTCGCACATTCATCCTCCAACTAGACGCCAACTCCATAGAGGTCCTAGGCAAAGAACCAGAAACCTCTCCGCCCACACCCGAAGAAGAAGCAAAAATGATCGAACTATCCAAAGACCCATTAGTGCACAGAAAAATCATGACTTCCATTGCGCCCTCAATCTTCGGCTTAGAACATATCAAAGAAGCTATAATGTACCTTCTGTTCGGTGGAGTTTCAAAGAGCCTCCCTGACGTAAACGTGAGGGGCGAAATGAATGCATTGCTCATCGGTGACCCAGGAACCGCCAAATCACAGTTGCTCCAATACGTCGCTAGAATAGCGCCAAGAGGCTTGTACACTTCGGGCAGAGGCACAACCGCGGCAGGCTTGACTGCAGCAGTAGTCCGAGAGAAAGGAGGAAGCATGAGCCTAGAAGCAGGCGCATTGGTCCTAGCGGATAAAGGAATCGCATGCATCGACGAAATGGACAAAATGCGACCTGAAGACCGCGTTGCCATCCACGAAGCCATGGAACAGCACACTGTTTCAGTTGCAAAAGGCGGCATCGTCGCGACATTGAACGCTCGAACTGCGGTGCTTGCAGCCGCAAACCCATCTTTGGGCAGGTATGAACCCAACCGAACCGTTGCAGAAAACATTTCCCTGCCTGTAACTATCCTTTCACGTTTTGACTTAATCTTCGTTCTGCGAGACGTGCCAAACAAAGAATCGGACAACAAAATGTCAAGACACATCTTGGAAATTCACAGGCGAGGAGTGAGCCCTGTAGAAGCCCAAGTCGATGCTGAACTTCTGCGCAAATATGTCAGTTTTGCCAAGAGTATTAAGCCTGAACTCAGCATGGACGCCTTAAACCGTCTAAGCGACTTCTACTTAGCAATGCGTTCCGCAAGCGAAACCGAAGGCTCGCCTGTAGCGATAACTGCTCGTCAGCTGGAATCTCTGGTTCGTATTTCAGAAGCCCGAGCACGCGTTGCGCTTCGCAAGGAAGTCACTGGAGCCGATGCAGATGCAGCCATAACGATCATGAAGCGGTCACTGGAAGAAGTCGGAATAGACCTCTCATCCTACAAAGTTGACATCGACTTGATTATGACTGGCAGATCCAAGAGCATAAGAGACAGATTATCCACGGTGCTATCAACGCTGATGGATATGGAGAAGATAACAGGCATCGTTGAGAGAGATTCCTTGGTTAACGAGTTGGAAACCAAGCACAAGATTCCTAGGGGCGAAATCGAACGCATGCTTAGCCAACTGCTGCGGGAAGGAACAATTTATGAACCACGCGAAGGATGCTTAAAGAAGACGTAGGCTGGATTGAGCGTTATGAAACCAGTTTTAGTGGTTGCTGGAACAAGGCCCGAAATAATAAAGATGGCTCCAATAATTCGGGCGCTAAACAAAGCCGAACTACCCCATGTATTCGTGCACTGTGGACAACACTACGACTACAACATGTCTCAGCAATTCATCGAAAACCTTGAGCTAGCAGCACCCGATTATGCCCTAAAGATCGAAGCTTCTTCCCCGGGAGCACAGACAGCTGAAATTATGATGAAGATGGATGACTTACTAGAAAAGGTTGAGCCATCCATAGTCCTTGTGGAAGGGGACACAAACACTGTTCTATCCGCGGCGCTGGCGGCAAACAAACGTGTAATTCCCATTGGACACGTTGAAGCTGGATTGAGAAGCTTTGATTTACGAATGCCCGAAGAACATAACCGACGCTTAACCGACCACATCTCAGACTACTTGTTTGCGCCCACAGAAACCGCCAAAGCAAACCTCATTAATGAGAATGTTTGGGGCAAAATCTTCCTTACTGGAAACACCGCTATCGACGCAGTAAACCAGCATCTGCCAATTGCCGAAAAAAAATCTACTATAATGCAAAAGATACCCTTCAAAACCTTCATTTTAGCAACCGCACACCGAGCAGAAAATGTCGACGACATCGAATTTCTCAAGTCGTTTTTGGATGTTTTCTCGAAATCTCCTCTACCAATAGTTTATCCGATGCATCCTCGAACAAAAAAGCGGCTGCAAGAAAACAACTTGCTATCGCAAATGGAAAGTATGAAAAATGTGTTGATTCTTCCTCCGTTGGGTTACTTAGATTTCTTGGTTTTGATGAAGAATTCAAGTTTAATCATCACGGATTCTGGAGGTATACAGGAAGAATCCACTGCTCCAAGCATTAGGAAGCGAGTTTTAGTTCTTCGGCTTTCTACCGAGAGGCAGGAAGCGGTTGAGGCAGGATTTGCCAAAATTGTTGGAACCGACAAGAACAAGATTTTAGAGGCCATATATGAAGCAATTGGAAAAGAGGAGAAGTTGCCTTTCGTTTCACCTTTCGGGGATGGCACAACAGCTCTCAAGATAGTTGAGATAATAAAAAGAGATTTTGGTTAGGAAATATACGTTGTTTTTTTGTCGTCTTGTTTTCTGGTTTCTTCAGCTTGTACAGCACGTTTTTCTTCGATTTGCTGTAGGCGGGTAACCATTGTTTCGGCTTTTGCGATTTCTTCGTTTAAGCCAGCAAGGTCCAAGTCAAAATTGAAAGTTGACTTAAGTACTTCTAGAACACTTTTTGCAGCCAGAGGATCTGGGAGATAACCACGTGTTTCGCCAAGTAAGCAGAGTGCGTCGATTTTTTTGAATTTCGCTAAGCCAAGAATTAAGCCTGCGGTTCCTACGATGGGGCTTCCTGAAGTGCTAAGAGTTGCACCAGCGTCCAAAGCTTTGTGCAGAACATCTTGCGATGTTGCTGCTATGAAGACTTTTGGTTTCTCTTTGGGTTCCATGCGGTAGCCACCGATGGTTGCAATCGTTTTTACATGGTGTTTTTCGGAGAAATCCAACATGCGATCGGCGATTTCGTATTGTCCTTCTATGGTTTGGCTTTGGCTGTCGCCTGTGAATAGGATAATGTCGTTTCCCTTTGGGTTTTGGTAGAAGTAGAATGCGCCTCTTAACAAGCGCACATTACCTTTTTTGTTAACTAACACGAAATATGGAAAATGTGGTGAATATAGGTAAGCGATTTTTTTGGCTTTCAATTGCTTAATCAAATAGCGCAGAGCAATTTTTCCCACGAGTCCTAAGCCAGGTAAACCTTCGATAAGGATTGGGTTGTTGGGTGTGATTTCGCTAAATTCTTTGATGTAAGTTTCCTTCATTGTGCTTCTGCGCTCCTTTTCATAGCCATTCGGTACTTTAGGTATTTATCATCTGGGGAAAATTTAGCCGGATGAGGAATTCTTACTGGTCCACCACAGTAGGGACAACTAGTCTTGTTTAAGGTGTATTTTTCACATTTCACGCATTTACGTAGTTGCCAAACCAATTAGCAGTCCCTTCTAGAAAAGCTAAGCTGCCAGCCAATTAGCTCAAGCTCAGCCATTTTGTTGTTCCTCTTACTCAAGAACTGCTTGGACGTCACCGTTAATCTTTGCTCTTCCACCGCTGGGTTCAGCTAACAATTCACTGCAGACGTTGCAGGAGATTTTGTTAACTGCGTTGCTGAAGATGAGTTGTTCATTGCCGCATTTCGGACATTTTACCCGTAGGAAGACGCTTCGCGGTTTTGGTATAAGTTTATTCCATTCAGACATAATTTTCAAACTCCGTTAATTTTATACTAGGGCTAGTTTTCGTAGGCGTATTCCATCTTTGTGGTACATGAAGTTGCATTTTTTGCATTTCATACGCATAGTTTGCTTTTTTGTGGTTTTGGCGAACTCATGTTGAAGTGGATATTTTTGTCCTCCGTAACCTTCTTTTTCACGTTCATGGTGCCTTTCGCCTCTAGCAAGTGCTCTGCGTTTGCCCGCTTTATAGATGGATACAGTATGAACGGTGTGAGCTTTACATTTTGGACAGTACGTATTGATTTCTTTAGGAACGTTCACGTTGACTACCAGCTCGCATAAAAGAAACATACACCCTCTTATACTTTATGACTTTTAAGGCAAAAACCAACAGTTTTCAGCTCGGAAGTTTTGTATTTTTTAATAGTTAGTTGTAATTAGGAAACCCCGATATACCAAACATCAATTAGCAAACAGCCCAGAAAATTGGTTTTTGTCGTAAGCGTCAGGTTTGAATTATAGGCTGGTCATGCTGCAGGTAGCACAAACAACACGAGAACATTTAGGACAGATAAAAGTTGAGAAGCTTGACGAGCTGCACTCACATCTTTGAGAAGAAAGGGGATAGAGAATTGATGACACATTCAGAAATTAATTTCTATTGCAAAACGACTGTTTCTGTGTTTGATTGGGAACAATTTTATTAACTAAAAGCGTAATCAATAGCTATATAAATTTACAATACATGATACAGCGAGGAAGAGGGTAACATGTTCAAGCTTAAAGTGTCTGACGCTAAACTCTTAAGGGATATGGCTACTGCCATCTCAATTCTTGTTGATGAAGCAACCTTCAAAATTGACGCTGAAGGCTTAAAACTTCGCGCCATGGACCCATCACGTGTAGCCATGATAGATTTTGAATGGCCCAAAACTCTGTTCCAAGAATTTATAAGCACCGAACCCACAAAAATCTGCTTAAACATCAGTGAATTACTCAAACTTCTCAAACGTGCAGGAAAAGAAGAAGCAGTTGAACTGTCCCTGGACGACAAGACTGGCCGTTTACTTGTTACAATTACTGGCAAGTACAGCAGAAACTTTACGATGCCTACACTGGAAGCTTCCGAAGAAGAAGTTCCAACACCAAAAATCAGCTTCAACGTCAAAGCCAAAACCACTACTCAGGGCTTAAGCCAAGCAATCGAGGACGCCCAACTCGTCAGCGACCACGTAAAAATCGAAGCTGAACCAGAAAAGTTGACCCTGAGCGCTTCGGGCGACTTGATGGGTGCAACAATCATACTCCAAAAAGGCAACGACGCACTCCTCGACTTAGAAGTTAAAGAGAACGCGAAAGCAACCTTTAGCCTAAGCTACCTTTCAGAAATCATCAAAGCTGCATCCGCAACCTCAGACATTGCAACATTGGAATTTTCATCTGACATGCCTGTGCGAATCGATTTCCAGCAGACAAAAGAGGGAAAGTTAACTTTCTTCTTGGCGCCAAGAATCGAAACCGAGTAAAACGAAAGTGCAAATGGAAACGGCATTTTCTTCCCAAGATTTTGCCAAATACCCATTTTTAAAACAAGCCTCAAAACAAATTGAAGGTCTCCAGTTTACCATCGGAACTTTATCTGCTGAGAAAACCATTTTTGACCGAGCCCAGAGCCGCGTCGAAAAAGCAATCTTAGAAGTAAATACAGGAGAAGCCATCAGGGATACACGGGCTGAAATTTCATCTTTTGCTGCTGCACTTATTCTGGTTATTGCAACCAAAAATTCATGGATCAAAAAACGGTACGCGTTAGCAGTTGCAAAAACTGCACATGTACAAATGCTCAGCGAGAGTAAAGGAAAAATTTTTGCCATTGCCCAAGACTTTGATTGGGATATTGCGGAAGGAGGATTTGGCAAAGATTTTCGTCTAGGGTTTAATTTCTACCTCAAGAATGCAGCCCACATGCATGGTTCCGAGTGGAAGCTGGTTAACCAAATCATGGATAAGGGCAGGGTTTACTTAAACAAAGAAAAGGTCGTGCGACTGCTCCAAGAAGAAATAAAACACCGCGTCGAGAAAAGGATGGACGTTTCAGAAATCAAGAACTTGCCCCCAGAAATAACCTCTATCGCCGAGGAACTGACGAAGTTGGCTCAAACAATTATGGGGCAAGAAATTGAAGAAATGCCCAAATTCGTAGTCCAGGCCGCTTTTCCACCATGCATTAACGCACTCTATGCGGATGCATCACAAGCGCATCACCTTAGCCACATCGGACGTTTCACTCTAACATCATTTATGGTTAATATCGGCATGACACCTGAAGGACTCAATGACATGTTCAAAACCTTCTCCGATTACAACGAACGTTTAACGCGCTACCAGATCGAGCATATCGCTGGTGAACGGGGATCGGGAACAAAGTATACCTGTCCCCAATGCTCGGTTTTGCAAACTCATAGCGTATGTAAGAACCGTGATGAGTTATGCCGACGTATCTATCACCCTCTTCAATATTACAAGAGAAAACAGAAAACTATGACGCAAGGGCAATGATTTGCTGATCTTTATTAGTTTATTTAGCTCTATTATGGATGGCAAGGTTTCATGAGCATTGACTTAATCAGCAATTCAGTGGGAAATTCTGAAGTCGGCGTAATTCTTCCAACTTATGGAGAAGCCGACAACATAGCGAAACTAATAGAAGACATTGAAAACCTGAAGTTGGATGCGTCCATATTGGTTATTGACGATTCAAGCCCAGATGGAACCGCAGAAATCGTCAGGGAAAAACAGCTCAAATACCACAACATCACTCTCTATTTGAGACCAAAAAAATCAGGTTTGGGCACAGCCATAACGGACGGCTTCAAAATATTCTTATCCGCTCCAAATCCTCCCAAATATGTCTTCGCAATGGACGCTGATTATTCTCATAATCCACAAGACATGCCCCAGCTCTTGGCAACAATGCGGGAATGTGACTGCGGAATCGTCATAGGCAGTCGATACGTCAAAGGAGGCAAAATAAGCGGATGGCCCTTCACAAGAAAAGTCATCAGCAAAACGGCGAACTTTATCGCACGGAATTCTTTGGGTTTAAAGCTGCATGATTGTACCAGTGGATTTCGCTGTTACTCTACAATATTTCTAAGAGAAGCAGTCAACAGCCTGCATAGCCACACCTATGAAATCCAGATAGAAACTGTTAGACAGGCGACTTTGAAGAAATTTGCGATTAAAGAATCACCTATTGTGTTTGTGAATCGTAAGCGTGGGAAATCAAAGCTTTCGTTGACTGAAATTAAAAGTTACTTGTCGTATACTTTCAAAGCAGTATGGCGTTCGTAATAACGCTTCAACCTAACAGTAAATAAAGAAGCCTCCCATCAGACATTGAGGCGAATAATCTTGGCAATTAACGTAGAATCTGCTTACAAGGAACTTTTATCAAAAACCAAGGATTTGGTAGTGCTTTCAACGGCTGAAGGAATCATTCACTGGGACATGGAAATCTACATGCCGCCCAAAGCGGTGGAACAACGCAGCCAACAACTGGCGCTACTCAGCCGCATCCGCCACAAAATAGCAACCGACCCAGAGATCGGTAAACTCTTAAAAACCATCCAAACAAAAGCAGATTACCAAGCGCTGGAAGAAGTGAAAAAACGCAACTTGTACCTCATAAACAAAAGTTACCAAGAACAAACGGCTCTGCCAGAAAAACTCGTTTCAGACCTTGCAATGCAAGAAGCGTTGACCGTTAACATTTGGAAGAAAGCAAAAGCCAAAAAAGACTTCAACCTCTTCAAGCCTGAATTGCAAAAACTGCTTACCTTAAACAAACAAGCGGCAGAAATTCTCATGAAAGTTAAGGAAACCAAAACGCCCTATGAAGCGTTGCTTGACAATTTTGAACCAAAAATGCCGGCACAGACCATAACGGCAACGTTCAACCAGTTGCTGGCAGGTTTAAAACCGTTAATCGCAAAAATAGAAGATTGCAAGTCCAAACCGGACAAACAAATCCTAAATCAATCAGTTTCGGTCATAGATCAACGCAAAATCACGCAACTCATAACCCAAACGCTCGGCTACGACACTGCTTCATCGGCGGCTGGTGGAAGAGTGGATGAAACAGAACACCCTTTCACCACAGGATACTACGAAGATGTACGCATAACCACCCATTATTATCTTAACAATTTTGCAAGTTCAATCTTCTCGGTACTCCATGAAAGCGGACACGCGCTCTACGAACAAAACCTCAACCCAAAATGGCAATATCAACCCGTCGGCTCAACCTGCTCGTATGGAGTTCATGAATCGCAATCGCGTTTCTATGAAAATATTATTGGACGTTCCAAGGAGTTTTGGAGTGGTTTTCTGCCAAAAATCAAGCAAACCGCACCAAGCCTTAGTAATCTCCAGTTAGACCCATTTATCCATGCTATAAACAAAGTTGAACGCTCAAAAATTAGGATTGAAGCCGACGAAGTAACCTATAGCCTCCACATCATAATTCGTTTTGAACTTGAAAGAGACCTATTCGCAGACAAAATTACTGTCGACGAACTTCCAGAGGTTTGGAATCAGAAATACGCTGACTACCTGGGCGTGAAAATCGAGGACGACTCCGAAGGCGTGATGCAGGATACTCATTGGGCAAGCGGATTGTACGGTTACTTCCCCAGCTACGCATTGGGAAACATTTACAGTGGACAAATAACCTCGGCGATCAACAAAGAGTTGCCAAATTGGCGTGGAGAACTGGCTGATGGAAAACTCGAAGACGTCAACACTTGGCTAAAAACAAACGTCCACAGCAAAAGCGACCTCTTTGACCCAGAAGAACTAATTAAGATAGCAACTGGGACATGCCTGAATTCACAACCATACCTGCAGTACCTAAACAAAAAATACAGCGAACTCTACGGAATTTAGATCTCAGGTTTCTTGGTTAATTCCTTATAGATGTAGATAACAAGGTAGGCTCCAATTGACCCGATGAAAAGGTAGATACCACTGTATCCAACGACTGAACTGTAGGTGTTGGCGCCGTACAAGAACAGTAAAAAACCAAATATAAATAAACCCAATAATGTCCAGTCAGTCCAAGACACCGAATTTCCTCGCCGAATTAGGACTTCAATAGAAGCTATGGGATATAAAGATTTACTGACTTACCCAATGGTTAAATTTACTATACCACCAACAAGAAATACTTAATCGCAGTCGCAGGCGGCATAGTACGGGAAACAGCTAAAGAAGCATTAGATCAAGGCGCAGACATACTCATCGTCGGCAGATATGTTACACAATCCAAAGACATCGAAAGGTCAGTTCGAGACTTCCTCGAATTAACGCCAAGCATGCGCGAAGACGTAGACTTGTACAGAGTCCACACAGAATAAGCCAAACTTGAGCGATAATTCGCCCATTCTTTTTATTTTAATTTTTATCGAAATACTTTTAGTGCTATGAAGGCACCAAGGAAAATCACTGCTGCAATGAGAAAAGTTGGAATATAATTTAAGTTATATGCAAGAAAAGGTCCAAGGAAAGCACCTATCGCTGCACCCAAGCCGACCATTCCGTCGAAGAAGCCAGCTTTTCCTTGAGGTATAACTTCCATGGAGAGAGAAAGCATCATGATGTAATACATTGCATAAACGAATCCAATGCATATCAGGAGAACAAAAGTTAGGAGGGTTGGTTCAAAAGCAAGCGAAATTACCCCGACGAGAGCAAAAATTAGAAGGCTACGTAAAAATATGAAGCGAGGCATCTGTTTTTTAATATCCATTGTTCTTGCTTTGCTTCTGATTAAGAAGTAGCCAACTGTTGCGCCGACCGAGTTGAGAATGTAGGCGAGATATACGTATTGTTCTTGCCCTCCAAAAACGTCTCTAAGGTATATTGGCAGAGGCGTGAAAAACAAGCTTGTTGCTAGGGCAAATAGTACTATCGCTAAAGCGAACCCAAGAAAGCTGTCCTCTTTTAATGAACCCTTCCAGGGTAGCCCATCCATAAGTTTGGCTGAACCTTCAAAACCGCGATGACTAAGGTCAAGTTTCCTCTCGATATTAACTAAGCGTCTTTCAAAAATCATCAATGGGTCAGCTATCAGTAATAAAGCCAGAACGAAGGCGACTACGCTTAAACCACTGCAAAGGAAGAAAGAGTATGTTGACAAAACTGAAAAGCTAAGGGCAGATGCAAACAAAACCATACCGGCGGCTAAGCCGATGATAAAACCTATTTCAGTAATCGCCTCATAGAACCCGAAAGAGCTTTCCCAATCGTTGCGGCTATAATGCTCCGTCACAAGCACATTTTTTGGTGATTCATGTGCCACGTGCAACATTTGCATTACAACATACAAGGCTACGAAAACTATTAGGTTTTGAGCGAATGGAAGAGCCATAAGAAAAAGGATTATAGATAGCGAAGCGAAAGAAAGAAGAATAAACGCCTTATAATGTCTGGTTTTGTCGCAGAGGTACCCCCAGAGAAACGATGCGGGAATAGAGAAGAATATTGCAATTGAAGTCATGACTCCAAGCGCAAGTAGCGGTCCACCTAGGATGCTGGTGTTTTTGAATAAAACTACGTAGAGCGGTATGAAGACTGTAAGTAATCCGAATGCCATGTCATGAAAGAAAAACCCAAGCCGCCACATAGCCACACAGCACTTCACAGCTACTTTAAAACTTTTACCTAAAAAATCTTAAGTTGCTTAAAAATAGCCTTTTGAAGAGAAAACTCTGCATAAATACTTAATAGAGAGAGAGCCCAATTTCATACTCCGCTGGAGAGAATATCATGGCGAAGTTTAAGGTAATAGTTTCCGATCCCCAAGCTGGAACATCCAAAGTAGTAGAGCTCGAAGAATCACGCGCAGCGCCGTTCATCGGCAGAAAACTAGGAGAAACATTAGACGGTTCAGTAGTAGATTTACCTGCTCATACAATTCAAATTTTGGGTGGATCTGACAAAGACGGCGTCCCAATGAGGGGAAACGTCCATGGCGGAATCCGAAGAAGAGTGGTGCTTAGCGGCGGAGCAGGCTTTAAGGCTAAGAAAAGCGGCGAGAGAAGACGCAAAACTGTTCGCGGAGACATAATTACCGATGAAATTGTTCAGATTAACCTAAAGATTGTTGAAAGACCAGCAAAGCCAGTTGAAGCCAAGTCAGAACAAGCTGCGAAATAATCGCAATTTTGTTTTTATGCATGCTTAAACCTTATAAACTGCATTAATTAATTCATCCTTTATTCGTCAGTATTTATTGGAAAGAAGAAGAATCCTATGAGTAACACTAGTAAAGCCTTGCCTAAGCAGCCAGAAGTCAACATTGGCACAATCGGACATGTAGACCACGGAAAAACAACGTTGGTTCAATCGTTAACTGGAACTTGGGCATCACGCCACAGTGAAGAACTCAAACGGGGCATCACCATAAAACTCGGCTACGCCGACATGCCCATCTACAAATGCCCCAAGTGTGAACCGCCAAAAAACTTTACCATCAAACCTTATTGTGAAAACTGCAATTCAGAAGCCGAATTTGTGCGCGCCATAAGCTTTGTCGATGCACCCGGCCACGAAGCCTTGATGGCAACGATGCTTTCCGGCGCAGCCATAATGGACGGCGCAATCCTAGTCATAGCAGCGGATGAACCATGTCCTCAACCGCAGACACGTGAGCACCTTGCAGCAGCAGAAGTCAGCGGCATAAAAAACCTAATAATCGTTCAGAACAAAATCGACATTGTCGACGAGAAGAGGGCAATTGAAAGCTACAAAGAAATCAAAGCTTTCGTCAAGGGAACAGTAGCAGAAAATGCACCAATCATACCAATCTCAGCGCAACGCGGCATAAACATTGATGTACTCTTAACTGCCATTCAAACAATTATCCCTACACCCAAGAGGGATGAAACCAAGCCCCCAATGATGTTTATCATACGCTCCTTCGATATCAACAAGCCCGGAACAACCCTTGAGGGTTTGGAAGGCGGCATCATCGGAGGAACCATCGCGCAGGGCAAATTTGCTGTCGGCGAAGAAATCGAAATCCGACCAGGCGTCATGGCTGAACGAGAAGGAAAAACAGTCTACGACCCTCTTATCAGCGAAATAGTCAGCCTCCAAGCAGGCAACGAAAACGTTGAAGAAGCCACCTGCGGCGGCTTAGTCGGGGTAGGAACATGCCTTGATCCGTCCTATTCAAAAGCAGACGGGTTAACAGGCAGCATCGCAGGAAAAACCGGTCAACTACCACCAACCCTAACTGAACTCACATTGGAAACGCATGTCTTGGAACGGGTGGTTGGAACTAAGGAGCTCCAAAAAGTCGAGAAAATCAATCCAGACGAAGCTCTACTGCTCCACGTTGGCTCTGCCGTGAACGTTGGCAAAGTCATCTCCATCAAACAAAATGTGATTAAAGTAAAGTTGACCAGGCCGATTTGCGCATTGCCAGGTTCAAGAGTTGCCATAAGCAGAAAAATTACTGCACGGTGGAGATTAATCGGTTACGGGCTCGTAAAATAGAATCTAATCTTTTACCAATTTTTGTTTTACTAGAAAATCATGTGCTTTCTGCAGCACATCTTTGGCGTTTATGAAGTTTAATTTTTCCATGGCTCGTTTATAATCCAGCCAGATGTATCCGATGTGCTCGAAGGATATCTCGACTTTTTCTGTCTGGGACTCCATTACGAAGAATACAACTTCTTTATGGACCGTTAAACCTTGTCTTCGGTAGAAGTAAGCGATGGTTTCTTTGAAGCCTTCGATGAATTGGGCATCGGTTATGCCTGTTTCTTCCTGTAATTCGCGCAGGACAGTTTCTTTTTCGCTCTCGCCGGGTTCAACATTGCCCTTGACGAAATCCCAGTGGCCTGCTGCATAGTTCAAGAGAAGATACTTTGTTTGTTCTTCTTTGTTTAGATATATGACAGCGCCACATGATTTCTCCCGAATCACTACATTCACCTGACTGTGTTCAAATCACTTATTCAATTATTTAAAGTAATAGCAACTTTACGCTGACAAGTGCAAAACAAAATGTTTTAAGCCAACAGAATTAAACGTTAAATAACCAGGAGCCAATTGCAAGTGTCGGCTTCCCCGCCAAAAAAAAATCAACCCCTAAAAGTTATTTTAGATTCAAACGCCCTGTTCGTTCCGTTGGAGCTAAAGATTGACATTTTTGAAGAGGTAAAGCGGTTGCTGAACAGGAATGTAGAGTTCATACTGCTATCAACGGTTAAGCGGGAACTTGAGTTGCTTTCAGCTAAAGATTCACCTAAGACTAGGCGAGAAGCCTTTTTTGCGTTGAAGTTGGCGGAAAAATGCAAGTATGTACCCGTGGAAAACGACGAAAAATTGACTACTGACGACGCAATCGTTAAAGTGGCTAAGAGCTGGAATTCGACGGTCTTTACGAATGATAGACAACTAAAGAATAAGCTAAGAGATATAAGTGTCCCAGTGATTTATGTGAGACAAAAATCGCGTCTAGACATTGACGGGATGATATCGTAGATGTTTAAACTAATTACTCTTCAAGATACTATTCGCATTCCACCCGAGACCTTCGGCAAGCCACTTGAAAAAGTCGGTCGCGAACAAGTTAAACAGAAGTACGAAGGAATCGTGGATGAAGAATTAGGCTATGTTATAGCAGTTACAGGTATAGAAGTCAGCCCCATAGGAAAAATCATACCTGGAGACGGCGCAACATTCCACAAAGTAACGTTTTCATTATTAGCATTTTACCCAATTATCCAGGAAGTCGTCGAGGGAGACGTCGTTGAAATCGCTGATTTCGGCGCTTTCGTCCGCATCGGACCAGTCGATGCCCTGCTCCACGTTTCACAACTCATGGACGACTACATCTCCTACGATGAAAAACAAGGCGTACTCTTAGGAAAAGAAAGCAAACGCAAACTAACCACAGGCGACCAAGTCCGCGTAAGAATAACTGCGGTCTCATTGGGTAGGATTGGTAGCTCAGGCAAAATCGGTGTCACAGCAAGACAACCATTTCTAGGTAAACTCGATTGGCTAAAGATGGATCAAACCAAAGAAACCGAGAAGAAGCCCGTAGAAAATGCGGAGAAAGCAGCTTAGAGGGATTTTGAATGAGTGAAAAAGCATGCACAAGCTGCCACTATATAACAAAAGATAACATTTGTTCAAGATGCAAATCAGGCAATTTTAGCGAAGATTTCAGTGGTTTAGTGGTCATGTTTGACCCCGAAAGCTCTGCAATCGCCAAGGCTATGAACATTAAAGAAAAAGGCAGATATGCTCTAAAAGTCCGCTAATATGGGCGGTTTTGCGGTAGTTTCTTAACCTACCGAGCAATCACTTTTGTAGGTTTCAACGATGAAAATAGAGTACATCATAACTCCTGAGTTACGGGTCCAGTTGAAGGAACCTTTCGGCAGCCTAATTCAAGGCACCATTGAAGAGACGATGACTAAACTAGAAAGGTGCATTGAAAAAGAGAAGCCGACGATGATTATCTCTGTCGGCGATATAGTTTCGAAGAACTTGCACCTTTACAAGTTGCACCCGCAACTCACAGTCATCGACAATATTTCTCTACGAAACCAGAAAACAGTGCCGTCTGAACCTCATGGTGAAGAAAGCGTTAGCATAAAGAATCCCCAGGGAACAATTACAGAAGAGTCAACAGTAGCAATTCAAAAAGCCTTAGCCAAAGGCGTGCATACTCACATCGTTGTGGATGGTGAAGAAGATCTACTAACACTCATAGCAGTTTTGTATGCTCCAGAAAACAGTTTTGTAATCTATGGCCAGCCGCATTCAGGCATAGTAGTCGTTAAAATCACCGACCAGAAAAAACGCCAAGTTCAAGAATTCTTAAATTCTATGAAAGTTTCGAAAAGCTAAATAAGAAGTATTATGTATGATTTTACGCCTTAAGTGAACATTAATGCAAGTCAAAATAGATTCAACCAAGAACAACGCGCTTCTAAAACGGAAAGAAGTAACTTTCACAATCTTTTCCGGTCCAAAAGAGAAAACTCCAAAGCGGTTAGATGCTAAAAAAGCCGTAGCCGCTGAAATGCAATTGGGCGACGATGTAGTTTTCATAAAAAGAATGCGCACCAAAACAGGAACAAGCATAACAGTTGGAGACGCAAACGTTTACCAGTCCGTTAATCAAGCAAATATTGTTGAGCCTGAATACATCAGGAAACGTAACAGTCCACCCAAACCCAAAGAAGAGGCGCCAGCATAATGCCAGCAGCTAAACCAGCACCCAAGAAAGAAGAACCAAAGAAAGAGGAAGCAAAACCAGCGGCAGCAGAAGCAGCGTCTGCAGCAAAATCAGCAAAGCCAGAGAAGAAACGTGAGAAAAAACACAAAGAAGAGAAGGGCGTCCATGCAATGTACAAGGCTGAAGGCGAAAAAGTTTCACGGGCACGCCCAACATGCGAGCGGTGTGGACCAGGCTACTTCATGGGAGACCACCATGACAGGTTCACTTGCGGACACTGCGGCTTTACACGTTACAAGCCAAAGTAAATAGTAAGCAGTTTTAAATCTTCCAACCGCACTATTTCTTTTTTGACCTACCATGCTTAGAGTAAACGTAGTTATTACCAGTATTTCGGCAGAACGCTTCTGGGATATTCGAAAACCTATTCCTCCCATTCAAATTAGCACTAACATTAATGTTGTGGGCATGGAAAAGAAGCAGGATGAGTCTTTGGAAGTTCCTTTTGTTTTATCGATTGGTTACAACCCATCAATCGCCCAGATGAGTCTTAAAGGTAATGCTTACGTCAACGGAGAAAAAAGTGAAGTTGACAAAGTTCTCAAAGACTATGAACAGAAGATGCCGCCAGCGCAAATAATAATCCAGTCAATATCAAACGTTGTCTTCGTCGAGTCAGTTATAATCTCTAGAACCCTGAACATACCTCCGGCGATTCCGTTACCACAGATTCCTGAAGCGGGAAAAACTGTAAGCACCAAGCCCGAGGGACGAGACTACAGCGCCTAAAGAAAACCCTTAAACTTACGGGCCACAGCATCTGCAACCTTTAGCTCAATGGGAAAACTAAAGTTTCGGTGGCTCCAGCGATATTTTTCGACCCTATTCATGACGCCATATGCAAACTTGTATGCTATGTCGCGTTCATTGATTCTTGATTGAGGATAGAATGCTAACCGCGTAACTGCGGAGATTGTATGCAGTTTTTCGATTTGAGCCTTGCTATGCCATGGTGGATCAAAATGGAAGACTTGTACGCTTCCCCATTCTTCGAGCGTTTGTGGCGGTGTAAATTCGGAGGGCAAATACTGCATTACGGTACTTGGGAAGGGTGTGTAGACGAATATACCGTAGTGCTGAGTTTTAGGGTTAACCTTCCGCATCCTATCCATCAAATCGAAGGTTTTAGCTAAATCCTCATCCGTTTCACCGGGCAGTCCGCTCATCCAGGAAACATATGGTTCGATGGATGGTGCCCAAAGACGCAGGTTCTTAACCGACTGCAACATTTCATCCGCTGTAACATCCTTACAGATGAGTTGCTGAAGGCGATCTGAGCCTGATTCGCCACCAAAGTCTAGTTCAACGCAGCCTGCTTTCTCAGGAGTTGAAGGAAATCTTTATCGTAATTTGCGAGGTAATCAAATCGGCAGTTAGCTCTCCAGGTTACAGCTAACTTGCGATTTATGAGTCCATGGCAAATTTCTTTAACACGGAATTCATCTACGAAGACGTTGTCGTCAATTGGATCGATGATTTTGATGTGTGGATACTTTTTTGTTATGTATTCGATTTCGTCGAGCACCCTTTTTGCAGATTTGCCGCGCCACCGGTTTTTGTTGAAGATCGAGTTATAGCAGAAACCGCATCGGTGGGGGCATCCTCGGCTTGTTTGGATATGAAACCTGCCTGATTTGAAAGCGGGGTACCTGTCCATTTGGAGAAGTTCATAGGGCAACGCTATAGGTATGGAGTCTAAGTCGATTGTTTTTCCATCAGGGTTACTTTTGATTGCCCCATTAATGACGTAGGTTATGCCTTCAACACCGTCGATGGCTCCGTTTAGCGCCAACGAGTTCGCCAAGTCTTTTATGATTAATTCTCCTTCGCCCCGAACTACAATATCAACGAAATCGTTGCTTGCGGTCTGTTCAGGCAGAAGAGTTGGATGAATACCACCCCAAACAAGCGTGCAAGAGGGATTCTGAATCCGTACATAGCGAGCGAACTCAAGGGCATACTTGATTTGCAAGCCGCTCATGCAGCTTATTCCGACAAAAACCGGTGTTCCAACTTGGAAATGGCGGTAGTCTTCAAGGCGCATGTCAAGTATGCGCACGCTGAAACCTTCCTGTTTAAGCGAGGAGGCAATATGCAGAAGAGCCAATGGAATCTGCGGGTCAGGAGCCTTAAACTTTCCAGGAAAAACAAGTACAATGTCCTTTTGATTGTTGCCTGAATGAAGGTTGCAGAAATGAGAAGCGCATGATTGGGGGCTATACAAAAGAAAATGCCTCACTATATTCATTCAGAATTGCCCTATTAACACTTTACTAAATTACATCCAGACGAATGATATTGAAATTAAAAGTCAGATAGCGTTTCAAATTTGACCTAGCCAATTCACCAACTATTTGGAAACTATACAATATATTGTTGCAGAAACCTATAGGGTATAGTTTTGTATTGATGTTACAGCAGTATTATTTGTTGAAATTTTCAGAGTGATCCCTACAAAATTTAACAAACAAAATAGGTAATAAAGAAAGAAAAGTTGTTTACTTTAGGGGCACGTACATTGATGAACGTGACGCTCCGATACCTGGAGTTCCGTGGCGGACCGGCTTGTTAGTTATGGCGAATTCTCCAAGGTAGTGACCAATCATTTCTGGCCTAATTTCCATGGCCACGAATTCTTTGCCATTGTGAACGGCGATTTTTGCGCCAACCATCTCTGGCAGAATGATAAGGTCTCGTACGTGTGTTTTTAAGCTGACGTCTTTGCCTTCTTTTTGGGCTTCTTTGGCTTCGCGTAGTTTTTCTAGCAGAATGCGTTGTTCTGGTGTTAATCCGCGTTGGAGGCTTCTGCGTTGGCGTGAGGGAAGCAAATTGATGAATTCATCCATAGACATGCCTGTTAAACTGTTGAGGCTGTGTCCACGGTAACTAAATTCTTTCGGCATTTTTCATCTTTCCTAAACTTGTTTTAGTCCTCTATTATAGTTTCCTTAGCGGATTGCCCGTTTCTTCTTCTGTCCAGGACCTCTTGCTGCGATGAGTCCGACTTTCTGTCCTGGTGGAGCGCCATGTGAAGTTGTTGTGCATCTGCGAGCGCTTCGTTTGCTGCTTCCGTACGGGTGACATGCTGGAACCATCTTGCGTCCACTAGTTCTTGGATAAGTGTGTCCTTTAGCTTTCATTAAGTGGAATTTTGCGCCTGCTTTTAGGAATGGCTTATCAATTCTTCCGGAAGCGGAGATTACTCCGACTGTGGATAAGCAGTAATCGTCAACATAGCGTGTTCTACCTGAAGGTAATCGAATTAGTGTGCCTTGTGGAGTGTGACCGACAACAGTTGCGTATGCGCCTGAAGACTTTGCCATCTTTCCTCCGTCACCTGGGCGGAGTTCAAGATCGCAAACGATGGTTCCTTCAGGAACTTTTCCCAAGGGAATGATGTTTCCTATTTCAGCTGGAGCTTTTCCGCCGTAGCAGATTTGCTGTCCAGTGAAAACGCCTTCAGGAACAACTGTGTAAATGGATAAGCCGTTCTCGAATTTTACAAGTGATAATGGGGCGCCGCGGCCTGGGTCATGTACAAGTTCTGCTATTGTGCCCATTATTGAGGCTTCATAAGATTGTTTGGGTGCGATTGCGGGATATTTTGCTGGAGCAACACGTTTGTGAGTGTTAGCGCGGAAGTTTCGTCCACCGCGACCACGTCTTTGAACACGAATTCGTTTTCCCATAAGTCATGCCTTCTATGTTTAGAGTATTCCAAGTTTAATTGCAACGTCTGAAGCTCTGAATTCTGGCTTTAGCTTCACGAACGCTTTCTTTACGCCCTGCGGAGTAATGAGCATGTTAATTTTCTGTACTTTAACCTCGTAGAGGGTTTCAACAGCTCGTTTAACGTCGGTTTTGCCTGCTTTGAGGTTGACTATGAAGATTAGTTTGTTGTCTTTTTCAACCATAACGCTGGCAGATTCCGTCATCAAAGGAAAATTGATTATTTCGTTAATGTCCATTTCGTTTATTCTCCGTAAAGGGTGTTTAATTTTTCGATTGCGCCGTTTGTCCAGACAGTTAATCTTCCCGGGTGGGTTCCTGGTGCAAGCATTTCGGTATTAAGGTTAGTTACGGTTGCTACATCTACACCTGGGAGGTTGCTGGCTGCGTTGACTAAGCTTTTTCCGTCGACAACTACGATTAGCGGTCCAACGGCTTGCTTCATTTTTCTACCTCTTCGCTTGCCTTTACCAGCACGGACTCTCCGGCTGTCGCATACACGAGTTAAGTCTTCGGCGATGCCGAGGCTTGTGAATGCTTCTTCAACTTGGCTTGCTTTAGTTAAGCCTTCAATTGTATCTTCAACTACTATCGGAAACTGTGAAATTTCACCAATTTTGTGTCCGCGGGAAGTTATGGTTTCTTTTTGAGCAGTGGCTGCGATAGCCGAAATTAAAGCTAATTTTGCTTCCTTCTTTGGAATAGCGCGGAGTATTTTCTTTTCTGCTCTTGGCGGATGGGGTTGTCTTCCTTTAACTGTGCTTGGAGCAAAAGCTGCTCTGCCGGCACCGCTTTTCATGCGCGGGACTCTTGCAGTTGCGCTGCCAGTTCCTCGTGATTCTGCGGTGGTTTTCTTTCCAGCCATCGGGTCTCTGCCTTGCTTCTGTCTTCTGTTAGATTGAATCGCTAAAACAGCGCGTTTTATCACGTCTGGTCTTAGTGGTGTAGAGAAAACGCTTGGAAGCGCAATTTTACCTGTTGCTTTGCCTTGTAAGTCAAAGATTTCTGCTGTTTTTTGTGCCATGGCTTAATTCACCTTACTTTCCTTGTGGGGACTCCAGTGAGATATATGTGACTTGTGGTGCTGCTTCGGGAACTTCGGTTGGTGGACGTGCTGGGACTCTTAGTCGGATTTGGCGTTTTTCTGTTCCAGGTATGCTGCCTTCGATTAACACGTATGGTCCGTTTACTTCGCCGTATCGGATGAAGCCGCCTTTAACGGTGACTTCTTTGCCGTTTTTACCGATTTTAAGGATACGTTTGTTAAATTCGATACGTTGGTGATAACCCATTTGGCCTGCTCGTGGAATAGAGTACATTAGGTGATGTGGATTCCATGGACCTAAAGTTGCGATTCCTCGCTTTGTTTTTCTGCCTTTATGCTGCAGGCAAGTTACTCCCCAACGTTTAACTGGACCTTGGAAACCCTTGCCAACTGTGATTCCGCCGACGTCGATGTATTGTCCGTCTTTGAAGACTTCTTCAGGCGTCACTGTTTTACCCAAGAGTTGCTTAGCATATTCGAATTGCTGAGCGATTGTTCCGCCGCCGATTTGGATCTCGCTTGTTTCAGGTTTCTTCTTTGATAGGCTGGTTTGTGATGGTTGTGTGGCGGCGATTACTCGAACTATGTTTGTTTGTTCGAGGTTCTGCGAGAGTTTCTCAAGCATTGCTTCAGTGTTAAAGTTGTCTGGTAGAACCAGTTTTCGGTCAAGAATGGCTGGTGGATTTTTCATCCAGGCTTCCGATATGTTTTGGAGCCCGTATGGTGTTTTAGTGTAAGTTCTAATGCCACATACAAGGATAGGTGGTGTTTCTAGGATTGTTGCTGCTCGAGCAACTTCTTTTCCAAAATGAGGAGAACGTTTACGGTCCTCGATTGTAAATACATAAGTCATGCCTGCTTTGTAGGCTGCTGAAAAACCAAGTAACTTTGGAGATTCTGACTTTATTTCTGGCCAGTATCTTATGCGTGCTGTCGGTTTCTTCGCACGATGCCTTGGCAAATAGGCTAATGAACCATGTTTTGGAGCATGAGTTTTCAATGTCCCATAGTACTTCCGCTTCGCGCCTTTAGCAAATAGTAGAAGGGGTTATAAACGTTGCCATCAAAAACGCAAAAGTGAGCACAGCCTTCGAAAAAGAAAAATAGCAACTCAATTGCGTGAATTGTTAGCGTGTTTTAGTGGTTGGCTATCTTTTGCCGTGGAATAAAGATTTCTGCTCTTAAAATAAATATTTTTTGTTGGGTATCGAGTTGTTTTGAGCAAAGCGCTGTAACACGTTTTCTTTGATTTTAAAAACTGGTTTATGTATGCAATAGCTTTCAACTTTTAGGTTGTTTGTGTAAAGTGTTTATAGAATTTGTTTGGATAACATTTGTTTCTAGTTAATTGCGTTATTTGCCTTCTGTGATTTGGGTTGATTGTTGCAACCCGCTTTGCAGAATGCAGGTGCAACAGCAGCAGCATCAGCAGCAGCAACTTCTATTCGATGTTGATTTGGTTGGTTTCGGATTAAGTTGTTTTGGGCTTTCTTGTTTATGTTATGAGTTAGTTTGTGGATTCTTCCAAACTCGATAAAAGGAGTGAACTGAAATTATAGTAGTCGCACTGAAAACTCTTTTAGCCACAACACCAAATCATATGGCTGTAGCCGGGGTGGCGGAGTGGTTATCGCCGCCTGGAATCAAACAAAAGAGGGCTAAAGCCAGAAATGGCAAGATAGCTGGTGGGCTTCGTGCTCGCAGGGGTTCGAATCCCTTCCCCGGCG
>CAVUHI010000010.1:0-100679 GCA_963741295.1 Candidatus Bathyarchaeota archaeon
AGCCTGACAAAGAAAATGGGTTTCGACATCGAATACTTAACTGACGGAACCGTTAAAGCTACCCTTAACCTCAAAGACGAAGATATCGACTTCCGCTGCATAAACCTACCAGAACCTCCAAAGGCAATTCAGGAAGAGCAACCGCAGGCAATACCCGTTTCCAACAGCAAAAAAGCCATCAAAGAAGCAAAAGAAGCAACCCCCGCATAATTTTTTTCCCCTTCTCAAAGGGATATTTTTCATTCTAAGTTTTAGTTCAAACTAAATCAAATCATTCGTCATAGAGAATTACTAATTTCATGCTGATTTTTTCATAGTAAAGCTCGCAAAATGTTTCCTGTACCCTTTTATATTTCCGCTTCTGTTAGCCTTTAGACCGTATTAACGAAAAAGAACGTTACGGAGGAAAATGGTTCTTGATAAGAGACGATAAAAGACGTGCGTTGCTGGAAAAAGTCTTAAAAGACAATAATTACCAAGAAAGCGCTCTACTGGAAATCCTACATCAAGCTCAAGAAATTTACGGTTATTTAGACAAAGATTTACTTATGGATATTTCTGGCTCATTGAATCTGCCTCCAAGCCACGTTTTTGGCGTAGTTACATTCTACAGCTTCTTTAAACTCAAAAAATCAGGTGAACACGTCGTTACAGGTTGCTTGGGCACTGCTTGCTATGTGAAGGGTGTGGAACAAATCATCGAAGCCATCGAAGAGGAATTTGACCTTAAACGTGGAGGCTCCACAGCAGATGGCAAGCTCTCCCTGCTTTTAACCCGCTGCATCGGCGCATGCGCCATGGCACCAAACATCGTTGTAGACGACCAAGTCATCGGAAAAGCAACCAAAGAGGTTGTAATTCAAAAAATAAGGGATGCTCTCGGAGGGGTTAAAGTTGAAACTTGATGATTTACAGAAGATAGCTGAGCAAGAAATTGATTTTCAAAGAGCCTACAAGTACCGCATAAACGTATGCTGCTCAAGCGGCTGTGTACCATTTGGCGCCTTGAAAGTTCTCAAAGCCTTCGAAGAAGCAGTTAAAGAGTTCGGAGTGGAAAAAGAATGCAAAGTTGCCCGAACAGGCTGCATAGGCACATGCTCGGTTGGTCCAGCGGTACTTGTTGAACCAGGCGACTACCTCTACCAAAGCGTAACCCCCGAAAAAGTAAGAGAAATCGTCCGCGACCACATAGTTTTAGGGTTACCCGTCAAAGAAATGCTCTACAAAAACGAAGCGTACTTCCAAAAACAGCACAGGCTCGTTTTGCGGAACGCTGGAAAAATTGATCCGTCAAGAATTCAAGATTATATTTCAGCTGGCGGCTACTCTGCTTTAGCTAAATGTCTAGCCACCATGACACCGCAAGGAGTAATCTATGAAGTCGTCACAAGTGGTCTTAGAGGAAGAGGCGGCGCAGGATTTCCAACGGGACAAAAATGGAGTTTAGTGGCAAGGTCACATAACACACCAAAATACATAGTGGCAAACCTCGATGAAGGCGACCCAGGTGTCTTCGCCAACCGAACCCTAGCCGAAGCTGACCCACACGCCATAATCGAAGGCATGCTCATAGCCGCATATGCGATAGGAGCCGAAAAAGGCTACATTTACATCCGCTCCGAATATCCACTCGCCATCCAAACTCTGCAGAAAGCTATCTCTCAAGCAAAAGCGATGTCTCTGCTGGGAGAAAAAATCTTAGAAACCCAATTCAAGTTTGACCTTGAACTCCGCTTCGGCGCAGGCGCATTCGTGGCTGGAGAAGAAACCGCTATTCTGGCTTCAGTTGAAGGTCGAAGAGCGATGCCTCGCCCACGCCCCCCGTACCCAGCTAACTCTGGACTTTGGCAGAAACCCACGCTTATCCAGAACGTGGAAACGTTAGCTAACATCCCGCTTATCGTGCAGAACGGTGGATACTGGTTCTCAAAGACAGGCACACCAAAATGTTCTGGTACCAAATGCTTCTCGTTGACTGGCAAAATTAACAACCCTGGCTTAATTGAAGTGCCCATGGGCATCTCGCTCAGGGAGGTTGTGTTTGACATTGGCGGCGGAGTTCCTGACGGCAAAAAATTCAAAGCTGTTCTCGTAGGGGGACCTTCGGGAGGTTGCTTACCGGATGCCCTACTCGAAATCCCAATCGATTACGATTCATTAACCAAGGTTGGTGCAATCATGGGTTCAGGCGGTATAGTCGTTATCGATGAAGACTCCTGCATGGTCGACACTGCCCGGTTCTTCACTGAATTCTGCGTCGATGAATCCTGCGGCAAATGCACACCTTGCCGAGCAGGGTTAGCTCGAATGAAAGAAATCTTCGACAAAATCACTCATGGCCAAGGCGAAATGAGCGACATCGCAACTTTAGAAAAATCTAGTGTTTATGTTCGCGACGCCAGCCTATGCGGATTGGGGCAGACAGCTCCTAACCCAATCATCACGACTCTGCGTTACTTCAAAGACGAGTATGTTAAGCATATTGTGGATAAGCAGTGTGAGGCGGATAAATGCTTCAAAACCCGCGACGAGGAGGAAATTGAATGAGCGTTAACCTTGTTAAACTAAAAATTGACGGCGTCGAAGTCACTGTTCCCGAGGGCATCACTATCCTTAAGGCTGCAACTGACAGCGGTATAATCATCCCAACACTCTGCAACCTTGAAGGCTTAACAGCTTACGGCGGATGCCGACTTTGCCTCGTCGAAGTCAGCGGCACACCTAAACTTTTCCCCGCCTGCATCACCCCTGTAGGGCCAGGCATGGAAGTAACTACCCAATCTGACAAACTAAAAGAATACCGAAAAATGGCAGTTCAATTGCTCCTCGCAGAACGCACCCATATCTGCTCGGTATGCGTCGCTGACGATCACTGTGAACTTCAAGCATTGGCTAACCAACTTGGAGTCAACCACGTCATGTTTGAGCGGAACTGGAGCCACGACGAAATTGACTCCACCCACGACTTCCTCGTAATCGATCGCAACCGCTGCATCCTCTGTACAAGATGCATTCGCGTCTGCGACCAAATCGAAGGCGTCCACACCCTCGACCTAAAACTCCGAGGCAAAGACTCACAGGTCATCATGGATCTAGACGAAAACTGGGGCAAAGCCTGCTCCTGCACTTCCTGCCGCAAATGCGCCAAAGTCTGCCCAGTCGGAGCCATCTACATCGAAGGTGAACCAATCGAACATACCAAGAAACGGGACATAGCAGAGTTCATCGTCGATAGGAGGAACCGCAAATGAGCGCAAACACAAAAGTCAGCGTGGCGACGGTTTGGCTTAGCGGCTGCTCGGGCTGCCACATGAGCTTCCTCGACCAAGACGAACGACTCGTGGATTTGGCCAAAAAGATAACCTTGGTTTACAGTCCAATTGTCGATGTAAAGGAGTTCCCGGAAAACGTCGACGTCACCCTCATCGAAGGCGCCGTAGCAAACGAAGAGCAACTTGCAATGCTAAAGAAAGTCCGCTCCAGAACAAAAATCCTGATTTCACTGGGCGACTGCGCCGTCACGGGCAACGTCACTGCGTTGCGGAATTCTTGGCATCACAGCGACCAAGCCGTCTTGGAACGCGCCTACAAAGACCCAGCCGACCTCAACGCCGCCATCCCAACCGCCGTGCCCAAACTGTTGATTCACGCACGTCCACTGCATGAAATCATTAAAGTTGACTTTTTCATTCCTGGGTGCCCACCCCACGCCGACCTCATAAACTACGTCTTAACAGAGCTGTTGGCTGGCAGAGCACCCGTAATGGAGGGAAGATCAAAATATGGCTAAACCAGAAAACCAAAAGAAAATCACAATAAGCCCCATCACACGCATCGAAGGACACGCACAAGTAACCATTTTGCTAAACCAAGATGACACCGTAAAAGAAGCCCTCTTCAAAGTAGTGGACTTCCGAGGTTTCGAAAAATTCACCGAAGGAAGACCCTTCTACGAAATGCCAAGCATAACCAGCCGAGCCTGCGGCATCTGTCCCGTCAGTCATCTCTTAGCCTCTGCCAAAGCCTGCGACGCAATCGTTGGCGTGACGCCGCCTAAAACCGCTATAATGCTGCGTCGCTTAATGCACATGGGACAACTAATCCAATCCCACGCCCTAAACTTCTTTCACTTATCCTCACCCGACTTACTGTTGGGTTTTGATTCTGACCCTGCCCAGCGAAATGTATTTGGCTTGATCGAAAAGAGCCCTGAATTAGCCATCCGAGGCATCAAACTTCGTAAGTTTGGGCAAGAAATAATTGAGAGGGTCGCTGGCAAAAAAATCCATTCCAGCGATTGGATACTGCCAGGCGGCGCCAAATGGCCACTTACCCAAGAAAGAGCTGATTATCTCTCCGCCAACCTGCCCGAAGCATTGGACAGCACTCTGAAGACGCTTGAGATGTACAAGAAAATGCTCAGTGACTTTGGGGAAGAGGTGGAGAACTTTGGCAACTTCCCATCCTACTACATGGGTTTGGTGACTCCAGACGGCGGCTTAGAACACTACGACGGCACTCTCCGCATCATGGATCCAAACGGAAAAGTGGCTGCCGAATGCGTTGACCCAACAACTTACAGAGATTTCATTGGAGAAGCAGTTGAACCATATTCTTTCATGAAATTTCCCTATTTCAAAGCCATCGGTTACCCAGACGGCGCCTACCGAGTTGGACCACTGGCAAGACTAAACGTGGCAACCCATTGCGGCACCCCCTTGGCGGACGAAGAACTAAAGCAATTCAAGAAGTTAGGCAAGAACTGCGTCGTCCAAAGCACCTTCCACTACCACTACGCACGCTTAATCGAACTTTTGTTCTGCATCGAAAACGCCAAGGACCTGCTGCATGACCCAGAAATTCTATCTGAACACGTCACATCCAAAGCCTTAGTCAACAACTACGAAGGTGTCGGCGTTGCAGAAGCTCCAAGAGGCACACTCATTCACCACTATAAAGTGGACGCTCAAGGGATGATAACATGGAACAACATGATCATCGCCACCGAACACAACAACATCGCCTACAACATGGCGGTTACTCAAGTAGCCAAAAAATACGTCAAAGCCCGCGAACTCCAAGAAGGCATGCTAAATCGCGTAGAAGCCGTCATTCGAGCCTTCGACCCATGCCTTAGCTGCGCAACACACGCCGTCGGACAGATGCCCCTCGACATAAAACTCATCGATGCCAACGGAATAATATTAGACCGCAAAATCAGGTAAAATTTCTTTTTTATTTAGCGTTTCTGCATAGTTTTAAATTTTCATCCAGCCACTTTAGTGTGGTGGAAGAACGAGAAAACTCATCTGGCTGACATTGGTTATCGCAACTTTGGTAACCAGCCTATTTCTAGTCGTTAACGTGCGTGCTTCTACTCCAGTAAGTGGAACAATCACTCAGGACACTACTTGGACCCAAGCCAATAGCCCCTACATTCTAACAGGAAGTGTTACCGTAAACCCTGGCGTCACCTTAACTATAGAACCGGGCACAACCGTCGACCTAGCCTCCTACTCGTTGATGATAGGTGGAACATTAAACGCCGTAGGGACAAGCGATAACAAAATAATCTTTCAAACATCATACACCTTTTACAGTATCCGAGTCCAATTTTCATCCACGAGCACAAGTTGGAGCTCTACCTCGAGCACTGGTTGCATCGTTGAAAATGCAATATTCAATTCAGTAATTATATCCGTTAGTAACAGTTCCCCTAAAATAAGCAACAACTACTTCACCAACAACCAATTAACTTCAATAAGTGTATCTGGTGGTTCTCCCCTAATTGTAAACAATGCCCTTGATACACGGGCAACATGCATCACTACTAGCAATGGCTATTCTGGTTCCCCGGTAATTTCAGGGAATTTTATCAAATCCAGCGGTGCGGGCAACTATGGAATAAGCTGTGGAAACAATGTTTTCTTTTCAGACAACAACATAACTGGTTGCTACGTGGGAATCTACGTAACAGGCAATGCGACGATAACAAGAAATCTGGTAACATCCAACAACTTTGGATTGTCGACGCCAGTCAACACCGCAACTATCGAAGGGAACTCGTTTGCAAACAATACCATCGGAATCAATGGAGGGGGGACAATAAGAAACAACAACTTTGGAAACAACCAAGTTGGATTAATGGATTCAAATATTAACAGTAACATAACTCAAAACAACTTTTTGGGCAATACCAAATATAATTTTCAACTGACAATAACGACTTCAATTGATGCACCATATAACTGGTGGGGAACCACAGATGCCACAGCTATAAATCAAACGATATATGACCACAAAAATTCCACGAACTTAGGCACAGTCAATTTTTCTCCTTACTTAAATGAGTCAAACCCGCAAGCACCACCAATACAGAACATTAACTTAGTCCCCGCCCCAACACCGACACCGTATCCAACGCCAATTCCTATGCCAACGATAACACCACCCCCAAGACCAACCGCTACTTATGCGCCAATTTCCTCTCCAACTCCAACACTAGAACCAACAGCTACACCGATACCCACACCAACACCTCCGCCGACACCGAGCCCCACATCAAAAATAATGCCAGGGTCACCGCTATCGTTGGGCGGCACCTCCTTTGCTGAGGCAATATCGCAGTTTGACATTACAGCATTAGCCGAGTTAACGATCATGGCATTGGGCATAGTTTGGCTAATCGTAATACTCTTTTATGTGAACAAGGATTTTGTCAGAAAAGTGAATAAAAAGCCTAGATGAATGAACGCTTAGATTTTAAGCAAAAAGTTCTCAAGCAACAAACGAAGATGGTTAATTGTTGGGCACCTGATGGTTGACACGTTTTATCTGCATTTAGAATTCAAAAACAAAAAGGGCGATTGGTCTGTTAACCTGCCGTTCTTGTGCAGTCGATGTGGCGTTTGTTGTACGCTTGATGATTTTTTGACAGCGGGAGAAGTCAAAACCAAACCTCAAGAGCACCCAGAAGTCCACGCTAAATTAAAAGCGCTCTTTGAATCGTTGGGAGAAATATTTGAAACCGGGGAAAAAGAATATGACAATTACATCATGCACAACCCATGCCCATTTCTCGTTGATAAGTCCTGTTCAATCTACGAAAGCCGACCTGAAGGCTGCAGACAATTCCCAAACACCATGTTTGGCATGCTAACTCAAGACTGCGAAGCTCTCAACCGATTCAAAAAACAACGCAACGTTCTAAAAAAAGGCAGAGCCACCAAAGAAACCAATCACTTCACAAGCATAAAAGAAGAACCCATTAAGCCAGTTAAGCTTACTGAAAAACAATACCAAACCTGCATTGCTAAGCTACACCAAGCAGGCATAACAAACTCCGAATTAGACCTCTTCAAACATATCAATGAGAAAAACAAATCTCAGGTTTAATGTTGCAGTTGGGCGTATCGAAAGCAGTCAACTAAATGGTCATTTACTAATCCTGCAGCCTGCATGAAGGCATAGCAGATTGTGGGACCAACAAACTTAAAACCCCTCTCTTTGAGTTCCCGACTCATTGCCCTGGACTGCTCTGTTTCAGCGGGCATTTCCGAAAAATCCTTGAAAGCATTCTGTATTGTTTTGCCTTTTACGAACTGCCAGATGAATGTGTCAAAAGATCCGAATTCTTTTTGAACTTTGAGAACTTGTTGAGAGTTTGTTATGGTTGCTAAGATTTTGGCTCGATTCTTAACTACTCCAGGAGACTGCATTAAACGTTCAACGTCTTTTGCGGTGTATTTTGCAATCTTTACGGGGTTGAAACTGTCAAACGCTGCCCTAAATGCTTCTCGCCGCTCCAAAATCAGCCACCACGATAACCCTGCTTGAAAGCCATCCAAAACCAAAAACTCAAACAACTTCAGATCGTCGTGAACGGGGACGCCCCATTCTTCATCGTGGTATTTTATGTAGAGAGGTTTGTCAACGTTCCAGCATCTCTTCAGCACGGTAGGCATTTGTTCACCAATGACTTTTAACCTGATTAAGTTTATTTGTTGAGTTCTTTTCCAATGTTCCAAGCTTTAGCCAATTTTTTGCCTAAGCCATAGTAGCTTTGGTCATTCATCACAAACAATATCGGCTGGACTTTTCCGATATCTACATCCCCATCTGTAAGGATTGTTTCGTCACAGAATGTGTTTGCAATTTTGCCAATGAATACGTCGTGGTTGGGGAAATCGACGGTTTTTATGAGTTCGCATTCCATGTTGATACTGCATTGTTCAATCATTGGGGCGGTTTTGAGTGTTCCATAAAATGTTTTGAACATGTCTGCTTTGTTCTTGTCTTTTCCTGAAACTAAGCCACAATGATCGGTTTCTTTAATCATCGTTGTCGAGGGGATGTTGATGCTGAAGGTTTTGTTTGCCTTAATTCCTGCATTGGTATAGTGGCGTTTATTCATGCCCAAAGAAACCGACTCAAGATCCATTATGCCTACGTGCGCTATTGTTACGTAATTAGGTTTCCCATTTACCAACGCCCCAACCAATGTTGTCGGCAATGGATAAAGACAGTTTTTTGCTCCAAGTTCAACCTTCATTTTGAATCCTCAAAACTATTTCTTCTTCCATGAAAAGTGTATACTATTTTAGTATTTAAAGAATCTACGAATAGTTGGAAACCCATTTCATTTGTCAGGTGCAACTGACAAATTGCCAAGCCAAAACAAGAAACCCTACCTATAACAACCCTTTTATCTCAATCGAGTTTCCTTCTTTAATTAGGGATTTTATGTCAACAGTTAAAGAAATCATGACCAAAGAGGTAACAACAATCGACACTGACAAAACTGTATTTGAAGCAGCCCAACTCATGTCCACGGAAGGCTTAGGCTGTTTAATCGTTATGAACAAGGATTTTCCAGTTGGAATAATTACTGAGCGAGACATTGTTCGAAGAATCGTGGCAAAAAGGAGTTCATCCGACGTTAAAGTGGAAGAGATTATGTCTAAAACGCTCATTACCGTGGAACCTGACGTTTCGCTCAAGGATGCGGCAAGGGTTATGTCGACTAATGGAATACGGCGTTTGCCAGTTTTGAAGAACAACAAGTTGGTTGGGATTGTTGTGGCTTCGGATTTTGTGCGGAACGTTGGAAAGAAGACGACGAGTGATGAAATTCTGGATGCTTTAGGGCGTTACCCGACTGGGTCACCTGTCTGAGAAGCAATTAGATAGATTGAAAGTTGGGAATTTAGTTACCATTGGCGCTTAAAAGGCAACTATCGCAGCGATTACAAGCGCTATAAGGCAACCATGGTATGATTTGCATATAGTTTTAGACACAACAGATACCTCTGGGATACTTGTTAGATTTGGTTGTTATTCTATTACAATACAAAAACAACGAAGCACAGAGTAAAACTGCAAATCAATAAAATTCTGAATCGGGGTTACCCTATGAGAACCATAAGGTTGTTTATGACAGTAACCATAAGGAAAATCATTAAGCCTGCATATACTCCCTTCATCACCTTACTTGAGATACATTGAAGGTTTTAGTATTCTTATCCATCGTCTTGTTGAGAGTTCTTTTAGCCATAGAGTACGTGAATCCAATCAAAAAAGTGGCTGAAATCTTCAATACCAAAAACGCAACAATGCTTGAGCTGACAATACCTGTCATAAAGGGATTGAGTTCGGAAGCGCCAAAATACATAACGCCGATCGACGGTGGTTATGCAGTCGATTGAGCCCAGCAGGATAATTAAGAAACTTGGAAATACTTCTGACTTTAACGTGTACATTGAAGCCTTCTCCTTCTCCTGCTTCTCCTTTCTTCTCAAAACATCAGTTTTCGATTCAAAGCTTAAGAACCAAATTGCTAAATTCGATATATTCCAAATTTAAAAACAGCAAAAAGCTCTGTTCAATAAGCCACTTACTAACTATTAATAGTGCATACACACCCAATTAAACATTTTTGCTCTTTAAGGATCAGTTATAGTTTTTTTATTCATGAGTTTCTAAGGTCTTTGAATGGCTAAAAGCTACTGTTTTATGCGCATAAGCCTTATATTTTAAAGATTAACCTCTTTTGCTGAAGGCTTAACGATGCACAAAAAACTCTTGATTCCCGGTCCAACCGAAGTAAGCAAAGAAATCCTCAACGAACAAACCCATTATCTAATTGGCCATAGAGAAAAAGAGTTCTCTGACTTATACGGCGGAATAACTGATAAAATCGCCAAATTTTTCCAGCTGACAGCCGACTACAAACCCACCGTAACCACTTCTTCAGGCACATTGTGGTTTGACATAATCGGTCGAAGCATCGTAAAACAGAAAGCCTTAGCATGCGTTAACGGTGCCTTCTCCCAGCGATGCTGCACAAACCTTGGCGGCATGCGGCAAAGAAACCGACGTTTTAGAAGTGGAAATGGGCAAGGCAATTAAACCAGATATGGTTGCAGAAAAACTCGCAGGCGGCAAATACGACACCCTAACAGTTTGCCACAACGAAACCTCCACTGGTGTTCGAAGCCCAATAGCTGAAATCGGCAAAATGGTCCAAAAAGAATATCCTGACATAATATTTGCTGTGGATGCGGTTTCCTCGATGGCAGGTGACAAAACTTTGCCGTCAGAATTTAACTGCGACATCGTTTTTGGTTCCACCCAAAAATGCTTTGCGCTTCCTCCTGGCTTAGCAGTTGCACTTGTAAATGACAAAGCAATTGAACGAGCCAAACAGGTCCCAAACAGAGGTGCCTACACCGACTTAGTAGACATCTTTGAGTTTGAAAAGAAACATCAAACCCCATTCACCCCAAACATCCCGTTATTATATGCCCTGAACAAACGCATGGACCTTTTGCTTGAAGAAACCTACGACAAAGTTTACCAACGCCACAAAGACATGGCAACCTACACTCAGACAATGGGCAAAACAACATTTCGCCATGTTCCCCGAACCAGGATACGAATCCATAACCGTCAGCTGCATAAAAAACACCCAAGGCAAAAACGTCAAGGAACTCAACCAGAAACTAGCTGAAAAAGGCTTCATGATTTCGGGAGGCTATGGCAAAATGGCAGAGAAAACCTTCCGCATAGGTCACATGGGCGAATGGAACCTTGCAGGCATCAAAGAAGTTATCGGGCTTAATTGACCAGATTTGGGGATTAAAGTGACCGTTAAAATCCTCGTAAGCGACAAAATATTTGATGAAGGCATAAAGCTTCTTGAAGAAAAAGGCTACCAAGTCACACGTGCATGGGACATGCCAAAGGCTGATTTGCCCAAAATCATCGCTGACTATGACGTGCTAATTGTACGGTCAGCAACCAAAGTTAAAGGCGAACTACTTGACAACGCCAAAAAACTCCGTATCATCGGTCGCGCAGGTGAAGGCTTAGACAATGTGGATTACGAAAAAGCCCAAAAAATGGGCATTGCTTTAGTCAATACGCCACATGTTTCCTACATGAGCGTTGCAGAATTAACCATCGGTCACATGTTGGCTTTGGCAAGAAACATCGTGCAGGGAACAACCAGTCTTCGCGAGGGCAAATGGGAAAAAGAAGAATTAATGGGTCATGAAGTCAACGGCAAAACTTTAGGTGTTATCGGCTGCGGCTACATCGGCAAAACCGTGGAGCGTTTAGCCATTAGCGCTTAGGCATGAAAGTGTTGCCTGTGGAAGAATGCGTCTACGACCGCTTTGTACCACTTGGCGAAATGTTGCCCCAAGCCGACTTCATCACAATCCACGTACCCTTAACCCCACATACCCACCACATGATATCTACAAAAGAATTCAACCTCATGAAAAAAGGCGTAATGTTAATCGACTGCAGCCGCGGCGGCGTAGTGGACCAGGAAGCCCTCTACCAAGCCCTCGTCTCAGGCAAAGTTGCTGGAGCAGCCTTGGACGTTTTCGAGGAAGAACCACCAAAAAACAACAAACTCTTAACATTAAACAACGTTATCGCCACGCCTCATATGGGTGCGCAAACCCATGAAGCGCAGTTTAAGGCGAGCATACAAATAGCTAAAGCCGTTATTGAAGCGCTTGAAAAACTGTGAGCTGAAACGTTTGGTTGACATTAGACCTTTCAAAGCCATACGCTACACAAGTAAAGCAGGCAACCCAGAGAATTTGATTACACAGCCATACGACAAAATAGATGCCCAAATGCAGAAAGAGTACTATGCGAAGTCGCCTTACAATTATTGCCGTTTAATTTTGCCACACGAAGAAAACAAGTACGAAATCGCAAACCAACGTATTACTGCAGTGGCTAAAAGATGGAATAATGGCAAAAGAAACCCAACCTGCCATTTTTGTTTCACGCCAAGAATTCTCTCTTGACGGAAAAAAATATGCGAGAACAGGAATAATCGCTGCACTTCGGCTTTACGCATACAAAGAAAACATGGTTTTTCCCCATGAAGCGACCTATAAAGCACCCAAAGCCGACAGATTAAACATGCTTCGCACAGTGCAAAAAGATCTTAGAATCCATCTTTTTAATCTACCAAGACCAAGAAAAGAAAACCATCGCTTTCTTAGATGAAACAGCAAAAACTAAGCCAATAGTCCAAGTTACCGATTCATTAGGGGTTAAGCAAACTGTTTGGATAGTAACTGACTCACGGAAAATCAAGCAGTTGCAAGCCGTCCTAAACGAAAAGACTATGGTTATCACTGACGGGCATCACCGCTACGAGAGCGCTTTGACTTACCGTGACGAAATGCGCAAGGAAGGCGACTGGACGGAGGATTCAGCTTTCAACTTCCATATGAGCTACATGGTGCCTGTTGAAGAAGAAGGACTTGTGGTTTTGCCTACTCATAGGCTGCTAAAAGATTATAAGTTGACTGATGATTTGTTGCAGGTCTTTAAGTTTTTCTTTGATGTCCAAGAAGTTGAACCTACTGTTGAAGGATTAGAAAGTTTTCTTAAGAGCCATGTTAACGAGCATGCTTTTTGTATTTATGATGGCTCAAATGCTTACGGGTTAATATTGAAACATGATAAAGCTGTCTATGAATTCGTAAATGCGAATGTCTCCAAAGAAACGAAGATCTTTGATGTAGTTATTTTGCGTGACATAGTTTTCAAGTTTATACTGAAAACCGGCGAGTTAAACATTGACGATAACATTCTCTACGTGCGTTGGACCAAGGCAGCGGTAGAGAAAGTTAACAGTGGAGAAGCCAGCTTAGCGTTCTTAGTTAATCCGATTAACGCGAAAACAGTTGCACAAATAGCGCAACAACACGAACTCTTGCCTGAGAAAAGCACAGATTTTTATCCAAAGATGGCTTCGGGTTTGATGATGATGGATATTTCTGCTAGCGAAAAACTCTAAACGTAGTTTCGGTTTTAGCGCTTTCTTGATGAAAACAATTATTAGGCAAATGGTAGAAACTTGAAGGCTAATTTGAATAAGAGGAAATAAAAATGTCTGAGTCAGAAAAAACTTCAGTGCCTAATAAAATTACACCTATGAAACGCTACATTGCTGAATTGATTGGAACAATGGTGCTAGTGCTTGATGGGCTGCGGAAGCGCAGTTGTCGCAGGCTACTACGTTGGAAACCTTGGAATAGCTTTTGCTTTTGGTCTTTCGGTGTTAGCAATGGTTTACGCGATTGGCAGTGTATCGGGCTGTCATATTAACCCAGCGATTTCGATTTCGATGTTAGTTGCGGGTAGAATTAGTGCAAAAGATACAGCGTTTTACGTTGTTTTTCAATGTGTCGGTGCAATAATTGGTGCAGGCATCCTTTATGCGATTATGATTGGTAACTCATCGTTTAGTTTAGCTACTACTGGTCTTGGCGCAAACATGTACTCAACCTATTCGTTGGCATCTGTGTTAATCGCTGAAATAGTCTTAAGCTTCATATTTGTGCTTGTTGTCCATCGGTTCAACCCATGAAAGAGCGCCTAAAGGATTCGCAGGCATCGCAATCGGCTTAACCCTTGTCCTCATACACATTGTATCAATACCTATCGATGGCACATCCGTGAACCCAGCAAGAAGTCTAGGACCAGCACTCTTCGTCGGCGGCACAGCATTAAGTCAACTTTGGGTTTTCATCGTTGCACCCATAATCGGTGGAATCTTGGCGGCACTGGTTTGGAAACTATTTAAGTAAAACTAAACAATCAATTTTTTTTCTTTCTATTTTAAAAAAAGCTATTTTACAAACTTTGTTGCGTGGCGTTTGAAACGTTTCTTACAAACAAGACTGCAGAAATAGAATGTTTCGCCGTCATAAGAAATCTTGAATTTAGCTGTATTCTCGTCTAGAACCGTTCCGCAAACAGGATCTCTATATGACATTACTTGTAGGTAACCCTCATCCACAAGATTCTACTTTCTGCCTATTATGGTTAGTGGTGGCATAAAGCAAAATTATGTGTTTAGTTTAAAAAAGTAAAAAAAGGGAAATGGTTTTTTGTGGCTTATTGCCGATTTATGGTCGTTTTCGTAGAGCTAATACGATTATGATTGTGGCGATCGCTATAGCGACGATGATTCCGATAGTTGCTGGAATTAAGTACATGTCTGCAACGGATTGTGGTGCCGCTGTTGGTTGTGGCGTTGCGGTTGCTGCTGCTTCACCCACGGATAGGTAGGTTGTGGATTGTGATGGACCGTATGCTTTAGAGCCTGCGAAGCTGGCAATGATCTGGTAAGTTCCTGGAACACCTGGTTTAAAGAGTATTCCATAGTTACCGTTCATGTCGCTGGTTGTTGTTCCGATTGGAACATTGTTGCCGTTGGGGTCAATTGCAGTTAAAGTTACCGGGACACCTGTCGCGTTGGTTGGTTTAGCTTGGTTCTCGTATAGATAGGCCATCCATGAGCCCATGCTTGCATCAGAGATTGCTGGAGTGCCTTCTAGGGTGAAGTCATATAGGAAGTTGTCGTTGCGTCTGCCGCTTTGGGTTTGATCAGTTACGGTGCCTGTGAGCATTATGCTTGCGCCTAATGCTGGAACTACTTGTGGTGCCGAGATTGTAGTTGCGCTGTTTCCGGGTCCAATGCAATAGATCGAGTTGTCAAAATAGTTTAAGCCTACAACTCTTCCGTCGCCCATCTGCATGTACTGCCCTGTGAGGTGTGCGCCGTTGTCGGCACTCATCCCCAGTAAAGTCCATATTTCTGCTCCGTTTGTTGCGTTGACGCAGCGTAGGTTCGGTCCACGCCACATAGGCTGAGTAATTGAGTGCTCACCCGTAAGCAGGTAAATTTTGCCGTCTGCGATGGCGAAGATGTTGAGTGGATAGTTACCGTATGGTGATTCACCGCCAATGTTTGTTGCAGTGTAGTTCCATACTTGTTTTCCTGTGTTCATGTCGTAAGCGATTGCGACTCCGCCGTAGCCAGTGGTTAAAAGCATGTGATTGTAGTAGTTGAATTGTGTGCTGTAGTAGTTTTGGTCAGGTTCACGTGCCGTTTCCCATTTTTCCTGGCCTGTCGTCATGTCGAATGCCCAGTATTTGAGTTGTTTTGTCGAGTGGAAGATTATAACGTTGTCTTCGGGATAGGCTCCGACTAAGCTGTAGCTGCTTCCGATTCCGCCGATTGTTTCGTTTTGGCTAATTGATAGGAATGGTGCTGAATAGGTGGTGGTCCAGAGTTGTTTTCCTTCTTGTCCTCTTTCGAGACTTAGAGCCCAGAGTTGAGCTTGAACGTTCCCAAGTTCGTTGTTTTGTCCCAATGTTCCGAGGATAACGAAACCGCCCTTACCGTCTTGGTCACCTACACGGACTGTTAGGATTGTGCCTGTTTGGTTGACGATAGTGTTGGTTGGACCGTATGGAGTTGGCATTGATACGTTGAATGAGAATCCGGTGTTGCCATCAAAGACAAATGCGTTGCTTAGTGCTGGTCCTCCGCCGAATCCGCCTCCTTCAGGTCTCCATTGCCAGTAGGTTGTTCCTGTGTTTGGTGGTGTTGCAGTTTCGCCAATTACGTTAGTGTTGTTCCAGCATGTTAAGAAGTATTTGGGGTTAGTTGCAGTTCCTTTGTTGACAAGGTTGTACCACAAAAGTTCTCCGTTGTTCCCAACGACGTTTGTACCTGTAGTTGATGCGTTAGCTATGTAGGCGATATGACGTAGTGGCAATGCATATCCATCGAGCATGTCTAATACTGTGCCGTTAGCAGCGCCGAGACTTGGGCCAGCTCTCCACAAGAATGAGTATCCACCGTGTTGGTTAGGAGACTCATAATTGTAGATTTGACCGTAAGATGGCATAGTTTCATTGTAGTATCCTATTAATTCACCAGTGTAAAGATCAACGACGTTAAAGCCTATTGATCGGTATGCGTCTGCACGGTCAGCATAGAAGACTCTTCCGTTGAGAATTATAGCGTTAAAGTCAAGTCCTTGATAGTGACCTGTTTCATAGCCGGTGTCATTAAATCGAGCATCCATGTAACCGCCGACGTACAAGGGTCTTGTCCAGAGAACGTGGGATGTTTCTGTTGCCGCACCGTAAACGAAACGGGTAGTTGTTCCGCCCGCTTGACCTGCTGGTTGTTGCCATGCGCCGCCTAGCCAGTTTCCTCCGAGTTGACTCCAGAGTCTGCTTGCATCGTTAATTGGGCGTGTCCAGTAGTCTGAGGGAATAGGCGATTCATTCCAAGCTGAGATTGGTTCTTGTTGTACTGTAAAGGTTACTGGTTGGCTTTTGTCTGCAGTGTAGTGTTGGTATTGTGGGGTTGGGTAACCTGTTTCGTGTATGCCTGCAACAATTTGTGTTCCGTTAGTGGCTGTTACGAGTGTGCTGTTTTTCCATGTGTCTGGGAAGATTGCTACAACTGAGTATGTGCCGACTGTTTCAGGAGTGTATATGAGATATCCACCACCGACTGGGTCGCTTGGACCGAGTGGATAGTTAGTGGTTGTTCCATCGGGCGTGGTAACATTAAATGAAACGCCTGCCCAATAGGCTCTATTGAGGGGTGCACTCAGCACAGCGTCTGTTTCTCCGATGTCTGGAGGAATGTCTGCAGTCCAGTAAACGAGGATGTTTTGTTGACCCACTCCAATTACACTACTGCCCACACTGCAGTACATGTAGCTGTGGTGTTCAGTCACAACTGGAATATATGCGGTGGCAGCAGAAGCAATTGTGATCGCAGCCATAGAGACAGTTAGCAGCAGAACGATAGCGATTGCAGAGATTTTGGTCTTCGAGAATTTCGTTTTACTTACTGAAATAAAAGATTTCATTTTATTTTTCTTTCCTTTTGTTCTTTTCCAGACGCGTAATATTGGCATGTCCTAATAAACTTTTGTAAAAGAGCAATTATCTATCCGAAAAATAGATATTTTAGCTCAATAAAGTTAACTTTTTAACAAAAAACAGCTTCTTTCACCTAATATAAGAAATTCAACCACAGTTTCAACACATTAATATCTGAATGAAGCATAAGAGAAGATAATCGTGGTAGTTGGATGAGCGAAAAAAAAGTTGTTAACAGAAGGTTAACCGTGGCCTTAGGTGTTTTATGCATAGTTCTCTTAGCATCAACTTTTGGTACCATAATTTACTACAGCAACTACTCATCTATCCACAGTTACCTAAACTCAGAATATGCAACTTTAATGTCACAACTTGCAGATGCAAACACAAACATTTCAAGCCTAAACCTACAATTATCAACGTTACAAACCCAATTAGCAGCCAATAACTCCCAAACAGTTGACTTGAATAAACAAATAACCAACCTAAACTCCCAAATTAAAAACGCAGATGAAAACGTCAAAAAACTTGAAGATTACTATAACTCAAAGATGTACGTTATCAACACCGATAATCATGATTTATCAGTCGAACTTTCATCGGCAAACACCCAATTGGCGAGCTTACAAAACCAAGTTAACGCCCTCAACGCAATCTGCAACCTCACCGTTTCTACAACTTGGGTAAATAACCAAACGGCAAGTCAAAAAGCTGGGAGCATAACAACTTGGACAGAATCCGCAACGTATCCTGGATATGTGGCAATTCAAGTTTTCTCAGCAACTATCAGCAGCATTTACGCTAATGTAACTTATTCCTCGCATGGCGTTAACTATAACAACCAAGAAAATCTTGGAAGCGGGATAGCTTACTTCCCAATTTTGCCCTCAAACGTAACTATTGCTATCGGAAACAGCCTGTTGAGTGGAAATGCAACTGAACTGGTGACAATAACGTACTTTTACTAAGTTTATTAGCTTAGTTTTTAGCAGTCAATTTTTTTAAAATAAATTAAAAAAAATAAAAAGGGAAGTAGATTTTTTTTTGCAGTTTTTTATGGTCGTTTCTTGAGCATTACCATTATTAAACCGCCGATTATGGCGATTGCTACAATAATGGCTATTGTTGAGATCGCAAAGTACATTTCAGTTGGAGGTTGAGCTGCGACTGGTTGTGCTGATGGTGTTGGTGCTGCATCGTTTACGACGAAGGCTGTTTCTATGTGTGATGGCCAGTAGGATTCAGTGCCTGGGAATGTGGCGATTACTTTGTATCCGCCTGAAATGTCTGGTTTCCAATTAAAGCTGTAGAAGCCGTCTGCATCTGCGGTTGTTGTTCCGATGGGTCTTGTGTTGCCGTTTGCGTCGACGACGTCTAAGTTAACCGTTACACCGGTGGCGTTGGTTGGTTTTGGCATTTCCATGTAGACGTATTGCATCCAATCTGTCATGCTCTCGTCAGATACTGCTGGGACTCCTTGTGGGAAGCGTGCCATCAAAGTTGAGGTCTTTGTTCCTGCAGAGACATCAGTAACTTTTCCGGTGATTAACACTCTGTTGCCGCTGGTAATTTGGTTGTTCTGAACTTCACTTGTGATTGCGGATGGTCCTTTTCCGATTGAGTATATTTGATTATCCATGCCGTTGAGACCTACTGCGAAACCGTCCGAGAAGGCGAATGCGCTCCAGTATCCATTAAGATCCCATATGCGGTTTCCTGTTTGCAAATCGAAGCAGTAAACTTTCCAAGATCTGTAGAGAGGCTGTGTATGGGAGTGTTCTTGTGAACGAGCGAAGACTTTGTTGTCGACGGTTTGAACAGTTAGAGGTGTCATGTCATATGCGCTTTCGAGTCCTTCTGAGTCTGTCTGTGCGGTCCAGAGTGGTTGACCAGTTGTCACGTTGTAAGCATATATTTGTCCGCCGTATCCACCTGAAATGAGTATGCCGTTGACGATTTCCGAGCCGCTGCTGTACATCATCCATGCAGGTTGTGGGTCTGTTGTCCAGAGTTTTGCTCCAGAGTTGATGTCGAAGCCGATGAACTGTCGGGTTTCTTTTGCTCTAAGGACAAGGACGCCATCTGTTACACTTGCTGAACTCCATTGTAGGGTAACGTTAGCTGCTGGTGGTTGTGGAGCTATCTTCCACATTAGTTGTCCGCGGTTTTCTGGTTTTAAGCTTAAAGACCATACTGTGAAGTTCATGTCATATTGGCTTGTTCCGAATTGTGCGAAGCCTGTGCCGCTAATCACTCGGTCATCGAAGACGTAGACTTGGTAGCTTGTTCCAATTGCAGCAGGTATCGATACGTTCCATGAGTATCCTAATGTTCCGTTGTGTTGCTTGCCGACTGGTCTCCATTGCCAGTAGCTAGTGCTACTTGTGCCCAATAACTCAGAGGGGATTGCAGAGGAATTCCAAAGTGACATCCATGTCCTGTTTGATGAGGTTCCGCCTCCGAAGACGATTTGCGTTCTTTCGCCGTGTGGTCCGACCGCCCATGTGCCTGTTGGGACGTTTATGAAGTTGAAAAGTTCGGCTCCTGTGAAGGGGTCTACCACTGTGTTAGCGGGGGGTGTTACTCCAGGGCTTAGAGCTTGAGTAGCTTTCCCAGATGTCCACAAGTATGGGTGTGTGCCGTGCTGGTTAGGAGATTCATAGTCGTATACGCTGGCGCCTGCGGTGCTTGTAGCGTTTTGAGTCCAACTTATTGCTCCTGTGACTAAATCTCTAGCAATGATTTGTGTGTGCGTTGTTGTAACTGAATCCTCAAGAGACTGGGTATAGAAAAGCATTCCATTTAAGATTTGAGGGTCAGCAAATTTACCTTCATAGGCGCTTCCTGTATGATAGCTCATGTCAGTAACTCCGTCGAATGAGCCGCCGGTGATGCCTCCGTAGCCATAAGGTGCTGTCCATACTATGTGAGCACTGTTTGGTGCAGTAATGTAGGGAAGATCTCTAAGGCCTGTAATCCAGTTGCCGGAAATTGCGCCCCAATTACGGTTGTAAGCATATATTGGGCGTGTCCAATATTCCGTTGGATTTGGAACACCAGGGATTGTCGTTAGTTGTTGTTCCTGTACAATGAAAGTAGCGGGGTCGCTGTCAGCTGCTGCATAGAATCTTTTGGATGTAGTAGTATTTTTCCATGTGTCTGGGAAGTGGAATTCATACGTGTATGTGCCAACTTGGGTAGGTGTAAATATGTAGTATGTGTTTCCTACGGGGTCAGTATAAGGAAGTGCTATGACTTCTGAAGTATTGTCAGGTTTTGTTAGCGTCATAGTCAAACCATACCAACCTGCTCTGGTGCTTGGCGAAGTGACTGTTCCTGCAATTTCCCCGATGTCCGGAGGCATTTCAGCAGTCCATGCAACGATTGTTACTGGTTGACCGGTGCCAACTGGGTTGGGGGCGACTGCACCGTAGATGAAGGAGGGATACTTTTGTACTGTAACCGTCTGTGCGCTGTCTATTGGAAGCATTGCAAAGATCGAAGATGCTACCATTGCTACAATTAGAATTAAGGCAATCATTGAGTTTTTAGATTTGTTTTTTAGGTTGTTCATTTGCATTTTTCTCTCTTTTTGTTTTAGAGCGGGAAATACTTTTCCAGGTACCCCACTCAGTTTAGCAAGTAGGTAAGCGTTTGATTAATAAAATGGAGTAGGAAGCCCTCGCGACCGACAACTTGAAAAATTATAAATACAACTTACAAACAAAAAATGTTCCAGGTATTATTATTTGGCAGTTATGGAACACGGAGAGAAAATTCTTCGCGAACTAGGACTCTCTCTATTACAGGCAAGAGTGTACTTGGCACTAGTAAAGTTAGGAACACATTCAAACGTTAAAGCCATAACCACTTATTCAAAAGTTGCCAGACAAGATGTCTATCGCACAATAACAGAACTTCGCGAACTCGGGTTAGTTGAGATGGTAATCGGAAACCCAGCTTTGTTCAAGGCAATTGCACTTCAAGAGACAACCGCAATCTTGATGGAGAGAAAAAATCAAAGAACTCAGGTTCTGATGGAAGAAGTAACGGAACTCTTCAGTCATTTTGCCCAAAACAGAAGTACGGGTTTTCAGGAAGAAAGTCACCAGTTCATTATAGTTCCAAAAAAAGAGGTTCTTGTAAGCAGGATAAAGAAAACGATTGAGGCAGCGAATGAAAGCATACTTATTTCTGCACCCTGGCGTGAGACGTCTCAATGGCTTTTTAAACTACATGAATCATGGCAACATGCGCTAAATAAAGGAGTAAAAATCCGCTGGATAACCGAAAAACAATCAAACGTCCTTTTGCTCGATGAAGTAGCTGAAAGCATAATCAGAGATCCAAACTTCACACTCAGAACAGATGTCGTCGCTTTAAAAGCGAGGTTCGGAATATACGATGATAAAGGAAGTTACATCACCATTCTTAATACACCCAATGCTACGGAATCACCGGCTCTTTGGTCAAATAACCCTGCCATAGTCTACATATTGAAGGACTATTTTGAAACTAAATGGGAATTAACTACCGAATATATCTTTGACAAATTAATCCTTTAGAAGACGGTTTATCCTGCAAATCTTGCCAAATTTGGCGGGCTATAATTAGTCGTCTTCTGAATCTTCTTTAGCTAACTCAACTGAGACTGAGTCATCATGGCTAACTGCGTTTTTGCGAGTTGCTTTTTTGTTTATCTCCGCCTGTTCTTGTCCATCCATGAATCCGTTTTCAGCTGCTGTAATTTCATCGTCATCCAGCATTTCTTCCCTTTCTTTTGAATTGTAAATGTCCTCGGTTTCTTCTTCAGTGTCAGGTTTTGGGTCTCCCGTGTATAGGTAGGGCAGTGGCTTTTTTTTGGGTTTACTCATATCTTTAACTCTCCAATTTAAAGCGTTCAAGCTTAAGCTTATCTGAATCAACTTGTACCCGCAATTGCTTTTATGACTATGTGATTGAACTTTGACAGTCACAAACAACTTTTTGACCGCTTGTATGGGTAAAGATCGCTTGCTGCTTTACAGCAGCCCAAGTTTATAACATGGTACTGCGGTTGCGTCATTGCGCACTGGATACGTTAGACCCCAAGATCCTTGCACCATTGATAACCTCTCAAACCTTTGTACCCCACGTCAATTGTCTTAGGGTAATCAGCCAAAACCCCTTTTTTTATTTATTAATTCTTTTGATTACAAAAAATTCTAATTAAAATAAAAAAATAAGAGCTTTCTAAGGACAAGGCATCGTTTTTGGTAAAAACAACTTTTTTCAACGTGTCCTTTGCTTGAAACGGTGCTAAACGTTTTTATACGCCACGCCACATTTTTGGGTTTGTCACATTAATCATGCTATCACCAAAGCTTTGAAGCTTTTAGAGACATCATGAAAAAATCCTGTGGCAGAAGAAAAATAAAGTATGCAAATTCAATCATTTAAGGACTTACCGCTATCAGGAGAAGTCCTAAAAAGTATAACAGAACTCGGGTTTGATAGTCTTTTTCCAATTCAAGCTCAAGCAATAATTCCTCTCCTCGAAGGCAAAGATGTCCTCGGGCAAGCACAAACAGGAACAGGAAAAACCGCCGCTTTCGGCGTACCAATGGTTCAACGTTTAAACCGTGAAATCCGCGGCGTTCAAGGACTAATTTTAGTTCCAACCCGCGAATTAGCTGTGCAAGTGGCTGAACAAATGGCGCTTTTCGCGAAAGTACGCTAAATTGAAGGTTTTAGCTGTTTACGGTGGAGAATCCATCAACAAACAAATCCACTCATTAGCCAACGGAGTCCACATCGTTGTCGGAACTCCAGGCAGGTTAATCGACCTCATGGAAAGGCGCGTATTGAACCTTTCAACCGTGAGGATAGTGGTTCTTGATGAAGCTGACCGCATGCTCGACATGGGCTTCACAGAAGACGTTGAATTCATTCTCTCAAAAACACCCCGCGACAGACAAACGAGTCTTTTCAGTGCAACCATGGAACAATCAGTAATGCGTGTATGCAACAAATACATGAAGAACCCAGAGAAAATCTTCGTTAGCAAAGACGAAATCGCATTAACCCAGATGAAACAATTCTACACCATCGTTAACCAAAATGGCAAATTCGGAGCACTCTGCGACATCCTACACGACGACCGCGTAGACAAAGCCATCATTTTCTGCAGAACACGAAGAGAAACCAGCAGACTCTCAGACCAACTCTACCGCAAAGGCTGCCGAGTACAAGCACTCCACGCAGGCTTCACCCAAGCACAACGAGATCGCGCAATCAGCGAATTCCGCTGCGGACGCACAAACCTGCTCGTAGCAACTGACGTTGCCGCAAGAGGGTTAGACATCGATGGCATAACACACATAATCAACTACGATGTACCAAACGACGCACCAGTATACTTCCACCGCATAGGCAGAACAGCACGCAAAGGCGAAGACGGCACAGCAATCACATTAGTAAGCTACGGCGAAATGTCAAACTTTAACCAAATCAAATCGCTCACAAAGACCAAAATCGAAGAAATCAAACCGGCAACCAGCGAACGCAGTAGCGATTCGCCAATCCAAAGCTTCTACTAAAACAAAGTTTCCCTTTGTTTTTTATTTTTATTTTTTAGATTAATTCATTAAGACTTAAAAAGAAATCAAGCCCTTTATTGTTAAGCATGAGTAAGCTCTTAGGAAACATAGTTCATGGCTTCGTTTGGTTTACGAATAAGAGTTTGATAAAAAACCTCATCGTCATTACGTCCTGCATATTGTTCATTTTGGTCCAAATTTTTTTTCCCTACCAGTATTATGCTTCAGCGCAGAAGGATGCGAATTCTCCGTTTCAGGTTGGAATCCACTATGTTTACGAACAGGACAATCTTAGTCAGATTTTCGGGGAAGTCACACGTATTCATGATTTAGGCTTTAAAGCTATCCGAATAACTCTGGAGTGCAACCCACTGATTTACGATGACCTACAAAACCAAAAAACAGATGCTTTCTTTGCGGCAACCGACAATTATGGTTTAGCTGTGGCTTTGGTTATTCAGAATTTAGAATCAACTGACAAGGTGGATTATTACCTTAACCGTTGGGGAAGCCACCTCAAATATGTCCAGGTCATGAATGAACCCGAGTTGTCTTCAACCTGGTCTGTTGGATCTGTTTTCACAGATGATGAAATAGTCAGCAACTTTAACAGGCTTTATTCAACAGTTCAAACGCACCATCTTTCAGCCCAATCTTACACAAACTTTGGAATCGGCTACATTCTAAGAAGCAACGTGCCAATGGACCTTAGCAAAAAACTTGACTTCGTAGGTTTAGACGTATTCATGGATTCATTCCTTGAGTTATCGCCCCACTTTGTCCAATACCTACATCAAATAACAGGCAAAAACGTCATTATAACGGAGTTTGGCATGTCAACCAGCAACAGTCAAATTCAAAGTGACTTCCTCATAAAGGGACTAAACCTCTTCAAGAGCATGGGGCTTAAAGGCTGCTGGTTGGTTTACTGGAACAGCCAACTGGATAACTATGGAATCCGAGACAGACCCGCAGAACAAGCAGTAGGTGACTGGATTGCAAAAAACGCTAACTGAAAATAGAATCTTCAATCATCTGCGCCATCTACGTTTAGTAGAGAAGCTCTTCATTCAAGGTTTGATTTTAACAATAGTGTTAATCATCATTCAATCTCAGGTGGATAGTTCCCGGCTTTCTTTGACTTTGTATATGCCGCCGATCGGTTTTGCCTTTTTAATTGTTATAACATATTTTGTGCAGCCGATTTTGTTAGGTGTCTTGAACATTTTTATCATCAATACATTGTACAAAACTAAAGGGTGGCAAGTTGGTATATGGTTAAACGGTATCTTTCTATTTCTAACATTCTCCACAGTTAACCTAGTTCTGCAAACATTTCTAAACGTGTCCTTCACGAGCATTGCCGTTATTGATATAGTTCTGTTAGCGTTGCCGTTCGGGTGCATTGCACGCTTTAGTAATGGCGGATGGAAAAAACCCATCGACTAACCCTTTTTTTGAACACAGAAACGCCTTTACAACATTCCCATTGCATGGTTTCTGCTTTGAACCAGTATTAAGGATTCGAACATACCTTCGAAAGATAAATCAAACCTAAAACAAAACCATATTCTAAAAACTAATTAACCAAGAAGCCTGCAAGTTAGAAACATGATTGACGCCTCGATGCTGACCCATCTTCTTTTAGCCTTTGCAGTTGGCAGTCTATGGGTAATCGCCATCACAGTCATTGCCGAAAAGAAGGGCAGCGTCGTAGGCGGAATCCTCGGAGGGCTTCCCTCAACATCAGCATTCTCGTTTTTCTTCATCGGCATAAACCAGTCTTCAGCAGCCGCAGTCCAAGCAACCACAGTTTTCCCATTAGCCTTTGCCATAACAAGCGTATACCTGTTCCTCTTCGCCTTCTTCAGTCAGAAAGGATTCAGTCAAGGCATATCCATCTCGCTAGTGACATGGTTTGTGATTTCAGGATTAATCGTTGCATCGGGCTTTAACGATTTTGCGCTTGCACTAGTCAGCGGAGGGGTAATTTCTGTCTTAACCTATTATGCGTTCATCAAGAAACTGAAACTGGAAAATTTGAAAGCTGAGAAAAAAATCTACACCATCCAAGAGATTGCGTTACGAGGAATCGGCGCTGGTTTATTGGTTGCTCTGTCGGTGTTTCTGAGTCAAGTTGGCGGTCCAGTGCTCGGTGGAATAACCGCTGCGTTTCCAGCGGTCTTCACGTCCACATTGATAATTCTAAATCGAAGCAAGGGATTGGAATTTTCACGCGCTATCACCAGGCCGCTTGTGTTTTCGGGTATTCTAACGATAATGCCTTTCTGTGTTGCGGTGCGGTTTTTGTATCCGACTTTGGGGGTTTGGTTTGGAACATTAGTTTCTTATGCCCTTGTCGTTCCTTTAGCAGTTCTCGCTTATTTTGGATTGAAACTCAAAAAAAGGTAACCAAGTTACAGGTATAAAAGCTAAGGTTCAAAGTGGCAACCTATTTTTACTGGAAATTACATTTGAGCTATTAGCAAACGGGTTTTCGAGTTTGGAGACTTTTTATTGAAGCGGTTAACAGTTGCCATTCTGGCTGTCGTAATTGTAATAATCTTAATTTTTGCCTCCGCTGAACTTCTTTTGCCCTACCTTAACCAAAACAACAAAGAACAGCAACCCCAGACAGCTGGCTTTCACGTTGGCGTTTCTTTCGGAGGCAACACAACCGCACAAGCAAAAGCGCTAATCGACAGAGTCAAAAATTTCACTAACCTGTTCGTGGTGCAGTCGGGTCCAGTGAGCACGAACGAAACTTCGCTGAATGAAATTGTGGGTTATGCTGTTGCTTCACGTTTGGATGTGATTGTTTATTTTGGCTACTTTAACCCCATCTACCCTTGGCAGATTCCCTGGCTGGATTATGCTAAATTGACGTGGGGTAGCCATTTTTTGGGAATATACCTAAACGATGAACCAGGCGGACAAACATTAGACGTTAACTGGACAGGCTTTTTTAACCAAATAAAAATCCGCGACACCTCCATCTATCTCCAGCATGTGCCGGGAATTTACTTCCTCCTCAACGGTTCACTGCCCATAGAAAACGATCAGGCAGGCTACCATTTTCTAACAGCCATAGAATCGGGCTTGGGACTCAACGAATTAGAAACCCGACAAATCCACTCATTCACTTCGGATTATGCACTCTACTGGTTTGACTATTTAGGCGGCTACGACACCATCTTCTCAGAGTTTGGCTCCAACCAAAGTATCACCCAAACCATCGATTTAGCTAGAGGCGCTGCACGAATGCAAAATAAGACGTGGGGAACCATAATAACCTGGACATACGATCAACCACCATACCTGGTAAATGGCACTGAAATGTACAACCAACTCATGACGACTTACATGTCAGGCGCAAAATACGCCGTGATTTTCGATTATCCTCAAATCAAAGACAACCCCTACGGAATCTTAACCGATGAGCATTTTGCAGCTTTGGAGAAATTCTGGAACAATATACAAACCCTCAAAGTTAATGATGAGCCTGATACGGTTTTGGTTTTGCCGCATGATTACGGATGGGGCATGAGAAACCAAAACGACTCAATATGGGGACTTTGGCGCCCGGATAGCGCTTCAGCGCAGATCTGGAACATAAAAGAGAAGCTTCTAGTCCAATATGGCACACGCCTGGATATAGTCTATGATGACGCCCAGTTCCCCATCGTCGGCAAAGGATACCAGCACATCTACTTCTGGAACCAAACCATATAACGAGGAACGGAAGGCACTTAATATGGAGAAAAAAGAGACAAAAAACAAGTCCACCAATCCAATTAAGATGGAGGTTAAAAATTCTGATCAAAAATCTAATTCTTCATCCACTGTCTCACAGTACGCCTCTAGAACGGTTTGAAAAAAGCATGCAGATTGATTACGAAAAATGGCATGATGGTATAGGCTACGATTTAGAAGCATTGAAATCGGCTTCACCGACAGAACGAAAAATAATCGAAGATATTTTAGTCAACCATCGCCCGAGGGACTGGCGAGATATTGAAGCCCTTGCCCAAATCGACAGCGCAAGCGCCCGAGAAGCTACAAAACGTGCGATAAAAGATCCAGACCCAGATGTACGAATCGCTGTATCGAGGTATGCGCCAAAATTGGTAACGAACAGGGAACGAAACAAATCGCTAGTCAACGCATTAGCAACCGCGGAATTATTTAGAGGTCTCTCACAAACCCTCAATGACATAGAAAATTACCACCCCAAAGAAATCAAGGAAGCGCTCATCAAAGGATTGTTAAGTCGCAAAGGCGAAGTAGCAGTACTCTTTGCAGCAATGCTCTTCTACAGGTATGGAAAAGCAGATGAGCCTTTTGATATGGACCAGCGACCTTTCTTTTTGCGCTTTAACACGGAGAACAAAGAGGAAAGAGTGAAGATATTCTTAGAATTATGCAAAGAACTTAATATTAAACCTAAAAAATACCTGAATAAGAAGGTTCAAACTTAAAGAGAAGCCCAAGTTGAGGGCGTCTATTTTTTGTTGTTTGAGTACCATTGGTTAAGGTCTGAGTGACAGAAGGGGCAGGATCCTTTGGTGTCGAGAAGTTGGTTTCCACAGTTGGGGCAGAATACACTGTTGGGTTGCGTGGCTACAGGCTGCATTGGGACTGCTGCTTCCTTGGTTGGCGGAGCGATTTTTTGGTTAAGAGACTTCCGATTCGATATTCGGGGCTGACTTGAACGTTTTTGTTTGGTTACTGCGATGAGAACAACGACTACAACAAAGACTATTACTAGAATAAACGCTAAAATCATAGGGTCAGAAAGGAAGTTTGTACTGCCGTTGACTAATGCGTTTGTTGGGGCAGCAGTATTGGTTGGAGCTGCAGGAGTAGCTGTAAGTGTCATCGGTGTTGCAATCGGGGTAATTATCCACCACTGATTTATCGATGAAACATCGAATGCTGACATTTTGGCTTGAAGATCTTGAGTGGTAAATCCGGTTGTTATTCCGGAAGGAAGGGGCAACATCTGGTTTGCGCCAACAGTAATTGTGTTATTGGTATATTGGTCGACGAAGATGACTGAACCGGCATAACTTGGATAGTTGTCGAGCCATTGGAAACCGTCACCACATAATCGGTTCCTGAACCCATCACCATTCCTTGAGGCACTTGAACAGGTCTTACATCAAGCGTTCCTTCTTGCGGAGACAACTGTTCATGGATGTATGCGATGCCTGTTCCAAGGAGCATTGTTCCTTCGACGACTGCGGCGCCAGTCAAAGCTATTGGAAGGGTCTCACCCAACAATAGCATGCCAACTCCAATTTCTATCGGCAACGTTATTGCGATTTCGCGAATTCGTCGGCTTCCGCCCAGTTTCAAAGGGTATAGAACCTGTCGTCGGTGAGGGCACTATTTTGTAGGTTATAGTTCCAGTCACTGGATCTGTTTGTTTTTCTGGATAAACCCATGCAGCATCGGAGTTTGCACCCAAATATACGGTTCCTCCAATGTCGGGATAGTTGAATGCGACAATTGTATCGGCGCCAGTTTCTATTTCAGCTCCGGTTCCGATGGAACTTTGAGTTGTGACTTGGGAGCCTGAGTCGGCAAACGATGCTGAACCTTGAATTTGTGAAATGCTGGCTAAATTAGTTGATGTTGGCATAGCAGGCGTAGGGGCTGGAGTTGCGGTGGGGGCTAAGGTTGCGATTGGCGGGACGGTTGCGGATGAGCCTGAACGTATTACGATTATTCCGTTGGTATCGCTTGTGTAAAGAAGCCCACTGAGGGTTGATGTTATTATGTCGGTGGTGAATGTGCCGGCTAAATGTTCCTGTGTCAATGAGCTTGGTGGGTATTCGTCGGCGCTAAAGCTTGCTCCTGAAACAGTTCCCTTAAACAAGATATCTCCTCCGCTCACAGGAGGAACACCTACCATGCCGTATTCGTTCCAGTATGCAGCGTCGGTTTTGTAGCTTGTCGGATAAGTATAGAACACTATTTGGATTTGACTACCCGTTTGAGTGATATCCATCTTGTAAGTTGCGGTTATATCATTCATCCGTGTGCTACCGTCTGAAGGATCCATGTCATAATACACACCAGATACTCCGCTTCTCCATGTTCCAGTTAAATCCCTAGGCAGGGGTAAGCTGGGCGTAGAGCGGCGTTATTATTGCCGCAAAAAGTAATGTGACTAATAATATAGGAATAATAATTTTGAAAGATTTACTCTTAACCGTGAATTTAGAGAATAAGCTGGCGAGTTTGGTTTTTTGCATTTGATCTCTCTTCTAGCCCAGCGCTTGTTACCATTCGCTTATTAACTTTAAGAAGCAGGGCTAAACAAAATTAATTCATTAAATGCTAAAACATTTTAATACGCCAATTATGAAAGGAAGAATTTTAATTCTCAAAAAATAATTAGATAATGAATTGTTTGTTGTTTATCCAATTGCAGAGTCATAGCCCTGGTCGACCCATTTGAGGTCTTAACGCAGCTTAAAAATCAATGCGAAGAAGGTGTGGTTGATTGATTCTTTTCGCTCCCGAAATAATAACCAATGATGGTTCCAACAAGCCCAGTCATAGCTGTTGCAACAGTCGTGAAAAGCGTGCTGTTATTTGTCACTATAGGAATGAGCAACATGACGACAAACGCTACAATAACTAACAACGCAAGAATGAACTTGCGATCCGCATCATTAGCTGTTATTGGCCTTGTTACTGTCTCGATCGACTCGTCTGCTGGTTTCGCCGCCGTTTTTTCACCCTCAAACTCTAAATCAGTTATTCAGATTTTTTGGGAATCATCAAACTTTGGAACCGTAACTTTGTCACCCTGTGGACAATCGACCTCTACGGTTTCCGTGGGCACAGGTAAGTTTGCAGGAACCCTGAATAAGACGACGTGATGAACGGGACACCGATAAGTTCTAGCTGCGACGGTTTCCGTTCCAATGGTCACGCTCTTTTCGTAAAACTTTTTGTCAGGCATGTGCCATCATTATAGAGTTGTCTCTAAAAACTTATAAGCGATGTGGTTGGTACCAGAGAAAGATTTGATTAGGCTCAATTAAACTTAGCGAAAAATCTAAAAAGAAAAAGCGAACATAAAGAGTTAACAGGGGTTGCATCTAATGGACAAATCGAGCGCTCCAACTGAGAGACCAACTAAAGCTTTCAATCTGAGTTTAATTGCGGGAATTCTGATAATAATCAACGGGATGCTCCTTGGAGTTGTAGCCAAGTGGTTTGTTGGAATTATGCCTACGCTCCCGGGGTCAACCGGAAATGATCCAACGTTTCTAATAGAACTTGCAGCTGTGGGCTTGATATTTGGCATTCTAGTATTGCTTGGAGCCCTAATGTTACACCTTAAACCAGAAAACAAAAGAACATGCGGCACGATGGCAATAGTATTCTCGATACCCAGCGTAATCATGGGTGGAGGATTCATAATAGGCTTTATTTTGGGCATAATAGGTGGAAAAATTGCATTTTCAGGGAAAATAAAAAAGGAAGAGTCAAAGCCAGATACAACTATGCCCTAAGCGGGCGCCTAAAGGCAGAAAATTTACCGCATTCTCACTTTTCTCAATAATTTAACCAATCAATGACCCAAATTTATTGCGCAAATTACTTAAACAAATTTATTTAATACTAGCGAACGCTGAATACTTAAGGTCAAAGGTACTGAAATGGAACACGAGTATAAATTACAAAATGATGCTCAATGCTTAGGCAATCCACGCCATGATCTTAAGAGTGGAACTAAGATAAAGTTTGATTCTTTTGGCCATCCACATTGCCCCGTATGTAATGCATCAGTTACGTACAGCTGGTAAATTTTAGAGACAGATAAAGAAGACTGTTTGAACCAAAGGGGAGACATTAGAAACACTTTTTCTAATCTTTCCAGCAGCAATCGTGTCTTTCAATTTGTGTTTCTTCAAGTCCAACTTCTCCATTTTTAACAACAATGGCATTCACTTTACCGAAAAACTCTGTAAACCCAATCACTTTTTTAGTCATACTTCTCATCCACCACTTTTTTTTGACCCCTAAGTCTAACCGTTGATTTGTCGTTTTTCTTTAGTTTTTTCAGTCGTATATCCAAAGAATATCCAGATTCCCAGCCTAATTGAGAAAAACCAGTAGAGCCAAGAAGCTTCTGTGTGAGAGATGCAATGTCAGTATATGTTTGAGCATTTTTTATGGTATAAATAAGTCTTTCAGTCAAGATTAGGCCAGCAACAGCAAAATTAAAAATACCACCTATCCCTTTACGCAAGGAAATCACCATTTAATAGTAAATTAGAATCACTTATTAAGTTATTAGAAAAGCTACTGGGAATGCAAACTGTGCTTTGCTATTTAGTGAATTAGGGTTCTCAAAAATGTTATTTAGCATTTGATATTACTTGCTTTAGTACGAATAGAAGGTAAACAATGCAAACCAAATGTTTAATCAATCACAAACTGCCCCTTGAAAATAAAAGCTATTACGGTGGCATCTACATCTACTTCATGCAACAAAAACTGCTAAAATCTAACAAACAGAATTCCTAAACCGACGGGAAATAAGTATTGGATCGGACTCGATCAATGAATCTTAGATAAAAGATTTGACTTCTTTTTGATATAGTCCAACTCTGGGAATATCCCTTTTAAGACATGCAGTCAACTTCTTGTTTGAGGAGAAAGGAGAACTTCTCACAGGGAGATGGGGTTTCCCCGATAATCCCCTCAACCCCAATTTAATTTTTAAAGGGCGTCATGTTTCTCTTTTTCAGCATTAACGCGCTGATGGAGCCTGCTATTACCAGAGAAACTATAATCATAATTGATGGAAACTCTGGGATTGTTGGTGTAGGTGAAGGATGAGAAGTTGCATTGGTTGTTGGGTTTTGAGTGGGTATATTTGTCGCTGGTGTGTTTGTGGGAGTTGGAGTAGATGTTTGTGAAAGTGTTGGGTTAGGGTCATTGGATGAAGGAGTTGTTGTTGTTGGGCTTGGAGTTGAAGTGGGAATTGCTGTTTGTGTTGCAGAGTTGAAGGAAAAGACTATTGTTCCATAACTGTAAGTGCCATAAGTGATTATGTTATTATTTGCAAGGATGTCAAGTGTCTGTTGGGTAGGATGCCCATATTGATTATTGACCCCGGCACTGATAACAGCGTAAGTTGGCATAACCTCACTTAGAAAGGCTTGAGAGGTACTGGTGCTGCTTCCATGATGCCCTACTTTTAGCACTTCACCATGAAGATTATAGCCGGAGGATAGCATACTTTGTTCTGTATCAAATTGGGCATCTCCAGTCAAAAGAACACTTGTGTTGCCAACTTGAAGTTTCATAACAATGCTCTCAGCGTTTAAGTCGCTAAACTGAAGAGGATTGGTTGGGCTTAAAACAGTGAAGTTAATTGTTGGTGACATTGCATAGACTTGGCTTCTGCTGGCTTGAGTTAGGTTATGTTCCAAAGCTAAAGTTTTCCAATTGCTATAGGTTTGAGTTGTATAGTTGAAGCCGTTATAAATGATGTCTTGAGTGGGTATTGTTGATTGCAAAACGGCGATTAAGCCACCTATATGGTCTTCATGAGGATGAGTGGCAACCATCAAGTCAATTTTTGTTACATGGTAAGCATTCAAGTCATTTAGTACTGTGGTGCCTGCATTAGTTGGTCCGCCATCAATCAAAATATTCTTAGAAGGCGTTTTTACCAGAATTGAATCACCTTGGCCCACATCCAAAAAGTAAACAGTTACGTTTTCTGGACAAGACGTTGTTAAAACAATTGGCGAAATGGTTGCTGAACCAAATGAATGTAGGTTTAGTTGGCATAAGACTGCGATCATAATAAAAGTAAGAAAAAATACTGAGATTTTCTTCAACCGTTATACCCCTCGGTAGGTTAGAAATTCTATCCTTAATAGTTTTGTGTTAGCCTCGTAAACGCTAAATATCGGTTTTTTCCAGACCCGGCTTTTCCAGCACAGCCAAGGCAGCTGATAGCTTTATCCGCGTTTCTTCAACACTCGGTACCTCTTCAGGCAACTCAAGAGAAGTAGTAGTCAAAACGTTTTTTTTCTCTTCGTCGACTACTTCTAAACCTAACCGCTCAATCTTCTTGTAGATAGCATCCTTAGTGTATTGCCCATCAAAACTGAAAACAACCGCACCAACACTTACGCCCGAGGTAACCCAATCCTTGAGCTTCTTCTCATCCTCAACAGACCAAGGCTGCGTCCGTTTTGGTGTCGGTCCCTCGACTCAAAACTGGCGGGGATTGTCCGAGAGGGGAGGGATTTGACCCCGCGGCAAGGACTTTTCTTGCTGAAAAAATCTCTGCAAAAAGGGGCTTCTTGATTCTGGCTTACCTTCATAATTCATCACTTCCACCAATTGAATGTTGATCCTGAAAATAGTTGATTGACGAATGACAAACTGAAAAGGTGACTTAAAACGTCGAAAGCCTTTGTTGCTGCTTTGGCTTGTCATTTTTGAGTGTAAAAGCAATTGCCAACCCAATCATGCTCATAATGGTTGCAGCTGCGAATGCATACCGAAAACCTAGCACTATCAAAGCAATAGAATTAGATGTGTTCACCATTGGTTGAAGACTAAAAGCACTGGCAACTGTAACCAGAACCGCTAAACCTAACGGAAACCCGATACGTTGTGAAGTGGTTATTACTCCAGAAGCCAACCCTTCCTCGCCGGGTTTAATGCCGGTGAGGGCAACTATGTAAAGTGCTGGAAACCCGATGCTTGCGCCAATAGCCCAGAGAATAGAGCCAGGTTCAACTATAAGAAAACTTGAATTCACAGAAATCAAAGTCAGTAACGCATTACCCACTGTGATAAAACTCATCGCTATCAACAATACACGTTTGACACCTAAGCGATTCACAAGACGTGAAGAACCCCATCCTCCTACAACCAAGAAAATCAGAGCAGAAGGCAAAAAAGCCAAGCCAGTTGCAAGAGCAGAGTATCCGAGAACCTGCTGCAAGTAAATGGTAATAACAAATCCTAGACCGCCACTTGCACCAGCAATAATTAATGTTAGAATGTTTGCGGTTAAAACGGTGCCTCGCCTCAGAAAACCCAGGGGCATCAATGGGGCTTTAGAGCGCGATTCGATGACTAAGAAACCTGCCAATATCAGAATGGATAGAGAAAGCGGAAGCAGCGTTCCTATTGTAGCAAAGCCCTCGTTGCTTGCATTCGTGAGCGAGTAAACAAATAATATTGTTCCTGATGTAACCGTAAAGCTTCCAGGTAAATCCAAGCGCTTATCCACGCACTTTCCAGCCCTCTTCGGAAGAAATCTCAACGAAAAAATAACAGTGGCTGCCCCAATTGGTACATTAACAAACATAACTGACCTCCATCCCAACGCTGCAGTCAACACTCCGCCTGTTATCGAGCCTGCGGCAAAACCAGCTGAAAGCACTGCAACCAAGATACCCAAAGCCCTGTTGCGTTCTTTTCCCTCGGGAAAGATTGTAGCAAAAATCGCCAAAGCAGTAACAGTGGAAATGGCCGCGCCGACTCCTTGAACTGCCCTGGAGGCTATTAAGAAAAGAAGTGAAGGAGCTAATCCCCCAGCTAGAGATGCAACAGTAAAGAGTGTCACCCCGATTACAAAGAGTCTTTTCTGCCCATAGATATCGCCAGCCCTTCCGCTAAGCAACAAAAAACCTGCTAACGTAAGCCCATAGGCTCCTACAATCCATTGACTGTCAGGCAGAGAAATGGCGAATTGCTCCCGAATAGTGGGTAAAGCAACCTGAATAATGGAGAAATCAACAATATCCAAAAAGGCGGCTGCGATAACCAATGCAAAAATTATGCGCGCATGGACCTCTCGCTTGAGAACAGGTGAGCCTGGCGGCTGGTCTTGGCAGTTACTCTTCTGCGCTTCGTTAATGGTTAACTTAAAAATCGTCTGCCACCTCCTAAAAAGCAGTTAAAACTCAATAAAAACCTGAGGATACCCTAATTTATACTCTTCTAAAGTGCGGGGTTTGTTCGTGGCGGGCGGGGAGGGATTTGAACCCTCGACCCCCAACTTAGGAGGCTGGTGCTCTATCCGGCACCCCTAAGCATCAACTCTCGACCCCCTTTATGAGTCGAGAGAACGCCAGAATGGTGTATCCGTACTGAGCTACTCGCCCACGCCAACAACCAAAACAACAGCTTAGACATAAATACTCTTCTAAAAGCATAGAGATTGCTCATACATGTAGAAGGTAAAGGAAAAAGGGAGAACACATGATAGGTAAAATAATCGGTCTCAACTCACAACATTGAACCTTCTTTTTAGTAAAAAGAAGCAAAAATAAATTACCCCTATGCCTGCACAACAATAATCAGAAAGCAGCTTTTGGACCGCAAAGGCACAAAAAACCCAAAAAATAAATTGCTGAAATAATAGTTAAGTTGATTGCAATTTGAATAAGAACGGTGGTAGCATGAGACTTTTGAGATTGTTAGGTTTGATTCTACTGGCACTTGCGTTTGTACTTGCATCCATCTTTATCGTTGAAGAGTTAATCTACAATCTAAATTATTTTTATAATCATCAGGTTAACTTCATTTTGTTAATCTCGTTTGGTATTTTTGCATTTGGTGTTGGTTTGTGGCTAATAAAGTGGGAAAGTGAATCAAAAGAACAAAATCTTTCTGAACTAAACCAGTCTTAGTTTCCAATTTACTATTGGTTAGCCTTTTCTTTCTATAAAGCATCTTAAGGAGATGCATCGAAACATAAGCGAAGGCATTACCGTGAATAGAACAACTCTTAGCAAAAACACCCTAAGAGATTAGATTAGTATTTTGAATACTAAGAAGAAGTGCTTGTTAAAACTTCAACACGACACTCAAATTATTAATAACAACCGCGGTAAGAGCCATGAAAGTCAAAAGATAGCCGACGTCTATGAATCTTTTTGTCAAACCCCGATTCAAAAGGGTGCTAAGTCCAACTGCCTTGTAGAAAGCTAAACCCCCAGCCACAACCGCAAATAGTTTGACTTCACTAAAGAGCACCATGTTTGAACTTAAAAGACTAAAGAGCAAAGGATTAGTTTCTCTTGCTCCAAAGAAGGCAACACCTACAACAGTGGTTAACCAATCCAAAAAACCGACCAATATTAGCGCGAAGAAAAATAGCAGACTTTTTTTTATCATAGGAGCTCAGCTTTTAGTTGCATAATATACTATTGCATACGCTCACTTACCCTTCTAGAATGGTGACGAATACAACTGATATGCACCTATACAGGAACTTTAACAGCTTTACATGAAAGATTTGCTGCGCTTGAAGAATATATTGCACAGTTTGAGTGAATTCGCGTTGTTTTCTTGTTCTACAAAATGACAGACTAACTCCTAGCCTCTAAGGACTCTTTTCAAATCAGATCACAAGAAAAGAAATAGGAAACCTTGCAATATTCAACTACAGGTTAAAGTCCAATGCCAAAAGTTATGGAATCCTTCAAAACAATAGATGAGTACATCGCAACTTTTCCGAAAGATGTGCAAGTGATTTTGGAGAAGTTTAGGCAGGCTGTTAAGGAAGCGGCGCCAGAGGCGGAGGAGACCATCAGCTATAAGATGCCTGCTTTCAAGCAGAACGGTATCTTGGTTTGGTTTGCCGCTTTCAAGAATCACATCGGGTTCTTTCCCAAAGTCTCAGCCATCGAAGCGTTCAAAACGGAGCTGACTGTGTACGAGTTATCTAAAGGCACCATCAGGTTTCCACTGGATGAGCCCATTCCATTCGATTTAGTGAAGCGAATAGTTAAGTTTAGAATTAAAGAAAACGTGGCTAAATGATGATTCTGACGCTGGTTATTTTGTAGTCGGGCAGTGATCAAGACCTATTTCTGCGGCTTGTTTAAGCAGTTTAGTCAACTCAAGCTTTAACTTATCAAAATTACCCACTGAAATGTGCCGAATGTTATCGTTTTTTTCGGCTACGCCGCGAGTTTTCAGTAAATACGAATCAAGGCTGGCACCCATCGAAAACTCTAAATCCACATGCGACTGGTAATGACTTATCCAAACAAAGTCTTTGTCACCTAACTTATATGTGATTTTTTCGTTTTTTACCAACTCCATGGTTTCTGGTACCGTGCTTTTGATGAGGACACGTAGGTTTTGAATTGTTTCTTTCTGGGCTGGTTGGAGACTGCCTAAAATTTCATCTATTGTTCTTTGGTTTGTCATAAAAAGATCGCTAGTAGAAGTTTGTTTTGGAGATTCTTATTGCTTGCGGATAAACATGGACGAAGATATGGCAGGGGTACTTTTGAATTTGCATATGGGCGAAGAGTGCTTGCAGGTAAAGGAGAAAAAATGAAAACAGAAAACCCTGCAAACACTATTTCCCATCAATAGTCCATTGCCATTTTCAGCCTTTTAAAAAATTTACAGATTTAAGCCCAAATAATTACCCAATTTACCCATACGTTGAAACCAATCCAATCAGGTTTCAACCAAAATCTCGTCTCAAAAGGATGCAGATTGCTTAAGTCAAAAACAAAGCCGGGTGAGTCTAAACCCCACAGAAAACACCGCCTAGTCAATAGCACTTACCAATTTGCTGCTTTGACGTTATCTCGGCTGCATTTTAGCAGTTACTTAACGACCAATACTGCGTGTCACCGTGAAGCGTGTTCCTCATCCGACAAAATATACATAGTTTACATAGAATATATTGATTTGTTGTCACCTAAAGCCACCAACTAGCGACCAATTTTTTCGATTAAAACTAAGGATTTCTGAATTTGGCTGCGCGGTTAGCAATCAATGTTGCGACTGCTCCAGCGGCAACTCCTGAATCTATGTTTACAACCGCCAGTCCCAACGAACAAGACTGAAGCATAGCCATAAGCGCACTCAAACCCTTTTCGCCAAAACCGTAACTGTTAGAGGTTGGAACAGCAACCACAGGAACATCAACTAATCCCGAGACCACAGAAGCCAATGCTCCTTCTCTGCCAGCTACAACAACAATTACGTCAACATCGTTTGACAGGACCTCTTTTAGCGGCTCAAGCAACCTGTGAATCCCAGCGACGCCAACATCGTAAGTTGAATAAACTGTGCAGCCCATCTCTTGAGCGATAATTTTGGCTTCTTCAGCCACAGGAATGTCGGATGTTCCCGCGGTTAAAATTGCAACTTTTCCACCAGTTGGGTTTACGGCGAAATCTTTCTTTTTTACCACAACCATTCGAGCTTTTTCATTTATTTCTAAGTCAAATTCACTGGAAAAAGCGTCCTGAAGTGCCAGAACATGATCCTTTGAACATCGACTAACGATTACGCGTCCGCTCTTAGCGAGCATGCTGCTGGATATTTGTACAACATCGTCCGCGGTTTTGCCTTCAGCCAAAATAATCTCGGGTATTCCCTTGCGTAGTTCTCTGTTGCCGTCAAGCTTAGCGAAACAGCCTACCTCATCGACTGCACAAAGCTTTAGAAGGATTTCAGCTTCAGACGGCGAAAGCTCATTTTTGGCAACTTTATCGAGAACTTCTCTTAGAGTATACATAACCGGACAATACTTAAAAAAACCCTTAAGCAATATATCTATTATGCCCATTTCCAATTGACCAGATTTTTGTGATAATGATGATTGACTCCAAAAAAATACTGATATTCGATTGTCAAGCTTCAGGCGTTGCCGGGGACATGATTCTAGCTGCTTTATTGGATCTTGGAGCAAACGCCGAAAAAGTTATTTCTGCTATAAAGTCTCTGGAAAACCCAGAGTACGGCTACAAAAACATCCAAATTAAGATTAATCAAGTAATGCGGGGCGAATTCAAAGCCTCCCAAATCGACGTAACCTCAGAATCCACAAGTAAAAGGCATGGCATCGAACTAATTGACATCGTTGAAAAGGCTGCAGAAAGCTTGGCTCTTTCGAAGAAAGCTAAACAATTCGCGTCCAAAACAATCCGCACACTAGTTGGTACAGAAGCTGATTTGCATAAAACCTCTTTTGATGAAGCGCATTTGCATGAGGTAGCGTTAGTTGATACTGCCGCAGAAATACTTGGCGTAGCTGTTGCACTTGATGACTTGAGCTTGTTTGATGCAAAGATTTATTCGACTCTAGTGGCGGTCGGCGGTGGAACATTCAGGTTTTCCCACGGCATCGTTTCAAGTCCTGCACCTGCGACTTTAGCTATTTTGCAATCCAAGAATTTTCCGTTTCAGGGTGGTCCCATAGAAGCGGAACTTGCAACTCCGACGGGAGTTTCAATTCTGGTTAATTTAGTTGATGAGGTCAGTCGCTTTTACCCGCCTATGGTGCCTTTGAAGGTTGGCTATGGTACTGGAACGAAAGATTTTGTGGAGTTGCCTGCGGTTCTGAGAGTTACAATGGGAAACTCCTTAGATAGCGAACTTGTGAAGGATGAAATTGCGGTTTTAGAAACCAATCTCGATGATGTAACAGGCGAAGTTTTAGGATACACGCTCGATAGGCTGCTTAACGAGGGAGCGAAAGACGTAAGCATCATTCCCATGTACACCAAAAAGAACAGGCCGGGACACATAGTCAAAGTTATAACTGAACAAAAAGACGTACAACGCCTTTCGCAGGTTTTGATTGAGGAAACTGGTACTTTAGGGGTTCGGGTTTACTTCTGCGAGCGACACATCATAGACCGCGAATTATACAATGTTGATTTGTCGATCTTGGGAAGCAAAGAATCGGTTCGGGTTAAAGTCGCAAAAAACCTAAAAGGCGAAATCATTCAAATAAAACCCGAGTATGACGACCTAAAGAAATTGGCGGAAAAAACCAAAAAGCCATTAAGAGAATTATCAGAAAACGCAGTTGCAAAAGCCCGTGAAGCTCTAAAATAGGTAATTTACATGGAAGATTTAACCCAAAAGCTTGAAAAACTCAAACGCTTCATCGTGGAAAAGGGCAAAGATGGTGTGGTTATTGCTTTTTCGGGGGGCGTGGACAGTTCAACTTTAGCCGCTGTTAGCTTCGAGGTTTTAGGTGGTGGGAAAGCGGTGGCTGTTATAGCCAAGTCGCCCACATATACTCCAGAGGAGTTAGAGGATGCCAAAAAAATAGCGAAGGATATCGGCATAAAAATATTCGTGATAGAGACAAACGAACTTGAAAACCCCGATTTCAGCAGCAACCCAGAAAACCGATGTTACTACTGCAAAAAAGAACTACTAAAAAACCTGGTTGATTTTACACACGCCCTTGAATTTAAAGCGGTTTTTGAAGGCACTAACTTTTCAGATTTAAAAGATCACCGACCGGGATTTAAAGCGGTCCAAGAAGCCAAAGACGTTTACAGTCCTTGGATGGCTAACAAGTTTACGAAAGAGGAGATTCGCCAAGTCGCCAAACAAATGGGACTAAGCGTGCATGATAAACCTGCGTTGGCATGTTTAGCATCAAGGATACCGTTTAACGAGAAAATAACAGCTGAAAAACTGATCCGAGTACATAGGGCAGAACAAGCCGTAAAAGCTGTAACAGGCGTTAAGCAAGTTCGCGTTAGAGACCACAACAGTTTGGCACGCATCGAAGTAGCAAAAGCCGAAAGAGCACTGTTTTGCAGTGTGATTATTCAGGACAAGGTGGCTTGTGAACTGAAAAGACTTGGCTTCAAATACGTCACGTTTGATTTGGAAGGGTACCAGTCAGGAAGCATGCTTAAAACTTTGGAACGTTAATTTTCTTAGATATAACATTAACCTTTTAAGCTTAAAGGAGCTTAAGTTGGCTTATCTGCTTGTCATGCTCAAAGGAGAATAGAAAGTGGAAATTAGCCGAAAGAACCTACGCAATGAAGTTCTCGAACGCATAAAATACGTTAAAACCTGTGTCATGGCGCGCGAACTTTGCTTACTTGTACGTACAAACCGGGCGGTTTTAGAGCCAAAAGACGTCCAAGAAATCTGCCAGTACATATCAAAACTATGCAAAGAAGAAGGCTGCAATGAGCCCAGCGAAATGTGCACCAAAGCAACAAACGCCATAAGCAAAGCTGATGAAGAAAAATACCTTGAATTATGCGCACAGAGCTGTGTGAAATGCGGGGAAGCGAAAAGACCCCAACCTAAAAAAGACGCTTACGTGGCATAACAACATGATCGCAAATATTTTGAAAGGAAAGAACTGAAAATGTTTATCGCTCCATTTGTTCCAAGTCCACAAACCGTCGTAGAACATATGCTTAAGTTGGCAGATTTGAAGGCTGGTGAAGTCCTCTTTGACATGGGTTCAGGAGATGGCAGAACCGTCATTATGGCGGCAAAGACGTTTGGCGCCCGAGGCGTCGGCATCGAGCTACGCGAGGATTTAGCGAAGAAAGCCATGGGCAATATCCACGAGAATGGACTTGATGACCGAGTAACCATCATGAACGCAGACATGTTCAACGTAAACCTCACCTCAGCCGACGTCGTCTACTTGTACTTAACAACAAGCGCCAACGAGAAAATCAAACCCAAACTCGAAAGCGACCTCAAAAAGGGTGCAAGAGTCGTCTCACATGACTACGAAATAATCGGCTGGCGACCCACGAAAGTAGAGAATTTCTGCGAAAACCCAACGTTGGGCTATCCTTCACACACAATTTACCTCTACACAAAACCGTAATTTTTCCACATATCAATTTGAAAGAAATGTCAATAGTACAACCTTTTAATTTCTAAGTTGACTTTTCACTTGGCTATCGAATTGAAAAGTAAAGCGTTAAGTATCTATCAGCTGCAGTTCAGAAATTCTTTTTTGCACTATCTCTGATAGCTGTTGAATTAGTTGTTCATTTGGCAATGTTCTGCCTACTTTATCTACACTTTGCGCAAGCTCTTCATCACCAATAATGGTTCTTAGCCACTTTTGAAAATCGCCGCGCTCAAAATGAAAACGGATTGATTGTGTATCCATGCTTCCCAGATCTTTTAGGAAATGGCAAAGAGACATGGCTGTTTCACCTGAATAATGACCATCCGGCATGAAAAAATGAAAGCCCTGTTCATAAGAAACTGGACTGAGAATTTTCTGTGCCCTTTCAGCGTTCAAAGTCAAGACAAAATCTCCACACGATTATAGCAGATAGGACGTTATTATTTTTTGGCTATCGAACTTCCGAGAAGTGCCAAATTTAAGTAAAATGAATGAACATGTCGAATTTATTTTATATTCAGAAACTATAAAATACAAAAATTGGACATAAATTCCTTCCAATAGGACTTGCACAATTTTGGGATTAAGTTATTTAGGATGACTTGGCTTTTAACCAGAAACATTCCAATTCACAAGAGGAACTTATTATGTCTAAGGCAAAAGTTGGCGTTTCAATGCTCTACTGTCTAAGCGAGCCCTTCAGTCGCATGGTAAAACGCTTGGGCACCATGGATACAAAATACATTGAGATTCTGGACGACGGCACCTATGACCTTGACAAAAAACGCATCACACTCCTAAAAGAAGCAGCCAAAAGCTACAACCTCACCTACAGCTTACATGCACCCTTCGCCGACATCAACATTGCCTCACCAGTTAAACCCCTACTGAGCGCTTCACTAAAACGGCTGACCCAATCATTAGCAAACGCCAACGCCATCGACGCTAAAATGTGGGTATTTCACCCGGGACAACGCACAGGCATCGGACAATTCTATCCAGGCGCCGATTTCAAAACGATGTGCCAAAGCATCCAAAAGCTCTACTCAATCGCCGAGGAATATGGCATAAACATAGCCTTAGAAAACCTGCCAGCAAAATACTGGTTTTTGATGAATACACCGGAGGAATTCATGCGGATGTACAAAGAAACAAACCTGCCCATCGGCATAACCTTGGACCTTGGACACGCCAACTTGGAAGGACAAATCCAGCCCTTCTTCAACATGCTCGCTGACAAAATTGTGCACATCCACGCCAGCAACAACGACGGCTCAGATGACCAACACAACGGCGTTGAAGACGGCAACATAGACTACAACTGGTTTGCAGAAACACTAAGTAAAATCGGCTACGATAAAATCGTCGTTGTAGAATCGATGCACAAGATTCCTCAGAGCATCCAGAAGCTAAAACAGCTACTCGCTTAAGGGCAACTCTATCTCCAAAAAATCTTCAGCAAGCACACTGCTTGGGAAGATTTTTTTGGCTTGTTCCAAAAGCAACCCAGCGTTGGGATACCTTGCACTGATGTGAGAAAGAACCAATTGTTTTGCGTTTGCAGCTTTAGCTTGCCCAGCCGCTTGGCTAGGCGTTGAATGCCCATCAACCCCAGCTTTCTCAATTAAAGAATCGTCAAATGTACAATCATGAATAACCAAATCTGCGCCCGCTGCAAATTTTGCGAAAGCTTCGAAAGGTTTGGTATCCCCCGTGTAGATGATTTTGCGTCCAGCCCGCATCGGACCCATCACGTCGCTTGGCTTAACCACCTTGCCATTCGCTAAAGTAATTTCTTCGCCTCTTTGAAGCTTAGACCACAACTCGCCCGCCGCAACCCCCAACGCTAAAGCTTGTTTGGGATAGAACTTGCCTGGGCGTGGCTTCTCAATAAATGCGTAAGCGTAACTTTCTACGGCATGGTTGGATTTGGTGGCTGTTACTTGGTATTCTTCTTCGTCGCAGACGATGCCTTCGCTGAGAATTTGGTTGATTTCTACAGGGTAGTTTAAGCCGAAGTTGAGGGTTTCTTTGGTGCAGACCAGAAAATCTTTGATTCCGGCGGGTCCATAAATTTGTACTGGTTCTTTGCGGTCCATGAGCGCCATCGTTTGCAATAGCCCCGGTAACCCGAGTACGTGGTCTCCGTGAAGGTGAGTGATAAAAATTTTCATTTTGCGGTGAAAACTAACTTTTGCCGCCATCATTTGGCGTTGGACGTTTTCGCCGCAGTCAAACATCCACTGATCCCTGTGGACACTGAACCACAACAGAAGGCAAGCTACGTTTTAATGTTGGTACGCTGCCGCTTGTTCCCAAGAACACCACACGAAGACTCATTTGGTCACCTTTTCAAACACTACAATCTTCCTCGTCAATGACTGGTGGATCTAAGCAAAGTGAAATTTCACATGCCTATAGCCGACTCAGTGCTTAGGCGGGATATGTCTAATGTTTTGGGAGAAGCGATACAAATTCATTGCGCTTAGAAGGTGACAAGAACGCCAATACCATTCAAGCGAACTAGTTATTTCCTGCTTAGACATCTATCTGGCAATTAAAGAGATACAATGCATAATCTTTTATTACGATTCGATAGATATCTCTTCCACTCATATATTGAGGTCAAAGGAATTTAGAGAAGGGCGCAAGATAATTTGGATTGGAAATTCGAAGTAAGTAGCCAAGAGGACGACATAGGCCAGTACAATCTCAGTAATGACATAAGTCGAGCTAGGCTTGGACTTTTATTACTCGTTATCCCAATTACCTTGTTAATTTTTGTTGATTTCTCAATGTTCAATTTAGATTGGATATTCTATGCTCTTGCCGGAATGAGGACCGGACTTTTAATTTATACAATTTTTCACATTCTTAACCTAAAAAAAGTAAAAAAATATGCCTCATACACAAAAGCAATGTTTACCTACGCTTTAATATTAATAACTTCAAATCTTATTGTGAATGCAACAGAACCAAGCAATTTTGTAGCGCAATCCATTATAGTGATGTTATTAGTTTTTGTTTTCTATTTAGCTATACCCAACAAGTTTGTGTATCAAACAACTTTAGGATTAATTGCAATAGTCAGTGAAGTCATAATAGTCCTTCTGGGATCAAACGCACTATTTATGGACCTTTTTCCAATGTTATTGAGCATGCTACTTGCGTTCATTGTAGCAGCATCAAGCTCTTGGCAGTTGCAGAAACACCGTGAAATAAGTTTTCAAGACATAAATGAGCGCATAAAAGCAGAAGCAAAACTCGACGAATACTCCAAAAATCTAGAACGAATTATTGAGGAACGCACCAAAGAACTGATGAATGCAGAACGATTAGCCACCATCGGTGCAACTGCAGGCATGGTCGGTCATGATATACGCAACCCATTACAAGCGATTACCGGCGACATTTACCTAACAAAGCTTGATGTCGCTACGTTACCTGACGACCAGACTAAGAGAAGTATGCAAGAGAGTCTCGAAGCGATAGAGCAGAATATTGATTATATCGATAAAATTGTGGCTGACCTACAGGACTATGCAAGACCAATTAAGCCCACAATTAAAACAATAGAGCTTGAAACAATCGTTAAGCTCCTCATAAAATCGAACATCCCAAAGAATATCCAAACTACTTACAAAATAGATCCAGATGCAAACATAATCAATTGTGATTACGTTTTGCTCAAGCGAATCCTAACGAATTTAATCATTAACGCAGTCCAAGCTATGCCTGAAGGAGGAAAACTATCTATTAATGCCCGCAAAGAATTGCAAAACATATTGATATTTGTTCAAGATACAGGCGTTGGCATACCTGAGGATGCTAAACCAAATATCTTTAAGCCTATGTTTACAACAAAGGCAAAAGGGCAGGGCTTTGGCTTAGTCGTGGTAAAACGTTTAACAGAAGTGCTTGGCGGAACCGTAACTTTTGAAAGTGATTTTGGCAAAGGCACAAAATTCATTATAAGCTTACCAACTTAATGCCCTAAAAGTAAGAAAATAAGGAAATAATAGAAGAGGACCAAACTACGTCAGATACAGCGCTAACAGATGCCATGTACAGAACCTTTAATAAAAGAGGCACTCCAGCATTAGAAAAAGCAAGAGAATTAATACTGCTAAATTGCAAAGATAATACTGACGTTTCTCAGGCTTTGCGTTACTTCTCAAAAGTTACACTTCAAAATGCCTTGCCAGTTTTCCCTGCTTTAATTTCACTTGCATGTGAAGCTGTCGGAGGCAATCCGAAAAAAACAATACCTTTTGCAGAGGCTATAGTTTTGATAACTGGCGCCGCTGACTTGCATGACGATGTCATTGATAAAACATTTCGAAAAGGTGCTAACCTAACTGTGCTGGGAAAATTTGGGGCACATACCGCTATATTGGCAGGTGACGTCTTGCTATCTCAGGGCATGATACAGTTATGCAAGGAATCTGGCCGAATTGAGAAGGAAAAAGGCGACTTAATTACGAATTTGGTAATGGAAGCGATTTTAGAAATCTGCACTGCAGAGGCATCCGAAACTCAACTCATAAAATGCCGTGGCCATTTGTCTCCAAATAAGTACTTCTTGGTAATTAGGCATAAGGCAGTTGTTCCAGAATTAGCAATGAAAATAGGTGCAATCTTAGGAAACGGTAGTCCAAGAAACGTAGAGTTTCTTGGGCAATTTGGTCGAACCTTTGGAATCGTTTCCATAATTGTGGAAGAATTTACTGATATTCTTGATAGAAATGAGTTGAGAAATAGGATTGAAAATGGATATCCTCCATTGCCATTAATCTATGCCCTTCAGGCTACTAAAACAAAAAAAGTGCTAATGCCGATGCTTAGCAATTTATCAGATAAAGAAGTCCATAATAGAGTAATTGAGACTGTAGTTAGCTGTTCTGAAGTACAAGATTTTATCAAAAAAAATCTAACTTTATCCATTAACCGTGAACTCTTAAAAATTAGGAAATCAGCAATTCTGAAAACAGAGGGGGAGATAGAAACTTTGCTTCTATCTCTCTTGGACTATCTGAATGATTTTTCTTAAACTAATACCATCCCGAAGGTTTAGCTCTTGTGCAGATTTTTTTTGTTATTTTTACCCCACCGTTTACTTCTATGGTCCTTATCTCCTTAAAAGTTTTGTTGTCGTAAGATTCATTATCCAACTGAGTGGAGATTTGGTTATCCCATGAAAACTAAAAATAGACTAATAAAACGCCAAACATTCCAATAATAAAGGACTATATTTTTTCGTAAACCATTATTTCACGTGTCAAAGAACTGTGAATATAGACCAAGTGTGATTCTATGGTTTTGTATCCAAGACCTTCAATATATCTTGCTAAATCCTTCGCCATGTGATCCACTTCACCTAATCCATTCACCTGTATCGGAAGAGCTATGCAAATTCGTTGCCCTACACCCAGCAGCACAAGCGAAGAGGCTAAAACTTCTTCAACCAGCTGCTTGGTAGTTGATTTTAGGGTGCTTGAAGAGCGACCGTAGGGCGGATCAGTTACGATACAGTCAACTTTAAAGAACGGAGGATTGCGTGAATCAGCCAAAACCAACCCTTCCGCGTCAATGTTGAAGAAACGCAGGTTTTTTCTGGTTCCCAAAATCATCCGTCTCTGAGCATCAACGCCTACTGCTCGGCAACCGATGTATGTGGCTTCGATAAGTGAGGTGCCTGTGCCACAAAATGGATCAAGCAGTACCGATTCAGATTTTGCATGCACCAGATTCACCATGCAACGCGCCATTTTCGACGGCATCGCCGAAGGGTGGAAAAAAGGTTTTTTGCGGGGGCGGCGCTCGCAGAAGGTTTTGCTTGTTATATCGGTTAGTTTTAAGCCTAAAATAAGTTTATCATCTGTTATTATGCCGATGAAGGTTTTGTCGGGGTTTTTTAGGCTAACTTTGGTGCCTTCGGTTTGTTCGAGGATTTGTTTGCCCAGTTCAATTTCCAAAGTCATGGTGTTAATGTCTTTATCTGCGTAGTTTTTTATGCGATTAATGCGGACAACAAAACTTTCGCCAGGTTTGAGGACCTCTTTGAAGTCTGTTTGGGCGGCAGCTTTAGCGATGTCTTCCATGGATGCTTTGGCTACGAAGAGTTCTTTTGCGCAGACCCGAGTATAAGCCGAACGCACTTGCACAGTCTTCACGCTATCAAGGTCGGATACCAACCGCAAAATCTGATCAAACTCTGACACATCGGAGTAGCCGTAGCCTTCAGCTTCCAGAATCGCCTTGACTTCAGCTGCGGGCAGCGTCTTGTTCTCGCCTGATAATAGAAAGAAGAGTTTGGGCACTACTGTTGCGCCTTAAGCTCTTGACTTATCAAAGGTGCCAACGACACCTTGCTAACGCTTCCGGGAACGCTATCAGTACCAACAATTTCCTCCACACCCGCATCCAAAATTCTCTTCTCTGCATCGCCAATAAGCAAGCCATGGACACAGCCGCAGAACACGTGTTTAGCACCCTGTTCACGGAGGATTTTGGCTGCGCCAACAATGGTGCCGCCGGTGCTGATGATGTCGTCGAGGATTATGACTGTTTGATCCTTCACGTTCAAGCCTTCTGCAGTTTGGACGGTTTGGCCTGTATAGCGGTCGCGGGTTTTGCTTAGGTGCCCTACATCGCCGCCTAAAACTGCCTGCGCCTGTTTAGCGATGTACATGGCCCCTTTGTCTGGTGAGAGCGCAAACGCGCCTTTGTAACCTTTTTTCACGAAGTATTCTGCGATGAGAGGGATAGCGCTCAGCGTTTTGGCTGGAAATGGAAACTGAGCCAGTGTTGGTTCGGAGTGGATGTTTACAGTTAGGAATTGGTCGATTCCTGCAGCTTTAAGCATCCGAGAGATGGTTTCAACGCTTATGCCCTCGCCGGAGAGGAACATTTTGTCTTGCCTAGCATACGCCAAGTACGGTACGACAGCGGTTACTTTTTTTGCGCCTGCACGCTTAGCGGAATCGGCCATGAATGCCAACTGGAAAAGCCTGCCATCCTGCATAGGCGGGCAAGTGGTCTGCACAATCGCAACTTCTTCACCCTGAACGCTGCCGTCTAAGCGTACATAGGATTCGCCGTCAGGAAAAACCTTGGACACAACTGGAATGTTGGTGTAACCAGTTTGCGCTGAAACCGCTTCAGCAAGTGGTTTTGAAGCTGGACCAGAGATAACCTTCACCGTAAATGCCTCTTGCCAACTTAGAAATGCAGGTTAGGGTTTTAAGGCTTATCTTAAATTCTATTTAAGAAGCTGTTGAAACTCTTCCTTTGTTAAACCAGCCTCTTCTATTATCGCCATAAGCAACCCTTTTTTTATCTGTTCATGCTTAGGAACAGGAACAATTCGCTCGTTCTTTACAAGAATTAAATGGCTACCTTTTTGGCGCTCAACTAAAAAGCCTGCTTTTGTTAGCGCCTTAACTACTTCACGCCATGAGAGCAGAGGGAGCTTCGACAATCACTTCAGCCTTTTCGCCCTTAGTTCTTTTGTTAAGAAGTTTGGCTTTAACTTCCAGATAGCCTTCAATGGCTTCTTTAATATTGCTTAGAGCTTCTTCTTTTGTTTCCCCTTGTGTTGCAACTGGGAGTTCCACGGATTTAACGATGAAACCACCTTCCTCTGCAGGTTCAAGAAGAACGGTAAATTTACGGGCAACCATGACGACCACATCTTACCTTATTTTATGGCTAGCATAAGAACATATCCAAAAAAGAATTTCATTAATTCGGTCGAATGCATAACAGTTTTAAGTACAACTTAATTTTCATTCGGAAGGATTGAAGTGTAATGGATACTTGGCGTTTACTTCCCTTACAGACTAACAATGGTTTCATGAACATGGCAATCGATGAAGCCATCTTAAATGCACGAATCGCTGGACAGGTACCGAATACGCTGCGGTTTTATCGTTGGCAACCCTCCACAGTCAGCATCGGCAAAAACCAGAATCCAGAAAATGAAATTTACCTAGACGCCTGTAAACAGCAGGGTGTTGATGTGGTTCGGCGCATCAGCGGCGGCGGGACAGTCTACCATGACTATGAAGGAGAAGTAACCTACAGCGTAGTTGCACAAACAGCAACCATGGGCACCGCCGACATAACAGAAATCTACTTCAAAATATACCACGCAATAACCGACGCTCTGCGCCTTCTAGGGGTAACCGCCGATTTCAGCAGCGGGGACGCGAAGAATTGCCCAAACTTAACAGTTAAAGGCAAAAAAATCTCTGGAAGCAGCCAAACCATTACCCGCGGCGTAGTGTTGCAACACGGCACTTTGCTAAGAAAAGTAGATTTACCCAAAATGTTCACGCTCCTGAAATTCAAAGACGCCAGCTGCACCCAAGCAGCAGACATCGCCAAACGCAAAATCACCAGCATACAAGATGAACTAGGCCACAAAACCAACCCTGAGACAATTGCCAACGCGTTAGCACAGGGCTTTAAAGCAATTTTAAAAATACAGCTCGAAGAGGGCCAATTAACACCTTTAGAATTGGAAACTGCAAACAAGCTCTATAAAGAAAAGTACTCTACAAAAGAATGGAATTTAGGCGGCAAAACCTAAACTTTCTCTTTATGCCACCTAACGCCCTGCGCTGTATCCTCAAGCACGATGCCCATCGCTTTCAGCTGGACCCTTATGGCATCAGCTTCTTTCCAGTTTTTGACTTTGCGGGCCACCTCACGCTTCTGAACCAATGCATCGATGTCTGCGGATAACGCTTCTTCAACTTCGACCTTGCCGATCACGCCTAAAACTGCGTCGAACTTCATCATTAACCCGCCAACATCAGCGGCTTCGGCTTTGCTTACCATGTTGGAATCGAGTAAATTGTTGATCTCACGCACAAAATCAAAAAGCGTTGCCAATGCTATGCCGATGTTTAAGTCATCATCTATTGAACCGCCAAAGCATATCTCAGCTTTAGCGATAAAGTTGGCGACTTTTCCGCCGCTTTCTTTGCCATCTGTATCATGTAATCGTCTAACAAAATTCCTTAGCCTATCAACTGCACCCTTAGCAGCGTCTAAGCCTTCAAAAGTAAAGTTGAATTGCTGGCGGTAATGCGTAGACATTAGCAGGTAACGGATGGCAATTGGATCATAGCCTTTGGCTAAAAGGTCACGCAGAGTGTAGAAGTTGCCGAATCGCTTGGACATTTTTTTGCCCTCCACCTGCAGGTGCTCGTTATGCATCCAGTAATTAACGAATTTTTTGCCCGTGGCTGCTTCTGATTGGGCAGTTTCGTTTTCGTGGTGAGGGAACATGTTATCGACTCCACCGCAGTGGATGTCGAAAGTTTCGCCGAGGTATTTCATGGACATGGCGCTGCATTCGATGTGCCAGCCTGGCCTGCCCTTGCCCAATTCAGTTTCCCAGAACACATCCCCGTCTTCAAGAGTCCATGCCTTCCAAAGTGCAAAATCGTGCGCTTCCTCTTTGGCGTATTCATCTTGGCTTACTCTTGCGCCAGCCTTCAATTCGTCAACTTTGATTCGGGACATTTTGCCATAGTCGGGGAACTTGCAAACTGAGAAGTAGATAGAGCCGTCTTCGCCTTTGTAAGCGATGCCTTTTGCCATCAGCGTTTTGATTATAGCAACCATTTCAGGAATATGGTCAGTAGCTTTAGGGTAAACGTCTGCGGGTTCAATGTTTAATGCTTTAATGTCTTCAAAGAAGGCTTTCACATAGAAATCTGTAAACTGCCGAAGGGGCACACCCTGTTTTTGGCTGCCCTTAATGGTTTTATCGTCTATGTCGGTTAGATTCATTACATGTGTAACTTTGAAGCCCCGTTGAACCAGCCAACGCTTGAGCAAATCCTCAAAGAGGAACGCACGAAAATTCCCGATGTGAGCAAAATCATAAACTGTGGGACCACAAGTGTACATTTTTACTTCGCTATCTTGCAATGGCTTAAAAGCTTCTTTTCGGCGTGTTAAGGTGTTAAAAAAACAAATTGTTGATTGCGTGGACGTCACTTTCTCAGCTCGAACAAAATACGGAGCTGAAATTATTTAAGCATTCAGATTTTCGCAAATTATAAGTGCTTGAACATTTAACACTAACTTGGATAGAATGAAAAAGAATTCTGTAATCCTGTCTATTGTTCTTGTAAGTTTGCTATTGTGCCTAATTCCGCTCCAAACCGCCAGTTCAGCTTCTCCTCAAAAAATCTACATCAAACCCGACGGAACCATCACTCCATCTACATCAACCATCCACCAAATTGGTGCAATCTACACTTTTTCGGGAAACATAAATAGTCAAATCTTTGTGGAATGCAACAACATAGTTATCGATGGCTCAGGATATTCAGTTCAGGGTGGAGGAAGTGGCGTCGGATTTGACTTAACATGCAGCAATGTAACAGTCCGGAACACCAAAATTACCGATTGGGATGCGGGCGTTTTGGGAGTCTTTAATAACAACACAATCAAAAATTGTTTGATAACAGATTGTGCCAGCGCCTTCAAGCTTTATGCCCAATACTACGAGATATTAAACAACCGCATCGAAGGGAACGATGAAGCTATCCGAGTGGGCCAAGGTGGCTTGCATTTTATCGCTGGCAACGACATAACAAACAACGCTTTAGGTCTCTATCTTTTCGACGATGAAAACGTCATCGTCCAAAATAACATAACCAACTGTAGCAATAGCGCGATAATCTTGGATACAACCGCGTGGACACAAACCGTTTACAACAACAACTTTGAAAATAACACCAGAGAAATAATCGATTACACATACAGCAACACTCCTGACCGACATGTTCAAAGCATAGTTCAACCTTGGGACAATGGCTCAAGCGGCAACTATTGGAGCGGTTACCAAGGAGTCGACAGTAACCAAGATGGCATCGGCGATACCCCATACCAGATACCAACATATTACACAACGACCGTTTTATCGCCCAACAGCTACGTCGACCGATATCCCGTCATGACGCCTCAAAACATCAAAGCCAACCTTCCACCAATCCCATCAGCGCTTATCTCTCCGCTCATTAATCAGCCGAGTTCAATCCCAGACGACCGACCGGACGCTCTATCTTTTCTGGAAAACGTGGTTGGAATCGACTTAGGCAAATATCAGGTAACGTTAGTTTCAGGGCTGGGAACAGAAGCTCTTCATTATTCGCTAAGCAATTTCGCCAGTCACATTACGGCGCAATTAGAATTCAGAAACGGCAATTTGATTACCTGTTACCTAAGTGCAAATTTCGGCGAGAATATTTTATCGTCTAATCCTTATGCAACCGCAGAAAAAATCATCCAAAATTATCAAACCTATTCCCACGACTCAGTTGTCGGAAAAATGGCAGACCTAACAAAAAGCATAGGCGAAGAAAAAAACATTACTCTGTTGTCAAGTAACATAGACCTGAAAATTTTAGCAACCCAAAGTTACTCGACGTTTAGTTGGAACCTCAATTATAACGGGGCAGACTATTCTGGAATACAACTATCAATTGAAAATTTTAATGGCCCGGATAAAATAAACTCCTTAACTTTTTCAGACACTCGACCAATCTTCAACATAGGCAACACCAACATCAACATCCAGAAACAACAAGCCATCACCATGGCTGAAGACTATGTAAAAAACAACTTTTCGTATCCCCAACGCTTCTTAAACGATACAGTCAGGTTCACAAGAGGACTGCAGGTAGTTGACGAAAATACAACCGGGAGCCTAGCTACGACAACAAGAGACCCCACCACATTGTACCCATATTGGAATGTCAGAGTGGCTCTCGACCACACCTATCCAGCTCTTACAATTGCGGTTAACGTTAAAGTTTGGGCAGATACAGGAACCATCTTCGAGGCGAATACCATATCTGACGGTTCTTTTCTTCCTTCTATTCCCTCGTTGTTCTGGGCGGGTGAGATAGCTACTTTTGAGACAGTAGTTATCGCAGCAGTTTTATTTTTAATAGCCATAGCTATTGTTTTAGTAGTTATTCTTCGCGGAGACAAAAAGAAGCCCACCAAAAACAACCTCTAACAGAAGATCGCCACTGACAAATCAAGAAATTCCGCGCATATTAAGGGAAGAGGGCAGCGCTGAAAGGTAGTGACGATTCACTATTGAACAAATCTTCTACTAATCAGGCTATAGAAAAAATTTACAAAAGACTTTTCGTTTCTTCGCCTATGAGGTAGGTTCTTAGGGCCTCAACGACTTTAACCTGCACTGTTTTGCAAAACAGATTATCCGCAGTTTTTAGTACGATTGGTTTGTAGGCGAAGTTGCGTCCAACCCATGAACCCTCAACCTTACCCTTTTCGTCAATGAGCACTTCTCCGCTCCAGCCAACCCAACGCTGGTTGCGTTCCGTGGAAAGCCTCTTCGCCAATTCTGAGGCAACGGTGCTTCTGCGTTTAATCTCCTCCTTCTCTACCAAGCCCTCCTTCATATTCCAAACAGGGGTCTTAGGTCTCGCAAAAAACTTTGAAACATTAACCACATCAGGCTTAACCTCCTCCAAAAGCTTAAGCGTATTCTGGAAAGCCTCTTCTGTTTCGCCCGGAAAACCGACAATCACATCTGTGGCAAGGGTTAAGTCTTTGCAACTAGCCCTGAATGACTCAACGATCCCCCTGAACTCGGCTGCTGTGTAAAATCTACGCATGTACTGTAGCACCGTATCATCGCCGCTCTGCACGGGTAGATGTAGGAACTTGAAAATTTTCTTATTCTCAAAAGCCCAAATCAGCCTGCTTTGCATATCGGTGACTAAGTTTGGCGTCATCATGCCCACTCTAACCCGAAAATCACCCTCCAAACCGCCAATTGTTAAAAGCAATTCTGCAAGGTCAGTGTTTAATTCTCTTCCATAACTGGCGGTGTCCTGGGATGTTATCCAGAACTCTTTGGCACCAGCGGAATAGTCTTTCTTCATACGTTCTGTGATTTCTTGGATGCTATAACTTTGTAGACGACCACGCGCATGTACCACGCAGCAGTAGGAGCAACTGCCCAAGCAACCAAAGTTGATTGGAACAATGCTTATGATTGGGTTGGAGGTTTGTCTTGGAAGACTCAAAAGTGGCTTTTCTAAAGCTCCAACATTTACTACTGTCTCACCTTCTAAAACTCGCCTGACAACGTCAGCTATTTCTCCTCCAACTGCTGGACCAACTGCACCGTCAAAATGAATTTCGCGCTGCATCCGTTCAAAACTTATCTTGGGTAAGCATCCGGTGATTATAATTTTTTTGTTTTTTGGTGCGTTTTTTATTTCGTTGATTATGCGGTTTTCTGTGGGTCCTTTGACTGCGCAGGTGTTGTAGATTAGCAGGTCTGCTTCTGTTTCTGTTTGGGTTATTTTGTATCCTGCCTGTGCTAGGCATCCGGCTAAGACTTCGCCGTCTGCTGTGTTGGAGGAGCAACCGAAGTTTTTGATTAAAATGAAAACCCGCTTGTCCATGTTTGTTCGTTCGTTAGTTGCTTCAACAAGGAATAAAAACGTAATCCTTAGTGTGCCTAAATTGACAGATAACTAGAACCCACTTGCTCCAAGCTTTATATAGTGTTGGATGAACATGTTATAAGCATATTTGCCACATGATATATAGAAGTATAACCAAGAATATACGTTTTAGTTAATTACTCAACCCACCAGGGATAGAAATCCTAATGAAACTAATCACTCTGTATCTGCCTGAAACGTATATAAAAGCTTTGGACCAGCTGGTCGACGAACGGTTCTATCCAAACCGTGCCGAAGCCATCCGAGTCGCAATTCGAGACCTAATCAGTGCTGAAGTTTGGAGGCGTAAAGGCGTTGACTAAACATCTACATGAAGACCACCTAAAACTTGCACTCTCACTTGAAGACCCCAAAATTGAGGTCACCCCAAAAATCATCGATAACACCCTGGTCCTTGGCGCATCAGCCATATTGCCCAAATCAAAAGAAAAAATGAAAGTCAGGATGGTTAAAGCTAAAGTGACCGTTAAAAAAACCCGTTTAGACAAAGCAACCAGTAACCTCTACGACCTTGAAGACACCTGTGGACCCGAAAAAGCATTGAACATTGATTTGGGTCTCTACCAGATGGAAGACTACTAAGCCGTCTTCCCAATCTTGTTTTATTTTTGTGTATTTTTGGAAAAGCTATTATTATCAAACCCCGTTTCTTTCAGTCATGACCAATATCCTAGCACAAATCAGAGCCGACCTAGAAGCCGCCACAGACACCAAAACACAGAAGAGTTTTCAACGATTTTTCAAAGAACAAGTAAAATATTATGGTGTAAAAACAGAGACAGTGGGCAAAATTGCTAAGAAATATTGGCCAAAAGTAAAAACTTGGGATAAACAAGCGATTTTTAATTTATGCGAGGAACTCTACCGCTCCGACTACACTGAAGAAGCTTTCATCGCTGCTTTTTGGCTGCCCAACTACATAGATAACCTGGAACCGAGCGATCTGGTTACTTTCAAGCGCTGGATTGAAAGCTACATCAACAACTGGGCAAAATGTGACGGATTCTGCAATCACACCATCGGAGACCTAATCCAGAAATATCCTGAGATCATAGGAGAAGTGAAGAGCTGGGCTAAAAGCAAAAACCGCTGGCTCAAGCGGGCGTCAGCTGTGTCGCTAATTGTTCCTGCAAAGAAAGGTCTTTTTCTGGAAGATGCTTTTGAGATATGCAATGTGCTTTTAACGGATGAGGATGACATGGTGCAGAAAGGGTATGGGTGGCTACTCAAAGAAGAAAGCCGAAAACACCAAAGCACAGTCTTTGATTATGTGTTTAAGAACCGCAAGATTATGCCAAGGACAGCGTTGCGATATGCTATTGAGTTGATGCCAAGAGAGCTTAAGGCTGAGGCAATGAAAAAAGATTAGCTGAGCTTTTGTCCGCATCGAGTACAGAAAGTCGCGTCTTAGCTGGTTTGGAGTTCCACAGTTTGGGCAATATTTAGTTTGCACTGAGAATGGAGGAACATATGAAGGAGCAATTGCTGGTGCAGGCGGCACTTTTATCCTAAAGAAAGCAATAGCCAGCAAAACCCAGGCAGCATTTTGCACCAGTCCACCCGGAATCGCCGCCAACAAGTAAGTGTTATAGCCGATTGACCCAACATATAGCAATGAAGCAAACACTATTCCCACACCAACATTAACGACAGCGCCAATCAGCAGGACTAATGCGCCAGTCCTAAACAGTGGCACCATCGATTTTGTTCCAAGCAACCTGAACGCCAACACGTTGAAAACAACCCAAATTATCCCCACGAAAGAGAAAACTGCCGTAAAAGGCGCCAAGAAACTTGAACCTTGAAAAGGAGAAATGTTGGTTGCGTTGGTATTCGGAATTAAAGTTGTCAAGTTAGTTAAGAAAATTACAACCACCACAATACCAGCTACTATAGCAGCCACGATGGTTGCTAAGAAACCATACAGGAGATAGTTGAATATTCTATGTTCTCCGTAATCCCTTGAAAACCCATACATAGCAATTAAAAACAAGATAAAACCAACAAAAGAGAAAAGTCCCACAAAACCGGAAATTAGAGCAAGAGGCAAAACGACAGATTGCGAATTCGGATAACCGTACAAAAAGACCGATGAAATAGTACTTACGACACCAAGCACTGAGAAAATAGCGCCGATTCCGCCCAAGGTTCTGTTAGATTGAATTGTCAATTTTAACCCCGTATCTATTTTGTGTGGATTTAGGGATAAGGTTTTGCATAATTACCGAGGAACAAATGGGGGTCAACTATTTTTTTGGTTTTTTCTGTAAATAGCCAACTCTGAGTTTTTCAACCTCAGATTTCTGAGGCAAGGAAACGCTTATGGTTTTGTTTAGTATTCCTTTGCCATATTTTACTGTGACTTCGGCTGATTTGGCGTCGGAATATGAAGCGGTTAATTTAGCTGCGGTTTCAATCGCTGGCTTTGCTTTGGGTCCCTGCAGCAGAGTTGTTGGCCCAACGATTTCTGAGAGTTCAAAAAAGAAATCGCTTGGCATTTTGTTAGCAGCCAAAAACTTGTTTTCAGCTTCGTTTCTTCCAACGATTATCTTGTTTTTGCCTATCCTAAAGTGCCTGCCCACCCGCAATAGGGCAATATCTGTCATTGAAATGCGTTTTTTGTTGTCGAAAAGGTCCTGCAGTTTTTTTGAATATTCTTCGCAAGTAAGTAGGCAGCCGCCTGCTGGAGATGGAAAAGTGGTGATTCCAAATTCTTTGGCAAGCTCAAATTGGGGCTTACGGGACCTTCCTTGGATGCTTAGCAGCTTGTTTCTGTCAACTAAACCCTTCTTTTCAGCAACCGTTTCAGCCAACAACTTTGCTGACAGGGGCCTCAGAAGTTTTCCTTTCAAGCCTGCTTCTTGAGCAATAGTCTTCAAAGCGGGGCCATGCTGCGACATTGGGCGTTCGCCTAAAACTTCTCCGGTAAACAGGAAGTCTGCACCGATTTCTTTGGCGTATTTTTTTGCTTTTTTTAGGATGAAGATTTTGCAGTCTACGCAGGGATTTAGGTTTTTGCCGTAGCCATGCTTTGGATTACGAAGCATTTGCAAATAATCTTGTTCAACGCAGAGGACTTTGAGCGGCACTTTTAGTTGTTCAGCAGCTTGGGCTGCTTCGCTTGACCCGTCTTTTTTGGGAATACCAAAGGGGGTTTTAACGTTGAAAGTTATGACTTCAATGCCTTGTCTTCGGATGAGTTCTGTAGCAAGAATACTATCTAAACCCCCCGAAAGCAAACTTATCGCTTTAACATGAGTCATAACGTTGCTATAGTCCTTTATCGCAAAATAATAAGCTACCTCATAAAAAGCCATGAATAATTAACTTCACAACTTTTGCAAAGTCCTCTGCGCAAAAATCACCATCTTAGTCAAGCCTATTTCGCTTTTTGGTGAAGCGGTAGTGTCAAAAATCAATAAAAGCCATCGGAACCTAAAGGAAATCAGTAAACAGAGAAGCTTTTTGAAGGAGAAAATAAAGCTATGATTGTTGAGAAAACCCCTTCCATTATAAGTTATGAAACGTACTTCCCGAAAAGCCTTCAAAACTTCGTTAGTTTAGGTGAGTGGACTGACTACAGATGGCAACTGGACAATTCGATAAAAACTGTGGCTGACTTCGAGAGCTTTAAAGGCATAAGGTTCACAAAAAAAGAACACGTAGAACTCGAGAAAACAGTGAGCAAATTTCCACTCAGCATCACCCCCTACTACGCTTCCCTTATTGAAAAAGAAAACTACCGAAACGACCCCATATTCAAGCAGGCGTTCCCCAATCCAGCAGAACTAAAAATTTCAAAGTACGACATGAAAGATCCTCTACACGAAGACAAGGACAGCCCAACTAAAGGAATTACCCATCGCTACCCCGACCGGGTTCTCTTTTTGATTAGCAACCGCTGTGCCATGTACTGTAGACATTGTACTCGGAAACGAAAAGTCGGTGACCAAGACCACATTCCCTCAAGACAACAAATAATCCAAGGCATCCAATACATTAAAAGTCACAGCGAAATCCGTGACGTTCTATTATCTGGCGGAGACGCCCTCATGGCGCCTGATGACTTTCTGGATTGGATTCTAACCGAGTTAAACAGCATTCCCCACGTTGAAGTTGTTCGCATAGGCTCACGAATACCCGTAGTGTTACCCTACAGAATAACCGATGAACTAGTGCAAATGCTCAAAAAACATCATCCATTATGGCTTAACACTCACTTTAACCATCCAAGAGAGCTAACCCAACCAGCAAGGGAAGCTCTCAGAAAACTTGCAGACGCCGGCATACCATTGGGAAACCAATCCGTCCTGTTAGCGGGTGTAAACGATTGCCCCAATATAATGAAGAAATTAAACCAAAAACTGGTGCAAAACCGAGTTCGCCCTTACTATTTGTTCCAATGCGACCTCTCAGAAGGACTCAGTCACTTTAGGACTTCTATTGGAAAAGGCATAGAAATCATAGAAAGCCTTCGGGGACATACAAGTGGTTTTGCGGTGCCGACTTTTGTGGTAGATGCCCCCGGGGGTGGAGGAAAGATTCCTATTCAGCCAAACTACATTGTCTCTTGGTCCACGCATAAGACAGTTATGAGAAACTATGAAGGCGTAATTACCACCTACAATGAACCTGATGATTACAAATCGGTTGAATGTACCAAAAATTGCAAAAAATGTGTGCTGCAGCTGGAATTGGAAGAGAATGAAAAAACCGCCGTGGGCGTCGAAAAACTTCTAATGGATACCGGAAAAACGATTTCCCTTGTGCCAAAGGGCAATCTGAGAATTGACCGAAGAAAAAAAGCATACAGACCGCTTTTGAAAAATTAAAAATGATACCTGACTTGAAATATAAAATTCGCAAGGTTACTCTTCCAGACGTAAAAGAAGTTTACAACCTACTCGCAGCAAATAGACCATATGTCGGATTAAACTCCCGGTACACCTACTTACTTTTAGCTAGAGATTTCTCTGATACATGCCTCATCGCTGAATATGATAAAAAAGTAATTGCGTTTTCTTCGGGATACCTACCGCCGGCGAGACCAGACACTTTTTTTAGCTGGGAAATTGTAGTTCATAAAGATTACCGGGGAAACGGCTTACAATTGAGCCTTATCCGCAAGCATCTACAGATGACTGGCGCAAAATTTTTTGAGGGTACGGTTAATCCGTCGAATGAATTCTGTAAGGACAATTTAGAGAAGCTAGCTAAGTCGGTGGGGTGCAGAGCTTAGGAGGGAAATTTTGTTTAGTAAGGAAGATTTTGAAAATGATGGCCACGAGGAAGAGGCCCTTTACAGAATTGGCCCAATTAATTTTCCTCAAAAAAACCATTTTTAACATATCAAACCGACGCTTACTCACTTAACAGTAGAATAATTTAAAAACCCAAATGAGAATAAGTGCGTTTATTGTTGCCTTATTGAGGATTAGTCGTGGACGTCAGCATCTTCATTCCCGTTTACAAAGAGTCTAATCAAATAGAGGGCGTGCTGAAAGAACTTATTTCACAGAACGTTTCAAAAGAGATATTTGTGACCGTGGATGAGCCAACTGAAGATTTTCTAACGAAAATCAACCAGCTTGAGGACGGCAATGTAAAATTCATAGTTAATAAAGAACGAATTGGAAAAGCCAATGCATGCAACAACACTGTCAAGCTTTCAACGGGTAAAGTTCTGCTTTTCTTAGACTCTGACGTTGGATTACCAAACGACCCAGATTACTTAAGAAAAATTGTAATGGAAATGCAGCACACGGACATATTGGACATAAAAAAGAGAGTCGTAAAAGACAAGTCCTTCCTATCAAAAATGGCGTATTACGAATATTTAACGTTCAATATTAGCTCTTGGTTATCATCGCGTTTCCTGCATAAATGTCCGGCTGTAAATGGAGCAGCGTTTGCGATTAAACGGGAGATGTTCGAGAAAGTTCAGGGTTTTCGAACTGTCGTAGCTGAAGATATTGACCTTGCTACACGCGCTTTTTTGGAAGAAAGCAGTTTTGCTTATACAACCGATGTTGAAGTAAAGAATGAGGTTCATGGGGATTGGAGAAAATGGCTTACCCAACGTAGGCGATGGTCTATCGGTCAAGCTTTGTGGCTTGTGGATTGGTATAAGCAGTTAGGTAAGCGTTTCATCAAGAAGCCCCAGGTTTTCTTACCCAGCATATTCTTTCTCTATCCTTCAGTGGTGGTGTTCTTTTTAACCGCTGTTATTCCAAGCCTTTGGATGTATAATTCGCTCTTGGTTTTTTCGTTGTTTTTATCGGTGAAATTTAACATTGCACTGCCCCTTTTCCTTTTGTCTTTGGGAACCGCTGACATAATTAAAGTACTGATAATTTCCATGTCAGGCTTCGCGTTTACTGCTGCAGTATTCTATGGCTTTGCAAGAAAACTGGGCTTTAGAGAAGTTAAAGTGCATGAACTCTTCGTCTACTACTTCTTCTACTCATCCGTGTGGATGATCCTAATTGTAATCGGGCATATCCAAGTGATATTTTTAGGCAAAAAAGCTGGCCCCGGCTGGAAAACCTAATCCGCCTGGGCACGAGTTTTTTCTATAGTCTCCTCATATAAGGAAAGGTGTTTCTGGTTTTAGAAATTAGCAGATCAAAGTAAACTCTGCCCATATTTTATATAATTATATATTATATATAGTTAAACCATCTATATTGATACTATTAACAGAGTTTTTTTATATTATTTTTTGAATAAAAGCGGTTTGGAGAGCTTACTCTCCTAAATTATTATGGAGAATGGAATGAAATTGGAAACAAAAAATACTAAAAAAATGTTATGTTTTGCTCTGACATTATGCTTTCTTTTTAGCATGATAGCAGTTGCATTGCCCGCGCGGCAGCAACTCCGCTAAATGTATACTATCTGTCGCTGTCTCCTGGATCAGATGCCACCCAACTCGATTTTTCATGGCACACCTCGGTTGCAGATAGACCCGTTGTTCTCATTTGGAAACAAGGAAGTGTGGCAATGGAGTTCACTGGTACATGCAGCGCTTTGCAATCAACCATTAGCACCATGTATTATAACAGAGTTACTGTGACTGGTCTTGAGATTAATACCGCCTATACCTATCAGCTTGGCGACGGGAACGGTAACTGGAGCCCAGAATACACTACCAAGACAGCCAACCCTGATTCTTTCAGCTATCTAGTGTTCGGCGATCCGCAGACCGCGAGTCAAACGAATGGCAACAACTGGAAACAGACTTTGGATCTGGCTCTTGAAGCGAACCCTAATCTCGCTTTCATGGCCAGCACTGGCGACCAAGTCAACGACGTCACCCTGCCTGAGTATAACTACTTTTTTACACCACAGCAAACCTTCTCGTCCTTACCTCTGGCCTCCTGCATGGGCAACCACGAAACCTACCCGCAGACCGTCGTCTCGCTCGCGAGAGCTTTGACTTCTTCAATCCACCCAACGCGGATAGTGCTCAGAATTATTGGTACAGATACGGTGCCGCCCTGTTTATGGTATGGGACGCCAACATCGGTGCCCCAGCAGACATGCAAACCTTTTTGCAAACTGCCATTGACGCTAATCCAGACGCAACTTGGAGAATTCTCAATTTCCACTTTGACGTATACGGCCAAGGTAGCGCACACGCCTCTTAGACGGCAAAGACTATAGAGATGCCTATGTCCATGTGATTGATCAGTTCAAAATAGACGTCGTATTCAACGGTCATGATCACTCCTACAGCCGTTCCTATCCTATGAAATATTCCGGCAGCCCCGCCACCTCTAACGACTTGGGCAGGCAGCCTGAGACCTTCGACTCTAACGGCGCTTCCGTCGACCCGACTGGCACTGTCTATTTCTCTTTGTCCTCCTCAAGCGGACAGAAATACTATACCTATGCTCCCAAACAAGCATACACAGCGTTTATGCAACCCATAAATCCTAATCTTCGCCAGTTCAGCATTGTCGATATGACATCCAACACCTTCAAATGCACTACCTACCAAGTCGAAGCTGACAATGCCCTCACAGTAGTCGACTCTTATACCATCGCCAAAACTATTCATGCCACTCCATCGGCTCATGTGACACAGCTTAATGGCAATAAAAATGACCTCACAATCACCATTACACAAAAGCTTGCTGACGGCACAATAAGACCCCTGACGAAATCTTTTAGCATTAACAATAATGCAGCGGGCACCTATACTGTTGGCTCCTACAGAGTTTACGTGAACACTAAAGGTAATACCCAAATTCGTGATTGCCATATAGTGTAACAAGTTAACAATATCTCTATCTTCTTTTTTTATTAAAAGATTGCAATAATTTTTATGCTATAATGGGTTTTGCAGTTAGGGCAATCTCCAAAAACAAAATTCTGTGCCTTAAAGGAACGTTGACTCTCAACCAATACCCCACATTTGGGACACTTCCGCAAAGCCTTCCAAGAACACTTTTTTCATACGTCATCTTAGGGTCCTACCTACAAAGTTAAATCGAAAAAATAGCATGAGAGTTGCTTGGATAGATGCGGCTTGGCAGAAAGCGATAGGTAAAATTATATGTAAAGGTATTTTCATTACAGTGCCCTGTGTGGGTCCGTGACGCAGTACGGATAGCGTGTCAGCCTTCTAAGCTGAAAGTCATGGGTTCAAATCCCATCGGACCCGCTCTTTCTCATCTAAGAACGATAGAAATCGACGGGTAAGAAGCCAGAACCCAAGTGGTGGAATTTTTCATTAAATATATCATTGATTTTGAATCAACGGATAGTATAGATTCGATGAAACTTTGGTTTTCAGCTTCGATGACCAGATACTAAGGATGCTATTTGCGAGAGGGTTGAGTGATTAGGTTTGGAAGTAGTAGTCGAAGAGTGGCACAACCTTTGGACTACTACTTCTAAGCTTGAATTGCTTGAAGAGAATGTTGAAGAACGCTGATATATCTATCAGCTGCTTTGGCTGTGCTGGAAAAGTCGGGTTTAGAAAAAATCGATATTTTGCGCAACTTCTTTTTGGTTAGAAGTTCGTTTGAGGAAGTTTATTGGATGAGAAACCGCGTCAGTGAATCTCTGAAGTTCAACAATTCTCGATTGCTATCGATGGAGCGTTACTCGAAGCTATCTACAGGAACAAAGATGCTGACGTCGAGAAAGTCAAAAACCTCGAGGGCGAAGTTGCTGCCCTAAGGAGCGATATTTAGAAGCTAACAACTGCATTGTCTCAGGTTTTCAATTTTGATAGTGAATCCAAAGATCAAGGGAAAGATTTTGGAGGCAGCAAATATGTTTCTTAAGTCATTTTTGGAAGTTAAAAGCTGTTCAAAAGCATTTTTTGAGTACTCGATTGGGTATGGTGAAAGTCCATGCTTTTCAACTATGGGTTTTCTGTTAGTGGTTAGTCCTGATTGGCGACACCAAATTTCCAGTAATGCAAATGGAGTGAGATTCTTGGAGTATGCATTTTGTCATGGAAACTAAAGAAAACACTGTTCAAAACTTGAGTGAAGATGTGAAAAAGCCAGCTAAAGCGAAGCGTAGCCAGGCGGATAAGGTTGGAAAATTGAAATACTTGCTGCAAAAAGACAAAGAACTTGGTCAGGAGCTCAGCGAGATTAAGCTGATGCTTCGAACTATCTTTGAAGGATTAAAGCCCTCGTTCAATTTTGAGAGGCCTCTTATTGAAAAGATTGCTTGTGAGGATGAGGTTGACCGGGAGATCTTACAGTCGCTCTTTGAATCAGGATCCTCTGGCTTATTGCCCAAAGATTTAGCTGCTAAGCTGGAACGATTCAAAGTTATACGTCACCAAATCAGCCGTAGGCTTGTACTAATGAATAAGCGTTTAACACGAAAGTTTGGGGAATGTGTGGCAGAGCAGCGCGGTTGGCACTGGGCGTTAACGAGTTTTGCTTTAGATGCTTATGGTGACACAGAATTGAATTGCGGTCGTGCTAAGTCAGTTTTGGTTGAAGAGGGGGTTTAGTTCTGGGTTCATTTTACAATCATGCTAAGTTTTAATTATATCTAAATTCTTCGAAGATCTAATAAGCGTTAATTAAGCATAGTTGTGCGAGGGATTGACATTGTTAGAGTTTAAATGGATCAATAAACCCCAACTGAATGCCCTGATACTAACTTTTAAAGAACGAATTCAAGTGGATAGTTCGGGTGTTTGGTCTCCTGACGGTCAGAAAATATTTTCAATCAGTTTGGATGGAACGCCTAAGGTTTGGGATGCAAATACTGGTAATGAACTTCAAAGCCTTGTAGGACATGCTGGCGAAGTTATTTCGGGTGTTTGGTCTCCCAACGGTCAATATATACTTTCAACCTCACAGGACAAGACGCTTAAGGTTTGGGACGCTACTAGCGGTAATGAGCTTCATACACTCAGAGGACACACGGGATTTGTAGAATCGGGTGTTTGGTCTCCTGACGGTCAACGTATAGCATCACAGAATGGCATGCTTAAGGTTTGGGACGCAAGTACAGGTCAAGAACTTCTAATTCTAAAAGGAGGCATGGGATGGGAGGGTAATGCAGGTGTTTGGTCTCCTGACGGTAAATATATACTCTCTCTCTTAGATAACAAGTCGATTGCAGTTTGGGAGGCAAATACGGGTCAGCTCCTGCAAACGCTCAATGGGCACTCTAAATGTATTAATTCGTGTGTTTGGTCTCCCGACAGTCAACATATACTTTCAACTTCAAACGATATGACACTAAAGGTTTGGGATACAAAATCAGGTAATGAACTTCAAACCCTCAAAGGACATACTGACGAGGTTACTTCTGGAATGTGGTCTCCTGACGGTCAACGTATACTCTCAAGTTCAAAAGATTTGACTCTCAAGGTTTGGAATGCAAATAATTGCTTTCCATTCCTAAACAAAGGACATAATGAAAAAGTCAATTCGTGTGTTTGCTCTCCTGACGGTCAACGTATTCTATCAATTTCAAACGATATGACGCTCAAGATTTGGGATACAAAATCAGGTAATGAACTTCAAACCCTCAAAGGACATGCTGGCGAAGTTATTTCGGGTGTTTGGTCTCCCGACAGTCAACATATACTTTCAACTTCAAACGATATGACACTAAAGGTTTGGGATACAAAATCAGGTAATGAACTTCAAACCCTCAAAGGAAGATATGCGGTAGTTACTCCCGGTTCGTGGTCTCCTGATGGTCAGCGAGTGGTCTCCGCCTTATTAGACGGGGTGCCAGTAGTTTGGGATGCAAATACTGGGCAAGATCTCAAGATATTTAATGGAAACTTTGAAACAATTAGTCGTTATTTTAAGTTCTCTGATGGTTTGCCCGAGGGTTCAAATGATGAAAGTCAATTTAAAACTATTGATAGAAGGACAAAACGTCAGTTTCTTCAAATAAGGTCTGGATCGAGAATTATTTCAGGTATTTTGTCACCTGACGGTTTAAGAATACTCGAAACCGCATTTGACGGGTCTCTAAAGGTTTGGAGCGCAAAAACAGGTCAAATGACAAGTCTGCTTGAAGGACATTATGAAGTGGGTGTTTGGTCTCCCGATGGTGAACGCATTCTTGCGGCCGAATCGAACGGAGAAGTTGTACTATGGCAGTTGTATAGAAACGAAATAATTTCAACAAGAAAGCACACTAAAGGAGGTACCTCGTGTGTTTGGTCTCCTGACGGTCGGCGTATACTCTCAATTAGTTGGGATGGGACACCAATGGTTTGGGATGCAAAAACAGGAATGTTGCTTCAAATTTTCAGGGGGCACATAGGATGGAGAGGTTCACATAGCATTCATCCTGACGGTGTATTCTACACGACAGGGTATTCATATTGGGGATGGGTTGATTCGTGTGTCTGGTCTCCTGACAGTCAACGTATTCTCTCAATCTCAGAATGCGATTCTCTTGTAGTTTGGGATGCAAATACAGGCCAGGAACTTCAAACCTTTTCCGGGCACATTGGTGGTTGGTCTCCTGACAGCAAACGAATACTCTCAGCTTCTTTTGGGGATCTAAAGGGTAGGGATGCGAGTTCGGGCCAAATCCTTCAAACACTTGAAGGTCATAAAGGAGACGTTACTTCGTGTGCTTGGTCTATTGATGGTCAACGCGTTTTCTCAGAGTCTTGGGGAGGCGAACTTAAGGTTTGGGATACAAATTCAGGGTCTGAGTTAGCGACATTCGTCCATCCATCTGGTGAGCCTTTTTCGGGAGGAATTGCTGTTGGAGAAGGGGGTAAAAAAGTAGCAACTGGAGACGAATTTGGAACAGTGTTTGTGCTCTCAATTGACTAAATTTGGTTCTTATGTTCCTTCTTTATCTCTCATTTTTGATAAACTATTCATGGATTACTATACTTCCTTTTTGGCGGAGAATCCTAAAAATTTTGAAATATAGTTTGGTCTTGAGAAATTACTTTTGAGTTTCTGACTTCGTGCACATTCTGAATCGATTATGTGTCGTCTTCTGCTTGTTAATTTATAGATTTTTCGATGTTTCCAACGTTAATTTTCTTAATAGCTATGTATAATTCTGCTGTTTCTTCATTTTCCCACAACGTAACCTTGCCATTCTGAGCTAAGAACAAAAGATAAATGAAAATTCGAATCACTTCAGCTCGAGTCATCCCTTTAGTAAATATTGAAAAATCAACTATTCCCGCACCCTTCACTCTATCATTTAGCTGTTCGTATAGTTTATCCATGTGTAATTCGAGCTCAGCGATGAAGGGGTCAAACTGGGGCATCAAATCTGAAACAGGAGGAAAAACCGTTTGCCGAGGAACAACTCTGCCAAGACGAAGCATTCTTTCTCCTTCGATAACTTCCATTAGAACTTCGCGTAATTGCTCAAAAGTTGTTGAAGTTAACTCGTGTCTTAAAGCCAAGAATAGCGGTGGCGGAACAAAATCTCCCATAACTTTAGGCGCTGCCGGTGGCTCTTGAAGAGTAAGAAGCATCTTTGACTTCATCAAATAAATCAGAGCAGAAGAATCCAAAGCTACACCTGAAGCTCTAAAATCCATCTTTCCATTGCGGTTCATCTCATATAGAAAAGACCTAAGCAAGTAGGCAATGTTAACGTCCCAAGGCGCAAGTCTCTCTAGTTTGCTTAACTCAAACAAGATGTTTATTGGTGCGTGCATATAGAAAGGTCGATTTAGCGGATTTTGCCTCAATTAAAGAGCACCCTCACAACAGCTGTTGAAATTCCGCAATTTTAGCTTTAAGATTGAAGGCTGCTTTGAAATGACAAATTTAGCGTTCATTGTTTCAACGTATGATTTTCTTAAGCAAAGATGCGTGTTTTAACCTCATATAGGATTTGTTATTCCACTAATGTTGATAATGTCTGCAATTCTTTTTAAGGTTAATCTGTTCTTAATCAGAGCAAATTTCATTTCTGATTTTGCGATTCAGCAAAGCTGCTACGAAGTAGTGTTGTTCGTTATTACGTTACATTCTTTCTTCTTTCGATTTCTTCATTTGCTGCCTTACGTATTTTTGAACTTTCAACTCCACACCATTCTAGTCCCAAATAGTGCGCTTCTCCATCTGCGTCGTTTGTTAGAATGTTGATGATTCTGGAGGTTTGCTCGTTGGAGAGGTTACTTAGTAGTTCAAGATCGGTTTCCGAAATCTCACTTAACCTAACTCGCATTATCATCCATAGAGCTTCGAGAGCCTTTTCAGCCACAATATTGCAAGTAATACTATAATATTTGGGATAGGGCTTGGTACAAGGGTTTCCCCACCAATCAGTGTACTTTTCAAAATATTGCCCGCGTTCTCGCTCTTGCCACCTCGAAACATTGCACCTAGTTTGGTCATTGAGTGCTTCAATTAATGCTCTAATAGTTTGAGAATCCGAAGGAGCAATCATTTTGAGGGCGTGCGCAGCCGAAATCTTGTTGTTGGTGCCCAAGCCTTTTAAAAGAGCCACTAAAGTTGAGCTAGACTTGAGACCAAAATTTATTAATATTTTAAATAAGGAACAGGGACTTGATGCCCAAGAATCAAAATAAATGCAATTGCCCGAATGTTCACAAGACTGGCGTTCTATTTCTTGTTCCAAGTGCTTTTTTATCAATGAAATAGATCGCTCATCATGGAGAGGCTCAAGAGCTTCTGCAATTTTACAACCAAAAGTTGGATAATATTCAAGGAGGTGCGCTAGTTGTTCAAACGAATCCTCTCTTCCGTGTATTTTTTGATTAATGAGCTGAATTTCATATATTACTTCTGAATCTTTTAATCTCGGAGAAGAATTTTCTATATGTTCTAACCCTTTAGCGGAAACTTTAGAATCCCCTTGTTTTTGCTTTTCAAAAATACTTTTTTTATGAAAAGAATCGGTTTTTTTGAAAAAACCTGTTATGCTTCCACAATACGGGCATCGGGAAGGATTGTCCTGAAGAATCTCTTCTTTGCAATCTGGGCACCTCATTCGGGAAACACAGTTTAAACTAAGGTTTATCTAATATTTATTTTTGCTAAGTATGGGGGTTCGAGAATTCATGTTAAATTTTGAAAAAATGTTTATGAAAATAACTTGAAAATGTAACTCAATCCACTCACTTCTTTATCTTTTCTGTTTAAAGGCTTTGTCTATTTTCTCTAATATTCGGTTGTATAGGGTTATGCTTATGGGCGTTTGCACGCTCTGTATAAACTGAGTCTAAGAACGGAAGTAAGTTTATTGTTATGCCTATTTATTGTTCGTATTGTAGGTCGTTTTGGGCTTGTTTGAGCTTTTTATAAGCGTTTTATCAACTGTGGGTTATTGAGGGTGGGGTCGGTTGATTTAGAGCCATATTCTTTTGCTTGCCACTTAGATTCTAATATTTTTATTGTTCGGAAAAAAGTTCTTCAAAATGAAGCTCCATATACTCGCTTCGGGACCTTTTTTGTTTTGTGGCTTCTTGGTCGATTTTATCTAATATACGATTTGATAGGGCTATGCTTACTGGGTGTTTGCGCACTATAACCTGAGCCTCTGGGTACTGCATTTGTTGATTGTTAATATTTAACAATTGTTGTTAAGGCTTAACAACAGCCTTTTTCAGCAAAACAAGCCTAAATTGCAATTATGACTTCGACAGGCAGTTTTGATGCTTTTCAAGTCTTCAGGGAGGACCTATCCTATTGGTTCGTTACGCTGTCGGTTTGACTGAGAGAGAAAAGAGAATTCTGCGATTGAGTAAGAGTGGCTTGTCTTATTATCGAATAGGCCGAACAATCAAGTGTGATCCCACTAATGTTATACGATCCCAACAAAACTCCCTGAAAAAGCTCACTCAGGCAGACGCTGACTTGGCTTTTGCCAAGCAAATTGGATTATCGTTTGACAAGCAGAAAATAACATAGCTTTGTTGGCGTGTTTGGTTCTGAAAACCGTTCACTCTCCAGCTAAGGAGGCGAGGAAACTAAACGCTTGCTTGCAGAGGTTAACCCGATAAATTACACTAATAAGCGCTTGCTCTTAAGCAATTGCACGTAAGAACATTGAGCAAATCCTTTCCAAGAATTCTTGCAGCAGAATGAACAATCAAGTTGGTATTTCCTGCGATAATTATGCCACGAGTGAACTGGACAAACCAGTGGCATTAACCCATAACTACTAATTGATAACCTTGGCAACAATGCAACAGCAGAGTATCTATGCGGAAGGTTTTGTTTGTCGTTTTGCTTTAGATTTTGCTGTTTGATAACATGATTAAGAATAGCTAAAGAAAGCAAGACTTTTATTTCTAAATTGACCATTGCCAGAACCATAGCTGCCCCATTTAGCTACGAGGGAACCATTGCTGTCAGGTTTTGTAGTTCGTTTTATGGTGATCTTTACTTGAACCCCATTTTTGCTGACTTTGAAGATAAAAGAATAAGAATATTTTTTTATTGCTAAGTCGTAAATCAATTGACCTATTGCAATAAACGCAGAAACGGCGGAGAGTATTGGCAGTACCAATTCTAACATCCGGCTGGTCTCCAAGTTATCTATAAATGCCTTACCGATTTAAGATTTTCCGTTTGCTATCATGAGACAAAATTAACCACCAATAAAAAACTGTCTTTGCGGCAACTGCCACTTTGAGTTATTATCTCAGTATAAGAAGGAAATACCCAAAAAACATTGGTCTAATTTGCCCTATGTGCGATGGACAATTTGAATTTCCATTGTAGGTTTCTTTCGCTTGCTCAAGTTGTCCATCTCTTTTTCAAACTCTAACAGATCAACTAACCGTAATTCGAGTTTTTCAATTTCAATGTATACGCTAAATCAGTGTTATTTAGATTCTTAGAAAATCTAATATAATTCTGAAGTGCCCTTTATTCAGAGCTGAAAAAGTTGGTTAGCCATGTAGCCGTCCATGAGGCGGGCCATTGCATAGTTGCATTTAACCTTGGATTAAGAATTGAAAAGGTAAGCATTTCTAATGAGACTGGTTTTGCTTCCGTATTAGTCAACCAAATTGAGCCTTCAGAAGAATTGAATGAACTATTGGAAAAAGCGAAATTACTTGAAAAAAAGGAAATGGTGGAAAAAGAAAAACTAGATAAACTGATAGAAGAAGCAAGATTAAACACCAAGTTTGGAAACTCCCAATATTTGTTTAACCTAAATGATATGCTGAAAAAAGCAACCTTAGGAATACCGAAACAGGAATACGCAATTGACAAAAATGATATGCTAAAAAAAACAAAATTAGGAATATTGGAACAGGAATACGCAATTTTAAATGAAAGATTGGAAAACGAGCGTGCTATTATACTAAGAGAAATTGAAGCGGCACGCGAGCACGAGAAATTGGTTGAAAAAAGCGAAGATTCATTTCTGGATGTTCTCCTTGCAGGCTGGGCAGCTGAACGCGCGCTTAAAAAAGAAAAAAAAGAAATAAGAATAAAGCGAAATAGCTATGACCAATTTGGATTTCTTAAACCTGGAGAAATCGTATTTGTTAAACCTGGAAAAATCGATCCGAACAGCGAGGAAGCGTTCTCAAAACGCGCCGAAGATGATTGTAGAAAATATGACAATATAATGGATTCAAGAAAAAATCGTTTGGATATAATAAAGAGAGCGAGCGCCAGCGCGAACGAGCGTTATGTTACCGTACAGCAGCAACGCTATATTACCAGAGAGCGGCAGTGCTATACTACCAATTTGTTACGCGACCCTGAATCAATTGTAATTGGTAAATCCCGCCAGCTGCAAAAAAAACCGGTGGTGGAGAAAGAAGGCAATGTATATCATGTGTATAATGTAGTGGCAACTTATTTTGGAAATAAAATCCAGAAAGCTACTTTGATTAGGCTAGCTAAAGAAATTGATTCCAAGAAAGAACTTTGCGCAACCTATGCAAACGAAATCATATCAAAGAAACCAAAGAAACTGTGGTTTTTTTAGATAAATTCAATTTCAACTAAAAGTACCTTGTTAACCACCTAATAGTATTTCTTCCAACTCATTTAATTCTGCTAATTACTTTATTCGATAATGTGTTGAATCTCTCAGGGTTCGTTTTTTGAGAGTTGGTTTAATTGGTAGCGTTAGTACACAAGATTATTCTAATGTCGCGTGTTCATCTTGTCCCGCTAAGATCCACCTCCTAACCTTGGACGCTAGACAAGGAACACGAGACTCAAATTACACTTATTAATTTAGGGACAAACCAGCGCGCTATCTCGTCTACTTGCATTGGCACCTTTAGGGCTAAGAATGAATCGACCAAAGCATTCTTTGCAGTAGCCTGTTTTGTTTTGGTATGAGATTTTTGGCCACATTTGCCTTTGCAGTATTTTGGCACTTAAAACCTCCAGATTTCAGCTTAGGTATGTACTGCAAGGTTACGCTTAGGCGTCGTTTGCTGTTGCTCTTAGTGAGTTCTGAGTTGATTCTGTTGTCTTCACTCCCCGCTGTGCCATGCCCAACACGCTTCACACGCCAGTTGCCCAAGTTGCCTCAGGCAAGCTGAGGATTGGAAGTTACCAGATATAATGGTGGGTTGATTTTGGGAAGTGTAGTGTTCAGCGATGAAGTTGAGTAGTCGTTTGCCTATGCTTTGGTAATCGGGCAAGACCACAAGGCGGCACTCGGAAATAAGCGAGCTCTGATAAGGATAAGGAAGAGAATATCGTAGTTTTGTTGGCGTGTTTGGGATAATAAGTTATTAGTGCTTAGGGGTTGGACTGTTTTCTCTTACCTTAGGATTTGGTACTGAGAAATGGTTGGGGTTAGGCATCCAGATTTCGAAAAGATTCATGCTGCATTTTTACACCACTACAGCAAAAACCCACAACTCGGCGAAAAAAGGTATTCTGGTTGGGTCAAAGACTCCAACTTAGACGAAACCCAAAGCTACTACCTGCAAGAAGCCTAAAGAGCAGCTGGGACAAAGCAGAATTTTGATTGGGCCAAGTTGCTGCTACAGTTTGTCAAAGAAGACAAAGACACCCACTAGTATAAAGTCAAAGCGCTATTTCCAGTCGAATCAATGAACAAGAACACACCACCCTTCACACACGCGACGAAGTCTTGCAAGCTGTCCGAATGTTAACCGGGAAAGCCCCGCGATCTAAACCAACACCATACTAAGATGCTGAGCGCGTAACAATTGAAGCTGTGCAGTCCTATGATGGCCGCGTCGAATGTGCTTGCCATGTTTCAAAATCGTCACCGCTTGGTGGCGTGATTCAACGAATTCAGGAGTTAATGTTGAATCACTGATTTTCAGCTTTGATGGGCAATTCACTAAGATGCTATTTACCAGAAGATTGAGCCGTTAGGTTTGGTAGTAGTCGACGAAAGGTTTTTTTTCTCTTCTTCGACTACTACTATTGAGTTGCCCATGTTTTTTTGATATGAACTAAACAAAACTTAGTTTAGCGAAAGAAAAGAAAACTAAAAATGAGTTCTCTGATCAGGTATTTCGATGTTTAACTGCTGTTTTAGTGCTTTGTATCTGTTTCTAACCGTAACTTCAGTGACTCCGGATGCTTCTGCTATGTCTTTTTGCGTTACCTTTTCATTATTTTGGAGACAGGCTATGTAGAGTGCGGCTGCGGCCATGCCAATTGGGTCTTTTCCTGCTGAAAACCGCTTTTGCTTAGCATCTCTTAGTATCGCTATCGCAGTGCCCTGTGTTTTTCCTGATACTCCATTCTTTTCTGCAATCTTCGAGACGTATGTCAGTGGGTCTGAAATTGGCATGTGAAAATCGAGTTTTTGCAGCAGCAGTCGATAGCATCTTGCAACATCTTTTTTATTCACTAGACTTGCTTGCGAGATTTCGCTAAGGGTTTTTGGGGATCCACTTTTGCGGCATGCTGCATACAGTGCTGCCGCGGCGATTGCGTTGATTGATCTTCCTCGGACTAATGTTTTGTCCAGTGCTTTTCGGTAAATAACTGCTGCTTTTTCTTTTATTGGTGCTGAAATGTTTACTTTGCTTGATAAACGTTCAAGTTCAGCCATTGCTTGAGCGAGATTTCGATCAGTGGATGAATGTACGCGGCTGCGTATTTGCCATTTCCTAAGGCGCCACATCTGAAGTCTTGTGGATAAGGGTAGTTTTCTTCCAAATGCGTCTCTGTCTATTTGGCTGATGGTTGTGGATAATCCTTTGTCATGAATCGAATATGAAGTGGGCATACCAACCCGGCTTCTTGACGCCTTCTCTTGTTGGGTAAAGGCGCGCCACTCTGGACCCTTATCTAACATCTGCTCGTATAGAACCAGACCGCAGTCACCGCATATGGTTTCGCCTGAGTCGTAATCATGAACGAGATTTTTGCTTGCACATTCTGGGCACTTTTCAGCTAACCGCTGATTCGGTTTAGGGATGTCTTTTATTATATTAACTTGGGTTATGCTCATTTTTCCAACTTACCTTACTTGCCCAGATTCGTCACGTAATCATAAAATCCCATTTTAGGGCTTAAAAAAAATGATAATCAGATCCGCGCAATATATTAAATAAGCTATGCGTAGTTATTATACATGATTTTACTTTTGACACAATTCTGATGGGAAACATTATGAATTGTTAAAAATTGATTAAAGATTACGATATTCAAGCTTTAACCCAGCTTACTAAGCGGCATTCTTGCAAGCGTGACTTAGTTTAAAAATTCCATAACTTAATAGCTGGAAACTCAGTTGAAAGAAGAAGAAGAGCAAATTTTTTTTTCCAATCTTCTTCTTCTACCAGTTAAATAGTTAGCTCCTTTGATCGGTAGAACAACAACAAGTGGCAATGCAGTATTGTTGTTCTTTCAATTAAGTTCCAGCGTTGTTGAAAGAAGAAAAAATTGCTATTGGGAAAAAACGAATTTTTTATTCGTCTATTAGCAGGTAGAAGAAGACAGTTGATGTGGCAGGTCAGCGTCTTCTTCTTTCAGTCGAGAGTGCGTTTTGATTGTGTTTGAAAGAAGAAGGTCGGCTCCGTAGGAATTCAGGCATTCTTCTTCTAGCAAACAGGAAAAAATGAAAGTTCAACTAATGGACTTGATTTGATAAACTTTAAGGAATTTAGAATATTGGTATGATTTTGGGAAAATCCGTAAATACATAATTTTCAATCCAACCTATATGATACGGGTTTTCATGTTTGGAGTAAAATAAGTTTCCAAAAAGCTAAGGAGAAAACAAAATGTTTAGAGACCCACAAGAAATGCGACGAAGACTGGAAGAGATAATAGAAAAGTTCCGTCAAAAAGACGCAATGGGCCCAGAAAAAGCCCTGACCACTCAAGAACTGGGGTTGCCTCCACGCTTTGAAGAAGCTATGCATCGCAGACTCGGCAGAACAGGCATATTTGTCGAAGTAAACGGCAAATACTACCTCAACGAGGAAAGACTCCGGCAAATTCAGCAACAAAGTGCCCAAGCGGGAGGTTTTAACAGGGAACGCCAGCCGTCTTGGTTTCGTTATGCAGGTATCATACTGATGCTGCCGATTGGCCTAATAGTTGTGGTTTTGCTTTACTTTTTCGTCATTAAAACTGGGGCAGGCTATTATCCTGGTGAATTCTTAATTGTGCTTTTGGTCATTATGTTAATTCTGTTTGCGGCTCGAATGCTCTTTTGGCGGTCAAGAAGAAGATACTGGAGTCAAAACCGGCAGACTCCGCAACAACTTTAATCGGCAGCAGTTTTTGGGGTTGCGGGTAGCAAACCGTCAGTATCTTCTTATAATTTAAGATAAAAGCTTTCTTCAGTTAAATGTAGGTTATTTTGCTAAGTATCAAGACTTGACCCATTTCAAATCGTTACCTCTTTAAACTTCTGAAATAAAAAAAAGAAGAAAGCAATTAACTAAAAAAGACGCATACCATCACCATACAATTCAGCATTATTCCACAAAAATCTATTTAAGACAAAGAAATGAACATAAAAAAAATATCGGGCAAATCGAAAATGGCGCAAAAGATAAAAAACGATTCATTAAACCTTACAATTCTTAAGGATTTGCTCAGCGACGGAAGAAAGGCTTTTGCAGATATCGCAAAAGAAAACAATACGTCTAAAGATGTGATAGCAAAAAGATTCAAACAACTAAAAGCCAAGGGCGTGGTTTTGGGATTTACAACCCAAAACAGCACCGGATGCTTTGATTCCAATTTCATCGCAAGCCTTCGTATCCAAGTTCAGCGAGGAAAAATGGAACCTACTATTCAAGAGGTTAATAAGATACCTAATGTTATCCATGCTTTTCCCTCGGCTGTTCCACAAGTTATCTTGACAGAAGTTGCTTTGAAAAACATTGGCGAATTAGAAGCTGTCCAAAAATTAGTTCAGAGCCAACCGTACGTTTTGGGAACTGACGTTACGATTTGGACAGGGATGAGAAACACACCTGAAAACTTATCCATCTTCAACGCTGAAGAACAGGTTACCAAAAAACCAACTGAAGAGACTGCCTCCCGCATAAGGAAAACAGACATTGAAATCGACGACATTGACAAAGCCATCATCAACAAGCTGGCATTAAATGGTCGTATGCCCTTTGCAGAAATTGCAGACCCGCTTGGAGTATCAACAGAAACGATTGTTCGAAGGTACGAAAAGCTAAGAGAAAACAGTGACCTCAAAATAGTTGTGCAAATAGACCCTAATAAAATAGGATATTACGCCTTCGGAATTTTCAACTTTTCTTTTTCCCGGGAAGCATTAGCTGATAACATCGAAAAAATCTCCAAGACTCCTAACGTGAACAGGATTATCAAATCAGCAGGCTACCAAGATTTAACATTCACTTTGATGATTAGAGACATTAACCATTTTATAGAAATGCAAGAAGAAATGGCTAAGTTGCCCAACATCACCAAGATAGATGTCCGCATAGCCAGAATGCTTTGTCCTTGGCCTTTACAGAGAGAATTTATTTCAACATTTTAGCTCCAATACTACCCAACGCAGCTAGCAGTCAATTCAACGTCGCAGTTATTCTTTTTTGCGTATGGACACTTTTGCTCGTAGGACTGAACCTTGAAGGTCAATTCTCGCCGGACACACATAACTGCAGTGACCGCAACCATCGCAGAAATCTGCCTTTAAATGCTCAATTCTTTTCTGGTTGTTTTTGTCGAATGCTTCTTTGATTAGTATCGGGCTTAAGTCGTGACAGCATACCTCTAGGCATTCGCCGCATCTGATGCAATCTGTGGTGGTTTTGGTTTCGAAGGGTTTGCCTTTTGGAAGATTTGGGGTTCGCTTTTCAATTTTAGGCTTGCGTAATCCAACGTTGTCTAATAAGGGTGAAGTGAGGTTCATTATGACGAGCGCAAGGATGGAGCCACCTAGGAAGTTCATGTAAGTCTGAATAAGCACAGTGAGCACACCTACACCTACGCCGAAGATAATTTGCCCCTTACGTGTCAGCGGCGTCGTTGCGGGGTCAGTTATCATGAAGAACGCGAGGAATATGGAGCTTCCAATGAATAGTTCGAAGCCTAACCTTAGCAATGCATCTCCACCGTATATGCCCGTCATAATTAGCGACAGAGCTGATACCGAAACAAAATAGGCAAGGGTTATTCTCCATTTGATGTATTTGCGGCATAGAATGAATAATGCGATGCCGACGATGATGACTGCTAAGCTGCAGGCACCGCCTACCCAGCCGTGAAATTTCTGGATAAAGAAAGTATAGAATACGTCTGTGGGCGAGTGGCTTGAGGAGTTGCCCAGGCAGGTTCGAATCCAGAAAGAAAAAGAAGATGTGCCAGTATATCCGATTGGGCTGGTTAGGGATGGTAAGCCTGAACCATTGAAGCTGGTGGATAGATGGTCTTGAGCCAGCAGAATCGAGTTTAGGAAAGGAAAAAGAACAATAAGTTTCGCTGCTGCAGCAGGGTTCACGTATTTTCTGCCCATCAAACTTTGAGCCTTCTTAAGCACAACCATGCCAATTGCAGCAATCACAGCCACATAGATGTAAGCTTGGGGACCTTCGAGCGGCAATATCTCAACCGTATTTTGAGCAGGTAAACCTAAAGAATATGAGAGGGCGACAATTAATCCGAAAACGGCTGCAGACAGGGTATTCTGGAGGCCTTTGGCTTTCATGACTTTTGATAATAAATAATCCAGTCCAACGGCAACCGCGACAGCTATCACCGAGATTATAATTGACGTGGGCCAAAATGAAATGGCCGAAATGCCTGCAAGAATGACGAGTGCTCCAAATGTGTATGTCATTAGTTTGTTTTTGGTCATCCAAGAATACTCTTTAGGTTTAGACATTTCACGTGGTGCCTCTAAATGCGAAATTATACTAGTTTGCATTGGCTTATTGGTTAAATAAGATTTCCTCAACTGAACCATCGCCGATTTGTTAGCTGTAGAATATTATTGTTATTTTGGGCATTAGCCACACATTCTAAAACGCGATGATTCATAGAAAAAGAACAATCAATAAATGTAAACGATGTCTATATGTTTTGGAAACTCCAAGGGAGACGAAGATAAAATTATGACTTCAGCCCTCAGTAAAGCAAGAACCATTCTCATTTGTGCTCTAGTAATCGGTGCCTTAGCAGAGGCAGGAGCTTATTGGTATGTACAAAGTTATGTATCTTTCCCGCCATCTGCGTCTGCCGTAACATCTTTTCAGCTGGGCAACTTAACTATCACGCCCTCAGAAGCAACTATAGGTCAGCAAGTAAACGTTTCTGTAGGCGCAGTTAACCTTGGCGATGTCCAGGGAACTAATTCCCTCAGCCTCAAAATCAATGATACTGTTGCCGAAACAAGAAAGGTTACCCTCGTAGCAAATGAATCACAAACCATCAACTTCAACTTAAACGAAACAATTGAAGGCAACTACAACGTAACAATCGGAGACCAATTCGGAATCCTTGTAGTTTCATCCCAGCCTGCCGTGATGCCCTCTACGCTTAGTGTGTCCAACTTACTTGTTGATCCAATTGAGGCTTGGCCTGATCAATCTATAAACATAACATTTAATGCAGCCAACACGGGAAGCGAAGACCTAACTTACAAGTTACCCATTTTAGTGAACGGTGCCCCATCCAATTCGGTAAATGTTAATCTTGTAGCGGGTGGAACTTCAAGTTTGGCAACTAACATATCAGAAAGTACTCTTGGAAATTTTGCATTGAGCGTTGGAGGAAAAAGCGTCACAATTCACGTTGTTCCCACGGGTAAGCACACTATCCACATCATTTCTTCTCGTCCTGGAATACCTTTCACTTTGGATGGCCAAAGTCACTTGACAACTTACGTTGAACTCTCAGACGTGGGGCAGCACACGGTGGTTTTTCCATCCTCAACTGTGCTTTCAATAGGCACTTGGGGGCAAGTAACTTTTACATTCTCTAATTACAACGGCGGAACCACCAGTACCACAAAAATAGTTGACCTTGAAAAAGAAACCTACGTTGTTACTTCTTACACTCGCCCAGGTTCGTGCCCTTCGCTTTATTCGTGGAACGGATCATCCTACACGTATGTAGCTGAGGTTTCTGATGGACCCGGATGGCTAGGATACGTCAATTATTTCAAACCTGACGGGACGATGGTTTTCTCCTACAATTATCCATGGGACTACGTAAAAATCGCGCCCAATCAACTGCAAGCCAAAGATGGATACTACTCGATGAACGTGATGGAGACATCTGATGAAATTTACTATATGGACGCCGCACAACTCGTTGCAATCGACCACCCAGCCAACACAGAAATCTTTTCAACAGCAGGCACCTACATCTACAACCTCACGGGGCAAGGAACCTACTACACAGTAAGCAAAACTCCCCAAACACCCATCTCTGCTGTTAATGGATCAGGAGCCAACGTTCTGCCCCAAATCGCAAAGATGGACGGCGTTTTCACCAGCGGAACCAGATGGCAATGGAACAATCTTACCCTCAACTTAGGCGACCTAAAAGGAGCCAAAGAAATCAAACTGATCGTTGCCGCAACAATCAACTGGCCCTCAACCAGTGCAGGAGGCACAAACTTCCTCAAATATGCCTCGCAACCAGGAGTGACGCCTTCTCCGCCGCCCTACTTAGAAGTCAAAGCCGCAAACGGCAGTTGGGTCCGCGTTCCAGACGACCGAGAGTTCCCCTTACCCGATGTAACTGATACAGAGTTTGTTGTGGACTTAACAGGGCTCTTCCCAACAAACGATTACTCAATTAGAATAAACACTTACCAAGACATACGCTTTGACTACATAGGAATCGACACCACCACCCAGCAGAACCTCAGTGTCCACGCGATTCTTCCTTCCTCAGCTGATTTCCAACAGATTTACTCAACATACTCTAACTCTTCAGGCGCCTTTACCAAGTACGGCGACGTTACTCCTCTGCTACTTTCAGCGGATGACCAGATGGTGATTGGGCGGGAAGGCGACGGTGTACAACTAAAATTCCCAGCAAACCTGCCTCCAGTTGCCCCGGGCATGGAGCGAGACTTCTTCCTTGTCGCAAGCGTGTGGTTCAAGGGAAACGGCTTATCCTACGTTCCCTTCACGGTGAACCCGATACCCTTCCAAGCCATGACCAGCTTCCCATACCCATCCAACGAGTCCTACCCCTACGACGCAACCCACCTGTACTACCTCTACAAATACGACACCAGGGTAATAACGCCCTAAAATAATCCCCATTTTTTAACTTTGTTTTTCTTTTAATTTACCGAATCCCAAAGCATGAACAATTAAACGTTCAAACGTTTCAAAATCTGAATGCTGCAACGTTGTTTCCTTAGAGGGTAAATATTTGCCGTTTTTTGCTTGAATTACTAATTTTTCAAATTCATCTTCTAAAATATCTCTGGTCATTATCGGCTTTCCATCAAGCAATCGTAAGCCACAGCCAAGACAATATTCAAAATCGAACTCTATCACCCTTCCCTTGGAGTTACCTTCACCGAAATATTTGAGGTCCACAAGTTTGTGGAACTGCACGTCGTCAAATTCTATGAATGAAACATGAGTTTTTTTAATTTCATGTTTATGACTCAAAGCAGCACCTTAGGATTTCTATTACCGCATATGATAGCTTAGTTATTTAAACGATGAGCAAATTCTCTTGAAGTAATTTGGGTGATTCTGAATTTTCTGAAAGCATTTCTTTAGAATTTAAATAGGTAAAGAGATAATGCTAACTTATGCCGTTACAATTGATTCCGTTTCCGATAGCAATATTTTTTGCATTAGCCTTCGTTGCTTCTTGTTTAGCGGTTTTGTGGAAATTGCGAAAAACAGGAAAAATCTATTCCTTTTTATTCAAGGCAAGCCTTGTTGCAGTTTTCTTATTTCTAATCGGCATTATTTACACTATAATAGTTAACTTATTAGCGTAAACACTCAGGATACAATGCTTGAAATGAAAATCACAGAGCAGTAAAGCACAAATCAAATATTCCGGTACCAATAAATCTACAATATAGCAGTGCATAAGAGTTGAGTTAAAAGAAACGCTTAATTGTTAAGCGTAGATAATAGTGGGTTTAGAGGAGAAAAAAATGCCGTTCAACCTATTCCGCAAAAAGAAACAACCTGAACAGGAAAGCCCAGCCATGACTCCTCAAGAAGAACCCAAACAAGAAACGCCTCCAGCACCAGGTGAATCTCAGCAGGAACCCATCGCAACCGTTCAGGAAAAAACAGAGGAACCAGCGGTTATCACTCAGGAGCAGCCATCTATGGCAACAACAGAAGAAACCACTGCACCCGTCCAAGAAGAAGCAGTTGCAGCGCCAACTGAACAAAAACAAGATATGTCTCCTCCAGTGGAACAAAAACCCGAAGCCGCTATTGCCCCAAGCAAAACCTACCTAAAAGCCATGCCTCTGCGCGAATTATCGGACCTTGAAAACGTCAAGAACGAAATTAAAAACGGCAATATCATTATTTTACGTGTAACCCCCCTTGCGAGCAAAAGCATCGAGGACGTAAAAACCGCAGTTAACGATCTCTACCAGTTCGCCGATTCAATAGGCGGCGACATCGCACGCTTAGGCGAAGAACGAGTAGTTATCTGCCCCAAAACGATAAGAATTTGGCGAGAAAAATCGCCTGCGCCAGTTTCCAGTGGATCGCTACCTACATCAGCCTAAAAAATTTTTGTTTCCTTTATTTTTACAGTAACCTGTAGGTTTCTAGTATGGCTGGAACAACAGTGTGTATTCCTACTTTGTTGTCCATGAAGTTGGCGAAGTTCATGGTTTTCTGTTTTTCTCCGTGAACCACGAAGATGCGTTCTGGCTTCGGGTTCAGATGTGTTAAGTAGTTGACGAGTTGGCGTCTGTCAGAGTGACCCGAAAAGCCTTCGATGGATTCTGTATGCATTTTTACGGATATCGCTGCCATTTTGCCTTCGTTATCCATCATGGTTACTTCGTTTACGCCTTTCTGGACACGTTTTCCCATTGTGCCTTCGATTTGGTAACTGACGAATATGATGGTGTTACGTTCGTCGCTTGCCCAACTTTTGAAGTACTCGATTACTGGTCCACCCTCAAGCATGCCTGAAGTTGCCAATACGATGCATGGCTCTCCGTCAATGATGCTTTGGCGTACACTTGGGTGCTCAACTATAGTGAAATAGTCGCTTTGGAATGGATTGACTTCTTCATGGAGGATGCTGTGACGAACTTCTCTGCCAAGGTATTCTGGGTAAGCAGTGTGAATTGCTGTGGCTTCGCTAATCATTCCTTCGATGAAAACTGGAGCTTCTTTCATTAAGCCACGTTTCATGTAGCCGTCGATGATAAGCATGATTTCTTGTGCTCTACCAACTGCGGGAACAGGTATGAGGACTTTGCCCCCTCGCATCAAGGTTTGGTTGATGACTTTTGTCATGGCTTCTTCAGCTTCCACGCGGGTAGGCATGAAATCTTCGGTGCCGCCGTAGGTGCTCTCGGTGATTACGGTTTCAATACGAGGAAACTCTGTTGCAGCAGCTTCCAAAAGCATGGTTCGAGCAAATTTATAGTCGCTGGTGTAAACGATGTTGTGTAAGCCCTCGCCGATGTGCAGGTGAAGCATTGCACCACCCAAGATGTGGCCAGAATTATGCAAGGTTAGGCGGATATCTGGAGCAATGTCGGTGACTACGCCGTAGCGGAGTGGAATCGTGTGCAATACACATTCACGCACATCTTTTTGGTCGTAGAACGGGGTTACACCCTGCTTGCTGGCAACATCCAAATAGTCAAGCTGCAACATCGTCATCAGATTCGAAGTTGGCGCAGTACAGTAGACTGGTCCGTCATAACCGTACTTAAAGAGAAATGGTGCTAAACCGCAGTGGTCAAGGTGTGCGTGGCTGATAATTACAGCATCTAAGGAGTCTATTTGGAATTCTGGACAGTCAAAACGTGGAAAACTCTCAAACGGCCTGTTCGAACCAGGGTTAATACCGCAGTCAAGTAAAACGCTGCTTTCGCGTGTTTTTATCAGGAATGCGCTACGACCGACTTCTTGAGCACCACCTAAAACGGTCATGCGAATATCGCCGACGTCGTAGGTTTTGGGGCGGAAGATGCGTTCACCCACTGTACGTAGGATACGTTCACGTTCTTTGCTTTCAGAGTGCAAGTAGTGGCGCATGTGAGTAACAATCTTGGATTTTATCGGCGGAGACCGCAGAACATGAGGTCGCCACTTGGTTTTCTTTATGATTTCCTGCAAAACCGAACCGTTTCTGCCAATAACTAACCCGGGCTTTTTGGTTTCGATAATGATCTCGCCAAGGCTCGGGTCAAAATTAATGTCTGTAACTTCAGCTTCCACCGGGATGAGTTCACGCGCGATTTTTTCGGCTTCCACTTCAGGAATACGCACCGAAGGGTCGGGTCGAATAACTATTCTTTTTCGGATAACTCCGACGATTTCAGCAACGATGCTGCTTTGATCCACCAAAATTTCTGGTTTTTTAGTGTAAACCGCAAGCATGGGGCCTTCGTACTCGATTCTGGTGACCTCTGCTTCACGGGGAACTTTTTGAAGAATATATTGGCTTATTTCTATTTTGTCTTTATCTTGAGTTCGTTTTTCTTGGGTTCGAGCCACAGACTTTAACTTCCTGCCTTGAGAAGTTTGCTTTTCTCCTCGTCAGATAATTCTTTGTAACCATACTGGTCAATTACAATGATGTTGTAGTTGTTGCCGCTTGCTACGTCACGTTTCATAGCTGCATTAACGGCTTTAGCGATTGTTGGCAAAACTTCTTCGATTGTCAAGCCTTCACGGTACTTGTCTTCAAGTATGCCGTAGGCGACTGGGGATCCGGAGCCAGTGGAAACAGATTTTTCTTCTGTTAAGCTTCCGTAGGGGTCGAGGTTGTAGACGTGTGGTCCAGTGTCGTCTAGACCGCCAACTAGGACCTGCGTCGATAAGGGTACATACCTTGCTGAAAAGAGCAAGTTAGCAACCATTCTTGCAGCGGTGCTGATTGGCATGGGGCGGTTCAAGTTAATCTTGTATAGGCGCGCATTGGCAGTTAAGATATCCACGACGCGCTGTGCGTCAGCTACTGTTCCAGCGATGGTCATGCCCATGTGATCGTCGATTTTGTAGACTTTTTTGCCAAATTTGTGGGCAACATAGTAACCCATGGTTACTCGGGTATCTGAAGCAAGGATAACGCCGTCTTTGCAGACGACGCCAATAGTTGTGGTGCCTTTAAGGACTAGTTGGCTAGCTGAATTATTTTGTGACATATGTTTTTGCTCCCTAAAACTCCGTTGGTTCGGAATGCCATCTCACTAGGAAGTAGCATCATGTAATCTTTCCGTGAGCCTAATTAATATTTCGCCGATGTTGAAAAAGACATCCACCAAACTGAAGAGAACTTTTTCATTAAACAAATGAGCGCTGGTAACATTCTTCATGTCGAACAGCAGAGCTTTTTCTAGAAGCTACGCGCTGTCCTTCAACGATGGGTTGATGACATATTGCGCAGAAAACACACCCGTTCTTCTGCATCTGAATTAGGAGTCTATGATTTATTACATAGTGGTTTAGCGCCGTAATCATCACTTCTCTATTACCTTATAGGTTTACGTTGTGGTAAAATGGGTTTTTGTAAAGATTTCTTGACAAAGGTTAGTCAAAATTTCTTGACAAACAAAATTCATTACCCGAGCAATCAAACACACTTCTGCGAAAAAATCTTTGATAAGGTTTTTAGGCGACACTCATGCTTTTATGGGCAATTGGCGGGTGAGTGGATTCTCCTACCCGTTCCGCCAACCAAAATAAAACCCGGGAGTAGGGAGAAATGAAACTGAAAATACGCACACAAGAATTAGCTGTAATTGCAATTTACGCTGCACTCTACGCAGCGCTCGTCGTTGTTTTAGGAGGGTTTTCTTATGGACCTATCCAAGTCCGAATCGCCGATTCAATGGTTGCGGCTGTCCCCTTGCTCGGAATAGCAGGAGTTTTAGGGCACACATTAGGAGTGTTCATCGGTAACATTTTCTCGTCAGCTGGTCCCATCGACCTTCTCAACACCATACCCTCCTTCGCCATGTCCTTTGTAGTCTACTACACTTACAAACGCACCCAAAACGATTACACCGTAATCGCAACCTGCATCGCCTACTCGTTTGTCATCGGCACAACCGTCGGATGGATGCTGTCCTACCTATACGGGTTGCCACTGCTTCTCACAATCGCCTACGTTGCCATCGGAAACATCATTGCCACTGTGCTTATCGGATGGCCAATCTTAAGCTACTAAAAAGGTCAGGCGTATTCCAGAGATGGTTTGGAAACGAAAGAGGAAAATATCAGCATCCTCCCCAAAACTAAGGTGAATATAATATGAAACAGAACAAAAAATGCGTCATCGTTCTCAGCGGTGGACCAGACTCAGCCGTAGTGGCGTACTGGGCAAAAAAAGAAGGCTATGAGTTGTATCCTATAACTTTCAATTATGGGCAAATCGCCGTAAAAGAAACCCAATCTGCCCAAAAAATCGCGGAAAGCCTCGGCGCCAAAACAAAAATCGTTGACCTCTCAGCCCTAAAAAGCGTCTTCGGCGACGTAACCTCACTCTGCAATAGCGATATCCCCTTAACAGCTGAATTCAGCCAACCCATCATTGTCCCCTTCAGAAACGCCATCTTCCTATCCGTAGCGGTATCCTACGCGGTTTCAGTTGGCGCTGACAAAATTTTTTATGGCGCACATGGCTCAGATGAACCGTTTTATCCTGATTGCCGCCGAGAATTTTACGAAGCATTTGAGAAAGCAGCAAAGTTGGGTACTGGCGAGGACATTAGTGTTCAAGCGCCATTCAGTGGCAAACGCAAATCCGAGGTAATTGAAGAAGGCGTCAAACTGGGCGTGCCATTTGAGTTAACATGGTCCTGTTACCGTGAAGACGCCAAACACTGCGGTAAATGCGAATCCTGCATAAACCGCAAAAAAGCCTTCAAGGAAGCATGCATCGCTGATCTAACAAAATACGAAGAATAGTCCTCAAACAACCCCAAGAAGAAGATGATGATACTGATGATAATGCAACTGCATTCTGCACAACAGTGTAATCTTTCAAAAAAATAGCTTCCGTGTGCTGTGAGGTTTGGTAGTTTCTACAGTCATCTCACCACTGGACATGATATTGATCGGTAGGTTAGGTCTATAGAAGCAAGTTAAAGCGTTAATGAGTCCATTATGTATTTGCTAAGAACCGCCAATTACAGTTTATTAGAACTAAGTTGTACGTCATCTTCTCAACAAAAGCCTCTTTTCGTTGTTAACTTAACTCAATGATAATCAAACCAGCGTATACAAAAAATCAGAATTGGTTTTGTTTGAGCTTGACTCCTATTTAGACCGTTTCCTCTTCATTATCATTTATCGTTGCTAAAGATCTCGAGGCTGCCGTCGGTACTCCATGCTTTAGCGCATGGAACAAAGGCTTTGTAGTGCTCCAGGTACTGCGAATAGGCGACATCCACAACAACCAAAGAGTCTGCAATGTCGTCGGATGCTCTCAAGCATCGCCGGAATGAAGGTTCGATCATTGTAGAGATTTAGTAGCACATGCAGCTTCAAAACTGACTTACCCCTGCATTTTAAAGAGGGTTTGTCAGCTAGCCATTATAAGACTTGAGCTATTGACTTTAGTCACAGAATATTAACACCGAAGTTCGCGCTTTTTCGACTTTAAAAGTTAGCGCCCGCTAAATACACAAGCATTGGGGGGTTAACTTGGCTGTGCCTTTACCAAAAAATCAATATAAAAGGTGCACAAAAGAGTTTCCTTAATCGGGGGTAAAATCTAGGAAAAAAGCTACCCATATTAGATTGGCAAACCTCGTCGCGCAGGAACTGGGCTTGAAACTAGACAGTGAAGAGTGTGATTTTTTGAAGGGAGGTTCTATTGCACCCGACAAATGGAAGGATTATCCACATCACTTTAAGGTAGACCATAAAATTAGGACTTATATTTTACAATCAAGACGGCACTTCATAGATGGTCATACAACGGCACATCTAGAATGTTTGGGGATAGCTTTTCACTATATAGCTGACAAATGGACGCTTTTTTCTGGTTCTACTGAAGAACACACCGAATGGGAAAAAAAGTTGGACAAATGCAAAGTTGCAGGTGACCTAAACAAGATACTACGAGAAACGCTATCAGACCATCAAGAATTACTACAGCAATACCTCACCCTGCTAAGAGCGCTATATACGGTTCCAACATGCAAGGATGACATCGTCTCTTTTGCTTTCCAAAGTCGTCCGCGTGATAAAAAAAGGTGCTTATTCTACACCTGAAATTGATTTTAACTTTGCCTTTAGAATTTGTTTGGTATTAGGCATGTCAATCAGGTCAATGACAGCACCGCCTAACAGCTTGATAAAAGCGTTTAATTTATTGACTCCATGGAATAATCGCGCAGAGCTATCCAACAGAACAGCGCCAGTAGATAGAGGTTTCATATCAAGATTGCCTTTGTCGAATTAAGCCCTTGGAACAGGAAATACGTAAAAAGAAAGAAGAATTGAAGATACAACAGGGTAATTTCCTTAAAACATTTCTTTATAAAAGAAAACTCGCATCTTCCATAAATTCTTTGGAAGATACGATATTAACCGCGAGAAAAGATCTCCAAACAAAAGCTCTTGGCTTCTTGAAAACATATCAGACACAAATAGATTGGTATTACTGGGGAGAAAAAGGGTTTCCGAGCTTTTGGGCTTTGCAAGAATTATTCGAAACATGTAATACTGCATCAATTTTGGAAAGGGATAAAATGCTGTTACTTATTCAAGAAAGAGCATTTCAAGAAATGATTCAGCTTAGAAAACAAGGCTACCAATTGGTGATTCCGAACGGAATTTTTAACGTAAACGCAACGTTTGATAACCCATTGGAAGAGACGATTAAAAACATTCAATTTTGTATAAATATGCCATCTGGTTGGAAAGCAGAAATTGAACCTAAACTTTTCTCCATCCTCCAAAGAGCTCTATTACTCCAAAAGGAAAAATGCAACTCCCGTCCGAAGATAAACTTGCCTAGCTATATACTTGAGCTGAGGTTTACTTTCTCAAGTTTGCCAGTCGCAAATCAGGTTACAAACAAAACTATTTGTGGCTATCTTGTTGTAGAAAGCGAATACTTTACGTCAATAGCCAATGCTTCTAATGTGTCTTTTACATGCGATAAAACCAACTTCGTTAAAACGACGATAATCAGCGAAGAGATAAGAAAAGGCTGGCTAAAAAAGTCAGCCGAGGGCGCTTTCTGTGCAGTTATGGGTTGTGATAATAAGCCGCTAGATTGGAAATGTCCAAAGTGCAGTTTTCATTTCTGTGCCGACCATAAGAATCATGCCGAATGTTTGATGTGAAACAGCTAAAGCTTCACTTTGGTCAATAAAACCCAAAAAAGCCCTTACCCTAAGACCAGCATAGACTTTGCCAAACTCAAAAGCAGGTCTAAAATCGCCAACGGCGACACCTGTTTGCTATAACGCTTCCTTTTTCCATATTGCATCATTAATTACAATATCTACTAATACCATTGCTCGGGTAATTTCGGCTGTCAATTCTGCTATTTTTTCATCCGTAAAGAGTTTTCCCTTGACATAGACCTTATCATCGCTCAACCTAAATTTTGTATGAGCAATAGAATTACGTAGGTCTGTATCTATGGAAGAAGTGAATATTCGTAACCCATTATCTCTAAGAAAATTCAATTTTGTTGATAGAGGTACTTTCTCTTTTTCTAGGTCTCGCATGCTACATGCATGCCTTATTCTCGGAGTTGAATGCTGGGACTCGATATGGAAGTCTCTACCATTAGCAATTAAGAGCATAACCAATAACTCAACAGTGGCATTGCCAAAACTCTCAACTATACCTAAGTAGCAGAACAGCCTATACAGACCACTTAAAATTTGGGAATCTTGTTGCAATTTTATTGATATACTTGCCATTTCAGAATAGTGTTGATTGTATTGTCGGTAATCGGGCAGAAACTTGTAGATAACTGAATCATCATTAGTTAGAGGATTAACAAAAGGCTTTAACTCGTTTTTAAGTTGGTCAAGAAACTTTTTTAGATCTTCATTTTTTTCAAGTTCTTTCTTATTTGGTCGAGTATTTCTGATCTCCTTAAGTTCCTCTTCACTCAGGTGTGCATTTTCATCTCTCAATTGCTTTACCAACCAAGCCGTCACTATCCTCGAAGTTGTATATTACAATGGTGTACTTTACCATGTTAAAAAAGTCCTAAAATATTGGAAGCGGCTTAGAGTTCCTTAAAGTCATAGTTTATCCAATTTAGAGGCCAAGCGATAGCCTCAATATCCTCTTGTTTTATTTCAAAATCGTTTCTGTAAATGGCATGGGCTTCTGCTAAGGCATTAAACTGGATTTGCTGCATATAGGGCAAAGAACCTGTTTTAACAGAAGGCAATTCTTCACAAGCCCTCAATTGACGCAGGAACATTTGGTTTGCAATAATAAGGAGGCGTCAAATCATAGCATAACGTTTTTAGTCCCAAATTTCAGATACGCACCCACATCTTCAACCATGTTGTCCAGGCATTGTTCATGAAGGTTTAGCAGTTTGACGCAAAAGTTAGGTTGCTTCTTTTTGGGCCCAAACAACACGGCACTCCAAATTCCCAGCGCCGTTAACAGTTGTCTTTCGAATCTCGATTTTTATGCTGGGATCTTCTAAGGGAGTATCAAAGCCGGCTAGCCGTTTATTTGCGGTGTCAAAGTCTAAGCCTTCACCGTACATCTTTAGGAACGCCCAATAGTAAGTCGTGTGCGTTGCGTTGAAGCTGCCAGTAAACGTGCGGTTTTTCGTAGTAATCCTAACTTCCAGAGTCTCATCAGCCACCCAAACGATAGGCACAATAGAGTAGATACGAACATTCACTTTGGAGTCCAATACGGTGTACCATTGGTTCTGATGCGGGTCAACTTGAACTAATACGGCATCGGTCTGCAGAGCATACGGGGAATTCAATGCTACGATCGCAGTGTAGAATGCTTTGTTTGCCTGCTCTTTATCGTTAAAATTAATGGCCATTCTTTCAGCTCCAGTCAACGGCAACCAGGACAGTTAATGCAGTATAGATTGCCTCTGCGGCTTGTTGGTCATTATTGAAGTCAATCATCTCGGCGATCCCTAAATTCATTGGCGTGTGGATTGGTTTATAAAATTTGAGATACACTCAAACCGGTTGGTAAACGATTTCAGCAATTTGCGATTTCCCAAACTATCTCCAACCGTTAAAGACAATCTTACGGGTCTGAGTTCAAATCCTGCCCGAAGCACCAACTTTTTCTTGCGTAGTTATATTAAGTAATTATTTGCTATTACGTAACGATCCCAATGAACAAAGAGCCATTGAAAGATAATGAGAAAAACTCAATAAAAGCGCTCATACCAAAAAGAGATGTAAACGAAGCGCTTTGGAGCCAAACAACCGACAAAGCAAATGGATCTGAAATTGAGAAGAATGAAGCAGTGGCAATTCTTTTCGAACGGCATTATAGCCTTCCACCTGAATCCACAAAATTACTAAAACAATTGTCCGGGCCTCAACAGGCACGTTCAGTAAGAATGAACATCGCCAATAGGTTATCGCAAGAAGAGAGTCAGAAAACTTCCCTATCACCTGTATAGAGACTTGCTTTCATCATTAATCGAAGACCCAGATGAGGAAATAAAGAAGAAAGCTGACTCTTCATTAAAAAAACAGATAGCGCCACTTTTCGAATACTTCAATAGGTTTCAAAGTAATTATGCCATTTTAAGTGAAAAATTAGTAAATACTTATCCAATAATAAATAATACAACCGAATTTTACTATAAACAATTTAATAATATATCTAATAGCCTGGCTTCATATAATTTATCCAAGTTTGTTGAAACCTCAGGGATAGTTCAAGCGGCGGAAATCGCACAAAAAATCAATGAAAACTTTTCAAAGCAAGTTTCTAGCTTGTCCCAAGTTACTATTCAGTTCCTGAATTACAAATGATTGGCAGGAATTTGCCAGTTGACAAACTAACATTAGCTTGAAGCTTCAAGATAGACTAAGTTCGTGTCCGAACGATAGTGACACTGAAGAGACTTATTGGAAGGAATACCAAACCATATGTACGTTTGATGTGGTGTATGCGGATGAGTTTAATTTCGTGGCTAATGATCAGGACCTCTACGATGCCATTCTCTATACGCTTGGAACCACAGATGGCAAATTCGTCTGCAGCAGCACGCCTTGGAACACCGACAGCGTCTTCTACAAGATCTTCACACACAAGAACTTCAGCCACTTCAAAACCTCGCATGTCACATACGAAAAAGCCCTAAGCCCAAACGGACCCCTAAAACCCAATATTATCCAGCAGATAAAGACCCAAATGGGCGATGACCAGTCGCGTTGGCAAAGGGAAATGGAAGCGGAATGGGTTGAAGATGACAACGTTTGGTTATCTCAGAGTTTGATTGCTTCCTGCATCGGCACAGTAAAAAACTGCGGTGAGGAGCTTGATCACTTGACCCTGAAGTTACACAGGAAGGCGACTTTTTTGCTGGTTTAGACCTCGCTCAAACCAAAGACTACTGTGTTTTCTCGGTGGTAGAGCGAGAAATGATACCCTCTATCTGCGTCACCTCAAAATATTCAGCCAACCAACCAAATACGCCCCTGTTTTAGGTTACATTAAGGCTCTGCAGGATCGATGGGGAGGCTTTGCACGCATCAGAGTAGATTTCACCCGTGAAGGCCAAGCTTTATAACCGACATGCAAAAGGCGGGCATCGACAACGCTGAAGGCGTCATCTTTAGTGTGCCGCGAAAAAGCGAAATGGCCAGCGTCCTCAAGCAACGCATGGCTAACAGCAAGTTTTACTATCCTTTACTAAACTGGGAAAAACCCTATCGAGGAGACATCTGCAGCGAACTAAACGTCGAACGCTATGAACACCGCAAAGACGGAACCATAGGCTACTCACACCCCAACGGGACCCACGACGACGTTTTCTGGAGCATAGCCTAGCCGTGTATGCATCCATGGAGATGGAGCCTGAACAATTCGTCGCAATGATTCCCCGAAGCTAAAGATTGACTGGCTTTGTGAGTAGGGTGCAATTTCAATATTACCTCGCATTTTCTCTTTTTGCACCGAGTTCTTCAAAACATTCGACAACAAACTAGCCAACAACCCCTACAAAATCATTTTCGGCGAGGGAGATCACACATGTATCGTTGCTGATTGGACCGTAACAATGAAGGGACCAATGAAAGGTGCCGACGGAAAAATGATTCCGCCAACACGAAAAACTGCGAAACTCGAATTCTGCACAGTTGCCACATGGAAAGACGCCGAAATCGTTAAAGAACGATTATTCTACGATGTTGTAGGCTTCATGAAGCAACTTGGCCTAATGTAGGGTCAAGACCCTTTTTTAGTATTTTTGAGAATCGTTATTTACTGCTTAGCAGTAGTGTTTTATGGGAGCGGTTTTTGTTGGAAAGAAAAGTCGAAAAGATTTTGGAACGAAGACTAACTCTTGAAGGGGCAGGAGTGAAACTAAGACGCGTTCTGGGCAATGATGATGACTCCACGCTTGATCCGTTTCTGCTCTTAGACCATTTTGGCTCTGAGAACCCTAAAGATTACATCAAGGGGTTTCCTTGGCATCCTCACAGAGGAATGGAAACAGTCACTTACATGTGGACAGGCGCGGTTGAACATGGCGATAGCATGGGCAATAAAGGCGTAATCAAATCTGGAGATGTGCAGTGGATGACTGCCGGGTCAGGCATTATCCATCAAGAAATGCCCCAAAAATACGATGGCTTGATGCAGGGATTTCAGCTCTGGGTGAATCTGCCAGCTAAAAAGAAGATGACTGACCCAAAATATCGAGGGATAACAAAAGACCAAATACCTACTATCAAGAAAGACGGTCAAACGATTAAAGTTATAGCGGGTAAAATAGAGGAAATTGGAGGCCCCGTTCGAGACCTTTCCACTGAAACAGAATATTTTGACGTTGAACTATCTGTTGGAAAAGAATTTCAGCATTTGACGCACAAAAGTCTTACCGTTTTTAGTTACATCATAAATGGATCTGTCGAAGTTGATGATCAGAAAATTAAGAGCGGACAATGCGTCGTTTTCAGTCGAGGTGATTCAGTTAAAATTTCAAGCCTAAACGGTGCTCGATTTCTTTTTGTCGCAGGTGAACCCTTGAACGAGCCAGTAGCGTGGAGAGGGCCAATTGTGATGAACACCGAAGAAGAATTGGACAAAGCATTCGAAGAACTCGACGAGGGAACATTCATCAAGAGCCACAAACCCACAAAATTAACTTGATAAAATTTAAGGAAATGTTAAACGAATTCCATTGGTCATTTTCGAAATAACAATCGTGACGGGATACTCGCTCCGATTTACCAGTAAAAATGCTTTGTAGTTTAGCCATTAGATGTTTTCTAAAATAATAATGAATTGAATTGGGAAGTTGACTGTAATCCTAAACGCTTTCAGTAGAAAAAGCGCGGGAAGACGCCTAACCTATGAAGATGCAGCTTAGGCGCCTGATTTTGGCGGCATCATGCCGGCTAACAATTCGGTCAGAGGCGGGGTACTTATCGGTTCATCTTCCACGATCTTCCCGTTAACAAGACGGTAATAGGTGATAACTCGGGCAGAGACCTTTTTCCCATTGGCGAGGGTTACATTCATGTTGCCTCGAAAAACGACTGAATCGCCTTCAGCTACTAAATCCTCGATTTCAAAATCGCGAGCCGGCGCAGAAGCCTTCAGACCGGAAATCACAGCCTTGAAACCAATGCGATTGGTGACGCCCATACTCGGATTAACATAGTCCGGTGCAAGCAATTCGTCGATAAGGTCGGTATTGCCGCCGCCCAACACTTCTTTGATGAATCTGCAGACGATGGCTTTGTTTTCATCGGTTGTCATTTCAAAAATTCTCCTATACTTGAGATGGTTGCGTAGTCAATATAACTTTATTGGCTCACATTTCGTTACAGAACAATGATATGATATTTAGCTAGTTGTGGACCGAAAAAAGGAACCGAACGTATGCACTATCCCCTGAAGAACTCCGCCAGCACTGGAGCAATGGCTTCAGATGCTACTGCATGCGTTTGACCTTCGATTGTTCGAAATTCTGCGTTGGGGATTGCTTTGCTAAGTGTCAGTGCTGTTTGTTTCATGAAAGGAACACCTGCACCGCCATGCATGACAAGTGTTGAAGCGGTTATATGTGAAACCCGTTCAATGGGTACTTGCGGTCTGCACCCATCGCTGCAGCATCATACAACAGAGTAGGCGCTACAGCCTCAAGCATTGACCACATTGGTGCTTTCCGCATGCCCTCTATCTGATCTGGTGGTGTACCGACAAAACTCATAAAGAGCGCCACTGCATCTCCTCTAAGATTCTTCGCCAAGAATTCCGTAAGCCGTTGGTTGTATTCTATCCATTCTTCGGGGGCGTTCTCTCCAGATTTGTACGGTGCCTCATAGAGCGCTAACTTCTTGACTTTGGCGCCGAGTTTGATCGCCGCCTCAAGTGCCAAACATGCGCCGGAAGAAATGCCATACAGATAGGCCAACCCTCCGACTTCATTTATCAGTGCCTCAATATCCTCGATTTCGCGTTCAACTGCATAGGGTTTAGTGTCACCGCTTTCGCCCCGACCCCGTCGATCGTAGGTAACTATAGTGAAATGTGTCGAAAGTAATTTAGCCAATTCAGGCATAGGTCCGAACGATCGAAACCTAATGCGCCATCGACGAGTATTACCGCTGGTCCTTGACCTTGCTTGTCATAAGCGATTTCTGTGCCGTCTTTCGAGACTACTTTGTTCATGTTATTTTCCTCTCATTTTCTCCTTAGTCAGATAATGTTATGGTCGAATAAACTCCTTTAAGAGAATGCTCCAGCTGCGTTAGGTGCGTTCTCAGGTACCATTTGTGTAATATCCCAATATTCCACAATTTTGTCTCCACTGAAACGGAAAAGATGAACTTGCCTTAAGCCTCCTGCACTTGGATTGGAGCTTGATACTTGAGTATGCACTGCAACCAGGTCACCTTCAGCAAGAACCTGCCTGATAATGAGTTTAAAATCAGCCGTTGACCCTTTTATAATTCCTTGAGGTCCTTGTTTTTGCACGGCTATCATCGCGTCGATTAATTCCTTCATGCCTCCAACGGTATATGGATTGTGAGTCTTACATTCTGGCGAAAAAAACGGTAGTCCATCTTTTGGTCTTCCCGAAGCTATTAAATTAAAAAATTCGACTGCAATTTCTTTACAAACTCTATTGGCATCGTTTTGGGGTACTTCAAAAAGTGTTTTGCTACTCATTCTTACACCAAAAAAGGGTAGGAATAAAGAATATTTAAGCATTTTTAGACTTTTTTGAACGAGTTTTTCATAGTAAGAACAGCTATCAGATCAAAAATTCTGTCAACGGTAATAAGGAAAAATAGGTCCCCGCAGAATGAGCACCCGCTAAAATGATCCCTTTTTAATCGCTCCATCCCTAACATATGTGCCAACTATTATGCCTGTAGTTGAAGTTTTACTTCCGAGGAGTCTGAATGAGGCTGGTATCGTGCCACCTCCGAAAAGGCGTTTACCTGCGCCAATCGTAACTGGAAATATCTTTAAACGTAACTCATCAACAAGATCGTTTTTTAGTAGCGTTTGGATGAGGTTGGAACTGCCATGAACCTGTATCTCGGGACCTTCCTGATTCTTGAGTTTCTTAATTTCTTCGGCAACGTCACCGATGACTAGGATGGAATTATTCCAAGAGAGTTTCCCGAGGGTTGTTGAGACAACATATTTTTTAGCTGCATTAAGTTTGTCGGCTTCAGGCTCTTTTGAATTCGGCCAGTAAGCCTCGAATATCTCGTAGGTTTTGCGGCCAAGAAGCAGATCAAACGGGTTTGCCATTTGCATCTCCATAACCTTGCCTAAAAATCATCCCAGTAACCAACAGACCATCCGCCATATTTGAAATCGCCACTAGTATCCTCCTTTGGTCCCCCAGGAGCCTGCATGACGCCGTCGAGCGTTATAAAAGTTAAAACAACCAATTTTCTCATAATATCATCCTTATTATGCCCTATCTAAAATACTAATTGATTTTTACCTATGGCTCGATATTTCAAGATATGTGACTACATAATTAAAGCTACAAACTTCAATTTTGAATTCATTTTTTAGGCCATTTCGAGAAACATTTTTCTAACGAAAAAAAACCACCCACATGGAGGATAATTTGTAAATTTTAACTATAAAATAGCACTATCCAAATTACAAGTTGTTTTCTTTAGTTTTATACAGTTCTCTTAGCTCCACAATTGGGGCAAAATGTTGCTGTTTGTTGAAAAGAGGGCTCCGCAGTATTTGCAAGGAATCATAGACTTACCTCTCGGGTGCCTTCTCTCTTTTCATTGTTGGATCCTCCGCCGCAACCACATCCAAAACCAAACGGACACATTTTTAATTCCTCTTATGGCGAAAACGTTTTTGCTATTTCTTGTCTTTGGGTGAGCTGTTCTATGAGTACTCTCGGACGATGTCGCAAGCTTGGCTGATTTTTGGGCTGGCAACTCGATAGTAGACTGTTGAGCCGTCTTTTCTTGTTTTAACGATTTGTCTTTGCCTCATTATTGCTAAATGCTGAGATATGTTAGATTGGCTTGCACCAAGTGTTTGGGTAAGGTCGTTTACTGTTTTTTCGCCATCTTTTAGGTAATGGATAATTGCAATCCTCAGAGGATGAGCTAGGTTTTTGAAATTTCTGCTTGTAGCTCGTATATTGACATGTCAAATTGTGGTTTCGACATTTCAGTTTCCTGCTTATTTGAATATTCTAACATGGTCCTCGACTCTTTAGGTTTTCGTTATTCTAAATTGGGAATTAAAAAAAAGAAAGGGATGGGTTTCTTAGCTTACTTGCTGTTCTTGGACGAATGTTCCGTGCCAGGTGTGGACCCAGACTTGTCCGCTGTATCCGTTGACGCTTAACATGCCGTAGGTTATTCCGCCGTTAAGCACTTCGATGGTGTAGTAGCCGTAGAATGTTGTAACGTCGCCTGTCGTTGTGCCGGCTTAGGTAGGTGTTTAGGTATTGCTGTGCGTTAGTCGTTGCTTGAGTTGGGGTTACTGTCATGGTTGTGGTTGGGGTTCCAAAGATTCCGCCCAAGATACCGCCGCGCATCATGCCATATTTGGTGTTCCACATCATGTTAGGACCCATCTCAGGATAGATGCTGCCAGTGTACTTGTTGATTAAGAGTTCAAAGGCTCCGTTGCCGCTTTTCTCGTTAACTTGGACGTAGAAGTTGGCTGGGTATTCTTCAACCTGCTTAACGACTAAGTCAGGGTTTCCAATTGATGACACATAGTTTTGGGCTATTGTTACTGCTGTAGAGATAGTTAGGGGTGTTCCAGTGTTGGAGTAGGGTGCTGTGTATCCGTAGCTGCCCATCATTCCTCTAAAGCCGTAGCCATTTCCTAATCTGCCCATCATGCCGCCTCCGAACATCATCGGGTAAACTGGCTGATAGTATTGAGTTGATGATGCTGGAGCGTTAGGTGTACCTGTTGTGTATGGTGGCTTGTTGTATTCGTAGCCGGTTCCGTAGCCGCCGCCCATCATTCCGCCATAGCCTCCGTAATCGCCGCCGCCCATCATGGCTGCGCAAATGCGGTTGAAGCTAACAATGCAGCTACAATCGCTGCAACACTAATTATTGTTAATATTTTCCAGTTTTTCATTTTATTTCACCTTTACTGATATTATGGTATTCGAATGATATGATAGTTGGCTGAAACAGTCGTGAAACAGTTTTGAAACGCTTGTGGGGCTGATTTGATTTCTTCTTGGTCTCGGTTTCAACCTTAAACTACCATATATTATAATATTCTAATATGTAGTATAGCGGGCTTATAGGTCTTTCTTATGTAATTCCGAAATACCATGGAAAAACAGAGTCCACATGAAGTCAAAAAAGTCTAATATCATAAAAGAAAAATGTAGGGCGATTTATCCGCCTCTTTTTTAATGCTGGGCTACAACGCCGATTTTGGTAGCTAAGAATTCGTAGCCAGCAGTCTTGAAGGCAGATGCAACTTTGCCCTGCAACTCTTTGCCCGGTGTCAACGCAAACATGCATCCTCCACCTCCGCCGCCTGTTAGTTTAGCGCCAAAAGCTCCTTGCTTTCGGGACTTCAACTAATAAGTTTATGTTCTTTGCTTGAGACTTCGATTTCTTGGAGCAGATGGTGGTTTTCGTTCATGAGTTCGCCGACTTTTTTTAGGTTATAGAATTCTAATGCTGCTCTGCCTTCGTAGGCAAGTTCTTCGGCTCGTTTGAAGGTAGCGTTGTATTTTTGGGGGTTTTTGCGTTTGCGTTCTTCGACACCTTCTACCATGGCTTTGGTGTTGGCGACTTTGCCAGTGCTGCCGATGACGATTTCAACAGGTGCTTCGATGCTTAAATGTTCAATCATGTCTTGGCCGCCTGCCATGTTCTTTTTAAACCACATCAAACCGCCGTAGGTAGCTGCGTTGTTGTCTATGCCTGAAGGGTTACCTGCATAGGCTTTCTCGGCTTCATATGCAACTTGATTAATCT
>CAVUHI010000011.1:0-91290 GCA_963741295.1 Candidatus Bathyarchaeota archaeon
GAAACCGACTTCACAGAGGACCTAAAAAAAATCGATATACCGACACTAATTTTGCACGGCGACGACGACCAAATTGTGCCAATCGCTGACTCTGCTTTGAACAAATCGAAAATTATCAAGAATGCTACGCTTAAGGTCTACCAGGGAGCACCACATGGAATGTGCACAACGCTTAAGGATAAAGTCAATGCTGATCTGCTGTAATTTTTCAAGGCATAACTCGCTTTCTTTCAGGGTTCCAAAAACTTTTTCAAAATGCTTTAAAAACAAATTTGAACAAAAGTTTCGAACATTCTTTTTGGTGACATTTACAGATGAGTGAAAAAGTTCAATCTTGGTTTCGAAAAGATAGGACAGAAGGTCTCACAGACGGCATATTTGCAACTGTAATGACTATATTAGTACTTAGTTTAGTTGTACCCACGGTAACTGGACCAAACGCTTCGGCAACATTGCAATCCGACGTTTACAATCTTATACCAGACATACTTGCCTACACGATCACCTTCATTTTTTTAGGCGTCCTATGGATTAGCCATCAGAATATATTCAGCCACATTGTCACTATTGACCTTAGAGTTTTGTGGATAAACATTCTCTTGCTGCTTAGTGTTGCACTTGCACCGTTTTCTACGGCGCTGCTTGGAAGATATCCTCTGCAACCTATTGCGGTCCTTGCCTATGGTATAAATGCGCTGATAGTTTCAATATATTTAATATTCTCTGGTTCTATCCCCGAATACAGCATCTAACCCATGAAGAACCAAACCAAGAAATAATAGGGAAAAGAAGCAAAATTGTCCTCGTTGGTCCAATATCCTATAGTTTAGCAATAGTTTTCTCTTTTTTAGCGCCTGAAATCAGTTTAGGATTATATGCCTTTGTTACGGTTTTCTACATATTTTCGGCGGAAGAGACTTCGATTAACTATAAATGTTTAGCGATAGAATATTGTTGTCATAACAAATCTTAAATCTCCTCTGATATGCATAAGAAAGAACACAAGTAGGGGAGATATGTATGGTAGATCTAATCTTAATCTTAGCAATAGTAGTACCCTTAGTGGTAATTGTATATGCAGTTGTTTCATCGCTACGAATAGTTAGACCCACCGAAAAAGGCTTGGTGGAGCGGTTCGGAAAATATCACCGGTTCGTTGAAGGCGGCATAACTTTGCTTGTGCCTTTCGTAGACAGAATCATCAAAGTAAACATCACCGAACGAATGACGCCCGTGCAGCGACAAGACGTAATCACAAAAGACAAAGTCTTCATGGGGGTCGATGCCGTAGTCTTCTACAGAATAAAACCGGACGAAAGTCGGTTAAAGCTTCACAATATACCGTAGCAAGCTTTGCTTCTCAAATCGATACACTTGCCCGAACAGTCCTAAGAGACATCATAGGCGGAATGGACATGACTATAGCAAACACTTCCCGACCCATCATCAACCCAGCCTCAAAAAAGCTTAGATGAGCAGACAGAGAAATGGGGCATAGAGATCGTACGAGCAGAAATCAAAGATCTCGAGCCCCCACGAGAACTAATCGTTTCCATGGAGTCAGTACTAAAAGCAGACAACGACGCCAAGCTGCAGAAAAAACCGCCATAGCCCAAGCAACCTTAGCGAGCGGACAAAAAAACGCCGCGATACAAGTTGCAGAAGGACAGAAACAAGCAGCTATTCTTCATGCTGAAGGCCAGAAAATTGCAACATTCACAATTGCGGAAGGAGACGCACAAGCAACCAAACTCAGAAACGAGGCTTTAACAACGTACTTCAAAGACAGCGCTATAACCTTCAAGCAACTAGACACTATCACAGCATCGTTCAGAACAACACAAAAATAATCGTTCCCGAAGGCAAAGCAATATCCTTAATTCTCAACGAGCAAGAAAACCTATCAAAAGCAACTATAATTCCAATTCCGCCGCCATCAACACAGAAAAGCAGCAAACAAATGTAAAATAGGCTCTTATTTGAGCCCTAATTTTTTTGTTTTTTAACGTAATCTTTTATCATTAAGTCGTGCTCAAACGCTAATGGCTTTGGCAAATCATTTATGTTGAAAAGTTTGATTTCTTGGATTTCGCTGTCTTGCTTCTTGATTTCTCCACTCACAGGTTTGACCACAAAACATGTTGGATAATACTCGTAGTCAATGTCATCCTTGATGCCTTTTTCAATGTACTCGCCAACTTTATCCACAATCTCAACGATAAGTCCTGTTTCCTCCTTGACTTCTCTAACAATGGTTTGTTCGATGGTTTCGCCTGGGTCCATTTTGCCGCCAGGCAACGCCCAGTAGCCCACGAAGGGGCGCGTGTTGCGTTTTATTAGCAGAATCTTGTCTTCTGGAAAAGGAATTATTGCAGTTGAGGTTTTGCCCGTGTACTTCTTCATTTTTCTGCTCCTAAGTTGTTAACTTGTATCTCCAGTTGATTACTATTGATGCCGCGAAGATTATGATACCTGAGAAAACAACCAGCGGGCCAGAGAATGGAATAGCAGAGTTAGGACCAAAAAAGATGCTCCAGATAAGGACCCCCGAGAACCCAGCAATTGCACCGAAAACTGCACTTAGCCACGAGTACCTTCGCATATGAGAACTTAGGTTTTTAGCTGCAATCGCTGGCACAATTACGAGGAAACCTACGAGTAATGTTCCAACTATTTGTATACCGATGGCGACCACCACTGAGACGAGGAAAAGATAGAGCAGGTTTACTCTTGCAACCTTGATGCCCTTTGAGATTGCAAGGTCTTCGGAAATCATCGCCAAAACCAACTTGTCGTAGATTAATTTCGTTAGAACAATCGCCACAACACAAACAGCTGCAGCAATTGTCGTACTAAGTAATGTGACTTGGGAAATATCGCCGAACAATGCTGACTCAAGCGCATCCAAATTGTTCCCATAGATCAAAATACCTATTGCCAAGGCAAGAGTAAACATTGCGCCCACAAGAGCTTCGAAAGAGATTTTTGTTGTTCTTTGAATTTGCCAAATAATTGCTGCCGAAATAAACAAAAAGGCAAAAGCTCCCAAAAAAGGGTTAAAATGAAAAGTAATGCCGATGGCTAAACCAGGCAGGGCAACGTGGGATAGAGCATCGCCGACGAGCGCCATCTTCTCCAAAACCATCAGTGACCCCAAGTAGCCTGTAGCAACGCCGACAAAGATTGAAAGTATTAAGCTGTAGAATGCTGAGTCAAGCATTGCTGTTAGTTTTCTCCTCTTTCGGTTTCAACGCAGACTGTTTCGCCGTAGATTTGTCTTTGAATTTCCGGCTGCACAATTTGGTCTGCTGGTCCACAAAATGTAACACATTTATTTAGGGCAAGTAAAGCGTCCGCGTATTCTTGAACAATGTGGATGTTGTGGGTTATTAAGAAAATCGTTATTTTCTGGGTTTTTTTGATGTCGTTGAGCATTAGGTATATTGGTTCTTCACTGTCCATGTCCACGCCGGTGGTTGGCTCATCCAAAAGCAGCACATTCGGGTTATCGTTTAATGCCCACGCGATTAAAACCCGCCGAAGTTGCCCTCCAGAGAGAACCCCTAACCGTTTATCTAAGATTGTACTGTCGAATAACCTCACCTTTTTCAGTGAATTCTCAACATCCACCCCGTTTCCAATAGTGAGGAATTCTCTAACTGACATGGGAATATCGGAGACAGCTACGTATTGCGGGACATAACCGATTTTTACTTTCTCCGTCCATTCGATTGAACCTGTATGGGGAACAAGATTTAGCAGAGTTTTAAGAAGGACCGTTTTTCCTGCGCCGTTTGGTCCAAGTATAGCTAAGGTTGTTCCTTTTTCAACGTTGAAATTTATATGGTCAAGTAAAGTTTGATTTTGTAACTTCACACCAAGATTCGAGACTTTCAAAATATAATCGATGCTGCCTTCAACCACTACTTTCACACCATAAACAACAATAGTGATTGCAAAATGTATGCAATAAGTATTTTGAAAAATAACCGCTACTATATCAATCGGTTGCTCAAGGTTTGCTGCTCTTTATCGGAGAACCAGCCTTCATGTTTAAGGTATGATAAGCCTTTTGCAACGTATTCTCTAAATGCAGCGTTGTTTAAGAGGTTGTTTCTTTGTGTTAAATCGTAAAGTTGACTTTCAAACCGGCTGTTCTGCTTAGTTTGGTCTTCAACTTTGGCGATTAGAGCTGTTATTGCTTTGAAACGTGGCACGAGGAAATCTTTGGTTTTTGATAATCCGAATGCCCCTTTTAGTTGGGCTGAGAAATCAAAAGGACTAATCGTTGAAGGCCCAAGCATAACGTAACGTCTGGTCAATCCTGTCTCATAACAAACAACAAGGAAAGGCACATAAAATAGTGTAGGACTTTTCAGCGATTGATCTCTAAAGCCAAATGCTTCAAAATTGGCTTTGAAAGCTTCCCTCAGCGTAAGGCTCTTGTTTAAATCTTCAAGCACTGGCTTCTCAAGCTTAAACAGCTTTTCTGCTTCCAACTTAAAAACATGAGTTTTAGCTTCCCGGACTACTTGGAGGTCGAGTAAAGGTTGCCGTGCCAACTTCACTTCTGAGTCAAGCTGAAAGGTTAATTGTGAAATTTCTTGGGTTTTCTGTTTGCCCAATTTTTTAGAATTGTCTTCTATTGCGCTAAGGTCTTTTTTAAGTTCTTTAAGCTCTTTTTGCGTTTGTTTGATTTTCTCTTTCCATCGTTTCTCGTAGATAGTATGGTTTTTTGTCGCTTGGCTTTTTGCTTCGCGTTCAAACTGCTTTATTTTAATTTCGTTGTTTTCGATGGATTTTTTAGTTTTTGCCTTCATTTTTTGTAGGCGGTCAAGTTTTTCATCGAAGCGATCGGCTAATTTTCCTATTTTCACTTTATAATCTTTGTTAAGTTTAGCCACTTGGGGCTTTACGAATTCTTCCAATGCTCTGATTTTAGCATCCATTTCTTCAGTAACTGCTTCGGCTTCATAGTCAAGCTCGGTTATATACTGCCCAGTTGTCTTATTTACGAGTCTTATGCATTCGGGCAGTTTCAATGCTTCGTCTCTTTGTGCTAACTGTAACCTTTCAAAGTCCGAAAGCATCGATATAATCGTCGATTCGTCAAGAACTGAAGAAAGCAAAGCCATACTAACTTGCCCCATTATTTCAGCAGCTTCTTTTCGGTAACCCATGAATTCTGCCTTAAAGTCCAAATTTACAATTAAACTTCTGAAAATAAACTGTTTTTCCTTTGTGGATTTCTGAAAATAGTTGGTGTGATCCAACAGGAATGCGGAGTAGTTTTCTCTGGGTTTCGAATTCGTCTCTAAACTTTCCATAAACCCTTTAACAGATGGAAATTCAAGATAAGACACACTTTGTGATGAATCGTTAAAGCCATCAAATACGAAGATTAAATCGTTTTTGGGAACTAACCACAAAGGATAGCCGACTTTTGATAGGCAAACGAGTTTTTCCTCAGGTTGCCTTGCGATAAATCCGCCACCTTTGCTGCGCTTAAACTCGGCAAAAGCGAAAACAGATGCTGCCTCAACCTCGGTTGAACTGGTTTTCGAGTTTGAGAAAGGAAGGATAAACCGTTTGGGTGCAGAGTTTAACATTGCGGCGTCAGTGATGGTATAAGGGACTGGTTTTTAAAAACTTATCATCCAGCTTAGCCCTTAAAGAAATCTGTTATCCTCTTTTGGAACAGCGCCTTCTTTAACAATTCACTCTGCTGTATCCAACGTTGCATCGGAATCTCAAATCTGGTGCTGATGAATTGGAGGGATTCAGCGAGGTTTTTGAACAAGTAGGGTTTTTGATGCATGGCGTTGCGTACGTTTTCACGAACCTGCCACACGCCAATGGGCATGATATAGCCAGGTCTTGCTTCTCTCAGCACTATGGCGATGGCTTGGCGGCGTTCTTTTTGAAGTTGTTCACAGATAGCTAAGCGAGCCGAGTAGTAGCAGCCTCCGATTTGAGCATAAGTAGTTCGTCCACTGTTGCCTTCCCAATCGCTAAAGATGGCAATGTTTGAGCCTGCAGGGTTCCAAACAGTGCCCGGCCACCATGCTTCCATCGATTCATAGCTCCATTGAGCTGGAATCATCAAAATCTCAAAAACGTTATCCATGTAGATGGATTCGTAAACTCGATACTCGTTGATTTCGGGAAAAGTTTTGACTTTTTCTCGGAGATTCTTAGAGATAATGTCGTCGACGGCTGTGATGCTCCATCGGGTTGGGACAAGGCGTCGTTTTTTTTCTACTCCGAAGGCGCCGACGCTGAATGCTTTCTGGATCTTGCTGACCATGACGCCGCGGTTGTAGAGTTCAACCACTGCGTTTGTTGCCCGCAAATCTGTGTCGTAGTACGCTTTTTCGATTTTGTCGTCGTAGCGTGCATTGCCGACATGGAGGTCGCGGATTGGCGCTGATGGACCAAACGGCTGCACATTATCATCGAGATATATGGAGCCGCGAGGCTTCTTTGTAAGGTTGAGCTCGATATCCACGCAGCTATCAGCCAAAGCTAACTCCCGCGTCTGATCCAAGATTTTACCGCCTTCGATGAACTTTTGTACGTTAACCCGGTGCTTACCCCGAACGAGCAAACTGCGAAAACCCACAATCTCATCCATTGACTTCCCAAACCAACGTTCTGGCAAATCATAAATCCCCGTGTCCTCATGAACAGGCGGCACAAGTGGTCCAGCGTAAACATTGGGGTACCCGATTCTTCCTATGAAAACGCTCGGCGGAGACATGCCATCGATGTCCTCGGTTGCCATTAATGGTACACTCTTGAGGAAATAGTTGACTTTAACCATTATTGGACATCGTGTTTTGCCACAGAGAGCTCGGGCTCCCTTACAGAGGACACACAGGCTGTCGTTTCTTGCTCGAGTTGTGATTTGTTGTTCTGCCGCGTTGCTGTTGACTTTCTTTATTATTTCCATTAACCAGTTGTCAGGTTTAGCGCCGGTTTGGATACTTTGTATCGCGGACATTGTGCTTGATTATCTATTTTTTCGCTCATATGGTTTTTTCTACATGAAAATGCCTAAAACGCCATGTGTACCAGAGTTTTTAAAAGAAACCTTGCGTTACTCTTCAAAAAGTGTTTTTGTGATTGTTTTAAAGAATATGATTAACCTTTTGGGAAGTTTAGGCTTCATTTCATCCAGTTTTCTCATGACAAACGGAATTGGAACACTCGACACGTTGGCATCGATAATTTTCAGTTCCCCATTAATCATCTTTAGGTTCTCTGCTTTAACATCAAAAACGCCATATCTATAAACGATCTTTCTTAGTCGAGTTAGTTCCTCTTGGGTAACATTCACAGGGTACCCGAACTCCTGCAGCAAGCAATATTTTGTGTGCCAAAAAATCCTTGCAAAAACCGTGTGCCGCATGTTTTCGGGTACTCGCTTGTAAGCACGGTGGTCATTTTCTATGCTGTTTTTTGGGCCAACTTTGAGAACGATTTTTTGGTCCATCGAGTAGACCCCAAAGACAATTTTGTGCCAACCAACATTTTCCACGTACAAATCAGGAAAATTTTTCAAAATAACCCTCTTTAGTTCTTCCTGTGGCATAACTTGAATTCCACCAGCCTGAATATGGTGGTCTATTAAATGGTCAATTTGCTTTGCAGTATGATAGATGGCTTCGTACTTCAACGTTTAACACGCAAAAAATATGCATAAAAACTAAGGCTTGCACAATTATAAAGTAAATTGGCGCCCAGGCCGGGATTCGGACCCGGGTCCTACGGGCGACAGCCGTACATACTAGACCGAACTATACTACCTGGGCATAAGCGCCGCAACAATACTGACAACTTTAGCTAATTAACCTTTCTCGGATTAGACGTTGAATGGTTTGTTTATAATGTGTCTGTTTCTTATTGTGGACATGTTTGTTTGGTTTTTGTTTGGTTTAGCGACATTTTTAATACTGTTTAGAATTATTTACTGGGTATGCTGTTTAAGGGTGGGTGAACGAGGTTCTGAAAACTAATGGCAATGCAGTTCTTCAGAAGTATTGGGTTCCCATAATGCTGCTGTTGCTGACGGCAGTATCGTTTGTTTCCGGCGACATAGGCATCTTCACCGCGTTGGTCTTCACTTTTTTAGTACCAGGCTTAATCGCATACAGATTTTTCAATTTAAAGTCGCATGAAATCTGGGCTTTCGTACCCATCTTCAGCGTTTTAGTCTCCGTTACTCTAATTTATTATCTGTCTTTGTCCGTTGGATATTCACGGAACACTATAATTTTCAGTTTTCTCGCCCTAACAGCAATCTACGCGTTGGTAGTTTACAAGAAAGGCGAACCAATACAATTCCCTAAGTTTCGCAAACTAAAACAAATTAAAAAGACCAACTTATTGATTTTTGCAATAATATTTCTCGTTAGTCTTGCGGTCCTTTACCAAAGTGTCTGGCGCAGCGACCAATACGGTATTGTACTCACGGGCTCGAATTGGCAAGACACGCCCTTCCATTACGAAATAATCGAATCCCTCAATCAAGGTAACTTCCCACCCAAAACCCCCAACTACATCGGAACGCCGTTAACTTACCATTACTTTGTAGATTTTCACACTGCTATCATCGAGAAAATGTATGGATATTTGCCTTCGTTGTTGCCTGTTTTGAATGCATTGTTCATTTTGGTTTTCGGAGTGTCGATTTACGCTTTGGCGCGACCTTACGGCAGAAAAGCTGCAGTTATCGCTACGATTTTAGCAGTGTTTGGTTGGGGACTAAGCTATGTTGGCTTGTTTTCGGTGCTGTTCAATGGGCAGTTTGATCCGACCCAGAATTACATTTACCAGTTTGGCAAGTTGTTTGGGTTGCCTTCAATGTTTGATAATTTGCTCCAGCAGCGTCCGTTGCTGGTTGGGTTGCCTGCGCTTGCGTTTGTGTTAGCTCTGCTAAAAGACATGGATGACAAAAACCGCTTAATCCTTGCAGGCATAGTCACGGGGTTGGTGTATCAGTTCCATAATGTGGCGTTTTTCTGCTGCTACGTTGCTTTCGCTATCTGCCTCATCCTAAACGTCAAACGCCTCAAATTCAACTACTTATACTTCTTGATTCCAACAGTGTTTGCTTTGCCGTTTATTTTTAGCGGCGGTCCACCGTTAACCTTTGCCTTTAGCACCTCTTTTATTGCCCAGTTTGCCCAGAACCCCTTCATCTATTACTTCCTTAACCTCGGCATTCCATTCATACTGGCGATTGTCTCGTTTATCAAGCCTGGACATGAATACCTGAAGATAACCTTCCTACTGTTGGTTTTGATTCCAAACATTTTGCTGTTGACACCTTGGGTTTGGGACATGTACAAGTTTTTCATGTTTGCATGGATACCCATCGTGGTTTTAGCTGGTATAGTTTTGGCTAAAACGCCGCGTATTGTTATAGTTACTTTGGTTTTGCTTTCCATCATCACATCAGCCAGTGTAATCATCTACAATGTTGGAACAAACTATTCTGGAGCAACTATGAGCGAATACCAGTTGGGGTTGTGGGTTCGGGATAATACACCGCAGAACTCGGTGTTCTTGACTTACTATGGGATTCATGAGCCGCCCAGTATGATTGGCGGTCGGTTACGGGTGACGTCGTATTTCTATTGGCCGTATGGTCATGGAATTCCGATGGGTCAGGTTTTCCAGAGAGCTCATGACGTCGATGTAGCATACACGGGTAACGAAACACAATTGGTAGCGGTGTTCCGCGAATACAATATATCATATGTTTATGTTGGAAATGAAGAGTTGAGCAACTACCCCAATTGCGTTGCACATTTCAATTCGATTGGGTTGCTTACGCAGGTTTACACGAATGAGAACTTGTTAATCTATCAAGTTGACTGGTCGCAAATGGGCACGTAGTGATTACATGGATGTCCACATAGCGTCCTGACAAGTCTTAAATATAAAAAACAATAAAAATACAACCCATGACAACTAAATCCGCCAACAAAATCTCTATCCACAAAATTCTCATGCTTTTCATTATCATTAACATCATAGGAGACCTCGGGAACGTTGCGTTCTGGTGGGCAAGCGTTTCTTCGCGTGAAGCATCGCTAAACACAGGATACATCGGAGTCGCTTTAGGCGTCAACAATGCCCTCATTATAGGCACACTAATTCTCCTAGTTGTTTCAATCGCCTACATTGCAGCGTTTTTCGGTTTAATGAAGCAAATGAAGTGGGCGCTACCATTAGTCATCGCCATCTCCATAGCGAACCGCGGACTTGCACTTGTCCTCTACTTCGTCAGCCCCGCATTTGCTTTCTGGGCAGTCTGGACCATAATACTCGTAGCCCTCGCATACCTTGATTGGCGAAAAATGAACACCCCAGTGTCGCCAGTAGCAGCACCTGCATACATTTCCTAAATTTTTTTATTTCTGGCCTTTTGGTGCCTGATGCTTTTTGCCTGACATATAACCTATGTCTATTCTTCCCATTGTTGTATATGTGAGTTTTTCCGGTTTAATTTTGGCCAGCTTCTCTTCAGGGTTGAGGGAGACTTGCCGAACAAGTACTTCCATGGCTTGCTTTTTCTCATTTAAATCAGAAATTAGACAAAGTTTGCCGCTAAATTGAACCGATGTGTACGCATAATCGCATTCTTCAGTTACCCCAAAATCTAGCACTGCTTGTCCCCAAACGTTGGGGTTGGCTTTTCCGTAGATGAGTTTTTTACCTTCAGGTGCGCAGTGGAAATAGAGGCAGTTTTTGGTTTGATCGTATCCGTGGCTTAGTGAAACAAGATAAGGTTCGTTTTCCATGCAGAGGGCAACTGTTACATACTTGGTAGCTTTGAGAACCTGACGCATCTCATCAGCGTCGGTGATTTCCCGTTCTTTACGTCTAACATGAAAATACATGAATGCATTTAAGCGAAAAGGGAATATTAACTTTTTTCGCGCCGCAAGCCATGGTAAGCATTAACCACTTCTGCCTTGACGAAACACACGACGTCGGGTGTAAAAATAGCTAGCGATGCCAAGAGGAAGTTGAGAGGGAAAACAAGTGGGGATTCAAAAAGGTTACCTCCGTAGGATCCATTGATGTTTTGCATGTAGCCCCAGAATTGAAACAGAGACCAACCAGCGGTCCACAGCCACGCACCACCAAGCCGAGCCAAAAACTTCCGCCTTCCATTGAACCCTTCGCTGTGTAGATTGGTGTATAGGATTTCTCCTGCGATTGCACCTGCGCCTCCGGGGAAAAACGCGTTAACTAAAACTTTCTCCACAATATTTCCGGGAACATATGGGGTAACCCATGGAATCATAAACATGCTCAAGATTGGCAGGTGAATGTTGCCTGTTACAAGCCTAATCGTTGCAGGTATAGAATAGATGAGGGCGGCGCAAATTTGCCAAACCCAAAACCGCCTGCTTCGAAGCATGTTTACAATGGCTCTTGTATACATAGCCTTTAAAGAATTCTTGATGTATTAAAAATCTTTTCAAAATAGCTGAATTAAGTTTAACGGAACCTCTTAAATAGAAAGGCTTAAGGTAGACAGACTATGCCTTTGAATATTAATAATTTTCATGTTCGGAGATATGCCTTTAAGCAGCTTCTCTTGTTTTGGGTAAATTGAAATTGTGTTGATGAATTAATGCGAGATATTGATGTTGACTCAGTAACAGGACTTTCAGGCGCTGAGGTTTCCCAAAAATTAAAAGAAGATGGCTACAATGAATTGCCCTCTTCCGGAAAACGAACCGTATTCAGCATAGCGTTCAGTGTATTAAAAGAACCAATCTTCCTGTTGCTTGTTGCAAGCGGTAGCTTATACTTCATTCTTGGCGACGTCACCGAAGGCATAGTGCTTTTGAGCTTTGTTTTCGTCATCATCGGCATCACTGTTTACCAAGAACAAAAAACTGAAAATGCATTAGATGCACTAAAGAATCTTTCAAGCCCCAGGGCTCTGGTAATTCGGGATGGTGTGCAAAAGAGGATTCCTGGACGCGAAGTTGTTTCAGGCGACATAATTATCCTATCTGAGGGCGACCGTGTTCCTGCCGATTGCCTTCTTTTGACCTGCAACAACCTGATGATTGATGAAGCACTTCTTACTGGCGAGTCAGTTCCAGTGCGTAAGGTTGCTTGGGATGGTGAAGAAAAAACTTACCGAGCAGGCGGCGACGATTTGCCTTTTGCCTATTCTGGTACCCTAATAATTCAGGGACAAGCCATTGCCGAGGTCAAGAACACGGGGTCAAAGACTGAAATGGGCAAAATCGGGGTTGTTTTGCAGAAAGTAGAGCGGGATGAAACTAGGCTAAAGCAAGAGATTAGCCACATAGTGCGAAACAGCGCCATCGTGGGTCTTAGTTTATGTGCCATAATAATAGTTGTCTACGGCTTCACACGTCTAGACTGGATAGAAGGTTTCTTAGCAGGTATAACCTTGGCTATGGCAATTTTGCCTGAAGAGTTTCCTGTTGTCCTAACCATTTTTCTTGCGTTGGGCGCTTGGCGTATGTCTAAGAAAAACGTACTTACCCGACAAGTTCATGCCATAGAGAACCTAGGCGGCGCCACAGTTCTCTGCGTAGACAAAACAGGAACATTAACACAGAACAAAATGTCTGTCCACAAACTATTTTCTAATGGTAAATTGTGCGAAATAGAGTCCCCTGTAAAGTTACCACCTGACTTTTGCCATGAACTCGTAGAGTTTAGCGTCTTAGCCTGTAAAGAGGACCCGTTTGACCCAATGGAGAAAGCAATTAAAAGTTTCACTGAAGGCGAATTCGCCAAAACTGAGCATGTTCACGATGATTGGCAATTAGTGCAGGAATACCCACTTTCCCAAAAACTGCTTGCAATGTCTAACGTTTGGATTTCGCCAAGTGGGGACGATTACATAATTGCGGCGAAGGGAGCACCAGAAGCCATAGTTGACCTCTGCCATTTCGATTCCGCTAAAGCAAAAGAGTTGTCTGTTCACATTCAAGCGATGGCTCAGGAAGGCCTAAGAGTACTCGGAGTAGCGAAGTCAGCGTTTAAGAAAACTGATTTGCCGCATGAACAACACGATTTCGCTTTCAGCTTTCTGGGGCTTATTGGGTTCGCTGATCCCATAAGACAAAATGTTCCAGGCGCCGTTAAAGAATGCTACAGTGCAGGTATTCGTGTAGTTATGATTACTGGAGATTACCCTTTAACAGCCCAAAACATCGGCCGCCAAATTGGTCTTAGGTCGCCTGAAAACTTCATTACCGGGATAGAACTAGACCAGATGTCCGATGAAACTCTGAAAGAACGAATTGGGAATGTTAACATTTTCGCTCGTGTAGTTCCTGAACAGAAACTTCGCATCGTAAATGCTTTCAAAAGTGCTGGCGAAGTTGTAGCAATGACTGGAGACGGCGTAAACGATGCACCTGCGCTTAAATCGGCAAATATCGGCATAGCCATGGGTGGACGTGGCACTGACGTTGCGCGCGAATCTGCTTCGATGGTGCTTTTGGATGACGATTTCACATCCATAGTAAGCGGAGTACGGATGGGACGTAGAATATATGATAATCTAAAGAAGGCAATTGCCTACATCTTCTCAATCCATATTCCTATCGCTGGCATGTCAGTTATTCCTGTGCTGTTTGGGTGGCCACTAATTTTGCTTCCGTTGCACATTGTCTTTTTAGAATTAATTATTGATCCTGCATGTTCCGTAGTTTTTGAAACTGAAGGAGAAGAAGCCAATATAATGGCTCGTAAACCCCGTAGTATGGATATGAAACTTTTCAATAGGGAAGCAGCAATAGTTGCTTTCTTTCAGGGTTTTGTGGTTCTGGTTATTGTGGCTCTGATATTCGTAAGTATCATAAATCGAGGACTCGGAGAACAAACCGCTCGAACAATGGCTTTCGCAACCATAGTTACCGCGAATTTCGCGTTAATTTTGGCAAACCGCTCATGGGCTCATACAATCATCGGAACACTGCGAAAGCCCAACAAAGCTTTCTGGTGGATAATAGTAATCGCAATGTCTGCGCTTATATTAGTTATATATGTTCCCCAGCTTAGTGGGCTCTTCGACTTTAGCCCTCTGAACCCAATAAACCTCTTAATCAGCATAGCTGCAGGATTAGCAAGCATAATCTGGTTCGAAATATACAAGGCAGCTAAAATCTTCAGAGGCCGGAAGAATTCAAAAATCATTGAATAAATCTATAGAATGCCCGTGATCAGTTTATTCACGAGCTTATGTGGGCCCTGACAGTGGTTTAGTGCGAAAACCTTAGAAGGGTAGCACTATGAGAATCTTCTACAAAACAAAACATATTAAAAAAGATTTCAGGGTCTGTATCCGCTAAGGGTTGCAAGCGCCAATGCGGCTGCAGTTAAGTCGGCAGTTGTTCCTGGATTACAAGAATTACCTTTAGAGCGGAGTTTTTTGTCGAATTCCGCAAGGCTCTTTTTGCCAACTGCGGTTTCTAAGCCGCCAAGTTCCAGGATCTTTTTAGCGTCGATTGAGATTCCAAGAGCTTTTTCTTTGCCTACTTTTCTTGCAATGAAGGTGTCTGGGCGCTCTGAGAGAATTTTTAGGAAAGTGTGGACGACAGCTGTGTTGAGCGGTTTGCTTTCGAGTTGATTCATTAGGTATGGGTATGCTGAATCGAAGGTTATTGGGTAGTTGTTGACCCATTCGTAGCATATGTCGTCGTAAGCTGAGGCAAGCTTGAAAACTTCAAACAGACCCACGTTTTCTTTGAGTAGCCGCTCTTTGGATGCTGGATCGGTGACGTCGAGGTCTGGTGCATCACCAAGTCCGCTGGGATTGGCAATGTCCACGGCTTCGTAGAGGTGAACTGAATCCCATGCAGAGCTGGATTTGACGACTAAATCAATGTTCTGTCGCAATTTTTTGAAATCAAAAACGTAGCCCTTCTTTGCTGGTGTCATGCCAGCGGCGATTGCGATGGGAACAAACAGCATAACAGTACCGAGAATGGTGTTTCCGCCCTTCTGCCAAGAATTAACCTCCACCGCACAATCCTTTATGAGCTCGCCCAACCCAACCTTGCCGACATCAAGCCGCTTCTCCGCTACTGCCGTACCAAGATAAGCTGCCTCCTGAAAACTTGACGATGCAGCGACTGCGGAAGCCAAAAAATGCTCAACCCGTGGTCTTTTCAAAGCTGTCAGTGAAATTTACGTTGCCTGGTTTTTGGCTGCTGACTTCCAGCAAAATCGCCAATTGCAGGCATTTGGATACGTGTTTTGCTTTTTCGCAGTTGCTCATAGGACGTGCTCTGGTATTGTGGCTTAAAGAAGGTTTATTAAAGTTTTGAAAACTACAAGCTTTTGATTTATATGAAAGCACGCGAAGGCGACTTAATCAAAACCAAGAGCAACGTGGTTTTCGACGTTAAAGGCTTAGTTCATCCACCCAACAAAGTTATTGCGTTTCCCCGCTTCATTCCCTCGCCGCAAGGCACAAGGCAAGGCAAAGATGCACTTTACGGCAAAGTCTACAGCCTAGGCGACCGCTTCAAGTACCTACAAGAAAACCATCCTGACCTCATCGTTTTTGACCCGGTTTTCGGCGAAACAATGTGCGAAGTGCCAGTTGACCAAATAGCTGAACACTACCAACCACCCGAAAAACTTGCGTCTATGCGCACAGCCAAAAACCTCAACACCTTAGAGAGCAAAGCGCTGCAGCTGGCAACAACGCTAAAAGAAAAATCTGGCATCCCTTGGAGCGCCATCGGCATCTCTGGCTCAATAATGGCAGGGTTAACGAACGAAAAATCAGACATCGACCCCCTTGTTTATGGAGTAGAAAACAGCCGCAAAGCCTACGCAGCCCTAAAAGAATTGCTAAAAACCGAGGGTTCAGGCTTCAAACCCTACAGCCAAAGCGAGCTTCAGACGCTCTTCGACTTCCGTTCGAAGGATACCCAGATGAGCTTCGAAGACTTCGAAACAGTTGAAAGCCGCAAAGCTTTCCAAGGCATGTTCATGGGAACCGACTACTTCATCCGCTTCGTGAAGGACTGGAGCGAAACAAGCGAGCAGTATGGCGATGTGTGCTACAAGAACAGCGGATACGCAAAAATAATTGCCAACATTGCTGACAGTTCCGATGCACTATTTACGCCTTGCACCTATAAACTCAAAGATGTCTCAGTTGTTGAAGGACCCAAACTTACGCCAATAACTGAAATCGTTTCTTTCCGCGGCAGGTTCTGTGAACAAGCAACGGTTGATGAAAAAATTGAGGCACAGGGCAAAGTGGAACTTGTAACCAACAAAAACAGTTCAAACGAATATTACCGATTAATTATTGGCAGTAAACCCTCGGATTACATGGTGCTTAAACATTCGATCTAAAAAGCAACCCAAATCTGAAACTATCGAATAGAAGTTGTTGTTGCTGCTGCTGCAACTCCATTCCCACCATTACATAGTTGCAACAATCAACCCAAACAAGTCTAATTCTTCGATTTGAGTCAGTGTAGTACTTTAGAACCTGTTCGTAATAGCGTGGACAATAAGTCAACGTAACTTGCCGAAAGCTCCCCGTTGAAGACTCGACTTCCTCCAGGTTGCCTTCAACAATCACGATTTCATCTTTTTGTGCTTGCTGTCGGAACTCTTCCATGTAACTATAAATCCGTGTTGCTTCAAGCGCTTCTTTGGGACCGCTTAGAACTTCTAAGGGTTCAATGCCGTAGATTGATGGAATAAAGGGCGATTCATCGTCTGCTGTGACTTTGGCTTTTAATTTAACCCAGCCCTTCTGTATTATTCGTCCTTGCGGGTCATATTCTGATTTGATTTCGCTCCAAGCCTTCACTGGCTCAAATTCGGCTTTGATAACTCTGCCGCTGTTCGCCGTATCGTCGTAGAGCCCATAAATCATCTTGCGGCGTTGATGCCAAACAAAATCTTTAACATCAAAATTTTTGAAACGCCAGTCTTTTCCTTTCATGGCGTCTATGATTCGAACTCGTTACGCAAACCTGAACTGCTGTCAGCATACAGTTGTGCCATTGTCTTGCACATTTTAGCGTTTTCTGTTTTGCCGTAAATTGTAAAGTCGATATCGGAGAACTTTGGATGATGAAAGCCATGTAGCATTGAACCGAAAACCCCGAAGCTTTCGGCTGAAACGCCCGATTTTTCAGTCGCAATGCCCAAAACACGTTCCATTGCAGCCAGCAAAGGGTCGGTTGGTCCTGCCTTGAGAAGTTCTTGGAGACGCTGCTGCGGTTGTCGTGCTTCAGCGATTAGGTTTTGGGGTACGCCAACGATTTTTAACCCAAGCATTTCATGGTTGATGAGGTATTGGGGGTACTTTTTGGCGACAAGTTTCATGCCTTCGTCATTGTAGAATTTGTAGAAGAGTTCACTTCTGCCTTCCCGGGGTGCTCTTGGGTCGGTTGAATGGAAAATGTTTGAGCTTGCATATTCGGCATCGCAGATGTATGCGTTTTTAGGGTGGCTGTAGCCGAAGACCCGGAAAATCAAGCCTTCCGCCGTTTGGATGGCGTCACGGTCGCGTAGTTTTACAGTGGCCATATGTATTCTTCTTCTGAAGTAGCTGTACCCACGACAACTTGGTAGAAGACGCTGCTGTCTCGGGTTGACTGGACTTTTTCAAGGGTTCCTGCAACTTTAATTTGCTGTCCTGCTCGGGCGACGTTTCGGTAGCAGCCAATGTTTGAGACAACTTGAATAGGGATTTTGTCTAGGTCAAGTTCTGATTGGTCATCTTGGGGTTGGTAGCCGCTTATTTTGTAGATTGCGGGGCGATACATTGTTTCTGTGTCATCGCAGACAGTTGCAGAAAAACGCATCGGTGCCAAAGGTGTATAGGTGTAGTCGCCGAATTGGGTTTTGATTTCTTCAGGTTTTTTTGTTGCGTTATACATCCAGATTTTGCCTTGGTATTTGCCCACGAATTTTCTTGCGGCTTCAATGCGATTCCCTGCAATGTAGGAGAGTTTGTTTTCGTTTACGAGCCTTTGTATTGCTTCCTCTACAACACGGAAGTTGTTGGTGCCGTAAACGACAAAGTCGATGTCGGATTCTGGCGCATGCATTTCCAAAGCAATAGAGCCGTGGATGCCCAAATCGCTGCAGGGTACACCCGATTCTTTTGAGATTAAATCGATTAATTGAAGCGACATAGCTTGAAGCTTATCAGGTTTCTTGAGGTTCTGCAGCCAGACCAATCGGTCTTTGGGAACAAAAACCTGCTCAATCGCGTCAAGTGGCGCTGTTATAAGTTCTTTGCCGCGTGTCTGGTCGAAGTAGAGGTAGTTTGGGAAGGTTTTGCGGAAAGCTTCGATGAAGGTTTGGTAGTTTTTGGCGGTGTAGAGTTTTTCGGCTCGGAAAAGCTGGTTTGTAAGTTCAGTTGTGCCGAATTTCCATGTGCGGGTGAGCATTTCCACGTTAAAAAGCTGCTTGTATTGGGCTGGGATGTACTTGAGGAATGCGAAAACACGCTCATCAGGGTGTTCGTAGCCAAAAGTGTTCATGATGAAGCCATCTTTTGTCACGAAGGTGTCTCCATCCATAGGAGTCCAAATATCTGCTTCTTCTTCCGTAAGTGTGCACCGCAAAATAAGGGTGAAGCGTGGATTAAAAAAGCTATTCCCCAAAAATAGTCTCCAAAAAAACCGAGGTAACTACACCTAAATCGGTGCCGTACAATGGCGGGATATTCGGATCCAAATATTTGTCTATATTCGTTTCAAGTTCCGAGTCTTATCGTTATCGTTAAACAAGTGAATAGGTTGTTCCTATCTTTATGTCCAATTGGGTAGTTTTAAATAGTTGCGTGTAATGAATGTGCAGGTTAGAATAAAATAACCTGACAGACGTAAAACCAAGCTCAAAGAAGAAAACCAAAGAAAAACAAGAACGTTGACTTAAACCCCAGAAAAGTCACATCACGAAGATGTCAAAGTGAAAAGAAAACCAACCGAAAAATCGGAAATCGACAAATTAGATCTCCAAATCCTAAATATCTTACAGGAAGATTGCCATCTCAGCTTCCGAAAACTAGCTGACAAAATGCACATCACAGGCGTAATGGCAGCAACAAGAATAAAAAACCTCGAGGAAAAAGGCATACTAAAAGGCTATACTGCAATTCTTGATCCCATAAAATTAGGCTATGATCTAACAGCAGTAATTTTTGTTCAGACTGAAGGCGGATACCTTAAGGATTTGGAGAATGAACTCGCCCAAATGGCTAACGTTATTGCCATCTATGAAATCACCGGCGATTTTGATGTGGTGGCTGTGGTTAAACTTAAGGATCGGGATAGTTTGAATAGTTTGCTTAAGAATTTGCTTGTGACTCCACACATTAAGAAGACAATGACGGATATTACGCTTAATGTGGTGAAAGAGGACTTTAAAATTAAACTTTGAGTTTTCCGAGTTCTTTCAGAAGCTCTGATAAAAACCAATCGCCAATCGCTTTTATTTTTCCCTCTAATTTAAACAAAAGTTTAGTTTATCAAATATTATCTCAAAATTCTTCCAGGTTTACATAAAATTTATATACAAAGGTACAGTTTATTCTGTAAATATCAGACAAAATATTAAAGTAAGGAGGAAAATAAAACATATGAAAGCATACATCCTATTAAGCACCAAACCCGGCACCTCACTAGAAGTCGTCAAAAGAATAAAAGAAAAAGTAAAAGAAACAATAGTCGCAGACGCCATCTTCGGCAGATATGATGCAGTTATAATCTTGGAAGCCCCAGCGCTCGAAAACATTAACCAAGTAGTTTACAAAATCATCGAAAAAGACCCCAACGTCATCCGAACAGAAACATCAATCGCCCTCGCACCAATGGAGTAGACTGAAGCAGAAAAACTGCTTTACCCATTTTTTCATTTTAACTTTAAAAATATTATAAGCAATTCTAAATGAGTAAATAAAAAAAGAAAAATAAAGTTTCAGGTTATGTAGAAAGATAATTTATTATAATTAAACTTAGGTTGTTGAAGGAGTTTTATTTTCTTCAGTGAATTCACATTTAGGTCCTTTGTGAGCTTTCAAGACAATCGAGCTGACGGTACTTTTTATTCCTTTTATCTTCATGATTCTGTTTTTGAGAATATCTCGGAACTCTTCTATGTCTGTTGCCGAGACTAAAGTGACTATATCAAACTCGCCTGTTACCTCGTATAGTTCTTCGAGATTTTCAAGTTTGCCAAGAGCTTCAAGGACACTATCCAGTTCAGGTGCTTCCACAAAGATATCTACAAATGCCAATATTTTAGACATATGGGTCGTCTTGCCTAATTGCACAGGTGTTGGACATATTAATACTTTTCCAGCAAAGCAAACAATATTTTAAACTTTAATATGACGTATGTAGTAAAAAATTATCTTAAGCTAAAAATGTGTGGGAATTCTATTTATTTTTTTTAACGCAGAATTTTTTCAGTTTGGACGGAACTAATTCAGAAGCATTAGAAATTTCGTGAACTAATCTTTGAATATACATTCGGACGCTATTTTTTGGCTTCAGCGAAGGGATAGCGACTCATTGCAGATAGTATTTCTTCGCTTAACGTCTTTTTGCTGACATGTTTAGCAAAGTCGGACGCGACAATTATACCGACCAATGCCTTATTTTTAGTAACGGGAAGTCGCCTGATTTTGTACTTGACCATTTTCCTTGCCGCATCTCTTATAGAGGCGCTGTCCTCAATTGTTATGAGCGGATTTGACATTATCTCAGAGACTTTAGTATCAAGCGACTTTTTCTGTGCCATGACTCTTCTAACTAAGTCTCTTTCAGTAACTATACCCTTGGGCACGTTGCCCTCCATAACCACAAGATCACCTACATCTTGTTGATGCATTAATTTTGCAGCATAAAGCGCGGTCATCATTAACACCAATTGTGATAACATTTGAAGTCATAAAATCTTTTACAGTTGGCATTATTCTAAAGTTACTCTCACTATTGTATAAAAGTTTTGTAGAGTTTAAATTCTGAATCAGAATTCCAATTATTTTGCCGATACTATTGAATGAAACGACAAGAGAAGGCTTGAAGAAAAAGCACAATACTATCTTTTAGGCCATTTAATCATGAAGATATATTGAGGCAGTTGCACAAGCGAATTAAGTGCATGCTTCAGGACCCCGAGATTCTGTCTAATTTGACTTTTCAAGAAAATAAGTCTCTTGCACTGAAGCTATTTTCCTTATGATTTCTCTCTCCCTTATTGTGCCAACTAGTTTTCTGTTATCGTCAATAATTGCAAGAATAGGCATGGAAGTTTGTCCAAAGGCTTCTGCAAGGTTCAAGGCTAAAGTGTTACCAGTTACGGTTACCACTTCATTTGAAGCATAATCACTTACAATGCAAGTGTTTAGTTCATCCTCATTCAAAGCAACGATGTCGCGAAAAAATATGGTCCCAACTGGTCTGGAATCTTTATCCACAACTATAGCGGCGGGAGAATCTAGTTCAAGACACTTTTTCAACGCGACCTTCAGCAGGTCATTCACGTTAACCACCACGTCTGGTAGTTCACTGCTGATTTCAATTGCAGTCAAGCTACTTATCCTCTGCCACCCTGAGCTCAGAGACTATTTGCCTCGTGCACGGGGATTTGGAACCTGAAATGCAATTTCTTTGACATCTGAAAGAAGATAACCCACAACTATCCACCCAAGGAAAAAAGCTACAAACAGTAGCGAAGCGGAAAGCATAGAGAATACCAGAACAAGTGCAGTTATAATGACCGCGGAAAAAGCAAGGGCAATTTCTCCAAATGGATAAAGTATCGTATGTATGGAACTGAAACCTCCAAATAGCTTTCTCCTTATTCTGCGCAGGCTGACTCTTAGAAGCGAGAAGTTCGCTGCTAAATGAATGAACATTTCGCCAAATATTGAGGTGGTTCCAAGAGCTATGAAAACTGCCGAAGGCTGGAATGGAATCAATAGTAGCGTTGAAATAAGTATACACGCGATTCCTGCTGACAAATTTGCCACGATTGGCTGTTCGCTGTGTTGTTTAGAAAAGAAGCTTGGGAGAGCTTTATCTAAACTCATCTTGAACATCGTCCGAGAAGCTGCAGCTGAAAGGGAAAGCACTGCCAGCACACCATCGTTTATTGCCGCTACCGCTAGAATTAAGACAAAATATTTTCCAAAACCACCGAAGTACGTGTTTACTAAATTGATAACTGCAAGACCGCTTCCGGATGAGACAGTGTAAACATCAACACCGTTTGACACAAGCAAGTTTATGAGCCCGTAAATGAAAATCGCTGCAAGAGAGCCGCCAATTAGAATAACAGATATCATTGTCTTCCCAACGACCTTCTCTGCACCGATAATTTCTCCTGAGATTGGAGCAATTGCACTGTATCCCAAGGGGATGCCCATTACAAAGACGATGGCTAGAGCAAGTTGTCCCGCAGATAGGTTAGTGGCTCCGGGATAAGATATTGGGGAATAAAACGTGTTGTGGGAAAAGTAGATAGAGAATAAAAAGAACGCTATCAATACAGCTATCTCAATTACTCCCGCAAATACAGCATACTTTGCTGAAGGCTTGACTCCCAAGAGCAGGAAAGCAAAAGCTGGAATCGTTATTGCAAGGGCAACAATTACTGGCGATATTCCGAAAACGTAGTTTACGATATAGGCCGTTCCTACGGCGTAGGCTGATCCGAAAAGGATTGCAAAATAGAGATACATCCATCCAGTTTGGAATCCGAAACGTTCAGACAGCAAATTCATGGCATATGTGTAATATCCACCCAAAGATGTAAAGCGCTTCGAAAGTCTATTGACCACCAATCCATTTACAAGGACAACAGCCGTCCCTATTAGAATAATTACTGGAGCAAAATATCCTCCTAAACTCAGTGCCACCGCGCCATATGTTAAAAGACTAAGAAGAGGAGATTGTCCGCCAAAAGAAAGAAAAAAAACATCGCTGAACGAAAGCTGACGTTTGATATCTTTACCCTTTTGTTTGCCTGATATTTTCATATCTCCAGTGATTAATTATCAATTTAGGTACCGACTGTCATAAACCGCTCTATTGCAGCTTTAAGAAAGTGAATAACAACCAAGTTGTTTATCATCCCAATATTTCTCCAACAGATTTTCCGCCAGTTCTTAAAATCTTATCATTTTTGAGGTAAATAATTCTTCATTTCTTCAAGTCTTTCCACGGTTTACCTTAATTTTGAGAGCCACTGTCCAAATAAAGGCATATCTCCCTAAAAAGGAATCATTAAAACTTTAAAAAAATAATACCTTTTACGGGAAAAATTTTTGCTTCCAGAAATATTAGCAATCAAACCACTGGCTTCAATTTACTAGCAAAATCATTTTTATAATAGGAAAAGTTTGATACTCATGTATTTTCATAATTTAGGTTTTGTGGCAAATTGCTATTCACTCAGTCTTTGTGTTAGCGATGCAACGCCAAATAACGATATCTAAATAAGCCCATTATTAGACCTATTTGACTGAAATAACCCTGCAATTTGATTTAAACTGGAAAAATGGCATCGAAATTGGGATTCTAGCCCCAATTTACCAGTAGAAAGATGTCACAGGTGAGTCGGACCGGACTTAGAAGGTAGCCAAGTCTATCTGGAAGACTGGGAGAAACGGAGAAGAATTAATCTATATTATTTCAGATTCATTTGTTGTCATAACGGAGAATTTTATTTGTTTGACTGGTTTGTTGGCTTTTAGTCCATCTATCAATTCCTTTAGCCGGTTCGAAGAGCCTTTGATTACCATGACTTCAAGACAACTGGTTTCAGTTAGATGTGAATGGAGATATGCTGTAATCATATCGCTGAATTCGTGTTGGAGCTTAAAGAGTTCTTCGTTTTTTTCTTCTTTGTTGTAGAGAACTGAAATTGTGGCGATTATGTTGCCTTTTAGTTCTTCAAGTTTTTTGTATTCTGATAGATAACTTCGGAGAGCTTGCCTGAGCACTTCAGACCTATTTGCCGATTTTTCCTCTCCTAGAGCGGAATCTAGTTCTTCAAGTAACTCTGTAGGCAATGAAAGACTGATAATACTCATTTTGTCACCTTGTGTTCATTATCTTCTATTGTTTCTGTCTAATAAATTACTCAACTATCTTGTCTAACAATAAACAACGCTGAGTTATTAAAAAAATGGTAAAACTTAATAACTTCTTTAGTCCATTGTCTTTTGGAGAAGGATTGTTTTCATGAGAAAACGAACTTATGCAATAATCGGTGTTTTGATCGGGATAATTCTTATAGGAACTATCGTAGGTTTGTACCTTTCAAATCAGACGCCTAGCACAAGTTCAAGACTAAAAGTGATCGCAACCTTTTACCCATTATACGATTTCGCCCAAAACATAGCTGGAAACAAAGCCGACGTATCAATACTTGTGCCTGAAACCGTCGACGTTCATGATTTTGAACCTACGCCCTCTTCAATTGCCGCGGTCTCGAGTGCAGATGTGTTAATTTACAATGGCGCTGGATTGGAACCATGGATTCAAGATGTGGTTAATGCAGCTGGAAACACGAAACTTGTTCTAGTAGATACAAGCCAAGGAATCAATCTAGTCCCAGTACCCTCACAATTCCAAAGTGGTAACAGAACAATTGACCCTCACATCTGGCTTAATCCCCTAAATGCAAAACAACAAGTCAACAATATACTTCAAGGCTTAATCAAGGCTGACCCAGCTGACAGCCAATATTTCACGCAAAATGCTCAAGCGTATGATGCTAAACTCGAAAATTTGAATTCTCTAGCCATTAATGCCACTTCAAACACACCGACAAAATACTTTGTCACCTTCCATGAAGCTTTCGCCTACTTCGCAAAACAATACAATGTTACTCAACTTTCCATTTCAGGGCCATTCGAAGAAGAACCAACACCCACCGATATTCAAAATGTAATCACAGCAATTAACACATATCATCTCAAGTATGTAGGCTATGAATCACTTGAGACCCCAGCAATATCTCAGTCAATCAGTAGCCAGACAAACGCTGTTCTAATAAACATGAACCCCATCGAAGGGCTGACAACACAAGAAAAATCTGCAGGTGACAACTACATCACTCTTATGCAACAGGACATAAATAATATTCATTTGGCGTTAACTAATGTCGGAACCTAAACCAATCGTCGAAATACGTGACCTTAGCGTCAAGTATCCAAACGGAGTTATGGCTCTCGAAGGCATCAACCTAGATGTAAACCCAAAAGACCTAATTGCGCTAATAGGACCTAATGGCGCTGGAAAATCAACGCTTCTCAAAGTCATTCTGGGGCTGATAAAAGCAACGAGCGGCTCAATCAAACTCTTTGGAAGCCCGGATTTAGGAAAGAATCTCAAGTACGTCGGTTACGTACCTCAAAGTGCACAAGCAAGAGACCCAAACTTGCCCTTTAGCGTGTATGAGACAGTGATGCTTGGAAGAACTCCAATTGCCGGGCTATTTCACGGAATGAAAGATGTAGACAGGCAAAAGGTTGACGAAACACTCAAACTATTCGGTATATTTGAGCTTAAAGACAGAAAAATAGGTCAGCTCTCTGGTGGGCAGTCGCAACGTGTCTTTTTGGCTAAAGCAATGGTTGCCGAACCCAAACTGCTCTTACTTGATGAGCCAACAAGCGGAGTAGACACGACTTCAAAAAAAGAGTTCTACAACATTCTTGACCGATTAAACAAAGAGCGAGGAATAACTGTAATTTTATCCTCACATGATATAGGCGTAATAACAAAGATAGCCAACAGAGTTCTTTGCGTAAACAGGTCACAGTTCTTCTGCGGCGAAAACGAAGACTTCGCTGCAGATATTGAGATTCATAAAGTGTATGATCATCCAGTGGAGCTTATGGAACATGATGATCATCCTTGATGCCCTTTCTTTACTTCAGGCGCCTTTCATACAGCGTGCGTTCATCATAAGCATAATTATCGCTGTTCTAAGCTCTATTCTTAGCATTTTTATTGTTTTAAAGAAAATTTCACTCATAGGCGACGGATTATCTCACACAGCATTTGGAGGCTTAGCTCTCGGATACTACCTAAGTGTTTTTCCACTTTGGATAGCTGGAATTACAGTTGTGTTAGGTTCAATAGGAATTAACAAGGCGTTACGTTCAACAAAGATTTCTGGCGACGCCGCTGTGGCAGTTTTCCTTCAACTCGGTCTTGCAGGAGGCATAACTTTACTGAGCCTTTCAAGGGGTTTTGGCGTTAACCTTGAGAGTCTGCTTTTCGGAAGCATTCTGATAGTAAACATGGACCAAATAATAACAGCTGCAGTTGTTGCAGCAGTAGCCCTGAGCATAATTTTCATATTCTTCAAGGAAATGGTTTACATAACTTTTGATGAAACACAAGCCCGAGCTGCGGGAATCAAAACATGGGTTTTTGACTATCTCCTAAGTATTCTAGCTGGAGTTGTGGTTATTATCGCGATACCTATTGTTGGTGTACTCTTAATTTCCGCCCTCCTTGTCTTGCCAGCATTAATAAGCACTCAAATCACAAAATCTTTCAAACAAACCGTCATCCTTGCACCAATAATAGGCCTTATCACCGTAATATTCGGTATTTTGGCTTCAGTTATTTTAGATGCAGCTCCCGGTGGAACAATTGTTCTAACAGGTTTGGCTATTCTTGGAATTGTTTTTGTATCAAAAAAGGTACAAAAGAGTCTAAGTAAACAAAATAAACTAAGTTAACAGTCAACAAAAGCTTATTTTTTGCCCAGAAATCGATTGGTATATCACGGTTACGTGGTGTTGGGTTATTAGGTCTGGAACTTTGCAAAAAACCGAACAAGATATAGCATAAGCTTTGAATTCCGATCAAATCCATCCACACTCCTATTATTGCGGAAACAATTATGCTGCCTGAAATTAACAGGTTAGAAATCTTGACATTAAGAGAAGATTTTTATCAAATCAAAGAGCATCTACTAATGGAGAATACACTTAAAATGCCCATATTTGAATGCACTAAGTGTGGTCGAAAAATAAAAGCTGACTACGAAATTTGCTGCACTCACTCCGCAATATGCAAGGGTGAAAAGCCTCCAGAATGTTGCAGTCAACCAATGATTGAGTCTCTTGATGATTAGAACTTTCGTCTTCAATTTTCTAAGAGGGCATAGTGTAGTAGACGACCAAGATCCTTCCCAATTTTTTAGAGTTGAGGCTTTATTCAAAGAAAAGATGACCTAGGTTCATTACGTCCTCTAATTAAATTATTTGTGGTTATGCTTGTCTTTTTTCAACGGATCAAATTCCTAATTAGCATGTAAATAGGTCGAGATTCTTGTTTGCAAAGATTCAGCTTAGTTCTAACTTTGCTTAGCCTCTTTTTATTCTAATTTGGTTTTCTGGAGTCGCTTAAAGACCGCATTTTCAAAAAGGAGGTCCATGAAAAAGCTTTTTGATCTTTTCTGCAGTGCGTTTTGGATGAAGCTTTGAAGAACATGTCGTTGAGAAAAGAGGGTGGGACTGGGCATTATCTGGTTTCGTCGTAGAAAGTTGGAGGGTACCGAGAAGGAAATGAAATAGTGCCAAAAGCAAGCAACGACAATTTGAGCGACTCCTGTCAAATGTTCTTGACTCTATTTTCAAATTTTAAAACTATTAGTTTTAGCCCGCTCTACTTCACAAGATTGCACATTGAACTTCTCAAAAAAGCTCAAAAGTCCTTGGCCCGTTTAGCTTTTTCGATTGATAAAGTATGAAGTCCATCGATAGTCCAGGTCAGTTTGAGGTATCAGTTAACATTTTTGCTGATCCATCTCAGAAGGCGCAAGTTATAGATGCTCTCGAAAAGATCGAAAATATCGAAGAGATTTACGAAGTAAGGGGCGAATATGACATTGTTTCGATAGTTTCTGCATCAAGCGTTGAAGAATTCCGCAATGTCTTGCATAAGAAAATTATGACAATAAAAGGCGTCCGAAGCACCTTGATCTCAGTAGTGCTTAGAACCCACAAACGAATAAAAATCCCAATCAGAAGTACGCAATTGTAATATCCGTAAACTTAGAATTCCAGGTGATTTAATTGCATAAAATGCATGCATTTGTCAATATTTTTGTTGAGTCGCAACTTATGGACGAGGTTATACAGGCGCTCTCTAAGATAGATGATGTAGAGGAGCTTTATGAGGTGACTGGTGAATTCGATATCATTACCCTTGTTTCAGCTGATGACATTGAAGAGTTTAGAGAAGTCCTCAAAAATAAGATAATGAAAATACAAGGTGTAAGAAGCACCGTAAGTTCCATTGTCCTAAAAGCTCACAAGGGTCCAAAATGTGAAGCGGAAGATCTCCCTCATTAATTCGAAGGAAGGGGCAATCAAAATCTAATTAATTCAATTCTGATAATGTAAACCTGAATCTTAAGTCAGTAGATAGTTTTTTAAGAAATAGATTATATCTTCTGCGCAGAAATTTAGTCGAGCAACCGCTCAAGCTCCTTCTCTTGTTCGCACTCTTCATCCAAAAGTTCCTGAGTGCGTGTTGTTATTTGATGGATAAACGCAGTAGAAGAACCCGTTAAAATCTAGAAGTTAAGACAAACAAATGAAAAATTTATGATTAGAATTGAACCTGAAGCAGTTTGAGTCTCTACCGGACTCAACCCCAAGATAGTCTGATCCCTCTTCATTATTGACTTACGCTTTTTCAGAGCCTTCAAGGGATCCTAGCCCCAATTTGCTATTGATAATAGCTTTTGAAGCGATCAATCATTTTATCCACCAACTAATCTGGGTTTAAATCCGCTTAAATAGACTTAGGAGAAAGTGCATATTCAATGGAAATCCCCAAATAATTGATAACCAACTCCGCCAAATTAAGAAGCTATAACAAGCCGGTAAATAATGTCGCGGCGTACATTCTGGGCCTTCGTGAGCTTTAAGCACGATAGAACATATAGTAATTTTTAAGCCTTTGACTATAATGATTTTATTTTTGAGGATGTCTCTAAATTCTTCTACGTCATCTGTTCAAACCAGAATTACGACATTAAATTCTCCTATTACTTCGTAAAGTTCTTCGATGTGTTCTAATTTGATGAAACGAACTAATGCCTCACCTATTCTTTATCTTGACCCGGTGAAATTACCGTATACGGAAGGATAATCTTGGATAAGCAGCAAATTGACTCTCAACACGTTTATGTATGGGCTGCCGAAAACCCAAAAAGTTCCCTCTTGATTCTGGTTAGCAATAGATGTTAACGAGTCAACAGAAATACCGGTTGCGTTACTTATGCCTGGAATCTGCGAATAGGCATCCTGCATTAAAATATCTGGATCAACGCCTGATGCCGACGGATCAGCAGTTTCGTTTCTTGTGTGAAAGAAAATGGGCAAAGTGAAACTTTGAGCAATAAGGTTTGACCCTAACGATTGCCCATTTAGCTGCACTAAGTCGCCGTTGGCTTGGCTAGGGAAGAAAGCTTGACCAATCCCGGTGATTAGAAATGGGTAGAAAAGTCCGCAGATTAATAGCGAAACCAATGCCAATCCGATGATTGGTTTGAAGTTCCATTTTTCTTTTTGTTCTGTTGCCAAACTCTTTTCCTCCTAAATGTGAAAGACTCCCACAAGGAGCAAGTCTATCAATTTAATGCCGATAAACGGCACGATAACGCCGCCAACACCATAAATTAAGGTGTTCTTTAGGAAAAGCGTCATTGTGCTGGTAGGTTTGAAGGCAATACCTCGCATAGCAAGCGGAATCAGAAGCGGTATAATAATCGCGTTAAATATGAGGGCGGACAATACGGCACTCTTAAGACCCAACTGTAAGATGTTGAGGCTACTCAACTGTGGGAGGGCAACTGCAAAGATGACTGGCATAATTGCAAAGTATTTTGATATATCGTTGGCAATGCTGAAAGCTGTAACTGCGCCTCTAGTCATAAGTAATTGTTTGCCTAGCATAACTACGTCAATTATTTTTGCTGGATTCGATTCTAAGTCAACCATGTTGGCGGCTTCTTTTGCCGCTTCGGTGCCAGAATTCATTGCTAAGCCTACATCTGCCGCGGAAAGTGCTGGAGCGTCGTTGGTTCCGTCGCCTATCATGGCTACGATTCTGTTTTCAGCTTGCTCTCTCTTAGCTATCTTGTATTTATCTTCCGGTTTAGCCTGCGCAACATACTCATCAATTCCGACCTCGGAAGCTATGCTTTTTGCTGTAAGCGGCTGGTCTCCTGTAATCATGACAGGACGGATTCCCATGACCTTAAGCGCCTGAATTTTTTCTTTGATGCCCACTTTAAGTACGTCTTTAAGTCTGATGATTCCGATTGCTTTACCATTTACCGAGATGGCTATGGGGGTTTCTCCCGCTGAAGAAATGCCTTCAACTATTAGATCATAGTTTTGGGGAACTGAAAATGAAAGCTGTTTTATTGACTCCGGAGCACCCTTGAGAACATCGATTTGAGGTTCAAAAGTTGAAGACATCGATTCACCAGAGACAGTTGAGGTTTTTCTTCTCATTCTCTGCCTTTGGAAAATGGCTTTACCTCCTTTTGGAAGCGACAGATTTGATTGCGTTGTGACTTTAACTCCACTTGTGCGAGTACTTGCAGAGAAGGGGAAAACTTCTGAAGTTGCCAAAGAGTTTAGTTCTTTTGGCACGAACCCTTTTTCGTAGGCAAGTCTTAATATGCTGCGTCCTTCGGGTGTGTCATCATGCCAAGAGGATAAGAATGCCGCTTCGCCGACATCTTCTTCCGTATATGGTTCAAACGCTATAAACTCTATGGCTTGCCGATTACCTACTGTAATTGTCCCGGTCTTATCTAAGAGAACAACATCAGTGTCTCCCGCAGTTTCTATGGCGCGGCCTGACTTTGCCACGATTTTGTTTTTGTAGAGTCGGGTAATGCCTGAGAGGCCGATGGCAGGTAGCAAGGCACCTATAGTCGTTGGAAGAAGGCAAACGTATAATGCGATCAGAACTGAGAGGTCTGCTCCTAGGCCAAGCACCACGGATGTGCCCAGTAGTGCTAGTATGATTATGGTAAATATGGCGGTTAAGCCAATCAGCACCATGGTTATCGCTACTTCGTTTGGAGTCTTTGGTCGCTTCGAGGATTCTACCATCTTTATCATTTGGTCGATGAAGGTTTCGCCCGGGTTAGTTGTAATCTTCGCTGTTAAGGTGTCACTGGCGAGACGCGAGCCGCCGATTAGTGAGTCCCCTGGCGCTTTTCTGACGGGGGCTGATTCACCTGTGACTAGGGATTCGTCAACCATTGCGATTCCCTCGATTACGTCAGCGTCTAATGGGACGATGTCTCCTGATTCTATGAGGACTAAGTCGTTTTTTCGAAGTTCAGTTGATTTCACCGTAACTATGGTTCTGGTCCAGCCCTCAGTGATAATTTTTTTGCTCTCCACTTCTGTTTCCAGTTTTCGCAGGCTTCCAGCTGTGCTTTTTGCTTGTTGTTCAGCAAGGGCGTCGGAGAGTGTGCTAAACCAGACCGTGATAATGAGAATGATGGCGACTTCTATATAGAAACCTTGTAAGCTGGGGGTAGTTACGGGGACGAAGGCTTGTGGAGCTATGGCCAATGCAGCTACGATGAAGAATGTAAGTTCAACGATGAGCATTACTGGGTTTTTTAGTAGCGTTTTGGGATTTAGTCGGACTATTGAGTCGAATATTACTCTTTTTGAGAAGACTGTGCGAATTCCTGTAGGCGCTGATTCTTTGCTATTTGCTGAATTTACTGTTTTTTCATTAATCAATAGCCATTCACCAAGCCTTTAAAGAACGATGCTATTGGTCCGATCGCTAAGAATGGGAAGAATGTTAAAACTACCAATATTATAATTGCTACAATCAATACTATCGTGAATATTAGGGTGTCAGTTTTTAGACCCGAAGTTGTTCCCCCGCGTTTTCGCCCAATCATTGAACCCGAAAGCGCCAGCAATATTGCAATCGGAGCGTACCGCCCAATGAGAATGACGATGGCAGTTGCAATGTTGAAAAAAGGCGTGTTTCCTGTGGCGCCTAAGAAGTCTGAGCCGTTGTTGGCAGCTGACGAAGTGAATTCGTAAAGAATTTGCGTGTATCCTACAGAGCTACCGCTCAGCCCAATTGCCGAGACTGCACCTGTGGCGTAGGAGAGCACCGTTGGAATGAGGATGATCGTGGGGTGAATGAGGAACGCAATCATTACAAGCTTAACGTCTCGACCGGTGATTTTAATTCCTAAATATTCGGGTGTTCTTCCAGACATTAGACCAACGATGAAGACGGTTATTATAATGTACATAACCATGTACATCATTCCTACGCCTTTTCCGCCTGGGATCGACTGGATGAACATGCCCAAGAAAGCCGAGGTTATTGCTAAAGGATGCATTCCCGATAAAGCAGAGTTTACTGATCCAGTGGTGGCGACAGTTGTTGTGACGGTATAGAAATTAGACATGAAGCCGCCAAATCGTGTTTCGAGGCCTGGCGCCACTAACGGAAGGGCTGGAATGAATGCTAAGACTAAGTTGAGTCCAAAGAGTATGTAAGCGCCCCACAAAAGTGGTCTGGACTCGCGTTTTTTGCCTATCATTTCTCCGAACACAAAGATTAATGCTGTCGGAAGCAGAAGCATGAGTGAAATCATAAGAATGTTAGAAACTGGGGAGGGGTTCATGAACGGGTAGGCAGCGTTTGCGCCATAATATCCGCCTCCATTGGTACCTATTTGCATTATGGAGTCAAGAGAAGCGACTGGCCCAACTAGTATTGTTTGTGTTGCTCCCTCTATGGTTTTTACTGTGGTGTATCCATTGAGTGTTTGGGGCACTCCTAAGGCGAGAAATATGATTGAAGCTATTATGCAGAGTGGCAGGAAGATTCTTGTGATTGATCGAGTAAAGTCAACGTAGAAGTTGCCCATATCTTTGGAACCAACGATTAATCCACGTATGAAAGCTATGCCCATGCATAGTCCCGTAATTGCGGATGTGAATTGAAGCCATTGTATAACACTGGTTTGACTAAGATATGATAAAGTGTTTTCGCCATAATAGTGCTGAAGGTTCGTGTTTGTTACAAACGAAGCTACCGTGTTAAAAGCAAGGTCTGGTCTAACTCCTGCGAACCCCATGGGGTTAAGCGGCAAATTGCCTTGGAATGTCAATATAAAAAAGCCAATAACCATCATGACGACGTTCAGTAGTAAACCTGCAAGGAAGAATTGTTTCCAACCCATCGTCTGAGCTGAATTTATGCCTGTAATTTTGTAAATGAAGTTCTCGATTGGATTTAGTATTTTGTCTAAACGGCTTGGTCTTCGATTAAAGACTCCGGCTATGTAAGGCGCTAATAGCTTGGCTAAAAGGATGGTTACGCCAAGTATTAGGATAACTGATAAGGCCTGGAATATGTCGATCATTCATTTTTGCGCTCCAAAAGACAGCTCGCTTGCTCACTATGGCTCCTTTCGCTCCTTCCTATTTAAGTGTGGAAATATGTGCTTTTCTAAATAAGCATTTGGGTCCTTTGTGAGGCTCCAAAATAACGGTAATTATGGTACTTTTTATCCCTTTAATCTTCATGATTTTCTCATGTATGATCGTCCTGAACTCTTCAATACAAGAAGCAGAGACTAAAGAAACGATGTCATATTCTCCTGTTACGTCATAGACTTCTTCTATGCCCTTGAGTTCTGAGAGGGCCTGTAATACTTTTTGTTTTTGGGATTGATCCACGAATATGTTTACCGAGGCTAATAGTCGATTCATCAGTTTTACATTCCTTTCTCTAAAGAGTTCCGGCTTCCCAGAGCTCTTCAGGGATTAACGATTTCATTTTTCCCTTAGCTTTAATACTCGTATTGTCTTCCCCCTATAAACCTATTTGTGATTTGTGCAGAATTCTTCTGAAAAAATGAACTAATTTACATAAAAATGTGTAATTATTGAAAACATGCTCGGGTCCAAAACATGAAGTAAAGAAAGCATGTCAAAATTTCTATTTTTTGGGGATTCGTTGACAATTGTTAAAAAAAAATAAACATAGTTATTACTTTTCAAAGAAATTTAATTGGGGACGAGCCTTAAAATCCAGTTTCCAGCTCAAGAGAATATTTTACTCCGAAAAACGTGTTTAATAAAATATTGAATTCCTGATCAATTGTTCACTATATCCACTTTCATCAGAAAAGTCTTCTTGTTTTTCTTAAAAGTTATGAACAAATCATAACTACCTTTATATCCAGTTGACTACTCTTTGGTTAATTGTTTAGCAAAACTAAAGGTGAATGAACAAATGATTGGAATATTGGATTTAGTTTCGGCAGGCGTCATAATTGGATCAGCCCTAGTAATGGGAATAAAACTTCGTTCCGAATTAAAGAAAAACGACTTTCCTTCCAAGGGCAATTAACAAAAACGCCTATATTCACGGGGAATCTGGAATATAATTCCCCGATTTAGTATCTATGTTTCTTCAAGAAAAAAACAGTTTTTCATCAACTCTTGACAAGTATTTTTACAATTTAAAATATAGTCGACAATTTTTTCAATGATTATTCCTTGCAAAGAACAATCTTATTACAAACTGGAGTCACCGGTTAATTAGCATAAAAGCAATAGCTCTGGGAGTAATTCCTCCAAAAAATAATTGACAATACTGACTTAATTTTAAAAAATATTTTGGAAAAGAACGAACTTACGGAGTTAAAAAGAAAAAAGGAAGAGAGAGCCCGAAGGCTGACCGAAATTTTTTAGATCGCATTGATGCTGTGTTTTTCTTCGTTGGGCATTTCTTTGCCGGGGAACGGAAAGATTCCTGAGGATGTGCTCTTCGAGTTGTAGTAGTAGTATACGAAGCCTATGACCATCCATATGGCAGTGATTACAATGGCGCTGAAAGCTGCTAATTGTGTGTCGCCTCCACCGATAACTCCAAGCCATACGACTGCGATCATCATTACCATGTTTGCGACGAAACCAGCAATTGGGACGATGTATTTAGTGAGGATTGAGCGTCGTTCTCTGGAGAGCGCTAGAACTGCTACGATGCAGGTAACTCCGTAGAGCAGGAAAGTTCCAAAGTTTGACAATAGGATGACAGTGGTAAGGTTTCTGAGCGATAGCACTCCGAATGCGCCTATTATTGCTGAGACTGCTGTGAGTACCCATGTTCCTACTGCGGGTGTTCCATATCTTGGGTTTAATTTGCCCAAAGGTTGAGGAACTTCTGTATCACGGCTAATTGCGTAGGTTACTCTTACACCGGTGTTGAGGCATGCAAGGGTCGTTCCTAATACTGCGGCTACTACGGCTGCGGCAACTATTAGCATTATAGCAAAGCCGCCACCACCGAACAATGCGTCAGTTGAGATTCGCACGATATCTCCCAATGGTCCAGCTGAGATTGCGGCCATGCCGAAGGTGTATTTATCGTTTATGAATGCTTGTAGTGCGAAGAAACCGAGTAGATATGCGAAGGCTCCTTGGATGACGAGTGAAAGTATTATTGCTTTTGGGACATCCTTGGGGTTTTTTGCTTCAGAGGTTAATGCGGTAATGGATTCGAAGCCTACTAAGACTAGTATGGCAAGGCTTGCTTGGAAGAGTACATGGCTCATGTTTGTGGGTGCGATGGCTGCGGCGGGGTTTGAGAAGTAGAACGTTACGTGTTGAGGGTTTATGAATCGATAAGATAACACCAAGACGGATACGCCGACTAGGATGACAAGCTGCACTATGTTGATGATTAGGTTCGTGTTGGTGGAGCCTTGAATTCCTCTGTATGCTATTAAACCTACGATTAGCGAGAACAGAACTACTATGGCAATTTGCTGGAGCGGAGTTATAGCAATTCCAACTGTTTGCAGAATGTATGTCATGAAGAAGCCCATGAATGCCACCATTACTCCCGGGTAAACCCAGTAGTAGAGGTGTGAAAGCCAGCCTACAAGGAACTTTGCGCTGCGTGCTCTGCGGTTGCTGGCGCCTCTATCGAGTAAGGCACGTTGAGCGAAGTAGTATGAACTGCCTGTGCCAGCGTCTGGGTAACGTCTAGCCAGCCATGAGTATGATGCGGCTGTCAAGAATGACAATATTAATGCAATTAAGAGTCCAAACCATATGTCTGGGGCTGTAGAGGCTCCGGATGGGTCTACCTGTGCTGCTTGAGCCTGATAGTTAAGCCATAGAAAAGCTCCAGGGGCTATCAAAGCCATGGCGTTGATGGTTAACCCTGTAAGGCTTAAAGTTTTCTTCATTTGGGGTGCGGTTTGGGTTTGTTCACTACTCATCTTGCTTCGCCTCTACGATTCTTTTTTGAAAGGTACTGTGGTGTCCTTTTTTGCCTTTGTCAATGAACTCAGTAATGCATTTATCAGAATCGTTCAGCGATAGTACAAGTACTTTTTCCAATATATTCACCAAGCTTATTTTGCACAATTAAATGTTCAGTTAAATATAAATATAGTTAATACTTGTTCATAATTGTTATGAAAACATGGAAACATTTTCAACAAATCTAAATAACTCTGAACGGTCAAAGATTGCTCTAAAAAGAAAACCGTTTGATGTCAAAATTTTAGCCGATACCAATTTTTCAGTTCCTGCAACTTGGACGACCACTGGGAATTAAATGGCTTGGATATTTGATATGCATAAAGGGCTCTTTTGGTTGAATGGATGTTTGATTATTAAACAACTATTTTTTTGGATGTTTTTTTATTTTTCTTTTATTTAGCGGTGCAGAAATAAACAAATACTCGGATAATTTAGGAATTGTTAGACAATAATTCATTAATACCGAGATTTATGAAGCATGTGGATAGTTTTAAATAGTTGTGTGGGATATTTGCACAGTCAATAAACAAATAACTAAACATATGTTAAATGGTGCAATAAATGAGTGTAACTACCTTGGCTTCAAACCCTGGAGATATAGCTTGGATTATAACAGCAACTGCCCTAGTCATGCTAATGACTCCTGCGCTAGGCTTCTTTTACGGCGGCTTGGTGCGCAGGAAAAACCTGGTATCCACAATTGCGCAGTGCTTCATCATATTTGCCGTAATCAGTCTCACCTGGGCATTGTGGGGCTACAGCTTGGCCTTTGGACCCAGCTACCACGGCATAATAGGCAACTTGTCCCTCGCAGGGTTAAACGGCGTAGGCATACATGATATCAACCCAGCTCTAGCAGCAACCATACCCACACTGCTCTTCTTCGCGTTTCAGCTAAAGTTCGCAGCAATCACACCCGCCTTAATCATAGGTTCATGCGCTGAAAGAGTTCGCTTTCGTTCATTGCTAATTTTCATTCTCCTTTGGTCAACGCTAATCTACGTCCCGATTGCGCACTGGGTATGGAACCCTGACGGCTGGCTCAAAGGCATAGGCGCTATTGATTTCGCAGGCGGATTAGTCGTCCACATATCCGCTGGTGTCTCAGCTCTTGCAGCAGCACTTGTCATTGGCAGACGCAAAGGATGCGCAGTTCCCTGGAAACAACACATGAAAGAAATCGACCAAAAAGAAAGAGTGGAGTTCAAACCGACAAACATCCCCTATGTCCTATTGGGCGCAGCTTTGCTGTGGTTTGGCTGGTTCGGATTTAACGCAGGCAGTGCATTAGCAGCAAACGACCTTGCAGTCTCAGCGCTCGTAGTCACAAACTTAGCCGCAGCAGCAGCCGCAGTCAGCTGGATGCTCATGGATTGGCTCCTAAAAGGCAAACCCTCCGCAGTCGGCATGGCAGTCGGCGCAGTCGTCGGTTTAGTCGTCATCACTCCCGCTTCAGGCTTCGTTACTCCTATGGCTGCGATAATAATGGGTTTCATAGGCGGAGTAATATCTAACCTTGTTGCTAGTTGGAGAGCAGGCAGATCACGAATCGATGATACGTTGGATGTCTTTGCATGCCATGGCGTCGGCGGTATTTGGGGTGCGATCGGCAACTGGAATATTCGCATCCATCGGCGCTACTGGCCTGATTTACGGTAACGTCCACCAATTCCTTGCACAGCTCTTAGCTGTCGGTGTAGTGGTGCCGTTCTCGTTCGTCGGGTCTTGGCTGCTGCTTAAGGCGGTCAACCTGTTCTCGCCTCTAAGGGTCAGCCCAGAAGCAGAAGATGCAGGCTTAGACCTCAGCGAGCACGGTGAAGAAGCCTACCAATTAGATTAGAGCGTTTCTCTGCTCCATTTTTTCCTTTTTTTATTATTTTAACTTTTAGTTTTATTCTTTTAGCTATATTTGCTTTTTAGACAAGTTATTCTTTTACCGCATGTTTTTTGGACAATTTTGCGATTATTAGGTCTTCATGAAAAATATTGTTCATGAGTATACCACTTACAAGTTGTTGATTGAACATTTATCAATTTTTAGTCTTTTATTCAATGCGAATGTATAGTTTAAATATTTGTTCTAACAAAAAAGGGGAGTAACTAAGCAGAGAGACAGGGGAAGAGATGTCTTACAATCCAGCGGACGTTGCATGGGTTCTAACGTCAACAGCACTAGTTATGCTGATGACTCCAGCCTTAGCCTTCTTCTACGGAGGCTTAGTCCGCAGAAAAAACCTCGTCTCCACACTCGTCCAATGCATCGCCATCTTCGCCGTTGTCAGCCTTGTATGGTTCTTTTGGGGATACAGCCTTGTTTTTGGTCCCAGCATCGGCGGCGTAATCGGAAACTTATCACTTGTAGGCTTAAACGGCATAACAGTAAACCAAGTTAACTCAACTTACGCTTCAGGCATCCCAGAAATCCTATTCTTCGCCTTCCAACTCAAATTCGCCGCAATCACACCTGCCTTAATAATAGGTGCCTGTGCAGAAAGAATCAGATTCAAATCATTACTGATATTCGTTGTTTTGTGGTCAACCTTAATTTACTCGCCCATCGCCCATTGGCTATGGAACGTTAACGGTTGGCTGCACGTTTTGGGTGCATGGGACTTTGCAGGCGGCATAGTTGTGCATGTTGCAGCTGGGTTGTCAGCGTTGGCGGCGGCGCTTATTGTTGGTAGACGCAAGGGTTGTGTTTATTGGAAAGACCAAATGAAAGCGTTAGACCGCAAAGATGGCGGTGCAACAGCTATTGGTACTGAGTTTAAGCCCACAAACATCCCATATGTGATTTTAGGTGCAGGCCTATTGTGGTTTGGCTGGTTTGGCTTCAACGGCGGCAGCGCATTGGCAGCTGATAGCATCGCGGTTTCAGCGGTTGTTGCGACGAACTTGGCGGCGGCAGCGGCTGCGGTAAGTTGGATGATTCTTGATTGGGTAATCAAAGGAAAGCCTTCAGCAATCGGCATCTCCGTAGGCGCAGTTTGTGGTATGGCGGCAGTTACAGCGGCTGCGGGCTACGTTAATTTCACAGCAGCAGTAATCATCGGGTTAGCTGCAGGCATAATCTCAAACTTGGTTGCTAACTGGCGTGCAGGCAGATCCAAAATCGACGATACACTCGACGTTTTCGCTTGCCATGGAATCGGCGGCATCATCGGCGCACTGTCGGTGGGTTTATTTGCAACTGTTGCCGTCAACTCCATCGCTAGTGTAACGGATTGTTCTATGGCAACCCTGCGCAACTCGGTATCCAAGCACTCGCAGTAGTGGTTGTAGCAGCGTTTGCATTCGTTGGCTCGTATTTGCTGTTGCGGTTGGTGGATGTGTTTTCACCGTTCCGTGTAAGTCCTAAAGAGGAAGATGAAGGCTTGGATATGAGTCAACACGGCGAAGAAGCGTACCACCTAGATTAGCTAAAAAAGACTTTAAAAAATAAAATTCGAATTTTTAGCAGCATGCGATCTTTTAGGATTTGTTTACTCATACAAATCACTGCTTTATTGTCAAAGTAATTTAAGGCTGCTCGATGCCGGCTTAAGTCGGATGGGTGATCGGAAAAAATTTAGGTTAAGAAGTTAGCGGTTTTTTGCAAAGATATATGAATATAGAATTTATATGAGAGATTCATGGGTGTGGTTGGGTATTAAACAGCGAAGCTGTTCTCTGCTTATCCATTGCAGCCCTCATCGCCGTTTGTATTTTAAGTGTACAATACATTGAACCCGCCAGCCCTTGTTTTGGTCCATGCATAACCGCAGAAATCGACAGAACCCACGTGAACATCAACGAAACCGTAACCATAACTGGGCAGGTATGCCCTCCCGGAGAAAACAAAACTGTGCGGGTAGCTTTCACCCGACCAGACTACACATACATCGACCGAATCGTTCTAACCGACCCAAAAACAGGCAATTTCTCAGTTACCCAAAAACTTGACATGATTGGATACTGGAACATATTCCCTATAGATGGCCACATTGCCGACAGATTATATGCTATAGTAACTGACCCAGCAAATCCCGATGCCCCTACTCCAACCCCCAGTATACCATCAACCTACAAGCCCGTTTACAACGTCATCTATGTAAGTGTGGCACTGTTAATTATAGGTGGAGTTGGCGCTTTTCTTGGAACAAGAAACAAAACAAGAAAAATCAGTTCACTTCGATTGTTTGTTCAAATAGCTTTAATATTTCTGATTTTCTTCGGCACATTTATTGATCATTGGGGTTACCTGGCGCCAGGCGCTGAACTCGCACCCCATGAAATCGACGTTTCAACCAACGTGTTTGGCGTCGGCATGCCTGATGGACTTCCAGCGCCCTGTCTTTGGATGTTATTATCCATGTGGAAGAACCGTGACCTGCGCACTGTGGCAGATTCAAACGTACATTTACCCATTCTTTGATGTTGGAGGCGGCTGGGGCGTACACTACGATTCAACAGGTTTGGCAAGATTAGCCGTAGTTTTCGGCATAATAATTTTGGCAGCTGATTATTCTTGGACGGATGTGGTGCGGCTGGGTTTGTCCCTTCGGTTTATACGTGGATTTGATGTACGCGCTTGCGGAAAGCATTGAAAATTAAGCACAGGAACTTTTCAGACAGATTTAACGAGCGGTTCCACCAGTTAGGCTACCTTATCTTGGCACTCATAATTATTTTAAGTGTAGTTTTCGCGTCCCAAGCACTATCAGCGACACCTGTAATAGGTGGCGCACAAAAAGGCGGATTCGTCTACAACTATTATTCAGCGCCTTTCTGCCAAGTTTGCCCCATGAAACCCTTATGTCTCCTGTCCGAAGTGAGCGTCGGATTAATGAAACCAGAATGGGTCACTCAGACTACAACAGGGCAATTCTGGCAACTTGGGCAATTCTTAACCACAACTAACCTCCTCATTCTCGGCATAGTAACGGTCGCAGCGTTCTTTTTCCGGCGTTCATGGTGCAGAATCTGCCCGCTCGGCGGATTAATCGCATTGTTTAACCGTTTCCCACCCTTCAAATGGGTTTCCGGCGTGCGTTTAAACAAAGATGAAGAAAAATGCACTAAATGCGGAATATGCAAACGGGTTTGTCCAACACAAGTAAAGGAGGTTTACGAAGGAAAAAGCGGGGACAGAGCGACTTCCCAATGCATCTATTGTTTGCGTTGTGTGGAGATGTGTCCCAGCGAGGGTTGTTTGCAATTCAAGTTTGCAGGTAAAACGGTTTGTAAATCGAGGAATTGGTTAATTAAATCTGACAGCATTAAAGGTGAATAGGGAAGTTGCGAATGCGAACTGTTTGTTTAACGCTTCTTTTTCTGCTAAGTTTAACAGCGACAGTGGTTGCGACCCCGATGGGTTCAGCAGCAGCCATTGACGACAATTTTCATTCAACCCGACGGCACAATAAATCCGTCAAATGTTCCAATCCAACGAAACGGCGACATTTACACTTTTACGGGCAACGTTTCTGACCCAATTCTCATACAGAAAAGCAACATTACCCTTGACGGCGCTGGCTATTCTTTGGTGGGACCGCTCACTTTGGCGGAGCGGAAGTCTGAGCCAGTATTGGGGTTAGGTCCAAACACCACGTTGCCTCCGTACATTATTGGGTTAGATTGTGACAAAACTGTGGATGGCTTAACAATTAAGAACTTAAACGTGGACAACTTCAACATTGGAGTTTACATACGCACAACCCACAACACCTTAATCGCAAATGCGGTTTCGGGGAATACAGTTGGCATTTTGCTTTCGGGTTCAGCTAACACCGTCACAAAAAACTATATTTTTGACAACGAGATGGGGCTGTTCTTCGGATTTGAACAAGTAAATGGCAGCGCAGCAAACATACCTTCAGACATCGACATCAGCGAAAACAGTTTTGTCAACAACACCTACCAACTTACTGGATGCGTTTGCAAAGTGTACAATTTTAGTGAAGCAATCCATTCTTGGGATAACGGCAAACTAGGGAATTACTGGAGCAACTATAATGGAACAGATACTGACCACGATGGAATAGGTGACACATATCTACAGAATTGACGTTTTAAATCAAGACCGCTTCCCGTTAATTGTGAACCCAGCACAACCGCCTGTTCCTGCAGCAAAATTTCCCTTTGAAACCATTGCCATCGGGGTTGCTTTAGCGGTCGTCGTCGCGGTTACTGCAGTTCTCGTTTATTGGCGGTATAGAAAGAAAAATCAAGGGTAACGTTATTCTTTTATCTCAAAGTCAATTAATTTGTTAATGGTGATTTGATGAAGGTTGTTGCTATTAATGGAAGCGCAAGAAAAGACGGAAACACCGCCATATTGATTCGACGAGTTTTACAAGTTTTCGAAAGCGAAGGCATCGAAACCGAACTTATCCAGCTTGCGGGCAACAAATCCATGGTTGCATGGCATGCGGAACTTGCCGAAAAGTCCAGAACAAACAATGCAAAATCGTAAACGACAACGTCAACCTCTACATCGAGAAGATGGCTGCAGCAGACGGCAATAATCCTTGGTTCTCCCACATATTTTTCAATGATGACTTCCGAGATGAAAGCGCTTATCGACCGAGCAGGATTTGTTGGTAGAGCAAACGGAGACTTGTTCAAGCGCAAAGTCGGCGCGGCTGTGGTGGCGGTGCGTCGAGCAGGCGGAATACCAACTTTCGATGCTATAAATCACTTTTTCCTAATCAGCCAAATGATTGTTCCGGGCTCATCCTACTGGAACGTAGGTATCGGCTTAGCCAAGGGTGATGTAGAAAAAGATGAGGAAGGGATGAAAACTATGGAGGATTTGGGGAAAAACATGGCTTGGCTACTCAAAAAAATTGGCCCTTCCAATTGAGTTCTTTTTTTAAGTGGTTATAGGTTAGTTAGAAAAAGAAAAATCGTTTAAAGAAAAATGAAGGTGCCCACAAAAGGGGCGGGGATAGAGCTTATTTCATTATTGCTTTGAGGTCTTCGTCTGGTGTTTTGAGTGGCATTATGTTGAATTTGTCAACGAGCACTTTGAGTATGTTTGGTGTTATGAATGCTGGTAGGCTTGGTCCGAGGCGAATGTCTTTTATTCCAAGGGACAGAAGTGACAGCAAGATGGCAACGGCTTTCTGTTCATACCATGAGAGCACCAGTGACAGCGGCAAATCGTTGATTTCTACGTGGAACGCTTCTGCCAGAGCTTGAGCGATTTTCACTGCGGAGTAAGCGTCGTTGCATTGTCCGATGTCAAGTAATCGTGGGATGTCGTCGATTGTTCCAAGTTCTTTGTCGAAGAAGCGGAATTTTCCGCATGCCAACGTCAGGATGATGGTGTTGCTGGGTGCTTTTTCTACGAATTCGGTGTAGTAGCTGCGTCCGGGTTTTGCTCCGTCGCATCCGCCGACTAGGATGAAGCGTTTAATGTGTCCGTTTTTGACGGATTCAATGACTTTACCTGCTACGCTTAGCACTGCATTTCTGCCAAAACCGACTAAGACTGTTTTGCCTTCAACGTCTTCGGGGAAACCTGGCAGTTCTAGAGCTTTTTTGATTACTGGTGAGAAGTCTTTGCCTTCGATGTGTGGTACGCCTGGGTAGCCAACGGGTCCTGCAGTGAATATGTTGGCTTTGTAGCTTTCGATTGGGCGTTGGATGCAGTTGGTTGTCATTAGGATGGCGCCTGGGAACTGGGCGAATTCTTTCTGCTGGTTTTGCCATGCGGTTCCGTAGTGTCCGTAGAAGTTGGGGTATGCTTTGAGTTTTGGGTAGCCGTGGGTTGGGAGCATTTCGCCGTGTGTGTAGACGGTGATGCCTGTGCCTTGGGTTTGTTTTAAGTATGTTTTCTAAGTCGATGAGGTCGTGTCCTGAAACAAGGATGGCTTTGCCTTTCTTGTGTCCCAATGGCACTTTGGTTGGGACGGGGTGGCCGTAGTTTTCGGTGTTGCCTGCATCGAGAAGTTCCATGGCGCGGATGTTGATTTCGCCGCATTTGAAAACTAACCCACAAAATCGTTTACGCCAAGTGACTTGTCGAATGGAGCTGCTAGTCCTTCGTGGATGAAATCGAAGACTTTATGGTCTTTTTTGCCCAAAAGATAAGCGTGGTAAGAGTATGCTGCGACGCCTTTCAACCCGTAAGTTAAAAGCCACTGCAAGCCAGTGCAAGTCAGGGTCCAAGGTTGTGTCTGAGTTTATCCCATGCGTTTGCCCTGTGCAATTAAGCCTTCAGTCGTATTTTCTAACGGCAAATAATCAGTTTTAACATGCAGATTGCTTATGCAGTTGATCGTGCAGCTCAGCGGTTTTTCTTATGTAAGCAACGATGGCTTCTGGATCAAAATTCACATTTGTCAATGTAACGAAGAGTGCTTCAGCGGTGAAAACGCTTGTTTTCTCATCTTTTAGCCCAGCTTTTTTGCTTGGATGACGAGTTGGCTGAGTTCACGCAGTTTGTAAACTAACAGGTCTTGGAGATTGGCGACGTCGGCGGATTTGCCGCAAACACCTGCGATTGTGCAGCCTTTCCTTTCGCTGTTTGTTCGCATTGGTAACAGAACATTTGGTTTTGACTCATAAAATATCACACTATATAACATGTTATTGTGGTTTTTAATAAATAGATGTTGTCCCGAACATGTAAGGGATTCTAGCCAACTTCATAAAAAGTGCGAATAAACTTGTGCGCTTTAGTTATATTCTACGTTTTAATTATTGTTCTAATGGGTTTTTTATGATAACTGTAATTGGTGCAGGCAAAGTGGGTAGTGCAGCCGCGTTTGACATTTTACGTTACAAAATAAGTGACGTCGTATTAATCGACACTAACGAGAAAGCGGCGAAGGGCGAAGCATTAGACATGATGCAGGCGGCACCCGCCATCGAGTTTGACGGCAAAATCCACGGAACCAGCGACTACAGCGAAATGGCGGGTTCGGAACTTGTGATTGTCACGGCTGGATTAGGCAGAAGACCCGACATGACACGTTTTGACCTCATGAACACCAACGCACAAATCATAAAATCCGTAGTTAAAGAGATCGTCAAGTATGCTCCTAAGACGCAAAATCATGATGGTAACAAACCCAGTTGACATAATGACTTACATTGCTTCTAAAGAAACAGGGTTTTCCACGATGCTGCCTCTTTGGCATGGGCAACATCTTGGACACTATGCGTTTTAGAACCTATATCGCCAATGAACTGGATGTTTCGCGGGAGGACACACGGGCTTTGGTTATTGGTGAACATGGTGACTCAATGGTGCCGCTTGTCGAGTATGCTTCAGTTTCAGGAATACCCATAACAAGTCTGCTTACGAACGAGCAGATTGACAAAATAGTGCATTCAACCGTAACTTCAGGCGCAGACGTTATTCAACTTAAAGGCAGCACAGTTTATGCCCCAGGCACAGTGATAGCGATAATGGCAGATGCAATTTTGACTGGAAGAAACCGCGTTATGAGCGTTTCCACATGCCTTGACGGGGAATACGGAGCCTCGGGATTATCGATTGGGTGCCTGTGGTTTTGGGGAAAGAAGGGGTTGAAAAAATAATTGAACTCGAATTATCCGATAAAACAAAAGAGCGTTTTGCGAAGTCAGTTGCTATCATAAAAGAAGCGATAGCTGCGTTGAAGAGATTAAGAAAAAAGAAAAAATTTAGATTATTGCTTTGATTTTGGCGCAGTAAAAATTCCCGTTTTGCCTAACAAAAGCTGGGCATTTTCCGTCGTAGCAGTTTTTTAGCCATTGGCATGGTGCCCGAACCTCATTTACTCTTGGCATGTATCACGCGTGAATTAAAAGTTTGTTTTGGGGTTTCTCGTTTAGAAATTTGTTCCATTAAAGTTTGCATTCCACTTTCCATTTTCAAAAACACCTTCAAGTTTTGCTTACCTGAATTAAAATACTATTGCTCAGGTCTAATTATTAAAAATGTGTTGCAGACGTTGTACAACAACAAAAGCATATAAGCACTAACAAGGCGCAAGAAAAAAAGCCAGTACTAAGGCATACAAAGTGTTATTTAGCAGTTGGGGGCTTTCTTGTTTTGGGTGCCACAATTGGAGTTCAAGGGAAGAGACATAATATCAATCGAAGACTTCATCCAAGCAGGAAATCAACCATATCCTCGACGTAGCCAAAACAATGGAGCCTTTGGCTAAAACAGGCTCAGACATGCTGAAAGGCAAAATTCTCGCCACCCTGTTCTTTGAACCCAGCACACGCACACGCCTAAGCTTCGAAACTGCCATGCTAAAACTTGGCGGAAACTACATCGGATTTGCTGAACCCGAAATAACATCGTCCGGAAAGGCGAAAACCTCGCAGACACCATCCGCACAGTAGAAAACTATGCTGATGTAATTGCGCTTCGGCACAGTTTGGAGGGCTCGGCTAAGTTGGCTGCGGAATTCTCGAAGGTTCCAATAATCAACGGCGGCACAGGTGCTCAGGAACATCCAACGCAAGCGTTAATCGACCTCTATACAATGCGTAAGGAGAAGGGCAAGATTGACGGGTTAAAAGTGGCGCTCGTCGGCGACTTGCGGTATGGGCGGACGGTTCACTCGCTGGCTTATGCACTTGCACTCTACAACGTCGAATTGTACCTTGTCTCGCCAGAAAGCCTGCGCATGAGAAAAGATGTCTTCCAAACAATCAAAAACAAAATCCCAGTAACTGAAAACGCAAACCTCGAAGCCATAATCCCCCAAATCGACGTCCTCTACGTCACCCGCATCCAAAAAGAACGCTTCCCCGACGCAGCAGAATACGCCAAAGTCAAAGGCGCCTACAAAATCGACCTAAAAACCCTCAAAGGCGCCAAAAAAGACATGATAATCCTGCATCCTCTTCCCCGCGTGGACGAAATCGCTGCTGAAGTGGATGCGACTCCGCAGGCAAAGTATTTCCAGCAGGTCTGGAACGGCATCGTAGTGCGAATGGCACTGCTTTCGCTGGTGCTTGGTGCAGTCAAATAAATTAAGTTGATGTGAAGCGGTCAAACGTTGTCAGGGTGCTCATGGAGCCGCATGAGGGCATTTGTGGAGGGTTCCGAACCAGTTTTTCTTGCAGTTGTCGCAGAAGCTGATTAGGCGGTTGTAGGTGAAGAATTCTATAGATTGATTCTCCATTAGGCGCAATGTCAAATTCATTAGGGCTTCAGGTTTGTATTCGGCGCCTTCAAGTTCGATGATGCTGAGGTTTCCGCCTGCATTCAAGCCCTTTCATTCTCTGCGCTGTTTCAAGCATTTCCGTTTGAATGCTGAGAAGCTCAGCGGCTTTCACTTGGAAACGTTTAGCAGTTGAATAGTATGGTTTTTCTCTGTGTTCCTGAAAACTTCACTTTAGCAACACCGTATCTTTCAATGTCCAACTGTGCCAGCCGCTCAGACGCTTCGGGGCTGCCAAGGATGACGGGTAGAGGCGTTTGCCGTATTTTCTGCCGATTTTCTGTTTAAAAGCTAAAAGGTTCTGGATTGTTTCTTCGGCGAATTTGCGGCTTTCTTCCGAGTTGATGCTTTTTTCTGTGAAGGCTTCGATGGCTTCGCGGAAACCCGCTAAATTGATTATGTCGTGAGCAGTTTTCCAGTCGGAAGTAGGTGTCGCGGTCGGCTTTTTGAAGCAGAAACGGCAGGGAATTTTTCCCAAACTGTTTGAGCGCATTATTCTTTATTCCCAACGCTCGGGCTGCAAGTTCAAAGCGTTCCCGCATCAAATCGAAGAACTTGTTTTTGTCTTTCTCACATTCCAGCGCAATTCTGGGCAAATTAATTGTAACGCAACCAAGACAGCCTGTGCGCAACGTATCGGTTTCCCAGTCGCCCGTTAAATCAGCCGCGAATTTTACGCCTGAAGAAGAAAAAGCCACATTTTCATTTTCTTTCTTGGTCATGTTAGCAAAGTAGGGAATCCCGCTTTTTGCCGCTAACTGATGAGCTTTAAGCAGAATGGCTTTGGCGTTTTCGTCAGCCAATGCTGCGCTGTTGATTTTTATCACAAGTTTTGGACTAAGCAAGCGGCTTGCTGATGCTTTCTTCAGCAAAAACATCGACGATAAGTGAGGCTACAAGTTGGCTTTCTTGGGTGAAGTCGCCGTATTTGCCGTTTGGTTTGCCTTGTGGACCGATGGCTTCTTTTTCCGCGGTTAATTTTGGAATTGAAAGCTCCAGTCCCAACGTGGCTTCTGCATGTTGATTGAGGTTTTGTATGAACAAACGCAGGTTTTCTTTAATCTTTGCAACTTCGTTGCCTCTTATGTAAGGTGCGAGGAACACGTTGAAGTAGTTGAAGGTTTGAGTGCGGTTGGTTTCTTTGCTGGCATGCAAAAGAACGTTAAATGCGATGGATAATGCGGATTTTAGGTCGCTTGGCGCGTCCATGGCGACTTGGAGTGGATTGTCAAGTTTGACGCCGTGTTGGAAGAAGTATCGTAGGTCATGGATTACTTCGTTGGGTTTTAGTATCCATGTGCCTAAGCCTTCGATGTGGATGGCTCCTGAAAGATGTGCGTCCGCGATGTCTCTTGGAAAAATGTTTAGCAACGTGTATTCGCCAAGGACCGTTTGGCCTGCCTTGCTGATTGTGGCTTGAGCATCTTGAGCAGCATCTTTTGATTCGATGAGGGCAGTTACTTCGTGGATGGGCATGCCGACTCGGGTGAGTTTATTGCGGTAATCTTCATAGCCTTTCTCCACCAAAATGCCGTTCACAACTTCCCTGATTAACGACGCCGTGAGATACTTTGTTTTTGATTTTACAAGGCGTTTTTCGGCTTCTTTAGCCGCTTTCTGCGCCAGTTCCGCTGGAACCTTCGCCTCTTTAATGAGCGAATTCGCAATTTTGTTAACATCAAACTCTTCAAGCGTCAAATGCGACGTGCGAACAACCATGCCCCGCGGTTTAACCGCCTTCTTCTCCACGCGGTCAGCAACATCCAGAACCATTTTGCCAAGGTCAGTTAAGAAATATTTTTTTGCTTCAACATCTGCCTCAACCAAATCCGCTTTCAACAAGAATTTTAGGTGGTAGGCGAATCTGCCTGCGTCTCGGCTGGGGTTCATTTTCAGTTGGTTCATGAGTTCGGTGTAGGAGAGGGCGCTTTTGTCGAAGAGCAGGTTTAGGATTTGCAGCCTAAGAGGTGACGAAACGGCTTTTAGCACTTTGACGCCGCGTGCACGAAGCGGAGGCTGATTAACCATACCTTTCTCTCTCCTGAACTCCCAAATTTTGTGGCGCTCTACCTATTATTCCACTGGAGAGTTTAAACTTAACTAAAAAAGCGGCACTGCTCCTAGTGTTTGACACTTAGAGACTGCAGGGTTGCTGCTGGCTAATACAGTGGATCGTGCCAAACCCATAAACCAAATCCACACAGCGAATGCCCACAACTTTTCTGGTTGGAAACAATTCCTGCAGAATCGTCAGCGCCTTCGCATCGTTTTTATGGTCAAAGATGGGCACCAAACTTTTTCGTTGCCAATGTAAAAGTTTGTGTAGCTTGCAGGCAACCGTTCATCTTCGTCGCTAACTACTTTTGGCATGGGCAACTTTACAATTTTCAGTTTTTTGCCGTCTTGGTCAACTGCTTGGCATAGAATTTCATAGTTTTCTTTCAGAACATCGTAGTCTACGTCATTTTCGTCTTCTTGATAAGCGCAAACAATCGTGGTTGGGTTTACGAACCGTGCTAAATCGTCGATGTGTCCGTCGGTGTCGTCGCCGAGAATGCCGCATTTTAGCCAGATAAAATGGTTTACGCCCAAGATAGTCGGCGAGGTATTTTTCGATTTGTTTTTTGTCAAGGTTCGGGTTTCGGTTCTTGTTTAGAAGGCACTGCGCTGTCGTAAGAGGGTTCCTTTGCCGTTAACATCTATAGAGCCACCTTCCAAAACAATGTCTGGCTTAAAACATCGTAATGACATTTTTTGGTTGATAACATCAGGAATTTGCTTGTCTTTTAGCAGGGTTTCGTATTTTTCTCCCCACGAATTAAAGTCCCAATGAATCATCGCCAACTCATGATTTTGGTTTTTAACAAATACGGGTCCATAATCCCTAAACCAAACATCGGCGTAGTCGGAAACATAAAAATGGATTTTGTTTAAGTCGATATTTGCTTCTTTAAACATCTTTGTTGCTTTCTGTTTGGTGGGCTCATCGATGACAAAGAGGTTTACTTGTTCGCCCTTCATGAATCTCCTTAACAATTTGAACATAAGTTGCTTCTACCCGCTCAACTCTATCTGGAAAAGTGGTTGGGTCATAAGGCCAAGCAAGCCAGATAGCGTCATGTTTTTCCCATTCAGCAGGCATACAAAAGCCTAGTTCACGGCAAGTCTGCTCGGAACTACTCATCTTCCGCACCTTTCCGTCTATCCTTGGTTAGTCTTTTGTAGGTGTCTGGGCGACGGTTACGCAGGAACCCCCAGCCATCCTGGATTTTCTTGTTTTTGCTTAAGTCGATTTGGGCAACCACGACTTCTTCTTTTGTGGTGCTGGCTTCCTTGAGGACTTTGCCGAAAGAATCACAGACAAATGAGCCGCCCCAAAACTCCAGTTCGCCTTCCTCGCCAACACGGTTAACTGCTGCAACGTGAATTCCGTTTGCGATGGCGTGGGCGCGTTGAACAGTTTTCCAAGCATCATGCCAGTCGCCGTCTTCTGAAGTGTAGCCTTTAACGTAGCCGATGGCAGTTGGGTAAAAGATGATTTCTGCGCCTTTCAACGCGTTGATTCGGGCGGGTTCAGGGAACCATTGGTCATAACATATGAGCACACCAATGCGGGCAAATGCTGTTTCAAAAACCCGTAGTCTGTGTCCCCTGCTGCAAAATAGTCTTTTTCGTAGAAATAGGGGTCTTGGGGTATGTGGGCTTTACGGTAAGTGCCCAAGATTTCGCCGTTTGAACCGATCACGACGGCTGAATTGTAGAATTTGCCGTTCTTGGCTTTCTCAAACAACGGTGCAATGATAACTATTTTGTGTTTTTTTGCCAACTTGGAAAATAGTTTTGTGGATTCTCCAGGAATCGACTTCAGCTAAAGCTGCAACATCTTGGTTTTCTTCTTGCGGAAAATATCTTGTTCGGTACAGTTCTTGAAGGCAGACGATTTGGGCACCTTTTTTGCTGCTTCCTCAATTTTTTCTGCAGTTTTCGCCATGTTTTCGCGATGTTTTCTGAAACAGAAGTTTGGATAAGCCCAATAGTGACTATTTTATCGTTCTTCATTTAGTAATTTTTGAATTTGTTTTGTAAGCGTCTATTTGATTTCCATCCGTTTTCAACTAATTTATAGGCTGTTCGTATTAACTTTTTTGAAAAATATAAGCAAACCTACCTGAAAAAATAAAACAAATGGAACACACCACGGATTTTCAGGCTTAATTTAAGACGCAGTAACATGGAAAAAACGGCTGTTTTGGATTTGGCGCAACGAAACTATTTATTAAGACAATGCAGTAACAATGCATAGTTTATCGGGGCCAAATAACATGAAAATATTCATAGTTCAATTTCCATTCGGCGTGGCAGCCTTCGACGAAAACAACGGCTTAGTGGAAAAAGCATTGTTTCCAAAAAATGCGCAAGCCGCCGCAAAAAGTCTTCTTAAAACTGAGTCTGGAAAATTATCCGACCAAGTCTCCTCATTAATCTCACTTCTAGCAAGCGTAGGTTACGACGCGTTTGCGTTTGAATCCGGCAAGTTGGCAGAGGAAGCCCAAAAGAAGATGAAAGTTGCTGTCGAAGTTGCTAAGCCAGCGGAAACTGCAGTTTTGCATTCACGTATGGGTGAAGTAGCAATCGAAGCCGGCTTTGCAAAAGACGAACAAGAACTAAGCATATGGACCCGCAGTGTCAGCTTAGAACTTGCAAAACTGAGAATCAAAGGTGCCACTGGAAAACGAGATTTAATCGTTGCCCAAGGCATCCAAACCCTCGACAGCTTAGACCAAACAGTTAACCTCTTCATGGGCAGACTCCGAGAATGGTATGGCGTTTACTTCCCTGAACTTGATCGCTTAATCGAGAAGCACGAAACTTACTCAAGGCTTGTCGTGAACTTGGGCGATAGAGAAAACTTCACAGTTGAAAATTTGGAAAGAGAAAACATTCCAAAAGAACGAACCCAACTTGTAGCGAAAGCGGCAGAATCATCCATGGGCGCAGACATCGCAGAAGCCGACTTGGAAATGGTGCAAGCGTTAGCCAAAGACGTCCTTAACTTCTATTTGCTTCGCAAAACCATGGAAGACTACGTTGACAACACCATGGAGGAACTAGCACCTAACGTCCGCGCTGTTGCAGGAGCTCTTTTGGGTGCACGCTTAATCGCCATGGCAGGAAGCCTACAAAACCTGGCGATGAGACCAGCAAGCACAATCCAAGTCATAGGCGCAGAAAAAGCCCTCTTCCGCATCATTAAAAACAGGAGCTCGACCACCCAAACACGGCTTAATCTTCCAACACACCCTGCTCCACGACGCCAAACGGTGGCAACGAGGAAAAATCGCACGTGTCATCGCAGGCAAACTCGCTATAGCCGCAAGAGCCGACGCTTTCGGAGCAGGCCACTACATCGGAGACAAACTAAAAGCTGACATCAACAAACGCATAGAAGAAATCCAGACAAAATACAAAGAGCCGCCAGCACCAAAAGAAGCTAAACCACGACCCGAAGGAGCAGCAGGATTTGAACGCCGAGAACAACGACCTCCACGAAGAGATGACCGAGGCGGATTCAGGGGCGGCGGCAAAAACTTTGGTGGCGGCGACCGAGGTCCAAGACCACCACGATCGCGGAGGTGGCGGTGGAGGCGGAGGACGCAACTTCAGTTACGGTGGCGGACGAGACAGAGGAGATCGACGAGGCGGCGGCAGCGGTGGAAGCGGCGGTCAAAACCGGGGACCAGACAGACGTGCACCTCAAAGTTAAACCGCACCCAAAATTCAAAGAAATCTACCAAGTAATGCTTGAAGACGGCGCACAACGCCTCGCCACAAAAAACCTAACCCCTGGCTTGAGGGTTTATGGCGAACGGCTTTTCAAATTTAAATACGTTGAATACCGTGTTTGGGATGCTTTCCGCAGCAAACTTGCAGGAGCCATAATTAAAGGCGTGCAGAACGTGCCCATCGAACCTGGTTTTAAAGTTCTTTATTTGGGCGCAGCTTCAGGAACCACACCCAGCCACGTCTCAGACATCGTCGGCGACAGCGGGCACGTTTACTGCGTAGAGTTTGCCCAGCGCTCGCTTAGGGATTTAGTTAACAACGTTGCAGCTTACCGAACCAACATCTCCCCCATGCTCGAAGACGCACGCATGCCCGAACGCTACGCCATGTTCATCTCAGGCAAAGTCGACACAATTTACTGCGACGTCGCCCAACCCGAACAAGCAAAACTGCTCGCGGACAACGCAGACGTTTTCCTCAAACCCCAAGGCTGGGTCATGCTCGCATGCAAATCCCAAAGCATCGACGTAACCATGGACCCTAACGCAGTTTATCGGCAGGAAGCAGCCATCCTGAGAAACAGAGGCTTCGACGTAAAAGAAATCGTCGACCTAGAACCCTACGACAAGGCACACGCAATGATAGTAGCGCAGCACACCTAAACTTTTGATGCTTGAAGAAAACTCAAGAAGAAATAAAGAAAAGCGCTAATCAAATAATTTATTCGAATTATTACCTAAAATCTTGGTAAATTTTTTTATTTCTAGATCCGTGAGGGTTTTCATGTGTAGGTTGGATGGTCGTGGTTTGGGGTGTCGGTTAGTCAATTTGTTTTTTCCGACGGGTTATGCAAGAGTCTTTAGAGGGGCAAACTCGTAAGAGAAGTTGTGTTGTTGTTGTTGCATCTGCATTCTGCAAAGCGGTTGCAACAACAATTAGAGTTAAAAAGTTACGAGGGGCACCAGAGAAGATGCTGCTGCTGATGCTGCTGCAACGTGATTCTGCAAACCAACAGTTGCATCTTCTAAAGAATCAAAGCCTAACCTTCCAACTTCAAAGTTGAAAGAAAGCACGATAGGTTCAGAGAAGTTGTTGTTGCAATTGCATTTCACACAACGAATGCAACATTCAAAGTCAAACCCAAAATCCCAAGTTACCCTTAACTGAAACACAAGTCAGACCAATAGAAGATGATAATGAAGATGATGATGCAAACCAATTTTGCACACAACAGTATCATCAATCAAACCATGTCCGACTGCGCTGCACACCGACTTGTTTGATGATAATTTCCTTGCTGGCTATTTATGGCAATCGAGAATTGTTGCTGCATGCGTGATTTTCTTTGGAAGGCTCAGTTTTGGAAAAACGTTATAGCTTAGAACCTAAACCCATTCATTGTTTAGGATGAAAACCTCTGATGTTGGTTGCTGGTGTTGATGAAGCTGGGCGCGGATGCGTTATTGGTCCTTTGGTTGTTGCTGGCGTCGCAGTGAAAACCGAGAATCTGCAGTTGCTCACCGATTTGGGCGTTAAAGATTCTAAACTTCTCACAGCCAAAAAACGCGAAGCGCTGTACCCAGAAATTATAAAGTTAACCGAAAAACACCACATCATAAAAGTTCCACCAGCCCAAATCGACAAAGTAGTTCGCAGCAGCAGAACACTCCACAAACTAAACCGCCTTGAAGCGCAAACTATGGCAAAAATCATTGAGGTTTTAAGACCTGACGAAGCCTACGTTGATGCGGCGGATGTGGTGGAGCATCGGTTCGGAAACCACATAGCTGAATTGCTAAGATTCAAAACTAAAATTGTTTCAGAACACAAAGCTGACAGAACTTACCCTATAGTTTCAGCAGCCTCAATAATTGCTAAAGTACAACGCGATGCCGAGATTGAAAAATTAAAAAAGAAATATGGAAATTTTGGCAGCGGATACTTAACTGACGACAAAACTATGGATTTCTTAAAACGACTGCTGGATTCAAACGGTGACTACCCAAGCTTCGTTAGAAAAGCGTGGAAGCCTGCGCAGAGAGCCAAAAGCGAGCATGGAACATTACAAACAAAGCTAATTTAGTGTTAACTATTGTGCTTTGTAGTGTCTGAAAAGATACAATTTATAAACACCATCTACCATCCGTACTAGTAATTACGGTTTTATACGGCGGTAACTTGATGAGTGAAAAAGACGTAACGAAATTCCTGCAGCTTTTAGGTTTATCTAAAAGAGAAATTCAAGTTTACATGTTCCTCGCTAAAAGCGGCGTCCAATCAACCAGCTTCGTAGCTAAACGCCTCAAGATGGAACGTGTGCAGGCTTACCGTACATTCAAGAAACTGCAGGAAAAAGGATTCATCGAAGCCACCTTGGAGAGACCCACCAGATTCACAATTGTTCCTTTTGAAGCTTAGTTGACAATTTCATAACCTCCAAAAAGAACGAAGTCATAAACCTAAACGACCAAAAAACAAGTCTATTAACCTCGTGGCAATCGATCAGCGCGCCTGAATCAGAATACCCCGTTGCCAAATTCTCGATTATAACAGGGAAGAAAAAGATCCATTCCAAAATGATTAACATGGTTGAAGAATCCAAATCTGAAGTCATCGTGTTAACCACAGCTTTGGGTTTGATACAGGAGGACATTGCAGGGATCTTTGATGCAGCAGTCACGCCATCCCAAGAACACAACGTTCAAACACAAATAATTACGGAAATTTCCCCAGAAAACCTCAAAGTCGTCGAGAGAATAGACCGCAACATCGTCGAAGACAAACTCAACATTAAACTTCGCCATGTCGGCATGAGCTCCAAGTTTTTCCCAAGATTCCTAATCAAAGACGAAGAAGAAGCAATCCTCTATGCGCCCTTTGGAAACGAAGCTTCCGTTTTAAACCTTGAAGATGAAGGTTTATGGATAAACGACAAAATGTTCATTTCAGTTCTGAAAGCGTTTTTTGCGCAGATGTGGCAGAGTGGAGTAGACGCTTCAAGACGCATAGAAGAACTCAAGAGCGGAATTCCAATCGGGGAAACCCTCGTCATCAAAGGCGTTGAAGAAGCATGGAACAAAGTAACCAAGATTTTGGATTCAGCCAAAAAAGATATCGTAGTCATCACTTCTTCACAGAGTATTAACCGCCTTGCTGAAGACGACCCCATCGTAAAATACTTCAGAAAAGGCTTAACCACCCGCATAATGGCGTCCATCGATTTAGACAACCTTGAACCCGCCCAAAAACTGGCAAAAGACTACGAAGTTAAACATGTCCCCATCAGCTACATGACCATGATGCTTGTCGACAATATGCACCTTTTCATGTTCAAGATGCCGCCGTCTAAGTGACTTCGGCACAGAATCCGCCTTCTACTTAGCTGACACCTTCTACTCCAGCGACCCCAGCCAAATTGAAAGAGTAAGCGAAATGCTAGATGACATCTGGAAACGTGGCATAGACATAACAGAGATCAGTAGCCAAGCCGGCACAAAGCTTCCAACACTAGAAATTGCCTCCACAGAGACAGTTGCTAAAACTGTTGGCAAAATGTTGCAGACCAGTGCGACATCAGTTTTAATTACTGAACAGAACAAACCCATCGGCGTAATCAACGATCGAGAACTATTACGAGAAGTCGTGGATGCACGAAAAGACCCATTGAAGACACTTGCAAAAGACACCAATTACACCCCACTCATTATCCTTGAAGGAGACGAATCAATGATCACTGCGATGAAAACTATGACTGAAAGAGGCTTCAAACGAGCAGCCATGGTTAAAAATGGGCAATTAATCGGCATGTTAACAGAAGAAGCTGCCAAAAAAACCGCACTACAGACGATGAAACCCTCCGCAAAAAAAGTTCCTTAGCCCACTTGCCTTCTCTTTTTTGGAAGACAAACAACTTTTAAAAAAAGGACATAGCTACCCCTTTTACACCAAACTTCTAAATACCAAAACATATCATAACCAAAATTGAGGGGTTCAAGGTTGGCAAGTACGGTATCCAAAATATCAATTTTTTATGGAGTTCTATGGTTTATATCAGTCTTGATCCAAAACACAATTTACTCAACAATCATTTCTGGTTTTGGCGTAATTCTCCTCATAGTTGTTGCCATCGGGTTAGCTGGCGTGTTTGGTGAAAATGACGAAAACAACCTAAAATTCAAGAGTGAAATAGAGAACTTACGCAGAGAAATTAACGAATTAAAAGAAATAAAAAATCGGCTTTGAAATTTTTAATATCTAAACATAACAAATGCATCATCGCTACAATTCAAGAACAGTACCCATTCGGATTCCCACTCGCTTCGTTCAACGTTAAAAGAATTATCGAAAAGCTTGGGAAACAATTATTAGCAAAACTAGTTCTACCCATAGGGCGAGGACACTGAATTGAACCTTCAAACCCCTATGATTATCGTGAATTTTAAAACCTACCTTGAATCCACAGGAAAAAGAGCTGTTGAACTCGCAAAACAAGCAGAAAAAGCGTCTAAAGAAACAGGCGCCAATATTATAGTAGCACCGCAGTTCGCTGACCTTGCAAGGGTGGCGGAAGCTGTTGAGATTCCAGTTTTTGCCCAACATATTGACCCCATTAAACCGGGGAATTCTACTGGGCATATTCTTGCAGAATCTGTTATTGATGCAGGTGCGGTTGGAACTTTAATTAACCACTCCGAAATGCAAATTAAACTAGCAGAAATCGACGCTATCGTAAGGTTAACTCGGGAAAAAAAGATAGTTAGTTGTGTTTGCACAAGCAATCCATCCATTAGTGCGGCGGTAGCATATTTGAACCCAGATATCATTTCTATTGAACCTCCAGAACTTATTGGGACAGGCATCGCCGTTTCACAGGCGCAACCCGAAGCTGTCACAAACACAATTAGGCTGGTTCGCAAAGTGAATGATGAAGCAGTGATTTTATGTGGTGCAGGAATTAGTCGGGGTGAAGATGTTTCTACTGCTTTGAAGTTGGGAACTCACGGCGTTCTTGTTGCCAGCGGCATCGTGAAGGCGAAAGACCCATATAGTGTGCTACGTGCGTTTGCCGACGCAACAAAACAATAACGCGTGAGCACAATTGAAGGTTGAACCTGAATGTGAATCGTGCCTGCTTTCCCGGGCACAAATACAAACCTACCAAGCCACCACCAACCCTGCCTTACGTTTTCGGTGCCTAGCAGAGATCACGAAACTGTTAAGCCGTGAATTCAAATCAACCTCAGTGGCAGCCGATATAGGCACAAAAAGAGACCGCATAATCCGCCAACTAACAAGCAACAGCGACCCCTACAAATACAACAAAAAACTCGCCAACGAAAAAGCCCTCAAAATGCGTCCCCACGCAAAAAAATACGTTGAATCAGGCATCAACCAACAGGAACGCTTCAAAAAAGCATGCTTATGCGCCATTGTCGGTAACATTATGGAGTTCGATATTCCCGGGCATAAGTTTACCTTGAACAGTCTGGCAGGGGTTCTTAGAGAAGCAGCAAAAGACCTTGCTATAGATGACATCGATAAAGCTTACGAGTTGGCGAAGAAAGCAAACAGCATCCTATTTTTAGCTGATAACGCAGGAGAAATCGTTTTCGACACGCTACTCGTCGAGCAACTCAAGAACATGGGATTAAAAGTTACCTACGTCGTTAAAGGCGGACCAGTAATCAACGACGCCACTATGGAAGACGTCGAAATCTCCAACATGGATAAACTCGCCGACGAAGTCATAACCACAGGCTGCGACGCAGTTGGCTTACAGAAAAAAGAAGCCTCCCCAGAATTCCTAAAAGTCTACGATGCCGCTGAACTCGTCTTCGCCAAAGGCATGGGATACGCCGAAACCCTAACCGAATACAAACTAACCAAGCCTCACTTGCTAATGTTCCGCACCAAATGTGTGCCTGTCGCAAACTATTTCTGTGTTCCACGCGATAAGAACATAGCAAAGTTGATGCCATAGATGAATTTGCCCGCCATAACTTTTCCAAAAGAAGCATTCTCCAAGTTTGGGGAGCTCATGGAGAAGGAGTGGCTGGTAACCAATGGCTTAGGCAGTTACGCTTCATCAACGGTTCCGGGAATTAACACGCGGAAATATCATGGGTTGTTTGTTGCAGCATTGGATCCGCCTGGAAACCGTACCGTTTGTTTCTCAAAACTCGACGAAGACATATTTGTGGGGGATGATGTTTTTAGGTTGGGCTCAACAGAGTTCCACGATGTTATTTATCCTGAAGGCTACAAGCTGATTGGGCAATTTTCAATTGACCCATACCCCACTTACAGCTACGATTTAGGAAAACTGCAAGTAACAAAAACCGTTTTTATGCCAAAAAACAAAAACGCAGTAGCCGTAACATACAAAATCACAAATAAGAATAGTTCTGACCTTAAAATTAGGCTTTACCCGCTTTTAACCTGCAGATACTTCCACACTGTAATCTACCGCCTAAGAGCCCCATTGAATTTCACCCTAAAAAACACCAGCACACAAACCCAAGCAACTTTCTTGAATCCCCAAGCCGCAATCATTTGCCGCATAACTGAGGGAGAATTCAAAGAAAAAGTAAACTGGGTAAACCACATCCACTACCGCGACGAACTTCAGCGAGGTGAAGCAGATGTTGATGATTGTTTCCAGCCTGGTTATTTTGAAGTTCAGGTACCCGCTAATGCGGAAAAAGAGTTTGCGGTAACCTGTGCCGTGAGCCATGAAAGCCAAGAAGCACAAGAAATTTTGGACTCCATCGGAAACACAATCATCGAAATAAAAGAACTCTACAATCAAGAACTCAACCAAAAATCAGAATTGCTCTCCAATTTTCACCGCGAACATCCCCAGGTGCCGATGAGTGATTGGTTAAACTGGATTCTGCTCGCCGCCGACTCATTCATGGTACAAAGCTCTGCTGGCAGAAAAGCCGTCATTGCTGGGTACCATTGGTTTGAAGCATGGGGCAGGGACACTTTCATTTCGTTACCTGGGCTTATGCTGGTAACTGGCAAATATAACGATGCAAAGACATACTGCGAACATTCATAGGTTATTCCAAGAGCGGGTTGATTCCCAATTTTATCTCCGACAAATCAGGCATACCCGTTTATGACACGGTTGACGCAACCTTGTGGTATGTTAACGCTGTCTTGCAATACGTCAAGTACACTGGCGATTTCGGGTTTGTTAAAGACGAGTTATGGGAGAAACTGCAGGGCATAGTTGAGAACCATCAAAGGGGAACATTGTTTGGCATCCGCATGGACAGCGACGGCTTGCTTATGCATGGTCCAAGGCTCACATGGATGGATGCAGCGGTGGGAAACGACGTGATTACGCCCCGAACAGGAAAAGCCGTAGAAATCCAAGCCCTATGGTACAACACCCTGCGAACCATGGAGTTGCTCGCAAACAAATTTGAGCAGCCCACCTTGGCGGAAAAATACAATGAAATGGCAGACCAAACCCGCCAAAGCTTCAACGAGAAATTCTGGAACCCCAAAAACAGCTGCCTCTTCGACGTTATCGACGATAGAGCTCCAGACGCTTCTATCCGCCCCAACCAAATATTTGCTGTCTCGCTCGATTACACCATGCTTGACAGTGAAAAAAACCAAAAAGTTGTTGAAGTGGTTAACCGCGAACTTGTAACTCCCTTATGGATTGAGAACTTTATCGTTGGCGTGATCCAAAGTTTGTGGGCAAATGCGTGGGCGACAGTAGAAGCAGAGACATGGCGTACCATAACGGCACAATTTGGCCTTGGCTACTGGGACCTTACGTGACGGCATTCCTGAAAGTCAACGAATACTCCGCACAGGCAAAGCAGCAAATGCTCGAAAACCTCATTTTGCCCCTGTTCACCGTTGGAATCCATCAGGGCGGCTTAGGAACCATAAACGAAATCTACGACTGCGACCCACCAAACGAACCCAGAGGCTGCATCTCCCAAGCATGGAGCGTCGCGGAGCCACTACGAGCTTACATAGAAGATATTTTGCAGGTTAAACCACAAAATAGAAAAGAAATTTTGGGAATTTAGGGCTTAATTGCTTTTCTAAGGCTTTCAGCAGCGGTTTCTGGCGTGATGTGTTGATGTAGCATCCTGTGCTTTTCTCAAAGCCAGCCCATGTTGCAAGTTTCGGGTAAACTTCAAGGTGCCAGTGGTAGCTGTCTTGGGCTTCGGGGTTTAGGGATAGGTGGATGCCGTAGTTGTAGGGTGGGTCGTTTACTAGGTCTTTTAGGGCTTTGAGGCTGCTTTGAGAGTTTTTGCAAACGCCGCCGATTTCAGCGTTGAAAGGTTTAGGATGTTAGAGGCGTGACTTTTGGGAGATATCCAGAACTCCATCGGATTAATGCTCGCGTAAGGCGCCAAAACCACAAAATCCCCGTCTTCAGAAACCAGCCGTGGACCCTTCGCTTCGCCCTCGATAATATCGCAGAAAATGCATTTGCCATGGTCTTCGTAGAAGGTTTGGCTGGCTTTTTGCTCCTCTCGGATGGTTGTGGGAACCATGGGGGTTGCGATTATTTGGCTATGCGCATGAGACAGCGATGCTCCCGCTTCCAAGCCGTGATTGCGGAAAATCGAAACGTACTTGACATAGGGTTTTGCGCTTAATTCTCTTAACCTGTCAATGTAAGCTTTAATTACCAGTTCCAGTTGGGGCAACTCGGCGTCGGCTGGGTCTTCATCATGATTTGGCGATTCAATAATAACTTCATGATGCCCAATCTGCATCCCACAAAAAATCGCTTTTGACAATTTTTTTGGTGTCTTCAGGTTGTTTGGGTGGACTGAAAGCTGGATAGAGGTTTGGGATAACGCGGACAAGCCAGTTTTTCGGTCGCTCACCAGTAAGGGGGTCTTGGCTGCGTTTTATTTCGCCGTTTTCTTTTGTGTAGAGCATTACGGCTGGCGGAGTCATGTTTTCGTTGCCAACGCACATCGGGCAGGTACTGCAGTTTTGGCTGCTTCGGCTTTGGGTTTGCTTAGGTCGGTGGGTCGTCGGCTGCGTTCGGTGGCGATTACGACCCAGCGGTCAAGCAATAATCTTTTCTTAGTTCGTTATAAGGCATAAGAAACATGATGGAGTGCGGGGGATTTTAGCGTTTCTAAGCCGGTATTGCTCAAGTGTTGAGTGAGTGGCTGGAAGGTTTTATATCCCCTACATACAATAGTGAGAATTCAATTTTAATAGCTGAGAACATGATTAACCCGTCAAGTTCATCCGCTCTGGGGCAAATCAAGGAAGTGCCTTAAACAAGTGGCGAGTGGCTTTTCTGGTTTTTGCCCTCGCATACCTCTTCGTCTTGCTATTGAATTTGACCAACATGCCAATGCAATGGGACGAAGTAACCCACCTAAACGGCGCCTTAGACCTTAAACCCTGGCCATTTCGGGAATTATGTTTCCAATGCCTTCTACCCCCCACTCTTCGACGTGGCAACGGCTGCTTTCTTTCCAAGCATTCGGAACAAGCCTGTTTTCTGCGCGGTTGGTTTCTGCCGTGTTCTCGGCGTTATCGCTCTGGGCAGTGTTTGAACTTGCTTACAGCATGTACAATGGAAAAACCGCCTTGCTCGCTGCTGTTTTGCTGGGGATTATGCCCGGATACTTTTGGCTCTCAAGGTTAGCGTTATTGGAAACGATGCTATTGTTCTTTGTTACCTTGGCGCTTCTCTTTTTTTTCCGTTGGCTCCAAAACAAGCAGGACAAATATCTGGTTTTGGCTGGTTTAGCGGTGGGTTTAGGGTTTTTAACCAAGTACCAAGCGGTAGTGGCTGGTGTCATAATGATTGTTAGCATTCTGTTTTTAGCTCGAGGTCAATTGAAACGGGCTTTTTCAAGGTTTACGCTTGCTATCGTTGCAGCTGTGCTGGTTGTTGTTCCATGGATAGTCATAGCCTACCAAGTATACGCATCAAAAATATTTAGCCAATGGCTGTATGCTTGCAAGTTGGCAACCCAGAAAAATCAGTCTACAGCGACCGCTACCCATCACCAATCTTCTATTTCATAGACATGGTTTGGCCATACAACAATTTCCATCCCATCTCCATATTCCTCTACGCTTTGGGTTTGGCGGGTTTGGGTTTTCTTGTATGGCGCCACAATAAAAGCGACACGTTTACTATCATACGGTTTGCAAGCGTGTTTGTCTTTTTTACACTCATAGACCAACAAAGAATGGCGTTATGTGTTGCCTTTGTTCTCCGCTTTGGCGATTTCAGCTGCAGTCCTCATTCTCTTTCTCTATGGTAAAGTTGATGCGTGCATGGAAACACAGAGTTAAGATTGACAAGAGAGAAATCGGCGAAGTTTGCGGCTGGCTTGTTTATCGTTTTGGTGGCGGGAGCGATGGCTTACAGCATAAACGACGCTTACACAATAACCTCATACTACAACATCCAAATCCAAATTGAACCCGCAACACTATACGCCATGAACCACACGCAGAACAACCAGTCAATTATGGTTCTTGCACCATTCAACTTTTTCAGCCAAGACATGGTACGATTCTACCTCACTAAAAACGGAAACAACCAAATCCAAACCTACCAATACCCACTCCTTCCCACAGACACCTATACACCTAACTTCAACATCACCGAATTAATCAGCCAATGCAAACAATACAACGTAAAATACCTCTTCACCTATGAACAGGGCGGCACCTTTCCCTACTACAACACTACTCTAACGCCGCAACAAGTTTTCGAGCAACTGTATGCTTCAGGAAACTTTAGCACACATATCAGATGAAACCACATTCGGCTCAAACCCAAGAAGAATCTTTATCTTGACTTTCACAGGTTAGATTTTAATTTCACAAAACATGGGGCTTTTGTAATTGTTTTTAGAATTTGAGTAGTATACAAGACCATAGAAAAGAACACAATATCGGTTGGCATCATTCGCTTGGTTTTGCTTTTCTCTTACCCATCTTTAATTTCATTGTCAGAATCTTTTCTGTTGCAAACAAACGCGAAGCAATGTACATAATGACAACTGTGAAGAGCGCAACGTAAACAATCCCAAACACAACTGTTCCATAATCGCCTGTTACCACAGCTTTCGAGGCGATGATTGGGTGGCTGTATGGAATTGCATAGAACATGGCTTTGAGTGCAAGCGGCAGCGAATTCACGTCAAGATAAATCAGCGCCATTGAAGGCAGGAAAATCAAGGGATAAATATAGCCGACTAAGGCTTGTGCGCCGCGGACATTTTCGCTGAAAGCCGACATGACAACTGCCAACGCTAAAGCCGACAGCAGCGTGAAGAACAAACTTACACCCAACAATGCATAACCGCCAACAGAAGGCACCAAACCCAAAGCAACTAGGTCCACGCTTCCGCCTGCACTGCTTGCAATTCCAGTCGATAACGAGCCGATCATGTAATTGTAACCAATCAAAACTGTCACTGCCGCAACGCCTGCAACGATTATGGTGCTTGAGACTTTGCCCATCAAAATCGCAAACCTATCAACAGGAGTAGTTAGTAATGTTTCCAGTGTTTTTTCTTCTTTCTCCATCGCAACGCTGGTCGCAGCAATTTGCATGGAATAAGTCAACATAATCATGATTGTGATGGGCAAAGCAATGGATTGCGATCAACATTAAACTTGACAGAACGCTGACGCTTACGCCGTTGGTAATCGTGCCTTTGATAACGCTGGATTCTGAAACTGAAACTACGTCCGGTGCGACTGCGCGGTTAAATCCGTTGACAACCGCATTGAGGGTTGATCCGCCAACTCCGCTGAAAATACCGCCTCCACCGTTGAAGATTCCATAAGTATTAACGGTACCTGTAACATTCCATGCTCCAAGATTATGCCGTGTGATATTCTCGCTAAAGCCAGACGGGATAACCACAAACGTGCTACTGTTGTAATGCGCCAGCAAGCCTTGGTCAATTACGCTTTGAGGTGATGTATTGTTGATGACCTTAACGTTCATAGTGTTGTTTAGATAGCCGACGAATATTTGGCTCCAATTGCCATTATCGTTGTCAACCACAAGTATTGTTGCTCTCTGCGCTTCAGTCTGAGCTGTCTGCACGGCGTAACCCATAACTAAACCTAAAACTGGGAACATTATAAGCGGCAAAACTATCATGCCGATTAAGATTTTGGGGTCGCGCATGAGCTCTTTTAATTCTTTGATGAGGATGGTTGTGAAGCCTTTAAGCAAAGCCAACCACCTTCGCAAAAACTTCTTCCAGGTTTTCGCTATTGTACTTCGTTTTGAGAACTTTAGGTTCGCCTTCTACAACCAACTTGCCCTTATGCACCAGTGCTACTCGGTCACATAGGTATTCAACTTCCAGCATGTTGTGGCTACTAAGCAAAACTGTAACGCCATGCTCCCTCACATAGCGTTTAACAATCTCACGAATATGATAAGCATACAAAACATCTAAGCCACTTGCAGGTTCATCAAGCACAGCCAACTTTGGATGCGTCATCAAAGCCCGAGCCACAAGCAGTCGCCGTTTCATACCTTTGCTGTAGGTTTTGGCTTTGTCTTTTAACCGATCACCAAGTCCACAGATCTCGGTGGCTTCTGAAATGGTCGCTTTGAAGTTTGTGTCTGGTGTGCTTTGAAGTTTAGCCATGAACTTAAGGTATTCTAAACCTGTGAGGTTTGGATAAGCACCCGATTCCTCAGGTAAATAACTGATGATTTGCCGGGTTTTCTCGGGGTGGATTGTGGCGTCTTGCCCAAAAATCTTGATGGTTCCTGTTGTGGGCTTGATTAATGTGCAGACTGTTCGTAGAGTGGTGGTTTTTCCTGCGCCGTTGGGTCCGATTAACCCGTAGATTTCGCCCGGTTTAATGTTAAAACTTACACCGTCTAGGGCTCTTACTTGCCCAAACTGTTTAGTCAATGATATTGCTTCAACGGCTAAGCTCAAGGTATCCCCCTCTTGGCGTTTAAGATAAGAAATTGTATTTAAGTTTTAACCAAACTTTGCTGAACTTCTCAAGAAAAAAAATGTTAAAAGAAGGATATATTTTTGCTTTTATCGGCCGTTATTGCTTTCAGGCAGAATTCTAAGTACTCGAAGGATTTTCTTGAATTCTTCCTCTTTAAGCGAAGCTCTGCGACCACTGGCATACATATCTTTAACTGTATCCACGACTGCAGCGACGGTTGCATCTTCTGGAACGTTTCCTGATAGTTCAGTGATTTTGTGTTTGATTATGCCTTTGCCAGATTGTTTGCCGATGGTTAAGCGACGAATGTTGCCGACTAACTCTGGTGGATAGGGTTCATAGGTCCATGGGTCATTGATAACTCCGTGGGTGTGGATGCCTGATTCATGTGCGAAGCCATAGTCGCCAACAATTGCTTTGTTTGGCGGTACGATGTAGCCTGTGGCTTTTCCGATGTAATCTGCGGTTAACTTGAGTTTCTCAGTTTTGCCATTATACTTGGAGACCCCGTAATGAAGGTACAAGTTCAAGAGGACTTTCTCCGTTTCTGCGTTGCCTGCACGTTCACCGATGCCAAGGTAAGTGGTGCTGGCGTAGACTTTATCCCAAACGCCCGAAGCAGCCTTAATCGCAGCCATTGTGTTCTCAACAGCATTGCCGAAATCGTCGTGGGCATGAATTTCGATGGCGCTAATTCGGGTTTCCTTCTTGATGGCTAATACTTTAGCCGGAATACCATGAGGCAAGGGCGCTTCTGGATCTGACAAGCCGATGCCAACAGTGTCGCATACGCGGTAGCATTCTGCGCCTGCGTCTGAAATCGCATTTATGAAGGCTCTTTCAAAGTCCCAGTCTGCACGGGTACTGTCTTCTCCATGAACAAAAGTTCTAAGGCCACATGTCTTCGCTGCATACTCGGTTACATCAACGACGTTTGCTAAGATTTGCTCGCGGGTTTTTTCCGGCCATTTAGCCTTGAAATGTATGTCTGAAACTGGGTGTGATATGCCGACTTCTTTGAGTCCACATGCCACGGCACTGTCGATATCTTCTTTGACGGCTCTGCACCATCCTGCAACTCGTAAATCAAGGTTTAATTCCCCGATTAGTTTGCATGCTTTTTTGTCCGGTTCCTGATAGTGGAATAACTCTATTCGTTCAACTCCTATTTCATTTAGCAACTGTGCGATTTTTGCGGAGTCTTTTGGTCCAGCTGCTAAGCCCGGCATTTGGATGCCGTCGCGAAGTGTAGTGTCATCTATGATGGGTTCGGTTTTTAGGGGCTTGAGTTTGAAATAGAAGTCTTTTATGTCCATTTTTTATGCGCTCTTGTCAGGTTTTGCGTTTCTACAACGCATATTGGTAATGCTAATTAACGCTTACGTGTAATTGATAAACGTTTCTGCACTATTTTTGTAAGTTTGTCCAAGCTAATAGATTACTTAACTTCAGAATGTGTTGTCTTAAAGTTAATAAAATCTTTACATTCAAAACAAATTAGGCGATAGTCGTGTATAACGCCTTAAGCGTACCCGATATAGCCAACACATGAACTGAAGCAGCCTTACCGGCCACCACCGTCACCAAAGCCAACGAAGCCCTGACCATCAGCAAAGACGCAAGCGAAGTGCGAACAACAAAAATCCTGCGTTTTCCGTCAAAATTAATCAGCACTAAACCTGCCAAACTCGCCCCCACCTCGCCATACAATTTGGTTAATGAAGCCCAAACCGCGTCCATGAACTCTCGCTCAGTGGGTAAGGTTTCAGATTCCAGTTGCAGGGCTAGGTAGCGACGTTTAACACGTTTCATGTCGGTTTGCCCTCTTTAACAACGCTGATGCCGGGTGCAATAAATCTTGAACTAAGCTTCTCTCGATTACGCAGAACAATCGCAACTGGATTTGTTGAAACTGCGTCCAAAGCCTCCGATTCATTCATCCCAAACAAGTAGCCTAAACTTGCCAGATCCCTTGGCAACCGCATCAAAACCTCTTCGCCAACACCGCTGGAAATGACGACAGGCACATGGAACTCAAGAGCGATGGCTACTTCCCGCCGCAAACTCGAAAGCAACCTAACTCGTGCCGGACCTTCCATAACCAGTAGAGGTTTGATATCTACTTCTAATGCGGCTAAACTGCAGCTTGCAAGTTCTGCTTCGGCGCGGTCAAAAAATCGTTTATGGTAATCGAGACTTGGAAAATTTAAAAGGTCCACGCGTCGGTCTTTGGCAGCTTGCCGAGCAACCTCTTTGGTGTCGCAAACTACACATACGATTTCGAAGCTTCTTCGGAACTTGCGGAGAAAACGCGTTAGGTCTTCTTGGGTTCGGGGCTTAAAATCTGCGCGTAAAGCAAAGTCTATACCTGCTTGGGTGCAGGCGGTTTTGAGCTCTGCAACTTCGGTTTCATTTAAGCCGTTGGTGAATGGAACGCTGATGGCGTGGTAGCTCATCTGCGCTGCCTTGGTGATTATTCGTTGTGCTGCAGGTTGGTCTTTGGGGTTTATGCGTAAATGCAGATCAACGAAGGGGCGGGTCATGGCAGCAACTCAATCTGCTTAGAAAACTCCTCGATCTGCTGTGCAGTCTTATTTTTGAAATGAATTTTTAAGTGAATAGGATCAGTTTGAGAAAACTTGAGAGCACCCAAAAAAGCTGATTGCTTATCGAATCGCAGATACAAATTACCCTTTTCAACATGCAATTTAAGGTCTCGCTGCAACTCTTCCTTATCCAACACGCCAAGTTCAGCACCCATTTTTTCCATTGCTTTTGGAAGAAGTTTTTTGTCTTCTAATTTGGCGGTAAAAAGGATAATGGGGTTTCCATGATGCCCCGTGCAATCTGTTTTTTCGAAAACAAGGGTTTGTGCCAGTTCCTCTGGCAGCAAGTTTTGTACAGCTTTTTGGACTTTAGCTGAGTCTTCGGTTGCATGGGCGAAGACTCGTATGTCAATGTAGGCTATTGGAGGTTTAGAAGACATTGGTTACCGGTTGTGTGTTGTGTGTTTAGGCTTTTAGCTTTTTTTGTTTGAACACTGGCTTCGGCTTTGCGACTTTTGGTGTTGCTTTAGCGTGTGCTTTTATACAGTCAACGTTTTCTTGGTGCGTAGATTTGCGTTTAACATCAACACGCAGGCCAATTTGTTTGGCTTGCTGCATGTTTACGCCGGCTTCTTTGAGTTCATTTGGGCTAAAGCCTTGACCGACGCTTTGTCGGCCGTTCTGTTTAGTGATGACGATTTTTAGGTGGTGCATTTACTATTTTCCTCCCTTCTTTTGGTAGTCACCGTGTCTGCGTGTGTTACCAACTCTTCGGCTTGGGCGAGCTTTCTCTGAGCCTCTGCCACGGTGATGGAGTCCCCTCACGTTTTTGCCTGCACTGGTCATGCTGCGGAAGACACGGCTTGCATGTTGGGGTTCTGTTATCCAGCCGACATCTTTGTCAGTCTTTATGGTTGGTGCGTTCGGGTCTACGAGGATAACTTCAAACCATTTGTGTTTTCCGTCTTCGCCTACCCAGTAGCTGTTTAGAACTTCTAGGTTGGGGAATTTTTTAGCGGTTCTTTCTTCCGCTATAAGTCTGATGCTTTTTCCTGGCTTAAATTTGGCGACACCCATGCGTTTAGGTCGTCGTCCTGATCGTGGACGTAGTTTTCTTAAATTGCCTCTTCGGACTTTTGTTCGGGCAACTACGAATCCTTGTTTTGCTTTATATCCGAGTTTTCTTGCGCGATCGAGCCTTGTTGGATGCTCGATGCGTAATGTTGTTGGTTGTTTACGCCACTGCACTAAGCGTTGGCGCATAAGTTCTTCAACAAAGCTCTTTTCGGGCTGAGCCCATTCTTCTGCTATGTATTTATATGCCATCTAAATTTTTTCTCCTATGTGTTGTTTGCTTACGGTTCAGTCCCGAAGGACCACATCCCAACGGACTATGGTGTCCGCCTGCAATTTCACATCATAGTGCCCCTCAATGAAATAAACCTTTCCCGCATCGCTGAGCCCAAAACAGCCAAAACGTCTGTTAAAACCGGGGAAATTCCAATTAGTCTTGGGTTAAATAATTTGCAATGACTTCAATTTTGGTTTTTATAAAGTTATTAGAATTAAATAAAAAAAGAAAAAGGGTTGTTGTTTTGTTTTTTGTGGTGTGGCTTATTTCTTTCTGAGCATCAATAGAGCCAAAACGATGGCTACTATGATGATGAGAACGAATAGGCCTGCAATTGCTGGGATGAAGTACTGGTCAGCTACTGATACTGCGACTGGTGTTGGTGCAACGGTTGGAGTAACTGCTGCGTTGCTTACGTCTACGTATGCTGTTGCTGATGATGGTCCGTAGGAGTTGGTGCCTTTGAAGTTGGCGAAGATTTGGTACATGCCTGGAACTTCTGGTGTGTATGGTAATGCATAGTTGCCGTTCATGTCGCTGGTGGCTGTGCCGATTGTAACGTAGTTGCCATTGGGGTCAATTGCTGTTAATTCTACTGGGACACCCTTTGCATTGGTTGGCTTGGCTTGCTGCTCAAATTTGTATTCCATCCATGATTGCATGTCAGCATCGGATATTGCTGGAGTTCCTTGCAGGGTAAAGTCGACTTTGTCGTTGGTGTTGCGTCTTCCTGAGGTAGTTTGGTCAGTGACTATACCTTTCACAATAACTGGAGTTCCAAGGATCGAAACGTCGTTGGAAGCGCATACTGTGGTGGCGCTTGGACCTTTACCGAAGGCATATATCATGTTGTCTAGGTTGTTGCCTTTGACAAGTACACCATCAGCAATGGAGATGCCGCTACCGAAGCACAAAATCTTCCAAATTTCTTGTCCGTTTGATGCGTTGATGCAGCGCAAGTTTGGACCACGGTACATTGGTTGGATGTTGTGGTGTTCACTTGTGACTGTGTAGAAAACATTGTTGTATCCATCGACTGCTCCTATGGACATTGGGTAGTTGCCATATGGGGATTCAAAGCCTATGTTTTCTGCGGTGTAATTCCAGAGTTGTGCGCCTGTTCTGATGTTGTATGCAATGATTTGTCCGCCGTAGCTGCCATAGCCGAGTAGCATATGGTTAAAGACTGTTTGGCTTATGCCGTAGTATTCATACTGGTTTTCAGGTGGGCTTGTCCAGAGCAGTTGGCCTGTGTATAAGTCATAAACCCAGCGTTGGCATGTCTGTGGATCTCCCCACGTGATTACGCCGTCTTCTGGGTATACGCCTGTTAGACCCATACCGCCTTGGAACATAGCTGGTTTTGAGACGTTAAGTGATGTTAAAGCGAGTGGCGGTGTATAGGTAGTTTCCCAAAGCTTCTTTCCCATGTTGTCAGGTGCTAAACCAACACCCATCATCCAGCCTTTGTAAATACCGGTTTCATTCTGCCAGCCTTGTGTTCCAATTATCATGAATTGGCCTTCGCGTATGCATTGGATCGTGCCGTTCTCCATTGATGGAACTGGTCCGACTACGCTCGGTATTGAGATGTTCTCTGAGTAGAAGTTGTTACCGTCGTGTACTGCGTTGGTGATCGCTGTAGCAGTTTGCCAATAGGTTCCTGCTGCGCCGAATTGACCACCGGCAGGTCTATATTGCCAGTATCCTGTTCCATCAGGGGCAGCAACCATTGTTCCTGCAGAAGAGTTCCAAATTGTCAAGTAATAGTTTGGATTTGTAGCTGTTCCTTTATTGACGACGTTATAGAATGTTATGCTGCCGTCTTTACCGTACACTTGTGTTCCACTCGTGGAGACGTTAGCAATCCAGGTAATTGGCGTCATTGTTGATGCATCGAACATTTCCCAAACAGTGGTTCCAAAGTTAACTGTTGCACCGATTTGGTTTGCGCTTGCGATTGGTGTGCCGCCGCTTGCAATGATCTTTCCAGAGGTTCTATTATAGGTGTAGTCGTTGCCTGATTTGGTGACTTGGCATTTTGCGTTTTCAGTTGCGTTTGCAAGATCAACAGTTTGCGGCAAGATGTCAATTGTTCCGCCTCCTGCGCCTAAGATTGTGGTTGCTGCTTGGTTGGTCTTCCATATGTATGCGAATCCGCCCATCTGGTTGGGTGAGTTATATTCGTATATTGAGGCGAAGCTTGGCGGGATGTCTGTGTAGTTCTGGTACATTGTTTCGCCTGTGTAGAGGTCAATCACCTGTAAACCGGAGTTGTAGTTGTCGGTCGCACGGGGAGTGCAGTAGATTTTGCCATCGATGATCAAGGAGGCTGTGAAGGAGACACCTTGATAGTGGGTTGTTTCGAAGGTTTCTGATGGGATTTGGTAATCGCCGATAACGCTATCGTTGAAGCGTGCGTCCATTACTCCGCCGATTGTGTAGGGCTTTGTCCATAAGATGTGTGCGCTAAGTGGTGAGTCACCATAGAAGTAGTTGCCTACCGTGCCGCCTGCAGCGCCATTTGGCCATACGCCAGAGGCACCGCCCAACTTGTTGCCCATAAGTACCCACCAATCTCTGGAAGCGCCGCTGATTGGGCGAGTCCAGTAGTCGTTTGGAAGAGGTGACTCAGGGAACTTAGGTGTTGGTGAACTGGTTACGGTGAAAGTCTCTATAGGGCTGTCTGCTGCGCTGTATAATGTGGCTGCAAGATTTGGATAGCCTGCTTCATGTGATTCTGTAGGGTTAGTGCTGTTCTTCCAAGTTTCGGGGAAGTGTGATTGGATATAATATGTTCCGGCTTGGTCAGGTGTATAGGTCTTGTAATTGTTGCCGACAGGGTCGCTATAACCCATATCTAGGGTTTCTGTTGTATTGTCAGGCTTTGTAACGGTAATTGTTATACCAGACCATCCTGCTCTGCCACTGGGAGTCGTAATTAGATTTGCTGTTTCTCCGATGTCAGGTGGCATGTCTTTTGTCCAAGCGGTAATCAGCATCTGTTGGCCGACGCCGACATCTGCGACGCCTCCGCCTCCAGCGCTAGTACCAACGTAGACCCAGGTATGGATTTTGTTTATCACCAGAGTCTTACCGTTCACGTTAACAATGTCTGCGCTAACAAATGCAATTGAAGCAATCATAGATAGTATTAGAATCATTGAAATTGCGGTTTGTATTTTTTTATTTTTTGATATATTCATTTTTTTTCTTTCCTTTTGTGTTTTTTTCGGATAGGCGAACGCCCATCCGTTAGGGCTACTTCCGAACAAGTTGTATATTAAATTAATCAGAATACAGGAAAAGAAGATTTCTTTAATTTATACAATAAATTTGCTATTCAATTGTTAAGAAATAAAATTTAAGATTATTGACTCATATGATAAAGTAACATTAGGAACAAATTTAGTGTACAGCCATTCTCCGCCAAATCACAATAACTAATGCAACGGATAAAGCAACAATCACCACAGCCATAATAATTATAACTGTTAGTTCCAAGTCAAAGCTGGCTCCAAAAAATACTCCCTTTTGAGTGCCTGGTTGACTTGGGGTTGATGTTGCCGTGGGATTTTGTGTTGGCGCAGGAGTTGAAGTTGAATATGGCTCCCCCGTTGTTGTTGGTCCTGTGTGGGGAGGCGGGGTAGGAGTTGCAATGATTGGATTATCAACTGTTATTGTTTGTGTGCTGCTCCAGTCGCTTTGCCCCAAAGAGACAAAATTCTTGGATGTGGATTCGCCGCACAAACCCGTAATAGAGGTGTACGAGTAGCCGATGGCAGCTCGAACTTGAAAATCGACTTGACCGCCCGTTGGAATATTCCAGTAATCTAATGGAAAACTCACTAAGGTGGAAGCAGAAGTATCGGCTTGAATTGTTCCCACATAGTTAATGCCGGCATCCTGCGGCCAGTTTTCAAAGTGTCCTTTATGGCGTATATAATAATACAGTGCTGTTTGGTTTCCGTTCTGCAAGAATGAAGTAAAGGGTTGATTTTGAATCGTGACATCGATTGTGCGTTTATCTACATGATAGCCAGCTTGATCTGTCACGGTTTGTCCTGTATAAGGGTCAGTTTTGTAAGTTGTCGCTACCTCGTAGGAGTGGTCGACATATTGAACCGTAAACGTTGGAATAGACGGGTTAGATGCTGCTTTTACGGGATTAACTATTAAGGCTGCAGAGGCGCCTAAGAGAAGAATTGTTAGTAGGGAGAATGTTTTGGCAGATTTCATGATATTGGTTGAAGGCGATTGTGGATAAAAAGGTTTCAGAAAAGAAATGTTGACAAAGTTTAGTCAAGGTTTCTTGTCAAAGCCTAAAACATTTTTGTAACTAACCTGTTTTTCTGCATTTTGTCAATGTTGCCGGGTTCGTTTTTCTTTACAAACAAGCTTTTATCCCGACGTTACAGGGTATTATGCATGCGAGCCCATGTTGCCCTGTTGCTTATCCTCGTTATTTTAGCTTCAGGTTTGATTAGCCTTGAACCTGCTGGAACTCAAACCAGTCCCTCAATTCCGCAATTCACCCTTAAGTTTGAAGATGACTCCCATGATGTAGTGAACGCTTCGGGCACTTACCACTTGGAAATAAAATTCATCGATGTCATTATCAAAAACACATCACCCTACGCCATGTATGCCGTCGTAAACGACAGCATAGTAAAACTATACTATAACATCCACGTTAAAGGACATTCACAAGACTGGGTAGATGCATCTATCACCTCAAACCTTGCTCCACAAAATAAGCCGCCCAACGACAATCAAACAATAGTGAAATTTGGATTAGGCACCGCTAACCCAGATCCAGGCGGCTGGAGCATTTGGCTTGGAAACATTACCACCGATAAAGAAATTGATTTTCAAGTCAGAGGCATAGAAGGATTCTATTCGACGATAAAAGATAACCCGCCATGCTGGAGAAACCCTGACTTCAGCGTCTTTAACGAAACAGGCAGAAGTGCATGGAGCGATACGCAAACAATAGCTATTCAAAACGGTACATATTCAGAGTCGGCGACTTCTACCCCTATAGGATTATTTTCAGCAACCAATTTGCTTCTACCAGCAAGTATAGTTATTGCTGCAGTCGTAATAGCGGTTTTAGTAAGTGCATTAATTTTTCTTGTTAACCATGGAAAATCAAAGCAGCCCACCAAGAACAGCAGTAAAAACTAACATATAATAGCCTAAAAACCGCAAATACAACCTAACCCTCTCAGGAACCTAAACGGGTTTATAGCTAAAAAAACCTGTAGAGCAGCTTACTCTGAGATTTCTTTAAAGGTTACAGTTGCTTCACGAGGTATCGTTTTTTGAGTAATCTGATATTTCTTATTCTTTTTGCGTGTCATGGCAACCTTAAACCGACATTGCCGTTTTATGCTTTGTGTTTTGCGCTCAGGATTTGTAGAGTTTAGGGTCTAATAATGCAAAATTGTTTCCGCCTGCATGGTAGAGCATACGGGCTTTTTTTAGGTCATAGCCTGCTTCAGAAAACACGCCCATGTCCCCGTAGGCTTCGAGGATTTTCCCAACAAAAATCGTGTGGTCACCTGTAACAATTTGCCCATCCACTTCACATTCCAAGTGAGCGATGCATTCTCTGATGGCTGGTGCCTTAACTTTTTTACCTGGAAGTTGGGTGAGATTGGCTTTTTTGAATTTATCAAAACTTCTCCCCGTTAAGGAGCCGCAGGAGTAAACGGCTTGAAGAATTTCCATGGTGGGGATGTTTACGATGAATTCGCCTGATTCTTCAATTAACGTGTGGCTGTGTCGAGTTGGTGCTAGGCTGACGACGAGGAGCGGAGGATTAATTGAGGTAGGCATTGCCCAAGCAACAGTAGTTACGTTGGGTTTGTTAGCTTTTCCAACACAAGAAACCAGAACAGTATGCATGGGATGAAGAAGCCTATTGGCTGAATTGATATTAACTGGAGTTTTAGCTGACACATAAACCACCTTTATGAACTGAAAGGATGGTGTTTGCCGAGTTTATTTCTCTTTCTTTATTTTAAAATGCGATTTTTCGCGTTAAACTTGTGGCACGGCTTCTGAAGGTGCTGGTAAATCTGTTGTAGGTTTACGAAGATGAGACCGCAAATCAATAACCGTCGTTCCTGCAAACTTGTCAAAGTACCTCATAAATGCAGTGTTTTTAATTCGCCAACCAATGAGCAAATCAAAAGGTAGCAGCGGCAATACTTTGCCAAAGTTCCGTACAGCAGCGTGATCATACGACATTTTCTTGCCATCAGTTCTAACCACTTTTAAACCTAAGACACGTTTACCTATGCTTTGACCGTTAAATCCTTCAAGTAAAGTGGAGTAGAGCCAAAGAAGACCAATAGTGATGAAAAGTAATGCGCTTATTCGGTTGCTTAAGAAGCCAGGGGTAGAAACCGAAAGGATGTCAGGTATGAAAGTGATTGCCGCCGTGATTGCCAAAATCAAAGCAAAATCAAATAAGAATGCAAAAGCTCTGTTTCTGAAAGAAGCAAGCGGAAGCGTAGTTGCTTTGCCTTGCACATCAGCAACTTCTGCCCAACCCTCAACATCATGAATAACCCGAACTGCGCTTTCGCCTGCCCTGCTTAATTTGTATTTGCCGCTGGATGTTTGCTCTATGAACGGTGACAATGCTCGAAGGTGAAAACTAAGCTTTCCAGTATCAACCTTCAGCAGATTTAGCAAGTCAGTGAAAGATGACTCGCCGTTATCGCTAAGGTTAAGTAATATTTCCCTTCGCAACGGATGCGAAAGTACCGAAAGTATCTTCGAGACGTTTCCTTGATCTACTGCCATATTTCAAAACCAATCGTTTACCAATCAATAATATCTCATACGTGAACGGTTTTGGCATATAGCCCAATAAAAACCACTTTCTCACATATAAGTTCCACCCAAAAAACTCCATTAAAAATAAAGACCTAGTTTTAATACCTAAAATCAGCCTATTAAACAATTGTATGTCAAGTGCTGAAGTAGCAGTCCACGTATTCAAAGAACTGGAAAGTGAAGACTTCCGAATCCTCAACATCATCGAAGCAGGCATGAGCAAACACGAATTTGTTCCAAAAGAACAAATCCAAAGATACGCTAAACTCCCCATGGACCGCATAGATTTCACTTTGGGCAAACTAAACAAGCTGGGCTTAACATATCGAACAAAAGAAACATACAATGGACACACCCTAAATTATGCAGGATACGATTGCCTCGCCATAAACGCACTTGTTAAAGCAGGGGTAATTGAATCATTTGGGCAATCTTTAGGCGTTGGAAAAGAAGCAGACGTCTATGACGCATTAAACGCAGATGGCAAACGCATAGCCGTCAAATTTCATAGCTTGGGCAGGATAAGTTTTAGGCAAACAAGACGAACAAGAGGTTACACACGAGAACACTCAACATGGCTTTTCCAATCGCACATCTAGCCGCAGAAAAAGAGTTCCAAGCCATGAAGATGGCCTACGAAAACGGTGTTTCTGTTCCAGAACCCATTAGCCAAAATCGCCATGTTGTTGCTATGGGAATGATTGAAGGCGCCCAACTTTCAAAGTACAAAGACATTGGGAAACCCAGAGAAAGTTCTAAAAGAAATCTTGCGCAACCTAAGAAAAGCTTATCTTAAAGCCCATCTTATCCACGCGGACATTAGCGAATACAACATCATTCTGCAAGCCAGACGGTCATATTCTCATAATTGATTGGCCTCAAGCAGTAAAAACTGATCATGCTAATGCAGCGGAACTGCTGGAGAGAGATATTAAAAATGTGCTGACTTTTTTCAGCCGCAAATTTAATGTTGAATTAGCTGCAGAAGACAGCCTGCGAGTACGTTACTGGAAAAGCCAGAAGCTTGACGTTTTAGTGCTTGTTGGCGTCCATAACTATGTAGAGGATGTTGTTTCCGCGAAGCAACACGTTGCCATAGTTAGTCATTAATTGGTCTTCTTTGAATTCTGTGGCGCCTTCCAAGAGAATGTTCATGTGTCCATCGCACTTTATCATTTTTCCCTTGTATTCATAGCCGTTTTTCAGAACAACTTCAATGTTGCCATGCAATTGTTTAATGAGAACGTTTAGTGGTTTTTTACTTGGTTCCATCATCGTCATTTTTGGGTCCCTGTCCATTCCTGTTAATATGCAAGAACCCCATACCAAATATAAAAGTCTTATGAAAACGCTCAAACGCTAAATAAACAAAAAATGGTTAAAAAAAGTAAAGAAGGCATTATTTGAGAAAAATAGCTGTAAAACTTGTCATTATCTTGAATTCTGTGATCAATATGGTGACTAGCATGATTGACTAAAAGAAAGAAAGTGGTTAAATTTGCGAAAACTACAACTTAGCCAGTATTGACAGCGCTGCAACGACGAGGAAAGCTATGCCTGTCCAGAACAAATCGCCCGTGAAGAAATACACAACGATGGCAACGAGAATTGCGGGAATCAGCACAAGGAATAGTTTGATAAGAATGATGATTATCAAACCAATGATGACCAGCACGATAAGGAAAGCGATGTCAAATCCACCAAGCCCCAAACTGCTCAAGATAGAATAAATAAAGATCATTAAAATTGCGAAATTCATTAAAAGTCCTCAATAAAAAATTGTAGCAGTAGGTAATAAGCATTATCCAAGCATGTTAACGCTCAAAAAATTTAGGCGACAATTTTTGATTTGATTTTTGGAAGAACTTCTTTTTGAAGCTGAACAATACCAAACGTCGTTATTTTAAATTGTTCGTCAGCCGTCTTTACTGCAAAATCGTTTTTGACAAGTTCGCCAAGTCGTGTGCTGGTTATTTTGCCGCTTTTCCCAAGTTTAATTTGCAACTCGTCTTTTGACAGAGAATCACAATTAACTAAACCAAGCTTATGCCCCAAATAATAGGCTGCAAGCCAAACCAACAAAGCCTCGTTGTCTGTCAACTTGTTTTTGGCACCAGCAAACTTGCGCCGTCACCAGAAAAAGCCACTATATCCGTTTAGGTCCTTGGCAAGCTGCTGCAATATCGATGTTGAGCCAGAGTTTTTGGGCAATATCAAAAGAAGGAATCATATCTTTGAAGAACTGGTTTAGGAGAAGCCATGTTTCTTGTGGGTCAGCGGAAAACTGTTGCTCAACATCCTTATACTTTATTTGAACTTGGATTTTTTCGGGTTTAACGCTCACTCATCTTGCCTCTGAGCTTAGAGAGAACATCTTCTTCAACCCATTTTTCGCCTTGAATGGTAAGTTTGAACTCTGGTTTGTTTGGGTCAGGTTTGAAGACTTGTCCGCGTTTAGTCATTTCGTTGAGTCGTGCAGGAACCATGCTTTTTATGCCGCTGGATTCCAAGAGCTTCTGGATTGTGCTGCGGTGTTTTTTCTCTCTCCTGAAGCATACAGCACCAAGCCGACGGCTTCGTAATGGGTGAGGTTTTCACGTGTTACGATAATGGGTCCTTCAGTTGTAGGTTCGATTATGCCTTTTAGTTGTGCTCCCGAAGGTGTTAAGCGGTTGGAGACAAAATCTGAGAGTTTCTCAACAAAGTTTTCTGGAATACTTTCAAGCATGTTCATTATGTCTTGTGGGCTTTCGCCTTCAATGACGACTTCGCCGAAACGAGTTTTAATGTGTGCTTCAATACGTTTCATCAGGCTTAAGCCTCGTTTACAAGCTGTACTCTGTAGAAGCCATTTAGGATTTGTGGCTAATAGCTTCTTTTAACATGAAAAAGGCTATTTTAGCCGTTCCCTTAGCAGTTTGCCGACCAATTCAGGATTGGCTTTTCCACGGACTTCCTTCATTGCAGCGCCCATAAGCATGCCCTGAGCGTTCTTGCCCAGTTTGTCGATTTGTTGACTTGTTGGCTGCGATTATGCGGTCGATGATTGGCGCTAAGTCGGCTTCAGTAAACATTTTCAAACCCAAGGCCGCAACTGCATCTTGCACGGTTTTATCTTCATTCTTAGAAAGCCAGCTGAAAACTTCTGCTAAGGCTTCTTTGGCGAGTTCTCCTGAGCCGACGGCTTTGAAGATGGCGTTGATTTGATCGTCTGTGACGTTTTCGGTTTGTATGCCTTCACGTTTAAGTGCTTTGACTGTTTCGGTTAAGAAACGCTGCAACGGTGGAAGCTGCGACGCCGCTGTTTTTGGCGGTTTCTTCAAAGAGGAGGATGTATTCGGAATCGATGAGTTGTTTGGCTAATTTTTCGTTTAACCCGTATTGTTTTATGAGGCGTGCAAGCTTTTTGTCGGCAGGTTCGGGCAGATGCGAACTCACTTTCTGCTACGAGCTGTTCTGTTATTGGTTGGGCAGGAATGTCGGTTTCAGGGTACATTCTTGCTGCTCCTGGACGTGGACGCATATATCGTGTGGTTCCATCGTCTTTGGCTGTTCGAGTTTCCGCTGGAATGCCAGTTACATGCTTCTTGCGCCCGTTCGACAACTGCTTTGAGGGCGTCCTGGGTGTTTTCTGCTGTATCAGCAACAAAAACCACTGCGTCGGCTTCTGTGGCTGCCAACTGCTTTCCGAACAGCTTCGACTTCTTCAGGCGTGATTCCGTAGTTGGAGCAGTATTCGTCGGTGTGGAATATTCCGCCGACTCTGCCCCAGAATTTAGCGCGGTCAGACAGTTCTGTTCCTAAACGGAAATTAGGCATCAATTCCCGCCCAGTTAAGCCTGCGAAACCTGAAAGTTTAACAGCTAAGACTTTATGGTTTTTGTCGATTGCTTTGCGGATAACTTTGCTTTTGGTATCTTTGAAGATGGCTGTAACATCGATGAAGTCCGTTTTAAGAGATTCTGGTTTAATACCGCGTTTGGCAAGTTCTTCTTTAATCTCGATTAATCCAAGTTGCCGCTGAACCTCATACTCGACAACTGTGGAAATTAATTCGAGTTCCTGAACACCTTTAATCTCAATTAATGCGCCGTTTGGCAAAGACACGTTAAGGTCTTGACGAATCGTGCCTAAACCACGCATAACTTTGCCTGTGTCACGCAGAATTCTGCCGATTGCAAACGCAACTTCCTGCGCTTCCATGCGGCGAATAAATGACTGGTGCAGTCGCAACTTCGATAAGCGGAATTCCTAAACGGTCGATGCGGTAGCGGATGGTTTTGCCTTCGTCTTGAGTTCCTGTTTTGCGTGCGGCATCTTCTTCAAGGCTTGCGGCTTGCATGGGAATGATTTTTTCGCCGACCTTAATCCAGCCATCCAAAGCGATAATGCAGGTTCGCTGGAAACCCGTGGTGTTTGAGCCGTCGATAACCGTTTTTCTCATAACGTGGACTTCGTCGACAGGCTGCATATTCATCATAAGTGAAGCAGTCAAAACCACTTCAACCGCATCCAAGTTGATGGGGTGCGGTGGCTCCTCATCCATCTCAACAAGGCAGCTGCTTTTGCGGTTAGCTTCGTAGAGGATTTTTACGCCTTTCTGGAACTCAAAAAAAGCTGCTGGGTCAATTTGTCCAAGTTCGCTTTGGGTTGGTCTGAGTCGGCGTAGGAAGGTGATTTCGGGTTCTTCTTTGAAGAGTTCAGGTGGGCAACTGCAGAAGAGTTTGCTGTTGACATTGAGTTGCTGATGGATTTCTAAGCCGACTTTTAAGCCGACTTTAGCATAGTCGATGGTCATTTTATTGTCCTCCTTCAATGATTTTATCTTGCGGAAGCGTTCGCGGCGAAAATTCGCCTGCAATGTTAGTTTTCAAAAGCTTCATGGCTTCTTTTGGGTCGCTGGTTTGTCCGAGAGCCCACATGAGTTTAACAAGCCCTGTTTCAGGGAACATGTCATCAAGTGGCACAACGCCAAACGATAAGCAGGTCGCGTCCTGTGTCGTAGACGTTCATGTTTACTCGTCCCCAAATGCACTGGGAAGCCAACGCAACCACCACGCCCTTCGCCACTGCATTTTTGATTGCGTCAAAGCAGAATTTGCTAACGTGCCCTAAACCCTGACCCTTCAAGCAAAATGCCCTTGAAGCCTTTTTCAACGTAGAAGTCGATGATTGCTGGGTCAAGTCCAGGATAGAACTTGACAAGTGCGACTTTATCGCTGAAAGTTTGGTTTAAGAACCAGTTTTTTCTTGGGGTCTCGGCGCTGGTACTGGTCAGTTTCCATAGTAACTTGTAGGTTTTTGACTTTGGCGATGGGGAAGCCGTTGATGGATTTGAAGGTGTCTCTACGGCTGGTGTGGCATTTGCGAACTTTGGTGCCCCTGTGCACGATGATGGCTGATATCGGAGACGGTTTCATGCATGGCTAAACCCACTTCGGCGAACGGTGCTTCTCCTGCGGCTTTAACTGCGCCGATGAGGTTTGTGGCTGCGTCACTGCTGGGTCGGTCAGAAGAACGCTGAGCGCCAACAAGGATAACTGGAACAGGCAAATTCTGCAAAGCAAAGCTCAACGCGGCTGAAGTGTAAGCCATCGTGTCTGTGCCATGAGCAATTACTATGCCGTCAACGCCTTGTTCGATGCGTTCGGCAACTTTTTGGGCGAGTTCACTCCAGTTTTTCTGAGTGAGGTTTTCGCTGTAAATACTATAAACAATTTCTGTGTCAACTCTGGCGACATCCGCGAGTTCTGGGACGACGCCGTAGAGGTCACTGGCTGAAATCGCTGAGCGCACGGCTCCTGTGCGGTAGTCTACTCGGCTGGCGATTGTTCCGCCTGTACTCATGATGACGACATGTGGCAGAGCTGGGTTCTGTTTGGGGATTGGCGGCGACGCAAATGTGGGTTTGGTGCCTTTGCCGATTTTTTCGACTTTAACGTCGGTGGTGACTTGGATGCCGATGTTGTAGCCGCTCTTCATCTTGATGATGATAGCTGTGCCTTCGCCTGAACGGGGAATCAATATGCCCTCGTAGGTTTTGCCTTTACTTGTAACTTTGAGGATGTCTCCGACGTTGCAGTCGGCTTTTTTTAGCAGGCGCAATGCTTCGCCTTTGTAGCCTGAATCTTCAAGTTCACTCATCTTATTTTAGCCTCTTTGAAACGTAAACTCCATCACGCTCGTACCCGAAACGCATGTAATACCTTCTTGTTCCTAACGCACTGATAACTAAAAGCTTTTTCAACCCCAACTCTTCGCCAGCCAAACGTTCAGCCTCTTTTAAGAGGATTTGTCCATATCCCTTATGCTGCCATGCGCTCTCGGTGTGTTTTCCAACTGGAACGAGTTGTCCGTAAACGTGGAGTTCTCGCACAATCGCTGAGGGAACATCTGTGATTTCTGGTCTGTGAGCTTTTGTTGATGGAACTCGCATGCGCAAGTAGCCCAACAGAACGTTGTTTTCTGGATCTTCAGCTGAAATGAAAAATTCTTGCCCTTCCGAGGCTTCATAATGTTGCGTTAGGATTTTGATTTTTTCCAAGTCAGGCTTCACATGGTCAACTGCTAATCGATGCCCAACTTCTCGGCAACGGATGCATTGGCATTGGCTGCCCTGCGCTTTTAGTTTAGTTTGGACAAGTTCACGTACGTCGCTCTTTTTTACGCCTGCCAAAATGAGTCTTGCAGGAATGTCCCGTTGTACACGCATCACTCGTACCCATTGTGGGATGTCTTTTTTGATTTCGGCAATTACGTTGGCTGCTTGCTCAGTGGTGTAGGGCTCAAAAGTGCCTTTTTGGTACCATTCGTAGGCTTTGGTGCCTGCGATGGCTAAGCAAGGGTAAATTTTTATCATGTCAGGTTTGAAATCTGGATTGGAAAAAACTCGTTTGAACGCGGCAATGTCTTTTTCAGGATTAGAACCAGGCATGCCAGGCATTAAGTGATAAACAATTTTTAACCCAGCGTCCTTCGCAATTTGCGTAGCTTCAACCACATCTGCAACGGTGTGGGTTCTTCCAACGAGTCGATAGATTTCGTCATCAGGGTTCTGCACACCAAGCTCAACACGCGTTACACCCATTCCAAGCATAGCGTCGATGTGGGGTTGTTTTGCCCAGTCAGGGCGAGTTTCAACGGTTATGCCGACGTTACGCGTCTTGCTGACTTCTGCGTTCGTCTTTGCCTCTTCCAAATTCGCAGAATTCTTGTCGGTTATCGCATCTAGGCAGCGCTGGATAAACCAGTTCTGGTATTCCATGGGTGTGGCGGGGAAGGTTCCGCCCATAACGATTAACTCAACTTTATCCACTTTGTGCCCGATAGCAGTGAGTTGACGAATGCGGCTTTTAACTTGATCATACGGGTCGAAGCTGTTCTGGCTTCCACGCAGCGCTGCTGGTTCGTATCCCGTGTAGCTTTGTGGAGAACCTTGGGTTGGTCCGCCTGGGCAGTAAGCGCAGGGTTCTGGCTGCGGACAAGGATAAGGTTTTGTCATGATGGCGATAACTGTTACGCCGCTGATGGCACGGGTATTTTTTCTTCTAATGATGGGCAAGAGTTTCTTTGATTCCAACGGCGTTAAAGCAGTAATTAAATCGGCGTTGGCTGGGACAGCTTCTAAATGGTACTTTGCCGCTACCTTGATTTTTAATCGGTTAACATCCTCATGCGTAGGCGACTGCATAGAAAGTAGGTTTGTAATTATTTCTCTGAGGGCAACTTCAGTGTTCAAGAGGAAAGTACCAAACAAAGGTTGGACTGCAAATAAATAAACTAAACTAATCGAAAAATAGAATTAAGCTTAAAAAAACTGGTTTAGACCCAGTTTTGGCCTGCTTTGCGCTGTAGAATCACACGCTTCTCGTAAGTACGTCGAGTCCTAGTTTTTGGGCTCGGTTTTGTTCTCTCTTGAGCAGTGATTTTTGGCGTTTGAGAGCGGACTTTTCCAGCTTTTGAAAGTGAACCGTGAGTTGGCATATTTTACACCTTTGGCACAATAAACATGCAAGTTACACTTAAACCTTACCAAACAAATTCGCGGTGGAAATACATATGAGTAAATACTTAAAATTGACTCTCCGAGTGTTTAGGATAAACTGGAGACAACTATTTTTCTTTCTTCTTTAATTCGATAGCGATTCTCTCGCCGAATTCTGTTGCCTTCTCAAGTTCCCCATCAACTACAGGTCCATTCACACCTTTCACACGCACCGAAAGACCAGGCGTTATCTGCACCAAATTTGGCAGACGTTCACTTATTTGATGATTAAGTTTTTTCATTGCCTTCTGGAAGTACCGTTCTCTCTGAAAATAAGTGTCAAAAACAGCGAACCACTTAGCATCCAAATTGGTGGCGGCGAGGGAATCTACAAATTTTCGCATAGTCCATGAAGGTTTACCCATGTGATTTGGCGCCCCAATAACCAACGCATCGTAACCAACCAGCTTTTGAGGGTCAACGTCTTTAACGTAGCCAACCGCCACATCGGTTAGCCCAGCTTGTTTCAAGCCATCGCAGATGTTAGTTGCCACCAGTTTTGTGTTACCATATTTTGAATCGTAAATTACATAAACTTTCAAGGCAACCACCATCTAAGATGCCTTATCTATGGTTGGAGGCTTTCGCCGTGCATCCCAAGCATGATGGAACGCTAAGCTTGGGTGATAAATGAGTAGGCGTGGACCAGAATAACGCATAACTTTCCTAACCTGCAGTTTCAGGTCCGGTTTGTAACAGTGAATAACGCATTTTCCACAAGTCGTTTTTTTGTCTTGAAAAGGACATTTATCAAGCCGCAAATATGCATAATCCTTGAATTGTTGGCATTCAACGCAAAGTTCGCCATGTGTTCGGTGATGGCCTTTACAATAAATGTCTACCATGTACGCGATGGTTTTTTTCTCACGTTTCATCCTTTTGTGTTCAGGGTTGGGTGGTTGAGGGTTCATTTTTATCGGTTAAGAATAAAAGTCGTTTTCTCCACTTAAGAGTTTACCCTAAATCATAAGGGTTTTTAGGATTGCGCAATGTCTGGGACAGTTGGGACTTTTCCTCTTTTGCCTTTTATTCGGTTTCTTCGTCTCAACGCAAGATGCACAAGCGTCAGCATGACTGGAATTTCGATGAGGGGACCAACCACCGTCGAAACCGCCACCATAGGCATCGAAGCAAACGCCGTCAAAGCAATTGCTATGGCTAACTCAAAGTTTCTTCCTGTGCTGTGAAACGCCATCGTAGCGGAGTCTTCATAGTTGTACCCAAAACGTCTTGTGGTAAAGTAGACGAGATTGAAGAGCAAGAAGAAGAATAGGACGACCGGAATAGCCATCTGCCAAACAAGCGAGGGATTATCTAAGATGACGCCGCCCCGCAACGCAAACATCACAACCATCGTGGCAAGCAGAGCTAACAGTTGAAGCGAGTCGAAGTATGGTATGAGTTTTTTCTGGAACCATCGCTGGGATTTGCGTTTGATAACTTCGCGGCGGGTTATAGCTCCTAAGAGCAGGGGTAAGCCAAGGTAGAGGAGGATGCTTTCTCCAATAACGGTGATGTCGATTGAAACGTAGGTACCGACAAGCAGGGCAATGAACAGAGGCGTTGTGATTATTTGGATGATGCTGTTCCATGCCATAAGCACTATGCCTAATGGACCGTTGCCCTTGCATAAGTCAGTCCAAACCAACACCATGGCAATGCATGGCGCAACTCCAAGAAGAATTAACCCTGTCCAGAGATATCGGGCAGTTAATGGATCTATCAAGCCAAAGTACGGGAAAATTACCTCAAAGAAAACGTATCCTAAAGCAAACAACAGAAACGGGTTTACGGCATAGTTGAAAAAGACTATTATGCTAGTTTGTTTGGGGCTTTTTACGGCTTTTTTGAGTTCGCTGATTTCAATTTTGGTCATGGCGGGATAAATCATGAAGAATAAGCCGATTGGGATACCTATCGATAGGGTGCTGCTGAACTGTGGGAGATACTTACCCATTGCCAGCCCGATAATTATGGCGATGAATATCCAAAGGGCAAGAAGTTTGCTTATCCAACCCAACGATTTAGTTTCTTTTTCTTCACAAGCCAACTAATCCACCGACTTTTCAAAATCATGCTATTCGGTTGGACCGCAACTCATCTGTTCCACAACTTCCTTCTTCAGAATTGAGACGAGTTCAAGTGATAAGGCATCGGTGGCATTGTAGATTCGCGGGTCAACGATTGAGTACATTCTTTTGGTGCCGTCTTTTCGGCATCTTATTGCTCCTACGTCTTTGAGGATTTTGAGGTGGCGGGAGACGACGGGTTGGATGAGGCTAAGGTGTGGCACGATTTCGCAAACGCATTTTTCGCTGTCGTGGAGGAATTCGAGGATTTCGAGTCTGTGGGCGTCGGATAGGGCGTGGAAGACTAGGGCTTTGAATCTTAGTTGTGTGGTTGTTGGTTGGGTCATAGCCAAAAAGAGGGTATATAACAATATTTAAATATTTACATTAATGATTGTTCATGTAACGTTGTCAAACAACAAGTGACAAAATTGACAGAAGATTACGTCCACATCCGAAACTGGCAAGAATTCAAACAAACCGTCACAGAAAAGAAGCCTAACTCAATCGTTTTCATCCTCGAACAAAACGGATTCTCAAAAAACAAAGAACTCTCCACCCTCAAAATAATAATGCTCCACGACAAACGCTACTACATCTTCTACGACTTCCCAAAAGGCGATATGCTCAGAGAAACAAAAATTCCTCTCCACAAAGACAAAAATGGTATCTCCAACTTAGACGAAGCCGAAGTCAAAGCGTACTTGAAAGGTCAGTTTGAAAACTTGGAAGTTTACTCGTTTTGGACAACATAAAAGGTGAATTGAATGTCTGAAGAAACATACGAAGGAATTCCCAGAAACAAAATAGTTTGGCACCCCATCATCAACTATGAAAAATGCACAACCTGCGGAAAATGCGTTGAATTTTGCCATGCCAAAGCCTTTGGGTTCGAAGAAAAAGGCGAAAAAAAGAAGACTGTCGTTACAAACCTGAATGCTTGCGTGGTACTATGCAGGGGTTGCGAAGATATATGTCCATCAGGAGCAATATCGCATCCATCTGAAGAGGAAACAGAAAAGTCAATCAAAAAACTCCAAGAAGCCGCATTAAGCTAAGAGGTTGATTGCCATGAAGAAAATTTTGTTTGTCTGTGTCGAGAACGCTGGCAGAAGCCAGATGGCTGAGGCATTTGCCAAGAAATATGGTGGAGACAAGTTTATCGTTTCCAGCGCGGGCAACAAACCCGCTGAACATGTTAACCCAGTGGTTGTTGAGGTTATGAGGGAAAAAGGCATCGATATCTCAGCTAACAAGCCAAAACTGATAACGGCGAAGATGGCGCAGGAAGTAGACTTCATCGTCACCATGGGCTGCAACGACCAAGGCGTCTGCCCAGGACCATTCTTTAAACCTACAATTGAATGGAAACTGGAAGACCCAAAGGGAAAACAAATAGAAAAAGTCAGAGAAATTCGGGATGAAATTGAACGCAAGGTAAAACAACTAATAACTCAACAAACTGCTATTGAGACATAGTTTTTACGCACTATGATCTTTAATTTCAAGCAACCAAGCCAAATCAACAAGTCGTGGTAATGTATTTATCAGTAAAGGCAATTTGACTAACGAGAAGCCGATTTATGCAGGGGTCGCCGAGCATGGTCAAAGGCGTAGGCTTCAGGAGCCTATCCTTCAGAGGTTCGTGGGTTCAAATCCCACCCCCTGCACTTTTTGTTCCTTTTAACAAATGCGGCTCAAACTCGGCTATATTTTGGAATTTCATATTAGCCACCGATTTTAAGGCGCATCCCGTTTTGAGATAAGTCCGATAGCGTACGCTACCTAAACCCAGCACTACACCAAAGATACTTACGAAACTCAGGTCTCGAAGATACGCAGGCTTTGCAGTGAAGAGTGCTGTGTGGTTCAGTTGCAGTTTAAACAACCAAACAGCAAATGGGAATAGAAAGTACCTACTTCTGAGCAGAGAAGCACCTTTAGCACGCATTAAATCTAATAGCAAATGTTAAATAGAAAACAAGCGGATAAGCCCTAACCTGGAGAAAGGGCTCAAATTGGATTATTACAGAAAGCTCGCAATAATTGCAGGAGTATTATTTATCATTTATACTGCTGGAGATATCCTAAGCTTCTTATTTACGGGACCTGTGTCGGCTCCGGATTATCTTGTTAGTGTTTCTGCAAATAGAGGTCTAGTAGGAACAGGAGCCCTTCTTTTGTTCAACGGTGGTCTTTGCGCTTCTGGTATTGCAATTGCGCTGTATCCAGTGCTAAAAAAATTCAATGCAGGGTTAGCTCTTGGAGCTGTTGGCTTCAGGATTTCTGAGGGAGTGTTACGTTTTGTTACTGTTTCTGCCCTGCTATTACTAATAATATTAAGCCAGCAATTTGTACAAGCTGGAGCTCCGGATTCATCGTATTTCCAAACATTAGGCGTAATGGTAGTAGCATCTTTTGATGGCGGTTTTGGGTCGATGCTGGCTTTTTCCATAGGTGCTCTGCTATATTATATCATATTTTATCGAACAAAACTTGTTCCTCGATGGATATCGGTCTGGGGTCTTGCTGCCGCCATATTGACCATATTATCATTCGTATTGACCACGGTCGGTCTCATCGCTCCTGGAAGTACAGAAGGAACCGTTTTGGCTCTTCCAATGCTCCCGCAAGAAATGGTTCTTGCGGTATGGCTGATAGCTAAAGGATTCAACCCATCCGTAATTGCTTCCAAGTCTCGCCAAGTGGAATAGTTAAACAACCATGGAAAACCCAACCACAGATCGAAGCAAACGACAGACGTCAGACAAGTTCTACAATACAAAAGACTGTACGGATCAGAGAGTTTACGCCAATCGACAAGCACAACTAAAAACCCATAATTATCCGCTATTTTATCACTATAACTAGCTTCTTCACAAACCGTATAAGCAAACTGCTCAAAATAATCAATATGAGGAGATAAGCCTATGTTTGAAGATCTGAAGATAAATGTTAAGATAAAGCTTTCAGCATTATGGGTAGCTTTAACGTTTTTTTACTCCTATAACGATGTTTTCGGATCATTTCGGCAAGATCAAGTAGAGAAAGTACTATCAGGAGAAATGGCGCTTAATCAGGTATTTTTGTTTGGAGCTGCAATATTAATGGCGATTCCGATTTTTATGATTTTCTTGTCCCTGGCATTGCCGGCTAAAGTGAATCGCTGGGTAAACATCATTGCGGGTATAGTCTATGCTGGTGTTTTGGTCCCTGCATTGCTGGTACCAGGAGGGACTTGGGCTTATTATTTATTTTATGAGATTTTAGAAGTTGTGTTTATTGCACTAATTGTTTGGCATGCATGGAAGTGGCCTAAACAGGAAGGTTAACCTTCTCTTTCTTTTTTAACATTTAATAATTATTGATTTCGTTTGGATAGGGTAGGTTTGCTAAGATTTGACTATTAGTTGGAACGCTTTGTTAGGTTTTGTTGTTATTTTCCATAGTTATTACAATTTTTCCTTGTGGGTGTCCTTCTTCAAAATACCGGAAAGCTTCAGCAACCTCATTTAACGGATAACGTCTATCTATGACAGGAACTAATTTGCCGGATTCAATAAGCTCTTTTATAAAATCCAAATCTTCTTTATTATTCGGTTTCCAACCCATTAGACTCATTTTCTTTCTACCAGCCAATGAAATTAATGGACCTAGAAACAAAGCTTGGAAAATTGTAAATCTGGAGCCTCCAACTATAAAATAAATTCCATTGGAACTTAATGCACGCCTGTGATCGAAAATCGAATGATATCCTGCAATATCAAGAATCAGGTCATAATGTTGCCCATTTTTTGTGAAATCTTCCTGAGTGTAATCGATAACATGGTCTGCGCCAATCGAACGCAGCATGTCCAATTTTTTTGAATTGTCCACACCAGTTACTTCAGCTCCAAAGTACTTCGCAATTTGGACCGCAAATGGACCAACACCGCCGCCAGCACCATTAATCAAAACCTTTTGTCCTGACTGAATCCGTCTTTTATTTCGAAGACCTTGAAGGGCAATTATTGCTCTTGAGGGTATTGTTGCTGCTTCTTCGAATGACAAACTAACCGGTTTCAATGCAAAAGCTTCTTCAGGTGCACATACATACTCAGCAAAAGCACCAAAACCATAATTGAATAAATTCCCAAA
>CAVUHI010000012.1:0-42002 GCA_963741295.1 Candidatus Bathyarchaeota archaeon
TGAAAGAACAACAACCTCCCAAAACTTGCTTGTTGTTCTTCTATCCAGCTTAACAGTCAAACGTTACTCCCTAGAAAGTCGGTTCAGTTGGGAACTCGAGAACAAACTGTAGAAGAAGAAAAACGGAGTGTCAAGAAAAAAATTCACTGTCTTGGATTAGTAGCGTCTTCAGATTCCATTGTTATGTTGAAAAATAGTGCTTAAAGAAGGAAAATGGGATTTCAAAAGGCAACAGTTATTTTCTTATTTGACCATCGCCCAAAATAACATATTTTGTTGTGGTGAGGTGCTGGGCGCTCATAGGTCCACGTGCATGGAGTTTTTGGGTGCTGATGCCTATTTCTGCGCCTAAGCCGAATTGATTGCCGTCGGTGAAGCGTGTGGATGCGTTCCAGTAGACTGCTGCTGAATCAACTTCTTTTATGAATTTCATTGCTTTGGCGAAGTCGCGGGTTAGGATGCTGTCGCTGTGTTTGGTGCCGTACTTATTGATGTGGCTAATGGCTTCGTCGAGGTTTTGGACGACTTTGACGCCCATGATTAAGTCGAGGTATTCGGTTGCCCAGTCCTTTTCGGTTGCGGCTTTCACGTCGGGAACGATTTTTCGGGTTTCTTCGTCGCCGCGGATTTCCACGCCGTTCTTGCGTAACTCAGCAATCACAACTGGCAAGTATTGTTTGGCGATTTTGCTATGAACCAGCAGTTTCTCGGCTGCGTTGCAGGTTCCGGGACGCTGACATTTAGCGTTTATTACGATGGGGGTTGCTTTGTCGAGGTCTGCGTCATCTTCAACGTAAACGTGGCAGTTGCCCGTTCCAGTTTCGATGACGGGAATCCGTGACTTCTCAACAACTGTCTTGATTAAGTCTGCCCCTCCACGGGGGACCAACACATCAATGTATTCTCGCATACCCATCAATTCCTCTGCAACTTTTCGGTCAGGAGAATTCACCACTTGGATGGCGTCGACAGGTACGTTTGTTCCAGCTAAGGCATCGCGCAACACTTCACCGATGGCGACGTTGGAGTTTAAGGCGTCTGAACCACCTCGCAGAATCACAGCATTTCCCGATTTGATACAGATTCCTGCTGAATCCGAAGTGACGTTGGGACGTGATTCGTAGATTACGCCGACTACTCCGAGGGGAACGCGGACTTGGCTGATTATTAAGCCGTTTGGGCGTGTCCAGCTACTGAGGATGGCGCCAATGGGGTCGGGAAGCGCTGAAACCTCGCGAAGTTCTTTAGCCATATTTTGGATTTTCTTGTGGTCCAACGCTAAACGGTCAAGTAATGCTGCTTTGACGCGTTTGGCTTTTGCTGCTTCAGCATCCGTTTTGTTGGCAGCTAAAATCTTCTCTGAGTTCGCTTCCAAGGCGTTTGCCATTCTGCAAAGCGCTACATTTTTTGCGTCCGCTGAGAGCTTGCCCATTTCGAAAGCGGCTGTTTTGGCTTTTAGGCATATTTCCTTTATCATTTTTCTTCCTCAAGTAGGTGGATGTTTCGGTGCTCAATAACATCTTTAGACTTATCGGCGCCGAGTTTCTTGTGCACTTCAGTTACTTGTAAGCCTTTTATTAGGTTTAACTCGCCGCTGCTGAAGTTGGGATTGCCTTTCGCAAACGCTGCGCCTTCTTCGTCAATGATGCTCACTACTTCGCCAACGCTAAAGTTGCCCACAACTCGTACTACTCCGACGGGGAGAAGGCTTGAGCCGTCGAGAATTGCTTTTTTTGCACCCTCGTTAACATGAATTTGACCTTTCACCGCAGCACCATAAGCTATCCAACGTTTCACCGCTGGCATGCGACTTTGAGGCTTAAAATAGGTACCAACATCTTTACCCGCGAGAATATCCAATATGACGTTTTCTCTACGGCTATTTGCTATTACCACGGCTATGCCGCAGGAAGTGGCGATTTCGGCGGCTTTGATTTTGCTTTGGATGCCACCTCTGCCCAACTTACTTTTACCATTCAGCGAGCTTTTGAGTTCGGTGGTGATTGCATCGACGGTTTTGATGAGTTCGGCTCCTGGTTGGGAGGGATCGGAAGTGTACAATCCCTCAACATCAGAGAGGATGATGACTAAGTCGGCGCAGACTGCTCCAGCAACGAGCACTGAGAGGATATCGTTGTCGCTGAAATTTATTTTGTAGCCTTCAGTCCGCATTAGTTCGTCCACTGAGACCACGTCGTTTTCGTTAATAATTGGGACGACACCGATTTTAAGAAGTAAAGCCAGGACGTCGCAGGTGTGAACGTATGATGCCCTGTTCGAGAGGTCTTCGGCAGTTAGGAGAATTTGAGCAACTTTCAAACCAAATTTTTTAAACATCTCCCTATACTTTGCCATCAACACGCTCTGTCCCGTGGCTGCAGCCGCCTGCTGGAATGCTATATCTTGGGGTTTAGGTGGAATTTCCAGTTCCGCAATGCCAGCTGCAACTGCCCCAGAGGTTACAAGAACTATTTTGTCGCCTTGTTTGGTTGCGGCGGCGATTTGGCTGGCTAAGTTTTCCATTTCTTTTTCATCCAGCTTGCCTTCGCTAGTTATGCCGTTGGTACCGACTTTAACAACTATTAATCTTGAAGGCATCACATACTCACTTTTGTTAGACTTATTTGAAATAGGGTTGACTTGCTTAAAAATGCAACCAAACACAGAAACAAGAAATTTATCTTCTATACTTAAAATTCATGTTTTTGATGTGTAACAGCTAAATTTTTTTGGAAAAACATATAAGGAATATGGACATCGCTTGTCAAATATGTTAATACCATTACAGGCTTTAGCATCATTATCGGTTAATCCGGTTGTCTTTTGGATTGCACCAATCGCCGGCGTCATCGCTGTTGTTGCTTCGCTTTTACTCATGTACCGAATAGGCAAAATGAGTCCAGGTGGACCAAAAACAGTTGAAGTCGGTAACGCAATCAGGGAAGGAGCCTACGCTTTCCTTAAAAGGCAATACAAAACAATCGCCATAATTACAGTAGTTATTTTTGCTCTACTGTGGGTCGCTTTGCCAAGCGGTCCTTACGGTGTAGGCACCGCAGCAGCGTTTTTGGTAGGCGCAGTTGCCTCCTTAGCTGCAGGCTACATCGCCATGGATAACGCGACGAAAGCAAACGTTCGCACCGTGGCAGCAGCAAAAGATTTCGGCGCAGAAAAAGCCCTAAAAACCGCATTTTACGGCGGCGCAACAATGGGCATGGCTGTCGTCGGTTTATCCCTGTTGGGCGTAAGTTTTCTATTCTTACTCTACGGCGGCTACAACGCCCTGTTCAACACCTTGGATGTCACCGCCGCAGCTCAACTTGGAAGAGACGCAGCAAGCGGCATAGTTGGAATGGGTTTTGGCGCCTCATTGATTGCGTTATTTGCTCAGCTTGGAGGCGGAATCTACACTAAAGCCGCAGACGTCGGCGCTGACCTTGTCGGCAAAGTTGAAGCAGGCATCCCAGAAGATGACCCACGCAACCCAGCAGTCATAGCAGACAACGTTGGCGACAACGTAGGTGATTCCGCAGGCAGAGGTGCAGACCTCTTCGAATCAGCCACAGGGGAAAACATCGGTGGCATGATCATCGGTGGCTTAATCAGCATCGCCACGGGCAACCTGATCTTCCTGATTTTCCCACTTATCGCCCGTGCTCTCGGAATCTTTGCAACACTAGTCGGCATGCCCTTCGTAAAGCTCACTGAAAAAGAAGCCAAACACCCAATGAAAGCACTAAGAAAAGGCCTCATGGTAACAACCATAATCTCAGGCATATTGTTCCTATTCGCAACAATATTCCTCTTAGGCAACGGCGAGTGGTCCATGACATTCCTATACTTGTATTTCGCCCTGCTCTCAGGTTTAGCAGCAAGCGTAGCCATCGACTACATCACAGACTATTACACCGGAAGCGACAGAAAACCCGTTGGAAGAATAGCTCAAGCAAGCCAAACCGGCGCAGCAACTAACATTATTACAGGTTTTGCAGTTGGACTCGAAACAACGGCATTGCCCATAATCTCGCTTGTCATAGCTCTCATAGTGTCTTATTTCTTCGGTACACAATTTGCAGTATCCTGGAACGCAACACACACAGCCCAGATATCGACCTTTATCGGCGGAATCTATGGCACAACCCTTGCAACCATGGGTATGCTCGCAGTCATGGGCATGGTCTTAGCCTTAGACGGCTTCGGCCCAATCGCAGACAACGCCGCAGGTATAGCCGAAATGTCAGGTGAAGGCGGCGCTGAAGAAACCATGGAAGCACTAGATGCAGTCGGCAACACAACCAAAGCATTAACCAAAGGCTTTGCACTCGGCTCAGCATTGCTCGCTGCACAACTGCTATTCCAAACGTACGCTTCAGAAGTTACAGCACGCACGGGCATACCCTTTGTCGTAGACATCTCTAACCCAGCAGTCCTAATCGCAGGCTTCCTCGGCGCAATGCTACCGTTCTTCTTCAGCTCACAAGCAATCAGCGCAGTCGGAAAAGCAGCCGCAGAAATGGTTGAAGAAGTCAGACGCCAATTCAGAGAAATCCCCGGCATCATGGACGGCACAGGCAAACCTGACTACGGCAAAGCAGTAGACATCAGCACAAAATCCGCCCTAAAAGGCATGGTACTTCCAGGCGTAATCCTCGTGGTCTTTCCTATCGTGGTCGGTATCCTGTTAGGACCTGAAGCAGTCGGTGCATTTGTAATCGGCGCAACACTGTCAGCTGTACCATTAGCACTATTCATGAACACAGGCGGAGGAGCATGGGACAACGCAAAGAAATTCATCGAATCTGGCAAATACGGTGGCAAAGGTTCCCCAGCACACGCAGCAGCAGTAGTCGGCGACACAGTCGGAGACCCACTTAAAGACACAGCAGGACCAAGCTTACACGTACTCATAAAACTGCTCAGTACACTATCAATCGTCTTCATCCCGCTGTTCCTAAACCTGCTAAATCTAATACACTAAAAAATAGAATCGGGAAGTTTTTTCTTCCCAACCAAATATTATTTTTTTTAATTAAAGAAAATTAGATTTTTTGTTTTAGTTGTTATTCACTTGGCGGTATTGCAACTTGTGACGCCTCAGGCAACTCCTCTGTCATGCTTCCAGCCTTGGTTTTTTGTGCCATCTCTTTGCCTATTTCCGTTAAGTAAAACAGTTTGTACTTGTTTCGTCCATCTATTGTCGACTTGACTTCTTCTCGGAATAGTCGGGCGTCAACTAAAAACTCGCAGTTTCTTATGTCCTTTGAAGGCAAAGGAGTTCCTAATCGACTGTCAAGGTAGTAGAGGCATTGGTCTTTACTGTCAAGCGCCGCTAAAAGATAACTCTTAAAGGAGGATGCTTGTTCTTGAACAAATTTACATATGTATTCTTCAAATTGTTGAGACATAAAAATCACCTAAAAATCGGTACTTAAAATATGCTGTGAGAGGATTTAAATTTTACTGGCTGAATCCATTTTAGAATAGGTAGAATAGTGATTGTTACATAACGACAACAATTGATTATATCTGCCTCTGAATAAACTAATAATCCCAAGGAGAAACAAGTGATGGCTAAATCAAAAGTAGTTTTAGCAGTGGCGGCAATCGTAATAATAGTAGTTGCCAGCTTCGCTGGGTACGCGGGATTAACGTACCCAAGAACCGTTCTGACAATTCCAGTCTCATTCACTGTAGGAACTGACATATCAAATACGAAATTCGACCAATCAGTTCTCGATAATAGAGTTCAAGTTCAAGTAAACATACAAAACGGTGCTGCGCTTTGGCGAGCCCGAATTCTAAACGGCGACCAAGTTATTTGGGAACATTCGGCGGCTCAAGGAGGACAGACAAGCTACAACAGCGGGTGGATTGACTTGCCTAATGGAAGCTACAACTTCACTTTTGGAACCATCGGCGTGGGATCGCTTTCTGCAACAGCAATGGTGTCTTCTAAAGGCGGCTTCTGGTAAGCGTAGTTTTAGCTTGAGAAGAAATATAAAATCAAATGTTTATCCGCAGTATATTTTACCTTCGTTAGCATTCACTCTGCTAACTGAGATGCGCACTCTTGAAGATTATAGAAAAAAACCTGCAGCAAGGCTTCGTAAAAGTGGTTCCAGACTCGCCGGATGACCTATGGCACCTCTACAACGTCATTTACAAGGGCGACGAAGTCTACGCAATGTCTTCAAGAGCCATAAAAAGCGACACCGAAACCAGCCGCCCAAAGAGCGCTGAAAGAGTTTCTGCATTTATGGGTGTGAAAGTTGAATCAGTTGGTTGGGATAAGTTCCTGGGAAAATTGCGGGTTCATGGGTTAATTTGTCATGCTCCAGACATCATTCCCTCAGGCGCTCATCACACATTGAGCATTGCATTGAATCAGCCCATGACGATAGTGAAAAAAGAATGGCCCAAGCATCTCTTAGACAGGTTAACGAAGGCAAGCGAAACGGAAAAGCCGCTCCTAATCCTATCCATCGACGATGAAGGCTTCGCCATAGCCGAAACCAAACAATACGGCGTGGAAACCCGCGTTGACCAACGCATGAGGCTCCCCGGCAAAGTAGAAGCCGACAAAAGGGTGGAAGCCACAAAAGCGTATTTCCGTCTCGCATTGACCAGCCTAAACAAATTGTGGGTCCAAAATCACAATCCTATCGTTATCATAGGCGCTGGCTACGTTAAAACTGACTTCGTAAAATACCTCAATGAAGAATCCAAAGATATGGCAAAAGCTGTCGTGGATGTAAAAAGCGTTAACAATGGTGGTACAGCTGGAATCGACGAAGCCCTCCGCTCGGGAGTTCTGCTGAAAGCTGCTCACCAATTGCGCGTAGTTGATGAAACCGAAACAATGGAGGAAGTCATGAAACGTTTGGGCAAAGGCGAGGGTACCGTAACATATGGTTTGGATGCCGTGGAGAACGCAGTTATGATGGGTGCAGTTGAAAAGCTGGTGGTTGCAGACACAAAGCTAAGAGACGCAGATGAACAGGAAAGGCTTAAACTCGAAGACCTCATGCATCAAGTCGAAAAACGCAACGCCCCGATAACAGTGGTCAGCACAGAACATGAAGCTGGTGCCAAACTCTTATCACTCGGCGGAATCGTTGCTTTGCTTAGATACCCCATATACAGAGATGTTCCAAGTCAAAGCTAAAAGTAGTTTTTGGTGGATGCAAAATCAGACGATTTATCTTTTGCTAAATCATCTAGATGCAATAAAGAGGTTTAGGTTGACTTATCAGCCATTTGCTTTCGAAATAACTTTGCATCACTGACACGAAGCTATGATTATTTGACCACAAAGTAGAAGGGTCTGTTTGGTCCGCTGAAATTGAAAAAGTAGTGAAAGTTTCTTTTTGGTCAAATATTGAAACTAGCGCGTCTACATTGGTTTGAGGCGGAAGAAATCTTACTTTGAAGCAGGGATTTTCGATTAGTTTTTTAATTATAATAGAAGCTTCTTTTGATGGTTGATGGTCTTCCGTAATCAAGCGAATTTTTACTCCACGCTTTAACGCGTTTTCATAGCTATCTGCAAAAGCAATGGTGGCTAAAGAAAACCTGTTTTTTAAAGTAACTACATCTAGACTCTTTTTTGCGTTATCAAGAGTTATTCTTAATCTGTTAATCGTTATGGTTTTTCCGGGAATTATAATAAATCTATTTTCACTTAAGGGAAATTCCTTGATGTCGTGTGTTTTAGATTGTTGCTCCAAATCTTTTGCGATTGTTTTTCCCGTTTTTCTCAGCTCTAAGAGGCATTCTTTTTTATGTTCAATAAGCATGTTCACTGCTTCTTGCGGTGGTGTGGCTTTGTACTTTATAGGTGAGCTAATCTCTTTTTCGATTAAACCTTTAGTGCTTAGTGAATCTATTATTTTGTATAAGTTTGGTCGTTGAATCTCTGTTTCTTTTGAGATGATTCCAACTTGAGATGGACCAATTTTAACTAAGGTTAAATAGACTTTTGTTTCGGTGGTGGTCAATCCCATACTTAAGAAGAACTGCTTTTCTTTTTCTGGAAATATGGAATCATTAATCACGTTTGTTTCTTCCTAGAGTTTATTTTATTTTGCATTAGAAGCTGAACGTTGTTTATTTCTATGAAAATATAAGATTTTGCTTATTCAAAAGAAAGCTCTTGTTGGGCAGAAAAATGGTAATTGCCGAATATGTATGTCTTATACATATTACTTGTTTAATAGCCTTGTTTGGATAAGGGTAGTATAAAATTTTAGGAGATAAGAAAAATGTCTTTAAAAAATACGAATACTAAAAGAAAACAAGCGATAATTACTATAACGTTAGTTGTACTATTGACGACTTCTATTTTCATGGCGACAATATCAACTGCTTCCGCATATGATCGCCCAACCTATGCATTTATCAGTGCCGCACCAAGTCCAATCGGCCTTGGTCAGACAGCAGCAATCGTCATGTGGCTTGATACTTTGCCACCTGTTTATTCTAACGGGACTGAAACATACTGGTATAACTTCATGTTGACCATTAAAACTCCAAGTGGAGCAAACGAGACCAAAGGACCCTTCACTTCAGACGCAGTTGCCTCAGCATATTACCCTTACACTCCAACAGAAGTAGGCAATTACACATTCTCGTTTAACTTCCCCGGACAGAACCAAATTGATGGCGCTCACTATGCAGCATCCACCAGCCCAACAGCAACATTGACTGTACAGCAAGAACCAATAGCCGCGTTTATCCCCGCTCCTTTACCCACTGATTACTGGGCAAGACCCATTTACGGAGAAAACAGAGAATGGGCCCAAATCGGCGGAAATTGGCTAGGAGTAACCATGCTATACGGAACAGGCGCTAGTTCTGACGGAGCGTTTAACCCCTACACAACTGCACCTGAAAGCGCTCACATAGTTTGGAACAAACCATTATCATTCGGCGGTATTGTTGGAGGCGCAGATTCCATCGCATACTACACTGGCTTATCCTATGAAGGCAGATGGACACCCCCAATCGTCATAAACGGTGTCGTATACTACAACCTACCAAACGGAAACGGCGGCACAGGCGGCGGGGCAAACGCAGTAGACATACGCACTGGACAATTACTCTGGTGGCAAAACATTACCCTATCAGTAGGCCAAGTCCTTGACTATGAATCTCCAAACCAACACGGCGCATATCCATACCTATGGCAGACCGGCGGAACCTACCGCATGTACGATGCTTTCACCGGCAACCTTCTGTTGACACTTGCTAATGCCTCTTCTGGCAGAATAACATTTGACGCTCAAGGCGATATGCTTGTCTACGTACTCAACACCAGATATGGCTGGTTTGCTATGTGGAACTCAAGTTATGCATCTTACAATTATCCAGGAACAACTGGAACCAACGCTTGGCAATGGAGACCGCCACTAGGAACTACACAGGACTGGAACAAAGGCATACAGTGGAACGTAACCGTTCCCAAAGTTTCGCTGATGTCAGCTACCTCAAGTCTCAGCGCGGCAACAATCGGTCAGAACGTTCTCGTTGCATCAGGTCAAGCAGACAACACAACTATAACCGCTGGCGGCTATGACTTGACAACCGGAAAAAACCTGTGGCTAATCAACATTACCAGCAATGCAGCCGTACGACCCAACTACTTCATTGTACCAAACAGCAACGGCAACTTCTACTTCTTCAAACAAGAGACAATGCAATTTTACGCTTACAACATTATAACTGGCGCATTAGCATGGGGTCCAACAACACCATACACCAACGCTTGGGGTATGTACACATCAAGCACTAACGGCTTGGGCGCTTCAAACCCAATGGCTGCCTATGGTATTCTGTACTCAGTTGCATACGACGGAAAACTCCACGCATACAACGCTACAACCGGAGCGCACCTCTGGGATTTCAGCACAGGCAACGCAGGATTCGAAACACCCTACGGAACCTATCCAGTTGGCGGCGGAGAATTCTCTATAGCTGACGGAAAAGTCTACATCTGCACTGGCGAACACAGTCCTAACGATCCAATGTGGCGTGGCGGAAGAATATTCGCCGTTGACGCTTTAACTGGTCAAGGCATTTGGAATTTGACCGGTTGGTGGCAAAGACCAGTAATCGCTGACGGATACATAGCAGCATTCAACAACTATGACAGCGCAGTCTACGGCCTCGGTAAAGGACAAACATCAACTTCAGTAGAAGCACCAATGACCGCAGTTACAGTAGGTACAAAGATGGTAATTCAAGGCAGCGTTCTCGATCAATCTCCAGGCGCACCCAATACACCAGCAATTTCGGACAAAGACATGACACAATGGATGGAATACATCTACATGCAACAAGTAAAGCCCGTCGATGCTGTCGGAGTTCCAGTTTCAATAGATGCAATCGACCCTAACAACAACAATGTTCACCTCGGAGACGCAACAAGCGATGCAAGCGGCCACTTCGCCTTCACATGGGACACTCCCAACGTACCAGGTCAATACACAATCATAGCTCACTTTATGGGAAGTAAATCCTACTTCGGTTCATCCTCAGAAGCAACCACATACGTTTCAGAAGCAGCACCAACCCCATCGCCAGCTCCAGTTACAGCTGCACCGCAGACTGACATGTACTTAGCCCTCGGAGTAGTCGGAATTATTATTGCAATAGCAGTAGTCGGCGCTCTGATACTGATATCCATTAGAAAACGACCATAATACAAACCCAAAAAACCATCCTTTTTCTTTTTTTATTTTGATTACGTCGCTCTGCAGAGCTTAGCTTGAAAATTGACTTTTTTAGTTAATTAAAAAAACTTTGCTTCCGATGGTTTTTGTAGATTGGATTTGATTGAGGACAATTATTGTAATAGCGATAGTTGTGGTGACGGTACTGTTAACTTCTGTAAATCCAAGTAACGTTGCCTCAACGCACACCGTAGCCAACTTTCCATTGCTATTTAAAAATAGCAATCTCCGCTATCTCTTTCCAAACGTTTCAAAAGACGAAAAAAGCCCCAAATTTCTGTCAAACGTTTAAAAAAAGCCTGCCGAATCATCGGTTGAGAGCCCTTTAAATAGATGCTTTATATACCCCCTGTTCCATTTAAATACTCACCCGTGAGTTGACATGAGTAAAAGAAAACCAATCATAAAGATCCAAAACATTGTAGCCTCAGTCTCTCTTAACCAAAAAATCGACTTACAAAAAATCGTTGAAAAATTCCCGCAAACCGAATATAACCCCAGCGTATTCCCAGGGCTAGTTTTCAGATTAAAAAAACCCAAAACTGCAACACTGATTTTCGGCACAGGCAAAATGGTCTGTACAGGCGCTAAATCAGAAAAAGAATCACGGCAAGCAGTCGAAAAAGTCGTCAAAGAACTTCGGGGTGAAGGCATCCAAATTACAGAGAAACCGATTGTTAACATCCAGAACATCGTGGCGTCGGCTGAACTTGGCGGCGAAATCGACTTAGAAAGCCTCGTTTACAAACTCAACAAAGTAATGTACGAACCTGAACAGTTCCCCGGTGCAGTATACCGCATGGATGAACCCAAAGTAGTGTTTCTCATCTTCAGCGCAGGCAAACTCGTATGCGTTGGTGCCAAGAAAGAAGAACAGGTCTATGAAGCAGTCGACAAAATCCAGGCCCTGCTTGAAGAGAAAGAACTCATCTATTATCCATCCCCTTAAATCCTTCTTTTGAAGTCCAAATTTTTCTATTTCTTTTATATTTCTTTCTTTTTGTTATTGTTCCAGCTTTGGAACGTTCTGTTCCATGAGTAGAACTAAAAGCCCCTCAAGATCTATTTGAATTGAGTACCATTATGAAAAAGAAAACTCTCCTCTTAGCGACCGTTGTTGTGGGTCTTCTAACTTCCACGTTTGCTGGGATTCAAATGATTAAGGCAAGTCCTGGAGTGATGGTGGATTTACCTTGGGGAAGAGTAATAGGCATCAACCAATCTACTGAATTCACAGCAACCGGTAACGGAGGAAGCCCACCCTACACTTTTCAATGGTATACCACTTTTCTGGATCCAAACGTGCCACCTGCGCAATGGGTAACAGTCGCGGTTCCAGGTGCAACTTCGTCAGCTTTCAATTTTACGGCGTCCGTGCCAGGAAGATACGGGATCTCCATCCGAATTAACGACTCAAAAGGAGAAGGCGAATACCAATCCTTCCAACCAATCGGCATAGTCGTTACGGTTCAATCAACACTCATTACGCCTTCACCATCCTCAACTCCTCAAGAACCTACTGTATCGTTCACCCTGTGGCATACAGATTCCCCTATTATACAGGCACCAACAAACCGTCTTGCACATATTCCAGCAGTCATCGAAATAGACTCGCCTGAAAACCAATCAGTTTGGCAAACAAACACTATCTCGCTAAAGGTTGACATCGCTTCCTATTTTTGGGTAATCGATTATGTTTACTACGAAGCAGACTGGTTAAATGGCCGACATCAAATTTTCAGTGTCCAACCAAACTATACTGATGCACTTAATGCCTCAATAAACGTAAATTTCCCCGACGTCCCAAATGGATCCCATAAAATATCGGTTTACGTAACAACAAACGACGGTAGCCACAGCTCAGCAAACGTGTCTTTCACGTCCAATTCTATCCCAAGCCCCAAAGCCGCATCAACCGACATAAACAGCTACGCAACTACATCCCAAACCTCTAACTTCTCCGAAAATGCAGCAACGACTTTTCCCATCTCAGAAGGCTTAGTAATTATCTTTGCAATTATCGCAGGCATCATTGTTTCAGTAATTGCTGCTAAGAAACGGCAAACGGCTTAAGTAAAAAATTGTGAATGCCTCCTATTTTTTCATTCTACGGCGAACAGCAGGGTTTAAATCTGCCAGTTTTTTCAGGGCCAACTCAAAGGTTTCGTCGGACGTCAACTCTTGTTTTACAAAAACGCCTGTTCGCCCAATCGTGTCCCTTCTAGTTAAAGCACGGACTCTATCCAAAATCGTCTCAGCAGAAACCCCCAAAATTTTAGCTGACGATTCCTCCCTACCCACAACACCGCTTTCCACATGCCCTTTCTCTGTTGGTTCAATGAGCATAAGCCGTTTATCCACTCCTGCTACACGAACGTTTGCTTTGAGTTGAGTTAGGTTGATTTCTCCACCGAAACGGTAAAATTCCCTTTCGACTCGTCGCATCTCCATAAGTGGAAACGAAACGGTTGTGGTTTCGTCGATTTCGATGTGGGCTTTCATGGCGTAGTTTGGTGTAGCTTGAAGGATTAGTCGTGTGTTAGTGGGGATTTTGGCTTTTTCAAGGGCAGTTTCAACTTGGAAGCTGTTTTGCACTTCAGGGATGAAAACGTCGACGTCGCTGCCTAATTTTACGTCGCCTCTGGCTATACTTCCATGCGTCAGTGATCTCAGATGAAACGCATCCAGAGCCAACATAACCCAAACCGCTTTTTCTCGTAGCGTCCTCAGTTGTTCCCAGCGTGCACCCGAATAGGTTACTTCTCTGTATTCTCCTTGCCTTGAGGGTTTGACAGCCATCATTACTCGCTAATTCTAACTTTAGTGTGGCATCGTTTATTTAGTTTAATTAACCAATCAACTCTATCGAAGGAAACCAAATGGATTCGCCCGTTTGCAATGTTTGTAAAACCAAAGAAGCATTCTTCTTCAGACCACACTCAGGCGAGCGACTCTGCAAAAAATGCTTCACCGAATCCGTCGAAGCAAAAGTCCGCTCAACCATCACCCGCTACCACATGCTTAACTTCGACGACCATTTAGCAGTAGCGGTTTCAGGTGGCAAAGACAGCCTTAGCATACTGCACATCTTGGCGAAAGTTAAGAAGCGTAGACCACAAACAACCCTAACCGCCGTAACCGTAGACGAAGGTATCAAAGGGTACCGTGACGAAGCCTTAGAAATTGCAGCAAAAAATTGTCAAAAACTCGAAATCCCTCACCACATCGTATCATTCAAAGAACTCTACGGTTTCTCATTGGATGAAATAATCTGTAAGGCACGCGAAAAAGGACAAACGCAGTTAACTGCTTGCGCATACTGCGGCGTTTTGCGAAGAAAAGCCATCAACACTGGCGCACGACAAGTTAAAGCCACCAAAATCGCTACCGGTCACACACTCGACGATGAGGTACAGACGGTTTTGATGAATATTTTCCGAGGCGACATCGCACGACTATCAAAGGAGAAACCCGTAACCAGCGAAGTTCATCCATTGTTTGTGCAGAAGATTAAGCCGTTCTGTGAAATTCCCGAAAAAGAAAGCGCCCTTTACGCGTATATCAAAAAAATCCAATTCCAGGACACTCCCTGCCCCTATGCATCCGAAGCACTACGCAACGATATCCGAGGAATGATTAACCGCATGGAACAGAAGCATGCAGGAACAAAATTCACAGTATCCAAAGCCATGGAAAAACTACGTCCAGCACTTGAAGCAACTACCAAAAAAGACAACTTCAAAACCTGTAGCGAATGCGGAGAGCCATCATCGATGGATCTATGCAAGGCCTGTGAGTTGCTCAGGCACGTTCGTTAGATTTGGGGTTTTGTTTCTTTTCAGCCTTTAGTTTGCGCAGCATCTCTGAAGCTTCTATAGCGCTGTTTGCAGCCGCGATTTTTCGGGCTTTCTGCAGATTAATCTGTGTGCCACAGTAAGGGCAAACCTTGGTTTTCTGGTCCTTAGCCGCCAATGTTAATCCACCACATTTAGTACATTTCACGATGAGTGTTGCGCCCATGTGTTTTAGCTTCCGAAAACCTTTCATCATACAGGTTCATTAATGGTTTGGTAGGGAGAGCAAGCACATGAGCGATGAGGAACAACTTAAAGCCAGATCCCATTTGACGGAGTTGGCAGTTGCTTATTTCAAGAAAGAAGGTTACAAAGTTAATAGCGAAAACGTTAAACTGGAAGGACACAGTGGCGTCGCACGGCATTTTGATTTGATTGTACAGAAAGGCCGATTGGAGCAAGGCGTTTGGGTAAGGGATTGGAATCGAACCATAGGCGTCAATGTCATTATCAACCTGGATACCTCTTCGGAAGACGTGGACCTATCGAGTCCCATTATGATTGGCGAGAAATTCAGTGACCATGCCAAATCTTATAGCAACCGTCGCAAAATCACGCTGCTGACTAAGCAAAAGATCGGTAGCTTCCGCTAGGTTTTCAAGTACTCGTCTAGGATGCCTTCTTGCTCAAGGGTTCCCAACCAATCAACTGAGCCGACAATACAGTCTCGGCGTTTCTCTAAAACCTGCAAAATCCAACCAACAACTTCCTCAACTGTTTTTCCGGTAACATCCAACTCGCAGACTCTGCCAGCATGCACCTCAACCGCTTCACCGAGGCAAACATCCAAAATCTCTGCCTGCAAATTTTCCCACATCTTGCTCCCCGTGTAACCGCATTTTTCCATGAATAGCTTGAGTTCTTTGGGGTTTCTTCGAAGAACAAAAACAAGTGCAACATGGTCGGTTGGAGTGACGGCGCTTGCGTAATGTCCATCTATAACGATGTTGGCGTTGGTTGAGGCATCGATGGTTTCGCCAATTTTTTCTTGCATAGTTTCTTCGTTAATGATTATGGTGTTTCTTTCTTTGTCTTCGCCTAACGTTAAATTATTGGATTTGGCAAAATCAGTCAAGTTGATGTATTCTGCGCCAAGTTTTGCAGCGAGTTGTTTAGCGGTGGTAGTTTTTCCCACGCAAGGTGTGCCTGTTATGAGGATAACACGTTTCATATCTTTATGGTTGCTGGGTCGTAGTTATTGGTTTTGCCTTTTAACATGCTAATGCGCTTGTTTTCCGCCAATACGACCTACCCTCTTAGGGCTTTTGACCTCCTCCCTCTATAAGTTTCTGCATAGATCAACTATTAGGCTCCTAATATGTCAGCGAAAAATCCAATGATTTCGAAACTCAAAAGAATAACCCTTCAATAGACTCTGAGTATCCCCAAAACACCACAACCCCCCACCTTAAGAACCCTCACGAAATTCACCAATTTTAAGAATTTACAAAGAAACCGTTACCCAAACACACTCACCAACCCACCACTAATAAACGATCCTACCAAACAAAACAACAGCAATCTAAAAGCCATTTTAGCATACAGTTTTAGGCATATGAAAAGTCCATGCTTTTCAGAACTCGCTTTTCTGCAGTTAGTTGGTCCTGATTACCCACTGCTAATTTTGGCATATGTTGATGTAGCAGAAAACATAGAGTGTGCATTTTGAGATGGAAGAAAGCGAAAACCCTGTTCAGAACCAGAAAAAAAGCGGAGCCAAAGCGATGAGATAGGTCGTTTGAAGTGCAACCAACGGCTCCTCAAACAAAAATTAGCAGAGGTCGAAGAAATTATGTTGATGCTTAGCACAATCTTTGCTGGTCTGAAAGGTTCTTTCAATTTTGAGAAATCTCTTATCGAGCGAATTGCCTGTAGAGATGAGGTAGATCGAGAAATTCTTCAGTTGCTTTTTGAGGGGGTTCTGGCATGTTGCCTAAAGATTTGCAAGCTCGGCTTGAGCAATTCAAAGTTACTCGTCACCAGATAAGCCGAAGAATCCTAAGAATGAACAAGCATATATTGAAAGAATTTGGAGAAATGTCACCGAGAAAAGAGGGTGGCACTGGTCATTAACTAGTCTTTTGCCACGGAAGCTTGGGCAGAAACTGAAATTGGAAAGGATGGGCCTTAGATTCAATTCCAAACAATGATGCTTTTCAAAGACATCTAAATCAGCTTTGGCCTACTTTTGCAAAGTGGGGCATTACCTAACTGATGCTTAACTTAGCGATGCGTAAACTTTTTTTTCTATACCCCAGTAAGTCATCATATTTTTCAGCAACTGTTTGCATTACATCTTGCATTACGACATTTCATCAAAATCTTGCTCGTTACCGTCGCCATATCTATGGTTGTCTTCCTATAAAATTTCACTACCTAAGAAGTTATGTTTGCAAGTAAACTATTAATAAGCTTTAAATCAATGATTTTGCTGTCTAAATCTAAAATTACATTGGTGACTGCTTTGAAAATATTTGAATTGAAAATCCCAAATGAAGATATTGACTATATTAATAAGGAGATTATAAAACCGAAGCGACCAAATACTGAACTACTTGAGCTTTGGCTTGAGCGAGAATTAAATATTGAAAATAAAGGTACTTATGGAAACATTCCAACCGATGAAAGCCATGTTACAGTTCAAATTCTTCCAAATGGTAACTACAAGGTGATTATTTCTGATGCTTGTTTTAGAATGATTGTATCACATGTTCAACCTGAACCTCATAGTCATAGATTAAATAATGAAGATATTTTCCATTTTTGGCTTGATATTAAAACAAATAGATTGCACAGTCCGCAGCATATTGATGTTAAAGAGATAAAGGAAAAATAAACTGCAGCTTTGAAGCAATTAATCTTCTTTGTTTTTTAATTTAAACGACAAAGATGCTATAACCTTTACCTCAATGTCGAGAATTTTTTGAAATAATTTTTTAATTCTGAGAAATGGCATATAACCTTACAGATACTGAACATAAGTGATGAGCGAACTATAGCGTCATGCTCAAATATGCTTAAATGAGCCACCACATTTTTTAACAACTGCCAGAGGTCATGTTGTAATAGGACCATTCCTGTCCCGTCACCAGGATTCAAGATTATGTTAACATTAGACGAAATCAAAGCAATAATCACAGAGAACGGACTTTCCGCTCCCCAGATTGACGAACTCCGCAAGCAATACGGCATCAACACAATGACGCCCCCAGTACGAGACCCTCTCTGGAAACAATACCTAAAAAAATACAATAACCCCATTATCAAAATCTTGCTCGTTGCCGTCGCCATATCTATGGTTGTCTTCCTTATCAAAGGGGAAGGATTGCTCGATACAATCGGAATTCTCATCGCCGTTCTCCTCGCCACCGGCATAGCATTTTTTAACGAATACCGAAGCAGCAAAGAGTTCGACGCTTTAAACGCCCGTCGCGACGATGTGGCCGTCAAAGTAGTCAGGGATGGTTATCCTACGGCTGTTCCATCCCGCGACATCGTCGTAGGAGACCTTATCCTCCTTGAAGCGGGTGATGCAATACCCGCGGACGGCTGGGTAATATCTGCCGATGGCTTATATTCGGATGAATCCGCTTTCACCGGTGAGACTGAGCCAGTGCCCAAAATTAAAAAGGCTCAGGTTCTCAAAGGTGCATTCATAACCGCTGGAAAAGGGCAGATGGTCGCTGCAGCTGTAGGTGACTCTGCACAGATGGGTGTGATTGCCGCTTCACTAGGCATCGACCATGCATCCCTCACTCCTTTGGAGAAGAAGTTGGAGTCTCTAGCCAGCACCATCAGTAAATTCGGTTATGCAATGGCCATTCTAATCTTTGTCTCCTTGCTTATTCGCGGCATAATTTTCGGTGATGTGACTGAGCTTGATATGCTTACAGCCAATAATGTCCTTCATTACTTTATGCTCTCGGTGGTGATTGTTGTAGCTGCAATCCCTGAGGGGCTGCCGATGAGTGTTGCACTCTCGCTCTCGCTTGCCATGCGAAAAATGACCAAAGCTAGCTGCCTTGTTCGCCGACTTATTGCGTGTGAGACCATTGGGTCCGCCACGACCATCTGCACTGACAAGACTGGTACCCTGACTAAAAACCAGATGCAAGTAGTTGAAACATCTATCGGGCGACCCATGTACACTATCAACTTGCCTTCTACTTCGGCTGAATGGGTAACCCTCAACGCTGCTGTGAACAGCACGGCATATCTTGAAGAGCGAGAAGGAAAGATAATCGTAATCGGTAACTCAACAGAGGGCGCTCTTCTTAGATGGCTAAAAGAGCACTCTTATGACTACATGCAAATCCGAAATAAAACGCAAATAACTAAACAGTACCTTTTCGACAGCAACCGCAAACGAATGTCCACAGCCATTCACATAGGCGACCGCTCTTGGCTCTTAGTTAAGGGTGCACCCGAAATTCTCGCAAATCTATGCACACAGAAATTAGACCTCTCCGAAGTGAACGTCCTTGCCTCACGGGCAATGCGTACACTTGGCTTTGCGCATAAAGAGATTATTAACGGGGATGAGACCGAAAAGGGTTTTGTATGGGACGGTTTTGTCGGAATACGTGACCCTCTCAGAGACAACATCCCCAAATCCGTTGCCATCTGTCAGAATGCAGGTATTCGTGTTCGAATGGTAACCGGAGACAACCCTGAGACGGCACGAGCAATCGCTCAGGAATCAGGAATCCTGCAGGGCGGGACCGTCGTGACTGGCGCGGTTTTCAGGTCACTTTTAGAAGATGAACAGGTAGAAGCAGCACGGAACCTTGATGTTATGGCACGTGCAGAACCGATGGATAAGCTTCTACTCGTAAAGGCACTGCAGAAGACCGGTGCGGTGGTAGCAGTAACTGGTGATGGGACAAACGATGCTCCTGCGCTTAAACATGCCAATGTGGGACTTGCGATGGGAATCACAGGGACTGAGGTGGCCCGAGAAGCAAGCGATATTATCATTCTCGATGATTCGTTTGCGTCAATAACTAGCGCGGTCTGGTGGGGTAGATCGCTTTATGAGAACATCCAGCGGTTCATTCTCTTCCAACTCACGATCAATTTCTGTGCTTGCATTCTCTTCTTCATCGCGCCAATGTTGGGGTATACTGAGCCGTTCACTGTAATCCAGATTCTCTGGATCAATCTTATCATGGACACGGTTGCAGCTTTTGCGCTTTGTTCGGAAGCGCCGCATATTGGGCTGATGAGTCACAAGCCAATACCGCAAGATGCCAAGATTGTCACACGGTTCATGTGGCTATCGATAATAGTTACAGGTTCCTTCCTCATCATTGCAGGTGTCCTTCAGATGGCCACTGGATTCCTTGGAGGAACAACTCCTGCTGAGATCGGCACGGTGTTCTTTGCTGCATTCATTATCGCTGTAGTTTGGAATGGCATAAACTGCCGAGCGCTAGACGGAAAGATGCCGCCATTTTTCAAAGGGAATCCGATATTCTTCTTTGTAATGGCAGCTATTGTCGTCCTTCAGGTGCTTATCGTTCAATTCGGCGGATCGGTCTTCAATACTGTGCCGCTATCAATTGAGCAGTGGGTAAAAATTGTTGGAGCAACAGCATCAATCCTCGTTATCGGATTCATGATAAGAAAATTGTATCCACACATTAAACTTCGGTAACTAAATATTAAAATCAAAAATCTCTAAAGGAAAAAGCTAAACTGATTGGCTGAACCGTTAACGGTACTTGTCCCATAGTCAGAAATGTTCACGCCAATTTTCGTTGCCCATTATAGGTCTGTTAATGCGCAAATAAGTTTTTTTCGCGTTTTTGCGTGATATGGTTACGCTTGGGGAGTCGGTGTTGATTTTGCGCGCTATCTTATAATCGCTCAATCCTTTGCTTGGCTAAGTTGTAGAATGGCGCATTCTCGTTCGTAGGTTCATTAAAGCTATTTTCCTAGGCTTAGCATTAAAGCGTTATTATCGCAAGTAGGCTAATACTCTATTCCGGCTTTCAAATTTAATACTTATTTTCAACTCTATAGCCCTTGAAAATGGATGTGATTAATGGGGTATTGCTTTATTCAACTCTTCCACAAGTCTGTGGAATTTTAGACTCCTTGTGTGATGGTGAATTTGTTCTTTATTGGTTTGCGCAATGAGTTTCTAATAGGATCCAAATAGGTTGGTGTTTTTTCAGAAGTTACGAGTATGTTTATTGGTTGCGTTATGGCTATTTTGTGTGGGCTGGCGAGTTGGTGTGTGGCTTTCGGATCCCAAATGGGATCTGAGGAAACTCCGCCCACATGTAGAATTGCAGTCCCGTCGTTGGGACAGCGCGAGAGCGTTGGCAACGGAGCAGAAACGAAACGTCCACCCAGACCTGGCGATGACACATTTGTGATGTCGAGTGCGCTGGATTGGAAACGGTGAAACGGCCGTCCTGCAAGTGGAAAGGGCAAACAGTCGCCGATGAAGTATCTACCGGAAGGCGCGGGTAGCCCGATTAGCCGAATGCCACGATAACAGAAGGCGGGTTACGGCCAACACACCAGCCTCACATTAAACAGTAAGAGTTAAGCACTTTCACTTAACTCTCTACTGGGTGAGAAAGTCTTTTCTCAACAAGGTTTGAACTGTAACGTTTCCCTGTTCACGAAGAGTGAAAGCTAAGTTAGAAGGTGTTTTAGTTTGAGTTATGATAAATATTTTCTTGATAGCTACCACGAATATGACAACGTAGAATATGCTTCAATGAAATTTCTTAAGGAACATTTCAATTTAACGACAGAACAAACTAAAACAATTCAAAAAGCTCAACAGGTTAGGCGCAGACCTTTCCACGATAACGAAATGAAGGCTGTTACATGTTATAGTGTTTATGATGTAAAAAGCCTTTTTCAAATAAAATAAAAAAGAAAGTTGCGAGATAAAGAATCAATTAACACTGATCTGGAATTAATCAAGCAATTCATAGCTAAAGTCGAAGGCTCTAAACCATGACAAGCAAGAAAACATCTGAAATGACCTTTAGAGAGTTCCTAAAAGCAAGTAAAGCCTCTAAAAACCTCCTAATTGATAATGCAGAAACGGATATGCTTACAAAAATGCGTCAAGAAGGATTTACCGACGAAGAAATCTACAATATGCTTATGCCCAAGCTTTGGAATCTATATCTTGAAGTTATAGGAAATTATTTAGAGAAAGCTTTTTCGGAATTGGCTCCATTAATAGAAGCAAATCCCAATTTAGCAAATCATCCAACGCTACAGAAACTTCAAAAACAACTCACGGAATCTATAGAAAAACTTGAAAAAGAAGGCGCTAAATAATGGTTAAGAAGAAGGCTAACAGAAAAGAAAATAAGGAAATTGGAGTAGTTGGCGAACTTAGCGACGTTAAGTGTCCTTTATGTGGTCGTTTCTATTCAAAAAAGGAAGCTGCAATTAAGACAATCGCAAAAGAGGATCAAGAAGATGGCCTTGAAACTGTTAATATGTGTATCCGGTGCTTGTGGACGGCTCCAGATATAGCGAAACATGTTGATCCCGTAAAAAAGAAAAGTTGGCAACAGTGGATAACAGATTATGACTTTACTTACGATAAAGCGTTAGAGCGTAAGATGAATAAAAAACTTAAGCCTTAACTCTTTTTCTTTAGTAGGAAGACTTAAACAAACAAGTCTACATAACGCTAAAGGAGAGAAAAAAATTGGAAAAACACAGCGACGACCTATTCACTTTTGACTTTTTCGGAGTATTTTTTTGCTTTTGGGTGAAAGTATATGAAAGATTTTAAGTGCCCAATATGTGGAGCGCCAACGGAAAAGATTTGGGAAAATGCAATCAAAACGAGATACGGAATGAGATGCACGAAGGGCCACAAGAAAACAGGTGGTAAATCAGGTGATTCAATGGAGTACCCCACATTTCTTGTTTCAATTGAAGAACTTATCAAGTAAAGAATAGATTCTCTTTTAGGTGAAAAATGTGTTACGTTCAGTTTCCTAACCAAAGTAGAAGGCGGTTGAACGGAAGTAAGGAGGGGACTTTGGAGATAACGCCACTTTGGGCGGGTTATAGCTCCAACACCAGCCTAACTTTTCTCACAAATCTCCTTATTTCTAACGAACAGGAATGCAAAAAATAGCTATGGGTTGTTGTTGCAACTGGTTGGGGGAATCAAATTGCAACAACAACTTTTCTGCCAAATTGCCAATTTGAGAGTTCCCTCCTCCTGGCAACGACCATATCTTGAAAGATTAGAAAAATTTATTGAAACATAAATTGGTGATTAAAAATTCCAAATTATAGAGTGCTGCCAATTAGAAGAATTACAAAAATTGCGCTTGCATGCAAAACATAAACCATGATTACGAATTTTTTGGCTGATAAACTATTTATTGATGCCATTAGCATGATGCCAATTTCGGTTGGAAGCGGAGAGGCAATTAGAAAACATGCAAAGGTCGCAAGCAAATATACTCTAATAGAATCAGGTATCCATAGATTAATAGTTCGAACAACTTTTTCTTTTGAAAGTTTTTGTACTTCATCACTGAAGCCATGTTTGACAAAAAGGAAGATAATAACGTCGCTTATCAAAGCACCAATTCCAGCTATAACTCCTGCTAAGAGTAAGTTTTGTTCTTTCGCAAGAATCAGCAATATCCCTGTACCCGCCGCTGAAGTTAATGAATAGGGGTATAGTAAACCCGCAAGAAAAGTTCCAAAATAACCCATGAATACGAGGGTATTATGCAAAGGTGTATCCACCAAACCAGAAAAAAGGATGTACACTAAGATTACGCTAATTATAAACAGCGAGAGTTTTGGGTATCTAATTTTTCTTTTCACAAAAACATTCATCATTAACTAATATTGTACTCATAGAAACATCCAATAAATAAGTTACCTAACACCAAAAAATGTCCCTGAATAACAAATCTTGTTTTTGTTTAATTTTTTGAATAATTAAAGAAAAACGTACGTTATAGAGGTGACGCCGCAGTTAAAGTGGGCGCCAGCTTAATGTTAAGCGTGGACCAGAGTTTCAGATAGAGTTACGGAATCAATCTTGTACACGGCATCACGTATGCGTCTTACATCCTCCATGTCTTTTCCTTCCGCATAAAGGATAATATCATAATTTCCCATGACAGAATGAACTACTTTAACGCCTTCAATCTTTTGTATTTCGTGGACAGCTATTTTTGATTGACCAATTCTAGTGTGAAGAAGCATATAGAAAGGAAGTGCCATTTGCCTTTACCTGTCTAAATAAAAATGCGAATAGATGTATAAAGTTTGCTAAAGCTAGCTTCGCTAGCCTTTGTTGTTGCCGAAGAACAGCGATTTTAATAACTTTTAGGTGAATCCTCCCAAGAAAAATATAGCAATAAAAAGTTGATTTTTAATTTGCATTGTCCACAGGTGCAAAAATTAGCCATTCCAATTTAAAACCGCCCACCAGAGTTCATCTTGAAAATGTTGATTGACACTAATGATTATAACCTTCAATTGTGTAACTGTAAATATGGCACTTGACTTTCAAGGGAATGTAGTTTCTATCATTCAAGTCATAGCCTTAATTTTGCTCGTATTAGGCGTATATCCAAATAGGATAAGAACTAAGAATAGAAACCTCATATTGCATGGATTCTTTAGCGTCGCAGCTATCATCTTAAACCTCTCAACTGTAATTTTAGTAATGATCCCTGTTTTCGTCAGTGATTTGGGTTCTGTTAGTAATTTTTCGCTCGTTCAATCACTTATTGTCTGGTTGCACGTCATCTTAGGAATCGTAGCAATTGTGTTAGGATTAATGATTATTTTTTCGTGGGTAACCCATCCTTTGGCCGAACTTGGATGCGCAAAAATGTGGCGACTAATGATACCTACTTTCGTCATTTGGGCTTTTGTATTGGTTTTGGGATTAGCCATACACATCTTCAACATAATATAACCTAATGATCCGTGGTTCAACCAGAGGTCTTCCTGATTAGAAAATATAGATGGTTTTAGTGAAAAGAATGGGCAACACAGAAATGCATGATTGCGCTTATAGTTATAGAGTGGATTTTGTGATTCATCGTAGATATTTCGATTCTCCTAATTGTGGGGGCTGTATGTACAAGGGAAGTAGTTACTGTTGGGGGCAATGCTCTCTAAACATCTGGAAAAAAGAAAGAGACTATTGATCCTTAGGTTCAGGTTTGTGGAGGTTTAAGAGTTGGAAACAGTTTCGGAAAAGACTAACACACTCGAAGTAAAATTGGTTGCATTTAAAGAAAATAGACCAATAAAAAACGTTAACGTCAAAGTTTTCAAAATAGAACACGAGTCACTATCGCTTAAACAGTGGACAGAAAACCTCAAGAATGGAACTCCCTTCAAAAGATTAATTCTCTCCATGAACACAGACAATAATGGCAAGGTAACGGCTGAACTTCCCGAGGGTATCTATGAAGTTAAAGTCGAAGAATGCGCGTTAAGTAAGGATTGCGAAATGAAGCAAAATGTAGAGATTCTTTTTGTTGAACCGAAAAAAAGTTGGTGGCAACACTCTTAAATCAACTACCCTGAAAAAAGTCAGCGAACACATCATGAACAAAATGGATTTTTATTCATTTTCCTTATAAGCGTTGTAGCGTATATTATGATTGGAAAGTTTCTTTGCGCTTGGGTTGGATAGTGATTGACACTTTTCAAAATAGAAGCGAAACAAAATGTGTACATTAAGAGTTAGTTTATTGAAAAATTGTGTTGAATCTAAGTCAGTAAAACTTTGTGATCTCAATTGTAACAAGAAGAGGGGCGACGTACTGGCATGGTGATTGTAGGCAACTCAGCACAGTGCCCACAGTGCACTAAAATGGGACGCGTCGTTTGGGTTTCTCAAAATGGAAAGATGGTTGGAATCCAATGTTCTAAGAGTCATAGTATAGAGAATTTGCCTAATGCTTACGGCTTTACACGTTCTCCTTCCAAACCGAACAAGAATAGCGTTTTTCTAGTAAATACGGAATCATTGTGATCAATCGATGAGTTTGACGCGACAAAACTATCTCTTCTCAAATAAAATAAAGATAGGCACTAAATCTGACAAAACAGATTATCCTAAGCATTGTGGCTTTTACACAAATTATTCGCGGTTTATCTTGAAAGCACTAAAAAAATCTTCTTTTCAAGAATTTTTATACTCCATGCTTTTGGCGGAAAACATTGAAGAAAAAATTATCAACACTGTTGATATCAAAGTTTTTCCAGCTCCTAGAAAAAACGGTTTCAACATCGTTGGCAAATGTGACACATTTAAGGGTAGAATTCGGATTTATCCAAAAACTTTTAACTACTGTTATGCCTTCCGAAAAAAGTACGGCAAAGACTACTTTTTTGTATTCGCAGGAAACAGAGCTAGAGCAGCATTAATTCATGAATTGCTGCATCTAAAATACATCAGTGATGAAGAAAAGGTACGCGAATTAACGGGTCTTTATTTTTCAGCTTACCTAAAAAAACGATTTGATAAGAATTCAAATTTAGTATCATTGAATGAATTAATTTTTGCTTCGAAAAAGCACACACCTTTTTGCATGAAAAGTTTATAGACGGTATTTAGCTGCTCCTCCATTAGCAGTATCGCTTTATTGTCGACGGAAGTTTATGATGGTCTCTGTATGATTCTAGTTTAGTCGGTATTTGTCGCCATTAATTGAGAAGTGCCTTTCAACGTTTTCTGTTTTCGGCACATTTCTAAACCCAAAAGCTTTACTCCTCGCAGCCTTGACAACGAAACAATCAAAGAAGAAGCAACAACGCCTTCAATTATTCCTGTTGGAACGTACCACATAAGCATCGAAGGTACCGTCACAAATATGCCGCCGAGAGTGCCGACCATCGGAAAAAGACCAATTTCAACCCCCACCGCCAACGCCGTGCACACGTTGGATATAAATGAAGCCACAAACATGCCAAGTGCCAGCCGTTTTGTTGTGAATCCTCTTGATAAGAAGGCTTTTACTATGAAGAATGACATGGCGCCGATTACTGCCATGTTGAAGAGGTTTGCGCCCCAAGTGGTTAATCCTCCGTCTCCAAAAGCTAAGGCTTGGATGACCAGGGTTACGGCCATGCTGATGATGCCTGCGGCGGGTCCAAGAACCATACTGATGGCTGTTCCTCCTAAGAAATGCCACGTGCTGCCGCCGCCTGCCACAGGAAATTCAAATAACTGAACCACTAGCAAAAGAGCACTGACAACGGCGATTAGAGGAATTATGTATCTTGGGTAATTCCTTTTCATACCGTGCCACGCCCATGCTAAGAAGCTGAAGGCTACGATGTACATGGCTATGCATGCGTATGGGTTTAGGATGCCGTCGGGTATGTGTATTTATGGTTCCTCGTAACACGAATTAGAAAAATAGTATTACAGGGAAGGATTTATACAAATCGATTGCAGCTTTCATAGTTTCTCCTGTAAAGCAAACTTCTATGGAACATTAATTAGCCCTTTCAACCACTACATATCTTGAGGAATTTTTGTGGCGACACCTCAAGAAGAAATAAAACGAAAGTTGCCATGCATCGTCGACATCGCTTACGAACAATACAAACGTGATTTGCCGCTTTATCGAATGGCAAAGGAACTGATGAGCCAAGATGTTATTACTATAACTCCAGAAGCTTCGCTTGATGATGCTGCCCGAATAATGGGTGAGAAACATATCGGAAGCTTGATTGTTGTGAAATACAAAACGCCGGTGGCAATTGTTACGGAGCGGGATTTACTCAGCAAGGTTTTGGCGTATGGGTTATTTTTGAAAGATGAAAAAGTCGAGAATGTAATGTCATATCCGTTGGCTGGCGTTTCTGAGTCAGCTAAGATAAAAGAAGTTGCTAAGCAAATGATTGCAAGGAAAAGCAGGCTTGCCGTGTTTGATGCTGGAACAGCTCGTAGGTATCATGACTGCTTCGGACTTAATAAAGAGTTTACCTGATGTTGCAGAAACGGAAATTAAAGTTGATGAATTCATGACCAAAGAAGTCGTTTATGCTGACCAAGAAACATCGGTGCTTAACATCGCTAAAATTATGGGTAGCCAATCGTATAGGCAGCGTAATAATTACAAGGGAAAAAGAGCCATTTGGTATTTTTACTGAACGCGACTTGCTCACGAATTTCTTAGCTAAAGGTAAGGCGTTGTTTACGGATGTTGGACCAGAATGTTCACAGCCTCTAATCGCTATTCCCGCAGGTACAAGCGTTCACAGAGCCGCAGCTACAATGGCTTTAAAGCACATTAGAAGATTGCCTGTTGTGAATGATGAAAAAATCGTGGGAATTATTACTGCAAGAGACCTCGTTGAGGCATATGCAAAATAATCTTCTCTTTTTTTCCTATTAAAAATAGCTCATAATTAGATGAAAGCATAACTCCAAAAAAAAGTGGAGTTTTACGGTTTTCCGTATTTATTTTTTCTTCCACTTAATTTGCAAGTCAGGTCTGAGCCTTATTGTTGACACGGCCCATCTAAGCAGTCTTTGTCGCTGCAGATTCTTGCGCCGTTTTGAACCTGCTACTTCAAGCTTAGATGCTTCAACACTATGCATGTTCAGCCCACGGAGGCAAAGTCTTAATCGCGAGCTAATTTTACGCTGTTTTAATTAGCACGCTTCTGTGCCTCAGTGCATTGCTACTAAAGCTTGCTCCCTGACTTGCAAATTTAACTTAGTGCTTTCTTTCTAATAAATTTTGTGACTTTTATAGTGCAAAATTAAACATATTTGCACCATTTGAAACATAAAGAAGCTGACGAAACAAGAGCAAAAAACCGTTTAATTAAAAGCAGCAACTTTGGGTTCATCAATAATCAACAGATAACCTTTATAGTAAGCTTCACGTTTCACAAGCATGCAAAACAATTTGCAAATTAAGTAGTAAAAGGAAGTGAAAATAGAAATGTCATATGGCAACAAAGAGATGCATAAGGCAACCTGCGCAGACTGCGGAAAAGAATGTGATGTTCCATTCAAACCAGACGGTAGCAGGCCAGTTTACTGCCGAGAATGCTACGCAAAACGAAGACCTCCACGAAGATATTAAGCTTTTAAGCTAACATCTTACTCGTTTAACAATATCCTTTTTCTTTTTTAATTTTTAGATTCTTTGAGCTTAACAATTTTTCTTTTTGCTTAACGCTTTTGAGGTTATTCCCGTATTTGTAAGGGGCAAAACTATTATACTAATAATAACAATGTTATAGTTAAGTGAGCAGGAGGCATAGAAAAGCACTTTTGCCCAATCGTGCATTCCCCATGATTCCTGCTCACTTGGATCATTTTGTAGTATGCTTGTGACAATCACATACGTTTAAGAGGTCTCGAGCGTTTCTGAGGATAGGTGTCATTTTATGAAGTTTTTAGTCATAGGTAAAGGAATTGATTATGGCGGTCCAATGGACCCAACATATTTCGTTATGTCTGCTGAAAAAATGATTTTGCCAAGCATCGAAATGATGAAAGACTGGGAAGAAAAGAAGGTCATCGTAGGAGGACTATACGCGGGACAAAGAGCAGGCGTTATTATTGTTGAGGCTGCCTCAGGTGAAGAACTGAGCAGTTGGCTACAGCGTTTACCCTTCTGGGCTCAAAATACTTGGGAAATTATTCCGCTTCAATCATTCCAATCAGGCATAGAAGACGTAAAAGGGCAAATCGCCAACGCAAAGAAAATGATGGAAATGTCTGCTCCCAAACCAAAATATGAGTCTGCCCCAATTTAGCTCAAAAGCAGAAGTTGTCTAGAGCTGCAAATCAGCCATTTCAACTACTCTTCGAAGAATCCTGGACCTTGTTTCAGCATGAACCCTCTTATCGGTGACTGGAAGTTCTAGGTCTTTGGCTGTTAAAGCCAAAATTCTTTGTACCAGAATTTGAGTTGCCTTCGTGATTTCTTCAGCATTTAACACTTTTTGTTCAAATACCCCGATGCAACAAAGCGAGAAAGGAAAGTTCATCTCCAACTCTATTCGATTGTTTTGATAATCATAATCCATTATGGTAAATGGCTCCATCCTGCAGGCTGCCGGGCGAACCTCATAAATGGCGCATTTGTTGTCTTTTGTGAGGAAAAAACAGCTGTCATCCTTTTTTCTGCGAATCCACATGATTCCCGTTTCATCTGGCAGAGATAAGAAATCTTTGAATCCCTTTGTTTCTATGTCCTTTCGTTCTTTTTTGTCAACGTCTGGCGGTTGCATTCGGCAGCACACGCCGCAATTTTTACATTTGAAGCCTACAGAATCGGGAAAGATCACTTTGGGGGAGTTCAAGGTAAAGGTGAAGTATCAAATTACCTTAATTTGGATTGTGTGGTGAAAAACAAATCTCGTTCAGATCATGGGAGATTGGCACCGAAAGAAAGAAGAGAAACGTTTCTAAAACAGGAAATGGCAGAAACATAATGGCAAAAACGGGCCACACTTGCTAACTATAAATCGCTAAGGCTTTGCTTAAGAAACGCTGCGCAACTATCTAAATCATCCATTAGCTAGTAAAGTGAGGCTACTATTGCTGTTACGGTTCCTTGAATGTGGGGAACTTTTTCTTGTATTTGAGAAATAAGCTGTTTCAGGTCTTCTTTGCCACTTGCTTTCACCGCAACTATTACATCGTAGGGTCCAAAAACCGTGTCAGTCGACAACACTTGGGGAATAGCGTGAAGTTTGTTTTGAACTTCCTCGAGGTTTCTAGGTTGAGTATTCAAAAACAAGAATGCATAGGGTTCTTCTGTGAAAGGTTTTCCTTCGGAGATCACTATTAGGGTTTGTGTTCGTTCAATCATCGATTCTTGTGGGGTTATGTTTCTTATAGGATTAAACCATTTGGCGATGAATTCGTCGAGGCTTTTTAAGCCATTGAATTGGATGAGGATGTCGATGGGTCCAAAGAGCAGAAAGACATCTTTTTTGGAAAGATTCAGTTTTATCAGTTCATCTAGGACTCGATTGAAAGCGCCTACTTTACAGGATAATCCCATGTAAGCTTTCATAATCAATCAAGAATTAATGGTGATTGCAACTTGATAAATATAGCGAAATTAAAAAGAAATCGCCATTTAATCGTAGCGATCTATCGTTGAATTCTAATTAACTGACTACAATGCCTTATGACCCCTGATTTTTGTGCTTTAAAACATTTTTAAAAGACATTGACGTAAGGGTAAAAGAGAGTGCTATGCCAGCAAAAAAAAGTTTTAACCCTGAAAAAATAAATCAAAGAAAAAGAACCATCGGTATAATCGCGATAACTCTCCTTTTGGTTATCACTGGTTTAGCTATTTTACTGCATATTTCGTTCCTTGTGTGGGTAGTAGCAGATTTGATTGTGGCTGGAGTAGCTAATTTGCTGTTAAGAAGAGTTGGAAGAACACCGCTATAGCATGTTTACCAAATGGTGGGATTAAGCGGTGCTTGATTTTTTTGCGGTACTCACTACATCTAAGCACAAGTATTTCGGTCGCTTAGATTCTCGAACCCAAAAATCAGGATCATCCGGTTGAATAATCTGAACCTCACAAATGTTTGCGGGATTGGTTATTACTGCACGAAACTTTGGAGGGCAGTTGGGATCTGCAAGAAAAGTCATTCTCGATGCTTCTAGTTTTTCAGCGATGCGTTCAGCTCTTTTGTTTGGGTAACCTCGGTACTTGACGCTTTTGCCTTCAATTATGGCTTTGTCGAATGCTGCTTTGTCACACTGGATAAGTTTTTCGCCTTCTCTAATAAACCAGAACGCAGTAATGTTGGGCATGAATATCGTATCAATAACGCTTCTTGATTCCTAATTAACATTGTCCACTAACAAAACAAAGAAGACAATAATTACAGTTTAATTGTTTCCTCTAAAACAACTGTGGAAAATCATTTAGCCAATTGCAATAAGATTTCCTAGCTGAAAATTCAGTTGTGCACGAAAAATCAGCAATTCTTTTTAGGTTTTGGACTAATTAAACCCGGAATCTCGAGAGGTATACTAAGCCAGCTAAGAAAGATTAGTTGTTTTCCGTTGAAGAAGCGTAACAGGTCTTCAAAGGACATAAAAATTACTCTTTTCAATTGTTTTGTTTGGGCGCCTCAGAACGTATTTTGGTTAAAGTCATTTTTAGAGATACTTTTCTCCAATACTTTCGTGCAATTGTCATCATAGGCGCGGAGTTCAAGTTAACCTAAATCACTTTATACTTAAAAAGAAATGTTGTGCCTCCGAATTCGTATAACTGACATCATTTTTGGGACTACCAATCCCTCTCAGACTGACGTGTTATTCATCATAGGCATTCACTAGTACGCGTTGTCAAATAAAAAATAGTCCGTTGCCCAAAATTTATTTGGAATTAAAATAGAAAAAAATAAAAAACTGAAAGGGAAAGCAAGATACACATTAGACTAAATTAACTAGTCTGTGTTTTGCTCTGCTTTGACTTTTTTGCTTTTCGTTTTTCGTCGCGTTCTTTTTTAGTTAACGGTTTTTCTTTTTTCGGCATCGGGTTTTACTCCGAGAATAACCCTATAGCGATTACTGCTTTAATAACTTTTCAAAATTACGTGTATTCCCTGAACGTGTGTCCGCATTTTGTACAACGCATAAACTGGGTTGACGCTTCATCTCCGCCTCGAGTTTGCACCTGCCAAACATAAACCTCATTATTCTCACATTTTTCGCATTTCATCTTTATGGATTGCATAGTCTTTATGTTGGCATCTTCTTCTGAAATGATAGTCATGAATGGTTTAGGCTTAGGTTGTATGACTGCGCCTGTTCTTGCTTCAGCTTTTTTATCATTCGGCTGCTTTGTATAGCCGCATTTCTGACAGGACAAAATAAATGCATTGGTGCCGATTTCAGTCTTTTTAACTTCGAGACGACAGCCACATTTAGGACAAAACTCCATAATCAGAATCCCCACTTTACCTTTCCATTAAGCTAACAAATAAGATATAAGGATTATTTTTGTAGCTAAGGATATTCTGGTAGAAAAGGTCACAAACCTTAACTACAATACTAAGTCAAATCCTAAAGAAAGGTTACAGAAATGCCCAAACAAGACGCCCCGACAAGCGAATGGCAAACAGTCGAACATGCGCTAGCGTATTTAGCAAGAGCAGATAAACTTCCGCATCGAACTGAAGGAGAAAAATCGTTGCTGGAACAAATTCCATTAAGCGCCAAACGCGTTTTAGATTTGGGGACTGGAGACGGAAGGTTACTCGCCCTTGTGAAACTGAGTCATCCAACGATAGAAGGTGTTGCATTAGATTTCTCCGACCCAATGATTGAACAAGCCAAAAAACGCTTTGCTAACGACGAACAAATCACAATAGTTAAGCATGACTTTAGCCTACCGCTTCCATCAAAGCAACTGGGCAGTTTTGATGCAGTTGTATCGAGCTTAGCTATTCATCATTTGACTGATTCTAGGAAAAAAGAGCTCTACACCGAAGTATTCAATCTGCTCAACCCCAATGGTGTCTTCTGCAACCTCGAACACGTTTCATCCCCAACTGAGAATGTGCATGCGAAATTCTTAGAAGCTATTCATTGGACTCGTGAAAGCGAGGACCCTTCAAATAAGCTATTAGATGTGGAGACTCAATTGCAATGGTTTAGGCAAATCGGGTTTGTTGATGTGGATTGCTACTGGAAATGGCTTGAATTGGCGCTTTTGGCTGGTTTTAAGCCTTAATTTTTTCACGGTTAAACGAGCGATAGAAAGATATTAATAACAACCGCCTAGAAAGATTAATAGGAGTTTTGAAAAAATTTGACAACCAACACAGAGCAAATTGACTGGGGACATTGGATTATAAGGCTTATTGCCCTAATTATTGACGGCATTATACTTAGCATCGCAGCAGCAATAATAGGTTTCATTCTGGCAATTGCAACATTATTTGGAGGCGGCTTTGGTTATTTCTTTGGAGGCTTTGGCTTTCTATTCTTCTGGTTAATTTGGGGAATACTCGCAGTGCTATATTACACGATACTTGATGCATCTTGGGGTGCCACAATAGGCAAACGAGTCATGGGCTTACAAGTACAAATGGTAAACGGCGGCAAAGTAACAATAGAAAAAGCGCTCGTTCGCAACATCAGCAAAATCTATCCGTTATTACTTTTGCTTGATTGGCTCGTAGGAATTGTGACCGCTGGAGATAAACGCCAAAAATACTCAGACCGCATACGCAGGAACCATTGTGGTCCAAACAAAACAAGCATTTGCGACCGTAATGCCTCCTCCACCGCCACCACCACCAGCATAAAAACAAAATTTTCTTTTCTTTTCTTTTTTTTATTAAAAAAATTTAATGCTATCTATTTGCTCTTGAATTCTTGTATCCATTTTTTGAAGGCATTTTCACTTAAACCCCTTCCTAATTGTGCGTCAAGTCGTTTGCAAACCTTGCCGTCTTCAAAATAAACAATTGTTGGCACAGCGGGAACATTGTAGTCATCCCATAACTCGTTGTCGTAGTCGTCGAGGAGAACGTGTATGACACTTTCAAAACCCATTTTCGCAACCGTTTCATCGAAAGTTGAAACAAATCCCACACAGAAGGGACACCATGAAGCGTAGAACAATGCAAGGACCTTCTTGTTTTTCTTTAGTTCCAAGTCGAGGTCTTGCTTGGTGTATATTTTGTTCATGGGTTAGGAACGGTTTTTGGGTTTGATAAACATGTCGTTTCGACTAGTGTTTCGATGCAACTTGATAAAGTAAGCAACAACTAAAATAACCAAAGCTGCACAGATGAATAGCGAACAAGAATGAAACCCAAAAACTACAAACGCGGCTACCCCGTCGCAGTTCTCATTGGTATGGAAGCAGACCACGCAGCGATCTGGTACATTTTCAGCCAAGTCGCCAAACCCCAACAAACCATACCCATAAATGGCGACCGAAAAGACCAAAAAGCGCTCTATAGCTTCCACGAAACTATCGTAAACGCCCTAAGACCCGTACTAAAAGAGGGCGTTAGAAGTATAATAGTTGCTTCGCCACCTAGAACCAGTTACGCATCGGAATTTTTGTTCCACGTAAAATCTCATCATGCATGGTTACGCAGGGAACAAACAAAGCATCAATCGCCCAGATAACCGGTTCCGCAAGCACACCGCCGCAAGTAGCTGCTTTAACAAAGACATCCGCTTTCAAAGAGTTAATTCAAGAAAACGCATCGGAAGAATCTGAGAACCTGCTAGAAATTCTCGAAAAACGCCTAAACAAAACCGACAATCTCGTGCTTTTTTCCCTTCAAGAAGCAGAAACCCTCATCTTATACCCTCAAGCGCAGGGGAAACCTCAACCAGAATATCTCCTGCTGACGAATGATTATCTTGAATGGTAGCCGCCAGAAAAACCGGGTAAATCGGCTCATGCAGATTGCCGCTAAGAATGGCGTTAAAACACGTGTGATTGATGCCGAATCGAACGCTGGCAAACGCCTCACGCAATTAGGCGGGATTGTTTGTTTAGCAAAGCTCGATTAGAGGAATTCTTCTTGTTTTAATTGTGCAATGGTTATTTTGCCAGTATGCAAGGCGGTGGCAATTAATACGCCTGATACGCCAAGATTTCTTAATTCAACCAAGTCGTTTATGTCTCGAACGCCGCCGCCAACATACACGTCAACACCAACTTCGGCGATTACTTCTTTGAGAAAATCTATGTTTACTCCTTCGTCGCTGCCAACGCGAGCTAAATCCAACACAATAACCTGCGAAACACCCATTCGCTTAAAATCTTGTCAATAGACAAATGGGATTTAGGCAGCCGTCAAATCCCAATTTAACAAGGATTTTGTCGCCTTTCAAATCCAAACTGACAACAACACGGTCGCTTCCGAAAATATCAACGGCTTGTTCAACAAAATTTTTGCTCTGCAAGGTTTCCGTTCCAATTATTAACTTAGAAACGCCATTGTCGAGCAATTTTTGGGCTCTTTCGATGTTTGTAATGCCCGCATCAACCATTAGTTTAATACCTGTTTTTTCTGCGATGTTTCCTATGGGTTGAAAACTGACGGAACAGTCGATGATGGCATCCAAATCTGCAACATACAATTCTGTGAATCCGAGGTCTTTGAAAGCTTTGGCAACTTCTACGGGTGCAGTTGACTTTGTGAGGATGCTTTGGAGCGGCTGATATTCCTTCCGTTTACCCCTGACCGCATGCACAACTCTGCCGTTTAAAATGTCGATTACTGGTATAATCTTCAAGACGTGGGCACCTTTAGGAATTGACCCACCCATATAGAAAAACCTAACCATTTCAAGTATCTGAGAAAGTGGTCGCATTGGTGTTTTTTCAAGTCAATAGCATGTTAAAATAAACAATCTACTGACCATTAAGAACCAAGCCAACTTTACAGGAAAACTTTAAAGGCATCAAATAAGGGCATCAATATGAAACAACTTGAAGCTGCTCATAAGTCCCATGAACGAAAAAGAAGCCCAAGAAGCCATCGCAGGGGGAGCAGACATCATCGACGTAAAAAACCCATCTGAGGGTGCTTTGGGCGCAAATTATCCTTGGGTTATAAGACGAATTAGAGAAATAACGCCGAAAAACCTTGAGGTTAGCTGCACAATCGGCGAAGTTGGAAACCATCCAGGTTCAGTTTCGCTTGCGGCACTTGGAGCAGCATCATTAGGCGTTGATTACATTAAGGTAGGGCTCAAGGGAATTAAAACGGCGGAAGAAGCAATCTTTCTGTTGCAAAACGTTCGCAAAGCCGCAAAAGAATTCAACCCCAAAATCAAAATCGCCGTCGCAGGCTATGCCGATGCAGAAAAAATCGGCGCAATCAACCCATTATTAATTCCTGAAATTGCCTATAAAGCCCAGGTGGATGTTGCAATGCTTGACACATCCGTTAAAGATGGCAAAACCTTATTCGACCATTTAACTGTTGAGCAACTAGAAAAATTTGTTTATTCCACTCACAGCTTCGGCTTAGAGGCTGCTTTGGCCGGTTCGCTTAGAAAACAAGATTTACCCATCGTTTACGGTTTAGGCGCTGACATTGCAGGGTTACGCGGGGCTGCATGCACTAACAGCAATCGGGTAACGGGACAAATTACCAGAAAATTGGTAGCCGAACTGGTTGAGGCTGTTAGGCAAACTGGTACCATGAGGGCTTAGTTTTGCGGCCTAAAGGCTTACCTCAAAAAACCATTTTGGATGAACTCAAGAAAGTTCGCGACTTAAATCAAAAATATGATGAAGGCAAAATTTTGTGTTCCATGTGCACTAAACCGCATCCAATCGCAGAAAAAGCCTACCGTATGTTTTTTGACTCAAATTTGGGTGACTCGGGGCTTTTTCCTGGAAGTGTTCAACTAGAAAAAGAAGTCATGCAAGAACTTGCTGAACTTCTTCACGGAAACCGTGCAGTGGGTTTTTTGGTTTCAGGCGGAACTGAAGCAAACCTAATGGCAATGCTGGCAGCAAGAACTAGTGCAAAGGTAAACAACCCCGAAGTGGTCCTTCCTGAGTCAGCTCATTTCTCTTTCACAAAAATCTGCAAAATGTTAAACCTCAAGCCAATATATGCCAGTTTAGACAGTTCTTTTAGGGTTAATCCGTCAGAAGTTGAAAATCTCATTAACGAGAATACGGTCGCCGTCGTTGGCACTGCCGGAACGGCAGAACTAGGTGTTGTGGATCCTATTGATAAGTTATCAGAAATTGCGTTACGGCATGGTGTTTTCTTGCATGTTGATGCGGCGTTCGGCGGCTTAGTAATCCCATTCCTAAAACATAGCCAGCCCCGCTTCGATTTTGGTTTGGATGGCGTAGAATCTATGACAGTTGACCCTCATAAGATGGGCATGGCTGCAATTCCCGCTGGTGGAATACTCTTTAAAGACGCTACATCGCTGGATTACATCAAAACAGAAACCCCTTATCTAACCGACAAAGCACAGTACACGTTTGTGGGCACAAGGACAGGAGCTTCCGCGGCCTCAGTTTGGGTTGTTTTTAAAGCTTTGGGCAGGGAAGGTTATTCTGAAAATGTTGGGAAATGCATGGTGAACACAAGATTGCTGGCGAACGGCTTAGTAAGTGCTGGTTTTAGGTTGGTCGTCGAGCCAACTTTGAATCTGGTTGCCTTCCGTGGCGATAATACTAAGGGGTTAGCTGAGAAATTGTGGCGGCGAGGTTGGTTTGTCTCTTATGTCTCACGGTACGATTGTATTAGAATCGTGGTTATGCCACATGTTAAGAAACGACATATTGGTGCTTTTCTGGATGAATTAGGTCAGATAGAAAAGCTTTAAGTCATCCTTTACGTAGCACAAAACCACTCTCGAAGGGCAATTTTATGAAGATTGTTGTTTACGAATATGTTTCAGGCGGCGGATACGCAGAACAGCCTATTCCAACAAATGTTTTAGCCGAAGGTTTTGGAATGCTGCGAGAGATTGTTGCCGATTTTACGGCGGCGGGACATGAAGTCACGGTTTTACTGGATGCAAGAATAGCAAAACTTCATCCTCCATTAGAAGCATTCTGCATATTACCCATCCAATTCAGAAAAGAATCAGAAAGATTTCTCAAAAACATCGCGACAATCAACGACGCAACCTACATCATCGCGCCAGAAACAGGGCGAGCTCTTCAATCGTTTGTAGAACTCACAGAGCAAACGGGCAAAATTTCGCTTAACTGCGAATCCAAAGTCATAAAAACTGTTGCCGACAAAGCAGCGCTCTATAAGGATTTGAAGAAAAAAGGCTTTCGAACACCAAAAACCTTAGTTCTAAATAGCTCTGACAATTTAGCACGGATTAAGCAAGGGATTAAACGTGAACTTAGTTATCCTATTATCCTCAAACCTTTAGATGGAGTCGGTTGTGGCGGATTAAGTATCATTAAAGAAGAAGCCCAGGTTAAGAAGGCCATCGAGAAAGTAAAAGCCGACTCGAATGCTACACATTTTGTGGTTCAACAATTCATCGACGGCGAACCAGCAAGCGTAAGCCTTCTTTCTAACACCAAAAAAGCCATGGCCCTAAGCTTAAACAAGCAAAGCGTAACCCTTGCCGAACCCAAAGAAACGTCATCTTACAATGGCGGATGTGTACCCTTCAATCATCCGCTAAAGCAGGAAGCATTGTCTTTGGCTGAAAAAGTGGTTGAGTCGTTTTCAGGTTTGCGGGGGTATGTTGGTGTTGATTTGGTTTTGGCAAAGGATGGGCCTTACGTTGTTGATGTTAACCCAAGATTAACAACATCTTACGTTGGATTAAGCAAAGTTGCCAACTTCAATATTGCTGAAGCGTTAATTAACTCCGTTATTAAAGGTCAATTGCCATCAAAATATGAAAATCAAGGTTTTGCCTGTTTCTCAAAAGTCGAAACACTCACTCCATCGATAATCACTTTCCAAAAAGCCGCGCAGTCAAGCAACATTATTTCACCGCCCTTCCCATTGGATGAAAAAACCAAATCATGCTCCCTTATAATCGGCGAAGGGGAGAGCTTAGATAAGGCAAGGCGTGATTTAGAAGAAGCTAAAAAGAACTTACTCAACAATATCCTTGAGGAAAAACAGTTTGGTTGATGTGCTAGGCTATGATGTTGGAGGCGCCAACACAAAAGCCGCATTCGTCACCGTCAAAGCAGGTGAACTATTGAATGTTAAAGGGGCAGCCGAGTATTTTCCAGTTTGGAAACACCCCGAAAAACTAGTTGATGTCCTATTAGCTCTAAAAGAACAGTTGGGCACGGTTAGACTTGATGGTGTTGGCTTAACCATGACAGCTGAATTATCCGATGCTTACCAAACCAAACGGGAAGGCGTCACCCACATTTTAGACTGCGTTAAGAAAGCTTTTCCTGATGTTCCCATATACGTTTTAAACACAGACGCTAAAATGGAACCATTAGAAGCTGCAAAACAGGGGCCTCTGGAAGTTGCTGCGGCTAATTGGGCAGCTACGGGTTGGCTAGTATCTAATCATCTCAAGGATTGCGTTGTAGTTGATGTAGGGAGCACCAGCACAAGCATAATCCCCATTTTAAACGGCAAGGTTGCGGCGCGTGGCAAAGCAGACTTAGATAAACTCATATGTGGAGAACTCGTTTACACGGGCAGTTTACGAACAAACGTTGCCGCTATCGTGCAATCCATACCAACCTCAAAAGGGGTTGCAGCAGTAGCTTCTGAACTTTTTGCTTTATCCGGTGACGTTCATCTTGTGGTAGGTAACATTACGGAGAATGAGTATACCTCTGAAACTGCCGATGGGCGAGGAAAAAGTCTGCCTGAAGCCTACTCGCGGCTTGCCAGGGTAATTTGCGCTGATACAGAAATGTTAACCCCCCAAGAAATTTTGGATATTGCCCAATACATCTATGGTAAACAACTTTTGCAAGTTGAAGAAGGCTTATCCAAAGTTTACGCTTACACGAAAACGTTGGTTTCAGGTAAAGTGCCTGTGGTGGTTACTGGACTTGGAAAAAATTTTATCGCTAAAAAAGCAGCAATGCACCTTTGCGTAGATTCAATTATTGATTTGGGCACTTTATTGCCAAAGAATGCTGTTTTCGCTACTCCAGCTTTCGGGGTTGCTTTGATGACTGCAGATATGCTTGAGGGAGAATGCCACAAATGAACGCCACAGTCTTGAAAGTAGGCGGCAGCTTGGCATTGTACCCTGAAAAGTTCAAAGCTTTATGCACAGAACTAAGTTTATCCTCAAAGAAGCGCAGGTTGATTGTGGTTCCTGGCGGCGGCGAATTTGCCGATATGGTTAGAAGTTTAGATAAGCGCTTTTCTTTATCTTGTAATGCATCACATAAGATGGCGATTTTAGGCATGGATCAATACGGCTTATTGCTTGCTGATTTGATTCCGAATTCAGTAGCGGTCAGTAAGCTGGACGAAATTGAATATTTCTTGGGGATGGGAAAGTTGCCTGTTCTTTTGCCTTCGAATCTGATGCTTGGCGAGGATCCGCTGGAAAATTCTTGGGATATAACTTCAGACTCCATAGCCGTATACATTGCAAGCAGATTGAATGTGTCAAAGGTGTTTTAATTACTGATGTTAATGGAATCTATTCAGAAGACCCAAAAAAGCATCCAGAAGCCAAATTGATTGCACAAATGACTGTTCGAGAACTGTTAGGAATGAATATTCGGACGAGCGTTGACAAAGCTTTGCCTAAACTGCTTTTGGATTCGCCTGTTGCTTGTTTTGTTGTTAACGGGTTATTTCCTGAACGGGTGAAGTCAATTTTGGAAAATAAACTTACCGTTTGCACGATAATTATTTAATTTATTTTGACTACTTCTATTGGAAACCTGAACAAGTCAACATCTCAAAACTAACAGATTTATGCATTATTGCAGAAACATCGTATGAAATAAAAAATAGAAAAAAGGAAATGGAAGGATTTTAGATTTTTTTCTTATCTAAGACTTCGCGGAAAGTCTTACCGCAGCAGTCATAGAGAGCTATGGTAAGTTGTGTTCGTTTGCCTTTTTTGTCTGGTTTTCCAGCCATCTTCCAGGTTTTCTTTGGAGTTTTAACTTCTTTTCCACATGTTGGGCATTTTGCCATGGTTATTCCTCTGATGGATGGTATCATATGTATGGGTTTAAAACACTTTCTATCGCTTGCTTGGTAAATGAGTAAAAACGGGGTTTTTTGAAGAAAAATCATGTTGAATTTACTATTTTTCATGAGAAAAAGTGAGGTCTTACGATCGATTTGCGGTGGGCACAGAAGAGGTATTAAGTCAAGAATACTCATCTAGTTTGAGTTTGAATGAGAATTGTTGGGTTAGATCTTGCTGGCGTTGAAAACAGGCCAACAGGTTTTTGCATACTCAGGGGTATGCAGGCGGAAACATGTTTAGTTTACACTGATACGGAAATCATTCAAAAAATCATTGAAGCTAAGCCAAAAATCGTTGCCGTCGATGCACCCCTATGTTTGCCGCCTGGGAGAAAATCAATCGAAGAAAGAACAAACATCCATTTAAGAGAAAGCGACCGAGAACTTTTGAAGATGGGTATCAAACTTTTTCCTATAACTTTGGGTCCAATGAGGAAACTAACTGTCAGAGGCATAAGTCTAAAGAACATTTTAGAAGCTCAAAGGTTTACGGTAATTGAAGCCTATCCCGGCGGCGCCCAAGACGTTTTGGGGATTCCAAGAAAGCAAAAAGGGCTTGAAAAATTAAAAGTAGGCTTAGAAAAGTTAGGCATAATTGGGTTGAACAATCAAATGAGCGACCATGAGCTTGATGCTGTAACTTGTGCTTATGTTGGAAAACTTTTCTTGGAGGAACAAGCCGTGGCTCATGGAGCTCCAAATCAATGTATTATTATGCCAAAAGGTGATTTTAAAAAGAAAAAAT